>NZ_DALYUL010000004.1:21373-52887 GCF_031981185.1 Anaerotignum sp. | reverse complement strand
AACCTCTTTTCCAAAAATTGTAAACGCAACTCTGTTTAGGTGATTTATTTCTATCCCCAAATGAGGAAACCATATTTCAGGCATAAGCCAACCTACCTTTCTCTTTCAATCTATTAAAAACTTATCATTTCTTGTCTTCTTAATCAAAATACCTTTTATTTCATTCTAACCAATTCTTCTTATTATTATAGTAGTGATGTGCAAGGGTTTTTTGAAATGTAGACTTAACGGGTAATTTTCTACTATAGTATTACTTATTGACCCGTTTAGAAAAAATCATACCACATTGAGCCCTGTAACTCAATGAATTCTTTCATAAAACCGTTTATCCTTCCTAAAATGCAATCACGTACAAATTGCAGTTGTTTGTATGTATTTCATATAAAAACACAGAAGCCGTTAAGGCTTCTGTGTTTAAGTCTTTAACAAATTCCTTTTATAAAAGTCCTATTCTTCAAGCTGTTTTCAATATAACATTTCTCCAACTCAATCAAGTCTGTCACATTCATATTTGCCCAGCTTTATAAACATAACCATCTTTTACAGAAATAACGTATTTCTTCCTACCGTATCACAGAAAGAACCATCTTGTCTTTTGCAAAAGCTTTACATAACAGTTCAGCTTCACTCTTTTTCACAGTTTTTAAATATCGAAACACTTGTCCTGCTGAACAATCCGCCATGGCCCACTCAATTTGTCCCAATACCATGCCGGATACCGACTGATTGCGCCGAATAAAGCGACCAATCTGTTTCTTGCGTATTCTGCGGAAATCTTCCTCCTCAATTCCCTCCTGGCAAAGAACCTCCAAATGCTGCAAAAGAAGCTCACTCACTTCTTTTCCTCTTTCACCTACGCCGGAAAAAGCGCAAAAGGCATAACCTTCACCACTGAAATAGGCATTCCCTAATGGTTCATCCAAATATTTTTTGTAATATGCCTCCTGATAAAAAGCGCTGCTTTCACCAGCTAAAATTTCAAGCAGAATACCCATTAGAATCCGTTGTTTTATTGGTTCTTTATCTACAGGTGTCATTTTAAAACCAATCTGAAAAATTGGTCTACTAATGCCTAGTTTTCCCTCCACATAGCTTTCTTTCACATTCTCCGGTTCTCTTTCAAATAAGGGTTTCTCACCAGGATTTTTCTTTTTCATCATGCTGGCGGTTTCAATAATTTTCGGCACCCGAATATCGCCGGCACAAATCAAGCTAAACCGCTCTGGCGTATACATACATTCGTAGGCCTGTTGCAGCACATTATGATCAATTTTCTCCATTGCTTTTGCATCTCCGGCAATGGGAATGCGAATAGGATGATGATGATACATCCCTTGCAAAAGCTGATAATACACTCGCCAATCGGGATTATCGTCATACATGGTAATTTCACTTTGTATAATGCTTTTTTCCTGCTCTGTTTCTTCCTTTAAGAAATAAGGGTTTTGTACAAAGCTGAGTAACAACCTCAAGTTTTCGAAAAAATTTTCCTGACAACTAAAATAATATACCGTTTTCTCAGCATCGGTAAAAGCATTGGCAGAAGCCCCCTGCTTGCTAAATGTTGCAAAAGCATCTCCCCATTTTTGGCGGAACAACCTATGCTCAATAAAATGTGCCGTTCCTTCAGGAAAGCGTAGAGGATTTTCTTGATTCTTACCATTGCAGGCTAAAAAATCAGAACCCGCTTTCACCACAATCGCCGCCATCTTCTCTTCGTAATCTGGCATAGGGAAAAAATAGCAATCCATTCCAGAAGAAGTTTTCACCCAAGCTGTGCCGTTTTTATCTATTTCATTTTCCCTCATTTTTTGCCACCTCCTGACCGCTCAACAAATAAATGGCTTTCAATACGGCTTTGTTAGCCATACGGCTTACCTCTTCCGCTGTCACATTCTGAATGCGGCGCAAAAAGGGCTCAAGACCTCGCTCCCCTTCACCCAAAACCTGTTCCACAGAAAAATCCGCCATTGCCCAAGGCTGATCAGCGATGGTACCATACTGCCTTAATAGAGCAGTCTTTGCTTGCTCTAACTTTTTTTCTTCCACAGCTTCTTCGCCAAGCTTTTCCAACTCCTGAAGAATTCCCTTTGCGGACTTTTTAGCATCCTGTACCTTAATCCCTGTTTGCACAAATAAAAGTCCTGTTAATGGATAAGGAAAAGATTTGATGTCATAACAAAGACCGTCCCGCTCTCTTAAATTTTGAAAAAGCAATGAATCAGGATCACCACCAAAAAGCTGATTTAGTACTAGCATTGTGCCATAGCTCCGCTTGCCCCATACTGCCTTGGTATCAAAAGCCAATAAAAGCCTTGCCTGTTCCATAGGTGTATGCTCTCTTACAAAAACAGGCTCTTGTCTAGTGGCCACTTCAACCTCTCTTAAGCTCTCCAAAGGTTCTCCACCCTGAAAAATCTTACGAAAAACTGTTAGCTTCTTTTTTTCTCCCCTATCACCACAAAAAAATATTTTAACCGGTGCATGCTCAACAATTTTGGAGTAATAGTCATATAATATTTTCCCATCAATTTCATCCAAATCCTCTTCATAACCATCGGCTGAAATTTCAAGGGGCGTTCCCTTTGCTGCCTCCTGTAAGCATCTCCTACGGGCATATTCTTGTTTGTCATCCTTTAACGCCGCTAGTTTTCTTGCCATTATTTCCTTTCGCCGGTTTACAACGGCCACAGGGAATCCAAGATGATCCCCCAAAGGTTCTGATGAAAGTGCCTTTAGAAATCCAATTGCCGTATCTGTTTCTACTGCCTTTGCTGTTTCCAATGAGAAAACCAATAATTGTTTTTCCCCCTTTTTTACAATAGAGATATCCCACAAAGCACCATACATTTCTTCAGCGGCAATGGCAATTCTACGGGCATCAGGATAAGCCTTGCATCCCTCACGCAGTACCTCTGCCAGCAAAGCAGTTTTTGTAGCAGTTTCTCGTCTTAAAGGCAACTCAAAAAAAAGTAAAAACAGATTTGTTTTAAACTTTTTACCATCCAACCAAAAAATTCTGCATCTTGGCGTATTTCTCTCCAAGGTATACATTTTATCACCTCATTTACTTCATTTTGGATTATTGTTTCCCAAAGAAGTAAAAATAACTCTATGCAAATTGAGAATTCTTACTCCCAAGATATGAATTTTTACCAATTTCTTATTACCTACAAACTAATCTGTTTCACACGAGACTTTCCTATCATGAGCTTTCTATTTTTAGCAACATTAATTAGAAAAAAAGTGTCGACTATGTCGACACTTCTGCTTATAGAATGAAAAAAATTTTGCTTATATCATCATAACATCATAGAGTCCGTTGTTATTCGTCAGATACACTATTAATTGCGGTTATATTTTGCTTCATTATTCTTTGCCATAAGCAACATTACCGTGATTTGTTATAAAACAAAGGACTTAAGTATCATAACAATGATTCATCTCAGAGAACCTCATGGGAACCTCTTTTGTTTAACTTCTTTTGATAATACTGGATTTTGTTTTTATACATAATTTGATCCGCTTCCTGCATTAAATGATGAACCATTTCTTTTGTAACCTTGACATCCCTCACGGTTTGGCTACCGCAGGAAATAGAAATGGGGCCATGTTCAAAATTTTTCAATTTTTCAGTAGTCCTCTGCAACCTTTGCTGACACTCTTCATTGCTTAACTCTGTTTCGGTCATCAATACCACAAATTCATCCCCACCCAAGCGGTACCATGCATCATTTTCCTCCGGAAATGCTTCCTTTATGCTTTTTGCCGCCTCGCATAAGAGTCTATCTCCAGCACCATGACCGCTTTTATCATTTACGGGCTTAAGCCCATTTACATCCATTAAGATAACCGTTAAGTTTTTGCAAACTTCGCCTTTCTCCTCTAAACTCTCTATACATTTCTCCAGAGCTACACGATTAGGCAAATGGGTTAAAACATCTCTTAAAGCCAATTCTTTATATACCCGATTTTCAATCTCAACCTCAACATAACACAGAACCTTCTTTGCGCAAATCCAAACAATAATAATGATAAAAGCCAAAACACCATAACGAAAAAATCTTGCATTGTCCAGAGGTGCAAAGAAGAAAAATCGCAACACATCCATCATATAGAAGCTTAAAAATACAATTGTAGCAATCAAAAATCCGGCAATATAATAAGATTTTTCCTTTGTATATTCCCCAATAGAGATTCCAATTAAAACAAAGATTGTAAACAGTAGTAGAATATATGTAATGGACATCATCTGAATATATTGATAAATGCCTACAAAATTAATTATATTCTGAAGCAAAAAATTAAAGGTGGCTACACCGGCCAATCGATATAAAAACTTTTTGTAACGCACCAGAACATCACTAAAAAAAATAGGTATCATAATGGGTAATAGCATGAAAGAATTAAAAGAAAGATAGGCCAATAAAATATCATTACGAATGCACATATGAACCACTTCGGAATTTGCTATAGACCAAATACTGCTCAGCAACATCAGTATGGACGTATGTGCAAGTATTTCAACCTTTTCTCCATGCCCTATTTTTTCTCTAAGAAACATAGCAAAGCACAATGTGGTAAAAAAAAGCATTATTCCCGAAAAAACCAAAGATGACAGTCCCGCACGCAAGGATTCCAACATCAAACCGGACTCTGTTCCCATAGAAAAACTGGGAAGGTGAAGACCAATGGTTTTCATAGGGGATTGAAAAGCAACCTTGATTTCCTTCCCTGCATCCTTTTCCTCTAAATCCACAATGCAAAGAACATTGGTGTTCATCCTTCGCCCCTGTTGGGGCAGCAATCCTTGATATGTGTAACGTTCTTCACCATTAATTTTGACTTGAACATCTTGAAATCTATTTTCAAAGGCCAAAATAGAATTATCATTTATTTTTTCCGGCAGTTGTCTAAAAATCACTGCACCGTCAGATACCATAACAAATTCCTGAGGTAACTCTTCTATGGGATACAGGGCACCTCTAAGCTTAAGTGTCCATCCCTCCTTGAGCTCTGACAGCTCACCTCGCTTTGATTGGCTTGACCCATAGTGAAAAAATCCGACTGCGTCAACGCATACAAAAATAAGCACCGTTATCTCTACCATATAAAGTATGTATAATAAAATTTTTTTACACATGAGTAACTCTCCTTATCATTATACCTTCATTATATATGGTTTCTTTAAAAAATGTTTAAAAACAGGATAATTTCCTTGGAAAACATTCCTTTCTTTATCGACAAAAAAAACCCTACAGAAGCCTAAGCTCCGTAGGGTTTTTAATAAATTTTATTTCCAGAATTCAAATTCTAAATCGTAAATACGAACGGTCTGACCCTGTTCGATTCCTTTTTCTTCCAAGGCTTCAATAATGCCTTTTTCTTTCAAATATTTCTGGAAGAAAGCAAAACCTTTTTCCGTATCAATATTGGTATAGCCAATCATTTTTTCTACACCAACACCCGTTACCACAAAGTATCCATCCTCTACCTCTTCAATGGTAAATGGATCGATATCCACAGCAACCTCATCATATTCTTCATATTCCTCGGCAAAAATAATATCCTCGGGATACTCCTTCAAAATCTTGGCAACAGCTGTCAAAAGCTCGTCTAGTCCTTTGTTCGTTGCAGCAGAGATGGGATATACTTTATAGCCTTCTTTTTCATAGGCTTCCTTCAAGCGTTCCACATTTTCCGCCGCTTCCGGAATATCCGTCTTATTCGCTGCAATCACCTGAGGGCGCTTTAATAATTGGGGATTATATTCTTCCAACTCATGATTAATCTTACGAATATTTTCAACAGGATCATCCCCTTCTACTCCTGCCGCATCCACAACATGGATAAAAACCTTAGTTCTTTCCACATGGCGCAAAAATTCATGACCTAAGCCCACACCCTCACTGGCACCTTCAACCAGCCCAGGAATATCAGCCAATACAAAGCTATCACCAAATCTACCCTGCACGACACCCAAATTGGGAGAAAGGGTTGTAAAATGATAGTTGGCAATTTTAGGGTTTGCATTTGTTACCATAGAAAGCAATGTGGATTTTCCTACATTGGGGAAACCAATCAGTCCAACATCTGCAATCAATTTCAATTCTAAAATAATATCGTATTCCTTTGCAATACGTCCTCTTTCCGCATATCTTGGTGCTTGTCTGGTAGGGGTTGCAAAGTGCTGATTACCCTTTCCACCCTTTCCGCCGAAAATCATGGTCTTTTCCTCACCAGCTTTGCTGATATCCGCCATAACCTTGCCACTTTGTGCCTCACGAATAACAGTACCCACGGGCACGCGAACAATGATATCCTGACCATCTTTTCCGAAACAGTTTCTTTTTTCGCCATCGCCACCATTTTGCGCTTTAAAAACCCTTTTATAGCGAAAATCAACCAACGTGTTCATTCCTTCGTCGCCCACAAAAATGACACTGCCGCCTCTACCGCCGTCGCCGCCGTCGGGACCACCGTGAGTGATATATTTCGCTCTGAAAAAAGAAACCATGCCGTTTCCGCCGTTTCCACCCTTAATATGAATCTTGACTCTATCTACAAACATTTTTTCACCTCTTTATAATTACCTCAAAATGCCTATTCCAAGGTCTCTGTCTTACGCCAAAAAGCTCTTTCATTTTTAATTAGAGTTTATGAATTAAAAATATTATTTTACTATGATTAACTTCTACGAAAAGGAATACCAGCAAAGGCAGCTCACGGTTCAATAAAATTTTATACTCTTCCATTACCTAACAAGCTTCACCTTTTTCCCAAAAAGCAATTATTTTGCTTTTCACGAAAAAAGCTTCAAATGGTATCATTTGAAGCCTTCGCAATTCTTATTCAGCGATTTCGATAGGATAAACAGAAACCTGTTTCTTATCTCTGCCTTTTCTTTCATACTTCACACGGCCATCAACCAAGGCAAATAAAGTGTCATTGCCACCTTTGCCAACGTTTGTACCAGGGTGAATTTTTGTGCCTCTTTGTGTGTATAAGATATTACCAGCCAAAACAAACTGACCATCTGCACGTTTTGCGCCAAGTCTTTTTGCATTTGAGTCACGACCGTTCTTTGTGGAACCGCCGCCCTTATGATGCGCGAAGAACTGAAGGTTTAATCTGAACATCACTTACACCTCCTTATCAATCAAAGTAAAATACCGTTTATATTCCGTTTCTATTGCTGACAATCCCATCTCCAGCGTTTGCAATAAAAGCTGGGTATCGTGGTCTGCCATACCCTCTAAAGGGAAAAGGACTTTGAGAAAACCGCCGTTTTTTTCATCCGCTTCACAGCGAAATGGAATTTCCGTAAATTGCTCAATGGCATTTATGGTATTCAACGTCAGTACAGATACAGCGGAACATACAATGTCCCTACCGCTTTTGGCATACTCTGCATGTCCGGTTAGCTCAACTCCGCAGATTTTTCCGTCTTTACGATAAATAATAGCTCTTATCATAATTAGATAGATTTGATCTGTAATTTCGTGAAAGGCTGTCTATGGCCTCTTTTTTTGTGAAAGCCTTTTTTGGATTTGTACTTATAAACAATAACCTTTTTTTCCTTGCCATCACCAATTACAGAAGCTGTAACAGCAGCACCCTCAACATAAGGAGCACCAACTTTAACGTCACCGTCTTTTGCCAAAACAAGAACCTTGCCGAATGTAAAATCCTGACCAGCTTCAACGCCTAACTTTTCAACTGTGATGACATCACCTTCAGCTACCTTATACTGCTTACCACCTGTTTCAATAATTGCGTACATATGAACACCTCCTCGCAATTTACTCGCCGAATACGGTAACCAAAGCCATTCTTTGATTTTGAAACCTCTTCGTGCGGCTGAACATACTTCATAATAGTATCACAGCAAAAAAACCATGTCAACAAAAACTATTCTAATTCATGCCCATTTTTTACGGAAAAATAAGCTTTGCTGTCGCCGCTTTTCCATAAAAGCTCACGCAAAAGCTGAATACCTTCCTTGGTCATGCATTTTTTACCATTTAAACTTTCTCCATAAGACAACTTCAATGCTTCCAAAGCTTTTTCTTCCAATCCACCCATAGCATATAGTCTTCCAACTTTATCACAAACTTTGCCAAAACTTTCTGTTGTTATTCCATTTTTCCCTGCCAAGATCAAAACATGATCTAGCATTGTCTCGCCTTCTTGAATGTTTCCAATTTGAATATGAAGACTTGCAACCCGCAGAAGCATTTTACTGAATCTTTCCGTTTCTCCTTCTCGGTTTCTGATTGAAACAGCTAACACATAATAAAGTTCCATGGCTTCCTTATGTCTTTCAAAAGCAGTTAAAATTTTTCCCATTTTTATAATCCGATTGTCTCTTGAGGCGCATTCCGGCAAATTTAACTCTTTATAAAGCTGGTTCCACGAATGATAAAAGCCCAAAGCCGTTGTCATTTCACCTTTTTTGTAGAAATAATCTCCGATATGACCCAGAACACGGCAATTCTCCCATGAGTGCGTATCGCCATATTCTGCAATATATTCTTTGGCATTTACAAATTTTTGCAGTGCTTTTTCTTCGTCTCCATATAGTAAAAGTACCTCTCCCAGACGAATACAGGTCCTTGCATAATACGAAGGATTAGCATACTTTTCCGCCAGAGTATACCAAAAGATAGCCTCATTTTTTTGACCAAGACGCTGATGCATCTCCCCCAAGGAAAACACCGCAAATGCCATTTCCCTATTTTCAAAATTACCTTTGGCTTTGCTTATTTCATAAAGCTGCCTCATAAAAGCAATGGCATCTTCAAGGCTTTTCCGCTCACTGTCCCGCATACGCCTTCTCACCGGCTTATTGGTAGGGATCCAAGCATTTTTTCCTTCTCCATATATTTCCTTTAATTGAAGATATCTTTCATTGGGCATTAAGCCACTTTGAATCAATCTCTCTTCTGCTTTAATTGCATATTTTCTCGCATTTTCTTTATCTCCAAGTTTGAAACAGCAATTTCCCATGGCCAAAAGAGTACATGCGGCAACTCTCTGCTCTTCAGGTGTTTCCTCAAAATTCATATCATTGCGCTCTTTGTAAAGCTGCAAAGCATAGCTAAAGTCACCCTTACAAAGGCAAATCTCCGCAAATGCCTCCAAGGTCTCAATATAAATTGGGTTGTCACCATCCAAAGTTTCCCTTTGCAACCTTAGGGCTTCCTCTAAATATTTCCCCGCCGAAGCCAAATCACCCGATTTTTGGTATGCAATCCCTAAATTTCTTAGAACTTCACCATATTCAGAATGTCGTTTTCCCAAAGCATTTCTTGCAATTTCTTCCATTTCCAGGCAAATTAACACCGCTTTGGTATATTCTTCCTGTTTCTGGCGAACCTGCACAATGGCATTCATCAGTGAAATTACGATTTTTTTATTTTCATAGGAAAGAATTTTATTTATTTCAAGGGCTTTTTCGTATAGAAATGCCGCTGCTTCATAAGAACCATGTTGCTCAAAAATACAAGCAAACTCAAACCACAACTGTGCATGTAGACTCTGATTTTCATCGGAATCCTTTTCCAAAATATCCAAAGCCTGTTTATAGAAGGTAAGTGCCTGCATACAGTCTTCCTTTTTTGCCATGATCTTGCCCATTTGCACATAACTCTTTACTCTCGTATTCTGTGATTCATATGCCTCTCTTAATGCAAAGGTTTTCCTACCAATCTCCAAGGCTTTTGTAAAGTCCTTCATTCCACAATAATCCAAAGATATTTTATCTAGAAAATCAAAATATAGTAGATGATTTTGTCCGAATTTTTTCTCTATGATCTCCATTCCTGAAGTATGTAATTGTAAGGATTTCTCAAATTGACTGTCCTTATAGTATAAACTGGCCAGATAGCTCAAATAATTCAGATAATCTAAATGACCTTGCTGAAACATTTGCCTGTGCACCTCAACGGCACGCTCACAATATTCCACGGCAAGGCCTATAAGTTCCGCCTTTTCACATACAAAAGTTAAGGCGATGGCATTATTTAAGTAGGCTATGTTTTGGCTGCCCAGTTTTTTTTCCACTATATCCAACGCAACTTCATAGTTATAAATTGCCTTTTTATAATTCCCCATTTTGTCATAACATCGGCCCATAGAGGAATGAATATCCGCCAAATCTATTATTTGCAAAGAACGGCAATTCAAACTTCTCTCCAACGCCTGTCCATGGCTTTCAATGGCTTTTTCATACTGTTTCAGGCTTTCATAACAATTTCCTATGTTGTACAACGTATGAATATAATCCTTATGCGATTGTCCCAGCCTACGTCCTCGCACTTTAAGGACCTGCATATGGGTTTTTAAGGCCTCTTCATGTCTATCCAAATTGCTATAGACAATGGCTAAATTATTCATTGTATCTGCATATCCCCGAGACTCGCCTCTATTCACTTTTTTGAGTTCTGCCCCTCTACCATAATATTCTGCTGCTTTCTCATAGTAACCCAGCTCATCGAAAATAACGGCAACATTATGAAAGTCTTCTCCCAAATCAGATTGGGCTTCGTCTCCGCTTTTCTTATAAAGCTCTAATAAATGTTCCCCAAGAAACAAAGCCCTTTTGTAATCGCCCTCTTTATATGACTCCACTAAGTTTTTTCGCAGCTCTCTTATCTCAGCTAAATAAGACTTCATGATCCACACCCTGCCTATTGTTGATTCATTTCCTCAAAAGCATCCTTTATTACTCCATAGGAGTAACCTTTCCGTTGCAAAAAACCATATAATTGCTTCTTTTTTTTCTCGTCAGGTGGCCACTGACCTCTTGTTTTTTTCTCTAGCCATCTCACTGCATCTTTTGTCTCACAAAAATCCGTTTGCTCTAAAACTTCTTCACAAATTTCCTCAGAGACTCCCCTCTGAATTAGTTCCATTCGCAATGCGTAAGCCCCCCTTGGACTTAAATGCAAGCGATCCTTTATATATCGATTGGCATACTCTCTATCATCGGTATATTGATACTTATTCAAAAAAACCATTACCTCTTCAATAATTTCTTCGGAAAAATCACTATCCATGAGTTTTTGCCTTACTTCTTTTTCTGTGCGCAACTTGTACCCGATAAAATGTAATGCCTTGTTCTGGGCCTGAATATAAATCAGGTTCCTCTGAATAAAGGCCACCGTTTTTTCGGGTATTTCCCCGCCTTCTTTAATATGAAAATATTCCATATCACCCATGGAGAGGGCAAATACATATTCTCCGTCAACAAAAATATTGTATTTAGAGGGATCTCTTTTCTGAGGTGTAATTCTTGTCACAAGCATTGAACTTTCTCCTTATTTCTTCATTATAGCACATTTTTTTACCTTTCACTATCACAATTCAGCATAAAATGGATTCAGTTTTCGACAGTGATTTTCTAAAGATCATTCATCAAGTTTTCCTTTTTGCCCATAAAAAAAACCCGCTTCTTGCATGGAAAGGTCTTTCCTTCGCAATATACGGGCTTTTACATTTTTTTAAAACCTTCCAAAGAGGCAATAATGAAGAGCCCTATTTTGAAAGTCATTTTAGAGTGTTTTAATAAAACTCGCTTACTCTAAATCTAATTCTTCTATTCCAGACCCATTTTCTTCCCCATCTAAAACACCTTGCACTTTCGGCGATTTGCCATCGTTTCCAGCCGAGAGACTTCCGTCTACTCCCGGTCTAGACCCGTCAGACGTAGAAAACAGACCGTAATGCTCCCTTACTGCATTCTCCACCTCTAGACAAATATCTGGATGCTCCTGCAAAAATTGCTTTGCATTCTCCCTGCCCTGACCAATTCTTGTCTCCTTATAGGAAAACCATGAACCGCTTTTGTTAATAATGCTTACCTCAGCGGCCAAGTCTAAAATGTCCCCATACTTGGAAATTCCCTGACCGTAAATAATATCAAACTCTGCCGTTTTAAATGGTGGCGCCACTTTATTTTTTGCAACCTTAACTCTAACTCTGTTACCGATCAGCTCAGTTCCTTGTTTCAGTACGTCTGCCTTTCTGATGTCGATACGTACGGAAGCATAAAATTTAAGCGCCCGGCCACCTGTGGTTGTTTCAGGACTGCCATAAATTACACCGATTTTTTCTCTTAACTGGTTGATAAAAACCACGGTGCATTTGGATTTATTCGTAATACCCGTCAGTTTTCTTAATGCCTGACTCATCAATCTGGCTTGCAAGCCCACATGAGATTCGCCCATTTCTCCTTCAATTTCAGCCTTAGGAACCAGTGCCGCAACAGAATCCACAATCACAATATCAATGGCGCCACAGCGTACCATGGTTTCCGCAATTTCCAAAGCCTGCTCACCGTTATCAGGCTGGGAGATATACAATTCATCAATATTAACACCCAAAGCCTTAGCATAAACAGGGTCCATTGCATGCTCGGCATCTATATAACCTGCAATTCCCCCTCTTTTTTGCACCTCTGCAACCATATGAAGGGCAACGGTTGTTTTACCCGAAGATTCAGGGCCGTAAATCTCTATAATTCTGCCCTTTGGTATACCGCCAACTCCCAGAGCAACATCCAAGCTTAAAGAACCAGTGGGGGTTACCTCCACATTCATCTGGCGACTGCTGTCACCCAGCTTCATCACAGCACCCTTGCCAAATTGTTTTTCAATATAGCCCAACGCCGCTGACAGCGCCTTATCCTTATCTTCAAATCTGATATCATCTTTTTTTGAATCATCTTTTTTTGCCAATTGATCTTCACCCTCCCTAACAAAACGAACTAATGTTCTTATATTAACTTATTTTTTCCTCTGTGTCAACTGTTTTTCCTAATGGCTTTTCCGCCAAAAGCATTGCCGCAAAAATAATCCCACATCCTACGACGCCACGCCATCCCATGCGCTCGCCATAAAACAAAATTGAAATAATTGCGGCAAAGATAGATTCAGAGGTAATAATAATTGCAGTTTTATTGGCTGAGGTATATTTTTGCCCCATGGATTGTAAAACAAAATAAATTGCTGTACAAAAGATACCCACATTGAAAAAGCTTACTACAGCAAGACCATTTAGGGAAGGCATGTCCATTCCCGTTATAGCTGTAATTACAAAAGATATGATCGTGACTGTCAAATGTTCCACCAACGCAATGTGCACAGAATCACATTCCAGAACGGCTTTTCCCATAAATGCCATCTGCATGGAAAAAGCCATCGCCGCACCAAAGGACAAAACAGCACCAATGTCCAATTTAAAATCCTCAGTTACCGATAGAAGTGCCACACCAAACAATGTTAAAAATGCTGCTAAAAATCCGCTTGGCAAGGGCTTCTGGCGAAAAGCCACCCAGCAAATAAAAGGAACAATAGCAGCCTGGGTATTACATAAAAAAGCATTAACAGATGGGGTGGTATATTGAAGCCCCACTGTTAATAGCACAAAGGTTGCCGCCAACAGAACACCTAAAATACTGCCCATTTCCCATTCTTTTTTCGTTATTTGAAAATACCTCTTAAAATAAATCAGGCTTAAACAAGCTGTTGCAATTAAAAATCTGCCTAGCATCACTTGATATGGTGTATATCCCCAATCTAAAAGGTATTTCACTCCGATGAAGCCACCACCCCCCAGTATGGCGGCAATTAGAAGCATCCAATCCCCTTTATTTCTCATATTGCAATTTTCTTCGCAGCCAATCCAAAGCCTGGAAGGTTGCCCGTTCTCTGATTTTATTTCTATTTCCCGCAAAATGGAATTCTCTGGCTTCAGCAGCTCCATTGTTATAAATACCGATATAAACCAAGCCCACAGGCTTTTCTTCCGTTCCGCCATCAGGCCCGGCCACACCTGTGGTGGCGATGCCAATTGATGCACCTGAGGTTCTTGCAATGCCCTCCGCCATTTCTTTTGCAGTTTCTTCGCTTACAGCACCGAACTTCTCAAGAGTCTGGGCAGAAACCCCTAAACGCTTCATTTTTGCCTCGTTGGTATAGGTTACACACCCTTCCAAAAATACTTCAGAAATACCGGGATAGCGTACCAATTGGGAAGATATTTCTCCACCTGTGCAGGATTCCGCAACGGCAATGGTCCTTTTCTGCGCCAACAAAAGCTTGGCAACCTCAGTTTCCATATTTGTTTCGCCCTCAGCATAAACGGATTTTCCCAGACGATCTTTTAATGCCGCAGCAACAGGTTCAATTAAGCGGTCTGCTTCCTCTTCATCCTTTGCCTTAGCAGTGATGCGCAAAAGGGCTTCACCATCCTTGGCATAGGGAGCAATGGTTGGGTTTGTTTGGGCATCAATCAAGTCCTTTACCATTTCCTCCATGGCACTCTCCCCAACACTAGCTACCCGCAAGATTCTGGAAATAAAGGTACACTCCTGCTTTTTCGCCAAATAAGGCTTGGCTTGATTTTCAAACATAGGCATCACCTCTTTCGGTGGGCCTGGTAACATTATAATGATTTTCTCATCTTTTTCTATGATAATTCCTGGTGCGGTGCCATTGGCGTTGTACATTACTACGCCATTATTTGCAGGAACAAAAGCCTGTTTTTTGTTGTTCTCTGTCATTGTTCTGCCAATACGGTCAAAGAAAACCTGAATTTGAGCCAATGCTTTTTCATCCAAAATAAGGGGTTCCCCAAAGTACTTCGCCGCTGTTTCCTTTGTCAAGTCATCCTCTGTGGGGCCTAAACCTCCTGTGGTAATCACCAAATCCGCTCTTGAAAAGGCGTGATACAGGGTTTCTTCCAATCTTTTGGGGTTATCCCCTACCACCGTTTGATAGTATACCTCAATCCCGAGTGCCGCCAACTCTTTGGCTAAGTATTGTGCATTGGTATTTAAAATATCTCCAAGCAATAGTTCTGTTCCTACTGCTAAAATTTCTGCTTTCATATTGCGCCTCCTTATCTTATGTTTTGAACATTCTGTTCCTATTGTATTCTTTTTATGGGAAATTTCCAAGTCTTTTTAGAAAGAAAAAAAGAGCAATTCTGCTCTTTTTCGTTGAAACCTTGGGCTTTGCCCAAACCCACTTGCTTTTTGAAAAAAGCAAGATCAAAAACTTTTGCAAACTGCATTCTTCAGTTTACTACCAAATAGCACCTTTTTATGTTACGGAAGGGTTAGGGAAACAAAGAGTTTCCTTAATTAAATCCGCAGGATGGGCTTTGCCAACCAAGTCAAACAGGGAGTTTCAAGACCAATTAGTCCCAGGAACTCATCTGTTTTTCCACTGAAAAAGCTTGAAGAAACGAAACTTTTTTCAAATAGTATTGACTTTGTCAACACCTTTATCCCTTTAAAACCTGCTTGTTTTTTACAATGTAATCCACCCCTGAGAGGATAGTGAAAAATACCGCTAAACCAACCAAAAGCTTTTCAATGATAGAAATACCCGGTAAAGGCAAATTCAACAACACCACAATAATCATAATCATTTGCACTGTGGTTTTCACCTTTCCCCACCAGCTGGCAGCCATGACAATTTTAGCCTCCATCGCTAGGGTACGAAAGCCTGTAATTGCAAACTCCCTAGCTAAAATAATGATAACTACCCAGCTTGCCAAATCTCCTAGCTGAACCATGGAAACAAGGGCGGCCATTACCAAAAGCTTATCCGCCAAGGGATCCATAAACTTACCGAAGTTACTAACTAAATTCCATTTTCTTGCAAGGTATCCGTCCAAAAAATCCGTTATAGATGCAACAATAAAAATTGCTACGGCAATATAACGATTTAAAGGTGCAGGCACCAAAAACAGTACCAATAGAAATGCGGGAATTAAAATCACCCGAAGCATTGTCAGTTTATTCGGCAGATTCATCTGCATAAATTACATCTCCCATCAAATCATAGTCTCCGGCTTCTCGGATTCTTGCTGTTACAAAATCACCGGAATATAGTTCCTCTTCCGCTGTTAAAAATACCAACCCATCAATATCCGGTGCATCTCTGCGGGTTCTTCCGCAATAAATATTTTCTTCGGGCAACTTGCCCTCCACCAACACCTGTACCACCTTGCCCACTTCCTTTTCACAAAGGGAAGCCGCAATATTTTTTTGAATATCCATGATGGTTTCTTTTCTGACTTCCTTAAGCTCATCGTCAATCTGATTTTCCATGATTGCCGCCGCTGTGCCCTCTTCCTGAGAGTAGGAAAATACTCCCAAACGGTCAAAACGCATTTCTTCCACAAAATCAAGCAAATCCTCAAATTCCGCTGCCGTTTCGCCGGGGAATCCCACAATCAGTGTCGTCCGAATGGCAATATCGGGCATCGCCCCACGCAATGCCGCTACCTTTTCTTTGATTAAGGCCTGGTTGCTTTTTCTGCCCATGCGCTTTAACACAGCGTCGTTCCCATGCTGAATGGGCATATCAATATAATGACAGATTTTTTCATTCCTAGCCATTTCATCAATGGTTTCTTGGGTTAATGTTTCAGGATAACAGTATAACAAACGAATCCATTCAATGCCATCAATTTTTGATAATTCCTCCAACAAGACATGGAGTTTAGGTTCACCATATAAGTCTCTGCCATAAATGGAAGTATCCTGTGCAACAATAACCAATTCCTTCACACCATTTTCTTCCAAAACCTTTGCTTCTTCCACAAGGCTTTCTATGGTACGGCTTCTGTGTTTGCCTCTAAGCTTAGGTATAACGCAATAGGTGCAATGGTTATCACAGCCCTCAGAAATCTTTAAATATGCAAAATAAGGAGCAGTAGAAAGAATCCGCAGTTTCCCATTGGCATCTTCCATCGGACGATCAATATCCTCTAAATACTTCTCGCCCATCTTTCCCTTTAAAATATCTGCAGCTACCTCCGCCACAGATTCATAGGCCGCTGTACCAATGACTGCATCCACCTCAGGCAGTTCATCAAAAAACTCCTTCTCATAGCGCTGTCCCAAACAACCGGCTACGATTAAGCCTTTGCATTTGCCTGTTTTTTTATACTCCGCCATCTCCAGAATGGTTTCAATACTTTCGTCTAGGGCGTCCTTAATAAAACAGCATGTATTGATCACGATGATGTCTGCCTCTGCTTCATTGGCGATGGTCTGAAAACCATTTTGCGCCAATATGCCCAGCATAACCTCGCTGTCTACTCTGTTTTTGTCACACCCTAAAGAAGTGAATGCTACGGTTCCTTTCATGTTTACCTCCCTAAATTTACATCAAGTTGTTCTGCATTTTTGCAGCCACAAGACAATTCTTCATAAGCATTGCTATGGTCATGGGCCCTACGCCTCCCGGCACAGGTGTAATTGCCCCTGCAATCTCTTTTACAGCTTCAAAATCCACATCTCCACAGAGCTTGCCTGCCTCGTTGCGGTTCATGCCTACATCAATCACAATGGCACCTGCTTTGACCATATCTGCGGTAACAGTATTTACCTTTCCCGTGGCACTGACAATAATATCCGCCCCCAAGCAAACCTCCGCCAGATTTCGGGTCTTTGAATGGCAAATTGTCACCGTTCCGTTCTCCTGCATCAACAGCATAGCCACTGGCTTCCCAACGATATTGCTTCTTCCGATAATCACACAATTCTGCCCTTGTATTGTATGTCCACTGCGCTTGATTAACTCAATAATACCTGCAGGCGTGCAAGGCAAAAAACCTTTGCCTCCTGTATGCAATAGTCCCACGTTCATAGGATGAAAGCAGTCTACATCCTTTTTAGCATCAATGGCAAGAATAACTTTTTCCTCATTGATATGCTTCGGCAAAGGCATTTGCACCAAAATACCGTGAACGGTCTCATCAGCGTTTAGCTGTGCCACAAGGCGGAGCAGTTCCTCTTCTGATGTTTCTGCCCCTAATTCATAAGATACAGAGCGAATACCCACAGCCTCGCATGCCTTCTTTTTATTATTTACATAAACTTGAGAAGCGGAATCGTTTCCCACCAAAACAACGGCAAGGCAGGGATTTACTCCCTGAGCCTTAATTTGAGCCGCTTCTATTGCCGCTTCCTCTTTGATCTGCGCCGAAATCAACTTGCCATCAATCAATTGTGCTGTCATCATTACAACTCCTTAGAATAATCCTACGATGTTGCCATCCTCATCAATATCAATATCCAAAGCCGCAGGTCTTTTTGGTAAGCCGGGCATTGTCATAATATCTCCAAGCATTGCAACAATAAAGCCTGCTCCTGCTGAAATTCTCAATTCTTTCACATTTACCTCAAATCCCTCAGGACGTCCCAAAAGCTTAGGGTCATCGGAAAGGGAATATTGTGTTTTTGCAATGCAGACAGGGAAATGCCCAAAGCCTAGCTGTTCAATTTGAGCCAGGGTCTTTTTTGCTGCTCCCGAGAAACTGACACTTCCTGCGCCATAAATTTCTTTACAAACACAATTTATTTTTTCCTGGATGGTTAAATTGTCATCATATAAGGTATGAAAATTATTTTCCTTTGTCTCTAAAGTTTCCAAGACCTTTTCCGCCAAAGTACGGCCGCCTTCGCCACCTTCTGCCCAAACCCTTGCAATGGCAAAGGTTGCACCCATAGCCTCACAGCGCTCCTTTACAAAGGCAACTTCTGCATCAGTATCTGCCACAAAATGGTTCAAAGTAACCACAACAGGAACGCCAAATTTCTGTATATTTTCAATATGCTTTTCTAAATTTACAAAACCTTTTTTCAAAGCTTCCAAGTTTTCATTGCTCAAATCTGCTTTGGCAACACCACCATTATATTTCATTGCACGGATTGTTGCAACCAGAACAACGGC
The DNA here is from genome assembly GCF_031981185.1 of Anaerotignum sp. Classification (GTDB taxonomy): domain Bacteria; phylum Bacillota; class Clostridia; order Lachnospirales; family Anaerotignaceae; genus Chakrabartyella. The sequence goes on along the minus strand of NZ_DALYUL010000004.1, from coordinate 34,132 downwards.
GTCGGGCTGAATGCCAGCCTTGCGGCACTTAATATCAAAAAATTTCTCTGCCCCCAAATCCGCACCAAAGCCAGCTTCCGTCACCACATAATCCGCCATTTTCAAGCCTAATTTTGTGGCACGAACACTGTTACAGCCATGGGCAATATTTGCAAAGGGGCCGCCGTGAATCATTGCAGGCGTATGCTCCAAAGTCTGTACCAAGTTGGGCTGAAGCGCATCCTTCAATAAAACGGTCATTGCACCGTCAGCACCGATTTGCTTTGCCGTTACAGGCTCATCATTGTAAGTATAGCCAATTATAATTTGGCCTAACATCTCTTTTAAATGCTTTATGTCGTTGGCCAAGCAGAAAATCGCCATAATCTCAGAAGCAACGGTAATTTGGAAACCATCCTCACGGGGTACGCCGTTTACCTTACCACCCAAGCCTGAAATGACATTTCTCAGTTGTCTATCGTTTAAGTCAACAACTCTTTTCCAAGTGATTTTTCTAGGATCAATATTTAAATCATTTCCTTGTTGAATATGATTGTCCACCATGGATGCCAAGAGGTTGTTTGCTGTAGTAATAGCATGCAAATCCCCAGTAAAATGTAGGTTGATTTCCTCCATAGGAACAACCTGAGCATAACCGCCACCGGCAGCTCCACCCTTTACACCCATGCATGGGCCAAGGGATGGCTCTCTTAAACAGGTAATGGCATTTTTACCCAACTTCTGCAGTGCCTGGGCTAAGCCAATGGTCACTGTGGTTTTCCCCTCGCCTGCAGGGGTAGGGTTTACAGCAGTCACTAAAATCAGCTTCCCACTGGGGTTGTTTTTAATCTGATTATAGTATTTGTCGCTGATTTTCGCCTTATACCTCCCGTAGCATTCCACAAATTCCTCGGGAATCCCTGCTTTTGCAGCTATCACAGTAATTGGCTCCATTGTGCACTCCTGTGCAATTTGCAAATCTGTTTTCATGATAAACAAACTCCTTTCAGTCCTTCAACGGTTTTCAAACGCCGTGAACCGCAATAAAAAAACCGACAGTCCAAGCGTCATCGCCCAGACGGTCGGCATTTATCCTTGTCATACTCCATGTGGTTAACTCCACTTCCGTCAGTCATATGACCTCTAGGGAAATGGTACTATAAGCAGGTTTTTTTGTCAACAGACAAAGAAATATTTTATCCAATACAATATTTGTGTTTCCTTCTGTTTTAGAGGTTATTTTCACAAATTTTTCCTTTTTCAACAATCCTCTTTGACATATTAAAAACGGAAAGACTGTAAAACTTCTTTTGATTATGTAAAGTGAATTCTCTCCTGCTTGTCATCATGGAAGCTCTTCTTCCACAGGCTCTTTTACCGTTTCCCATTGGGCACGGGTAATGAGTACTTTTCTGGGCTTACTTCCATCTTCGGAGCCAACCATTCCTTTGCGCTCTAGCTCATCCATCAGCCTTGCCGCACGGTTATAGCCAATTCTAAACTGTCTTTGCAGCATAGAAACAGAGGCTTTTTCCTTTTCAATAATCAGATCCACAGCGGGTTCAAAAAACTCATCCCGATCTTCATCTGCATCCATACCGGTTTTTGTTACCTTTGTAATTTGGTCTATGGTATCCTGAGTATATCCAGGGCGACCGCTTTTTTTCAGGAAGGAAACAATATCCTCCACCTCTTTATCGGTAACAAACGCCCCTTGTAAACGGGCAGGCTTGCTTTGTCCCGCAGGGTAAAACAACATATCTCCCTTACCCAAGAGCTTTTCCGCACCAACCATATCCAAAATAGTTCTGGAGTCAATGCCCGATGAAACTGCAAAGGCCAATCGAGATGGAATGTTTGCCTTAATGACGCCGGTAATGACATCTACAGACGGTCGCTGGGTTGCGATAATCAAGTGCATTCCCGCAGCACGAGCCATTTGCGCTAATCGGCAAATGGAATCCTCTACCTCACCGGGAGCCGCCATCATCAAATCCGCCAACTCATCAATGACGATGACAATTTGCGCCATCTTTCCTTTTTCGTCCCCTTCTTCTTCTTTCATGGCATTAAAGCCCTTAATATCCCTTACACCAAATGCCGCAAAATCGTTATATCTTTGCAGCATTTCTCGCACTGCCCAGTTTAACGCCGCTGACGCCTTTTTGGGGTCGGTAACAACAGGAATCAATAGATGGGGAATACCATTATAAACACTTAACTCCACCACCTTGGGGTCAACCAACAAAAGTTTTACGTCCTTGGGATCCGCCTTATATAAAATGCTGGTAATCAGTGTGTTAATGCAAACACTCTTACCACTTCCCGTTGCTCCTGCAATTAAAAGATGGGGCATTTTCCCAATATCCGTAACCACAGGGTTCCCCGCAATGTCCTCTCCCAGTGCAAATGCCAGCTTGGAACCATGATTATGGAAAGCATCACTATCTAATACCGTTCTCAAATAAACGGATTGGGTCTCTCGGTTAGGCACTTCAATACCCACTGCCGCCTTTCCAGGGATAGGCGCTTCAATTCGAATGCCGCTTGCCGCTAAATTTAGAGCTATATCATCCGCCAAATTTACAATCTTGCTTACTTTTACCCCTTGGCTAGGGGATAATTCGTATCGGGTAACTGTTGGCCCTCTGTTTATTTGAATCACTTTTGCATCAACACCAAAGCTCTTCAATGTGGACTCCAACTTTTTCGCATTAGCTAGCATCTCTGCCTTTGAGTCCCCACCTCCCGATTTTGGGTCTTCCCCTAAAAGGTCTATGGGTGGAAATACATAGGGAATTTCTTCCTCAACTGGTTCGGCAGCAACCTCTTCCTCAGGTGCCATCTCCGCTTTGTCAGAAGTTTTCTGTTGCTTTTCTCCTTCTTCCGTATCTTTCAATGCATCGGCATCCTCTGTTATTTCTATATCAGGAGAAGTATTCGTACTTTCGAATACATCCAAGTCCTCTGTGACAGCTAAGCTCTCATCCGCATCGTCCAAAACAACAATGGGCATCTCCTCTGAATCACATACAGGCTCGTCCTTTGTAAAAACCTCTTCCTCTTCTGATAACAAAAGCTCCTCTTCCGTGTTCTCTCTGAAAATTTCCTCCAGCATCTCTTCCCCTTCATCCTGAACCGCCTTGGAATGAACCATAATGGGGATTTCTTCGTCTTTTTGCTGATTTTCTAAAACAGACTCGATTTCAAAATCTTCGCTTTCTTCCTGGACAGTTCCGTCAGTTCCATCTTGGCCTTCCTCAAAAATAAAGTTGTAAATAGGTTCCGCCTTCTTAAATTTTGCAGGATCCTTTTTACGGAAAACTGTTTCTTCTATTTCAGGATTCTCAGTCTCACAGCCTTCCTCGTCCCAGAGCTCAATATTGTAACTGCCTTTCTTTTTTTCCCGCTGTCGCCGACGCTCCCGCTTTTCTGCTTCTGCCTGCTCCATCAATCGAATCTGTTCCGCTTTGCTTTTTATCTTTTCTTGTCTTACCTTTTGCATCGCTTTTTGGTGAGCAGAGTAATCGGAAACCGCCTGAAAAAAGGACTTTCCTGTAGCCATAATAAACGAAATAATCAAGAGAGCAATTAATACCAAAGTGCTGCCCAGCGTATCAAAGGCACTAAATAGCATACCGCCCAAGGCAACGCCAAGTAAACCGCCGTTGCCCATAGCCCCTTCCCCGTAGTAAAAGGCAACTTTCTGGAAAAATTTTAAATTGGCAGTGGCTTCAATGGGATGTATTAAGTGTACCCCTGCCGCAACACAAAGAAGAAATAGTAAGCCGCCAAGACCGCGAATCACAGGCATTTTTCTTTCTTCACTTGCCAAAAGCCATCCACAATATAGAATAATACATAGCGGCAACAATACCCCTGCAAAACCAAATAGTCCTTTAAACAGACTGCTGAACAAATGCCCAATGATGCCCATTTTTTCCGTAAGCACGCTAATTTCAGCTACTAGGGAAATCAGCATGATGATAATTAGGATTACCTCATCCAATATACTATCCCCAAAGCGGTCATTCTTTTCTATCGCCTTGGAAGCTCCTTTATGCTGACTCTTTGAGGAACTGCTTTTCCCCGCCCCAGTCTTCCCATTTGTATTTTTTTTCACGGCAGTAGATTTTGCGACGGCCTTCGTTGAACCAGCGCTACTCTTTCTTGTTGTCTTTTTCTGTTCTGCCAAATTACTCACCTCATCTATCTTTTGAAACATATTTGCGAACCACTGTTTGCCTTAATATAAAATTATACCATAAATATGCAAATCTCGCACCTTTTTTATCAACGCAATTTCCTCTACGATATTGCATCTTTTACAAAACATACTGTATAATGAATTGTGTATCATTTTACAAAAGGAAAAGGAGGAACAAGAGATGAAATACAGTGGTGAAAAGCTTCAATTAAGAGCAATTGAAACCGTAGCTTCCCTTATGATTGCAGCAGCGAAAACAGCCCCTAAGGGCTGTGGCAGGGATAGCATGGAATCCCTCATTATTGATGGAACGGATAAGGATGCCCTTGCGGCAGAAATGAGAAAAATCGGTGAGGAAACCCGTCAGCCATTTTATATAAGAGATGCAGAAAACGTAGACTTATCTGCCTGCGTTGTTCTCTTTGGGGCACAGGAAACCTATAGAGGGTTGCCTTACTGTAATTACTGTGGCGCTGGAGACTGTTTCGGTGCCAATAAAAGTGGCATCCATTGTGCCTTCGCCGTAGGCGATTTAGGCATTGCCATGGGTTCTGCTGTTTCCGTAGCGGCAACACATCGCATTGATAATAGGATTATGTTTTCGGCAGGCAAAGCAGCATTGTCTTTAGGCCTTTTTTCCGAAAAAGTATTTTTAGGTTACGGCATTCCCCTATCTGTAACAGAAAAAAGCCCTTATTTTGATCGCCCCACCGTGGCTTCCGCATCCTCTGCGGCTGCTCCTGGCTGTAACGCAAAATAATCAATCTTTTTTAATAAAAAGCCCACTGCTGGCAGAGGAAATGCCTTGCAATGGGCTTTTTTTAGAACTCTATGCACTGAAACAAACTGTTTGTTTTACAAAACATCTTGGTCAATTCCAAGCACCCCATTCTACTTTCATGCTTCTAAATCTTGTGAACGCACATTCTCTTCTTTTCTGGAATAAAAAGATAATCCCAACACCGTTCCAAGAATCAATATAAAACCAACTAACTCAACAGGATGAAACACAGAGCCCAAGAATAGTACTGAAACCACTATTGCCGTCACAGGTTCAATACTGCCCAAAAGGCTCCCCATAAATGGTCCAACCAGGCTAACTCCTTTTAAAAATAAGGAAAATGCTACTGCCGTACCAATCACAACCACTCCTAAAACCCCCAGAATGGTTCCTGTGTCCCATAAAATTGGGTAATTCCAAGGCCGAACAAAAGGTACCATAATAACGCCCGCAAACAACATCCCGTAGCCCACCACAACATAAACACCGTACTTTCTCATTAGACCACCGGAAAGCAAGCTGTAAAGGGCCGCACCCAAAGCAGAACTTAACCCAAAAAACAGTGCTGTTCCCGTCAAAGACATATTGTAAATATCCCCACGGGTGCTAAGCAAAAAGGTACCCAAGAGGGCTGCCATAATTGCCCAAAGCTCCACCCTACTTGGTAGTCTCCTCCCCTTTACACAAACCACTGCCAATATAATTAATGGGTTTAAAAACTGTAATACTGTTGCCGTTCCCGCATTGGAGTGTTGGATTGCTGCAAAATATGTATATTGACACATGAGCATCCCCAAAAGGGAGAATATTAAAAGCTGCTTTGTGTCAGCTTTATTTTTAAAAACCTCCAACATTTTCCCTTTCTGAATCGCAAACCCCATCATTATTAATAAAGCTCCAGCAAAAATAAGACGTATTGCAACCAGCCATTCAGCTGTAATATTTTTCTCCACAAATAAAAACTGCCCGAAACACCCTGATATACCCCAGCAAATCCCCCCGCCTAAAGTAATCAGAATACCGGCCTCTTTCTTACGTTCCATAGGTTCCCTCCGCTTTCATTTATCTATTGTATTGTGATTATACCTTAACTTCCATAAAAAAACATCCTTTTATTTAATCAATAAAAGGATGTCTCGCTATTTAGGGGGGCTAAATAGACATATAGAAAAGAAAGGGTTTCCTTACTTTACATCATAACCATTAGAAACAAGCTTCTCAATCAGCTCTTCACAATGGTTTTTGTTTCTAGTTTCCACGGTTACATCTACAATACATTTTCCAACTGCAATATTACGCACCATACGGTCATGGTTTACATTGAAAATGTTTGCACCAGCTTCTGCGATAATCTGAAGCATCTGTGTCAGCTGACCAGGCTTATCCATCATTGTTACAGAGAATTTTGTCAATCGACCATTCACCTGCAGGCCTTTATCAATAATACGATCTAAAATATTAATATCCACGTTACCGCCGGAAATAATACAAACAGTCTTTTTGCCCTGAATATCAGCTTTATTGTACATTGCCGCAGCAACAGAAACTGCACCAGCACCTTCTGCCACCATTTTGTGCTTTTCTAAAAGCATCAGGATTGCAGAAGCAATTTCTTCCTCGGAAACCGTAACAATTCCATCCACATACTTCTGACACATCTCAAAAGTCTTATCTCCTGGCTGTTTTACAGCAATACCATCGGCAACAGTGTTTACTTCTGCCAATGTCTCAATTTTGCCATCACGTAAGGAATTAAACATGGAAGGCGCGCCTTCAGCCTGTACACCATAAACCTTACATTCAGGTTTCAATTCTTTAATTGCACAAGCAACACCGCTGATTAAGCCGCCGCCGCCAATGGGAACAAGCACAACTTCAACATCTTCCAAATGTTCCAAAATTTCAAGACCAATGGTTCCTTGTCCTGCCATAACGTAGTCATCATTAAAGGGATGTAAAAAAGTGTATCCCTTTTCATTTTTAAGCTCTGCAGCTTTTGCAGCAGCGTCGTCATAAACACCAGGAACTAACACAACCTCTGCACCATAGCTTTTTGTTGCCTCAACTTTAGCAAGGGGCGCACCAGCAGGCATACAAATAACAGCTTGAATTCCTTTTTTCTTTGCCGCCAAGGCAACACCCTGGGCATGGTTGCCTGCAGAACAAGCCACAACGCCATGCATTGCTTCTTCTTCCGTTAAATTAGCTGTTTTGTAATAAGCACCTCTCAACTTAAAAGAACCTGTTACCTGCATATTTTCACACTTAATATACACATCAGCGTCAGGATTGATAAACTTAGACTGAAATAAAGGTGTTTCTGTTGCAATACCAGTCAGAACCTCTTTTGCATTTTGAATCATTTTTAAAGATAACATTGCACTCTCACTCCTGTGTCTTTAACATATGCACATATGTTTATTTTTGTCTATATCTCGAATACAAAATAATTATATGTTCACTTTTTAACAACGTCAACACATTTTAACAACTTTTTTTCTTATTTTGCAATTTTGTTATTATTGCTATTCATTCCGCATTCCATGTACATTATTCCGCATTATATAGACGAATATAATTTTTCTCTGTAGTAATGCATAAAAACCCATACGTTTTGCCCGTAGGAAAAAGAAATTTCCAGTGAATCTTTCCCCTTTTGAAGGATAATTAGGAATAATATTACATAATTAAATGATTTTTTTGAGGTTGTCAAACATAACTCTCAGTTTAATTGCAATAAATTGGTGAAAAAATAATTCATCAAATACTTTTCTAACGCAAAAAATCCCCTATGAAATATTCATAGGGGATTGATTTCTTAAGTTAATCAAGAAGCATTCACCTTTCTTGTATGCTTGCGTCTGCGCATACGCTGTAAGGGTTGCCGATTTTCATTATAAATATATTTAGGGGCTTCATTCCCCTCCACAACACCTTGGGTAATGATACATCTTTCCAGCGTTGTTTCAGCGGGAATTTCATACATAATTGGATTAATAAATTCCTCCATAATTGCACGCAACCCTCTGGCACCTGTTGCCCGCTCCATTGCCTTTTTTGCAATGGCCGCTAAAGCCTCTGGTTCAAATTCCAAAATAACATCATCCAAAGCAAATAGATATTCATACTGCTTTGTCAATGCATTTTTTGGCTCCGTCAAAATATGGGTAAATGCTTCTTCATCCAAATTATCCAAAGTTACCACTACGGGCAAACGACCGATAAATTCCGGAATAAGTCCGTATTTTAATAGATCCTGGGGCATCAAAGAACGAAGAATTTCGTCTGATGTTTTGTTTAACCTGCTATGCACTTCTGCTCCAAAACCAATCACCTTATGTCCCATACGGTTTTCAATGATTTTTTCAATGCCGCCGAAAGCGCCGCCACAAATAAATAAAATATTTGTTGTATCTATTTGGATAAACTCCTGATGAGGATGTTTCCTGCCACCCTGAGGAGGTACACTAGCCGTGGTGCCTTCCAGAATTTTTAGCAATGCCTGTTGCACGCCCTCGCCGCTAACATCTCTAGTGATTGATACATTTTCCGATTTTTTCGTAATCTTATCAATCTCATCAATATAAATAATGCCTCTCTCTGCGCGTTCAATATCATAATCTGCTGCTTGAATGAGCTTCAGCAAGATGTTTTCCACATCCTCGCCTACATATCCCGCTTCTGTTAGGGAGGTGGCGTCTGCAATGGCAAAAGGAACGTTCAATACTCTGGCTAAAGTCTGCGCCAGCAAAGTTTTTCCTGTACCAGTTGGGCCTGCCAAAAGAATATTGCTTTTTTGAAGTTCAACATCCTCCGCCTTGGCATCCATATAAACACGTTTATAGTGGTTATAAACCGCTACTGACAAAGCCTGTTTTGCCTTATCCTGACCAATTACATATTGGTCTAGTGTCTCTTTGATTTCTTTTGGCTTAGGTACATTAAACTTTTCTTCCTTGTTTGCTAAAACATCATATTCTTCATCAATAATTTCGGCGCACAGCTCGATACATTCATCACAAATATATACATTCGGCCCAGCAATCAGCTTCTTTACTTGATCCTGAGTTTTCCCGCAGAAGGAACAACGCAATTTGTTCGTATCTTCTGTTTTTCCTGCCATATTTAGCCTCTCTCCTTTGTCTGAGGTTTTGTAATTATATCATCAATCAGCCCATAGGCCTTTGCTTCCTCAGCCGTCATAAAATGGTCTCTCTCTGTATCTCTTTCAATTTCTTCAATGGTTCTTCCTGTATTATTAGCCATAATTTCATTCAATTTCTTTTTGGTACGCAAAATATTCTCAGCATGGATAAAAATATCCGTTGCCTGTCCTCTTGCTCCACCACTAGGCTGATGAATCATAACCTCTGCATTCGGCAATGCGTATCTTTTACCCTTTGCACCACCTGATAAAAGAAAAGCTCCCATACTGGCTGCCATACCAATGCAGATTGTAGACACATCAGGTTTAATATACTGCATGGTATCGTAAATCGCAAGTCCTGCGGTTACAGAGCCGCCTGGGCTGTTGATATAAAGGCTAATGTCCTTATCTGGGTCTTCCGCAGCCAAAAATAACAGCTGGGCTACAATAAGGCTGGATGTAACATCATTTACCTCTTCCCCCAGGAAAATAACTCTGTCCTTTAACAGTCTGGAATAAATATCATAAGAACGCTCTCCCCGGTTTGTCTGTTCCACTACCATAGGCACTAAACTCATATGAACTCCCTCCATTCCCAATTAATTTATATCTTTTGAAATACCTATAAAGCTTAATTAGGCACAGTAAAACTGTGCCTAATCGATGGTCTTATTCAGCCTTAGGATCTGTTAAAACGGCTGTGTCTTCGATCAGCTTCATCGCTGCTCTTACAAGCATATCCTGTTCCAGCGCTTCTTTATCTTCTTCTCTTATCATTTCCAACATTTTCTTTCCATCAATGCCGTAGCTTTCGCCATATTTGCAAATTTCTGCTTCCAGTTCTTCTTTAGAAACTGCTAAGCCCTCTTCCTTTGCAATGGCTTCCAGCATTAATCTTGCATCCACACTCTTTACGCTGGTTTCTTTGAAGTTTTCTTTCATTTCTTCAGGTGTTGTACCCATATACTGGCAATAAATGTCTAAGGACAAGCCCTGACGAACGATGTTATCTTCAAAATCCTTCATCATGCTGTTAATTTTGTTATCATACATAACCTGTGGTACTTCCATTTCGCAGTTTGCAACTGCCACATCCAAAAGCTTATCGCCCTGAACCTGTTTTGCTTTTTCTTCTTTCTCCTTTGCAAGCTTTTCCAGAATGCTTGCTTTGTATTCATCCAAAGTGGAAAATTCGGAAACGTCCTCTGCAAAAGCATCATCCAACGCAGGCAGTTCTTTCTTTGTAATACCTTTGATTTCAATTGCAAAAACTGCATCCTTGCCTGCCAAATCTGGAGAGTGATACTCTTCTGGGAATTTCACGTCAATGTCAAATTTTTCACCCAAAGCGTGACCTACAAGCTTTTCTTCAAAACCGGGGATAAACATACCGCTGCCCAATTCTAAATCATGCTCATCTGCCTTGCCACCCTCAAAAGGTACGCCGTCAACGGAGCCTTCATAGCTCATCTTCACAACATCGCCCATTTCTGCTGCTCTGTCTGTTACTTCAACGGTTCTTGCATTTTTAGCCTGAACCTTTTCCAATTCAGCCAAAACTTCTTCTTCTGTTACTTCAGATACAACCTTCTCTGTGGAAAGGCCTTTATATTGACCCAACTTAATTTCAGGTTTAATTGTAACATCAACAATAAATTTTGCACCCTTATCGGAACCGATATATTCAACGTCCAAAGATGGTGCGGAAACTACGTCCAAATTCAGCTCTTTTACAGCTGCCATGTATTCTTCAGGGAAAATATGGTTTACTGCATCTTCATAGAAAAAGCCTTCGCCATACTGAGACTCAATCAACTTTCTAGGTACTTTACCCTTTCTAAAACCAGGGAGAGAAATTTGATTTTTATGCTTGTTATAAGCAAAAGCCATACCTTTTTCCAATACTTCTGCGGTTACTTCAAAAGAAAATTTTACTTCTGTTTTTTCCTTGTTCAACAATGTTGCGTTCATGTAGAAGCTCCTCCTTAAAAATCTGTTTCTATGACAACTAAATCTTATTTTTATCAAACTGTCGTCATCCAAATGTCAGTCCCTAAAACTGAACAATCAAAGGTTATTATATCACACGGTATTTTGAAAATCTACTGTAAAATATAAAAAAATCCACTGTTTCAGCCAAAAAACCTCCCTAAAACACTTCAAATTCTACGGAAATCATTTCCGCTTCCGTGTTTTGCTCCATAAAGCGCAGGATATGTTGTATGATGCTGTCTGCCTGTCGTTTTTCGTTGGTTACACAGGCAAAACCGATTACGATTATTTTATGTTGATCCTGACAGTCTACCTCGGCAACGGAAACGTTAAATTTATGTCTTGTTTTATCCACAAGGCTTTTCACTACCATTCGTTTTTCTTTCAGAGAAGTTACCCAATCAGCGTGAAAGGTGACTTCACAACTACCGATTATCATTTTAAGCATCCCTCTTTCTATTTTCACAAAAAGATTCAACTTTACGGTCAAGGATAAAGTAATTCTTTTTGCAGACAAAGAGTATTATTAACCGAAGATAAGCATTTTTTTCTAAATCATAAATCTTCTAAAAATCAATGCCAATCACCTATTTAGTCAAAAAGGCTAAGCTGAACAGGCTTATTTTTCCCATTGACCTCTCGGTCAAGCCTACTCCTATAATCAAAGGAAATCTGATATTTTTCTCTGATTCTACCCAATTTTTCAAACAAAGGCCCTCTATACTCTTTAAGCCCTGCATTCTGATAAAGTATCCTATACTCACCCAATAAATTCGGATATTCCTTCTGCAAAAAATGATAAAAAACCTGTTTTGTTTCTCCTCTCAAATTCAGCAGCCCTGGCAGCAGATAATCCACATGGGCATCTCTTGCCTGAGAAAAAACAGCATTTAAGTTTTCCTCCCCATCTGTAAGGTAAGGCAGCAAAGGCATCATATGCACTGCTGTAGAGGCCTTGGTTTTTCTGAATTCCTGCAACATGGAAAATCGCCTCATGGGACTTACCCCTCCGGGCTCCAGTTTTTTTTGCAATGTTTCATTTGCAGTGGTTATGGTAGAAGCGATATTAACATAGGTTTTTCTTGACAATTCATCAAACAAATCGAAATCCCTTAGTATTAAATCTGATTTTGTTGAAATAATTATGGGATTATTATATTTAATCATTAAACGCAAAATCTCGGGCATTTGTCTCTCCATAGACTCGGCAACCTGATAATTGTCTGTTACACCGCCTAAATTAATGACACCCTTATCCCATTTGGGGTTGCGTAATTGCCGTTCCAATGCATCCACAATATTGGTTTTTACAAAAATGGCATCAGAAAAATCCCCTTTTTCCTTCAGATACTTATGGGAATAGCGAGCGTAGCAATATTTACAGTCATGATTACATCCTCTATATACGTTCAAATCCCAATGATAGGGAAATCTTCCCCTCACAAAGGTACACGCTGTCTTGCAAGAAATAGAAATTGTTCTTTTCATACTGCCCCCTTACCCGTGCAAAGTGGAAGGATTCTCGACTCTTTTCGAATATAATTAATACTTATATGGTAACACTTCCTGTCTTATTAAGCAAAGCATAAACACTATTTTCTATTTAAATAAAACAAAAAAAATCGGTCTTGAATAATCAAAACCGATTCAAAC
>NZ_DALYUL010000004.1:0-21311 GCF_031981185.1 Anaerotignum sp. | reverse complement strand
AAGGCGATGCTCTACCACTGAGCCACTCGCGCACACAGTTGCAATAGAAATTCTACATTATTTACACACACTTTGTCAAGGATTAATTCTCAACTTTTACATTAAATATTTGAATTTTTCAATCTGTAGATTAACGTATACCCTTTTTTTATGATATAATAAAACAAAAGTCTCCATTTCCTAAAAACGTTTTTTGAAAAGCAAAAGATTCTCGGACAATTTCCAAGATCGTTTTTTTTGCCTGCTCAAGAATTCACACATAGGCTTTTTAAAATGTTTTAGAAGTCAAATATCGTTTTTGAATGTTGTATTCATTAATTTTTACTTATATTATAAGGAGGATTTACATGAAATATGAAATAACAGGGGAAACCTTGCCAGTGGTAATATGCAAGCTGGATGCAGAAGAAACAATGATTACTGAAAAAGGTTCTATGGCGTGGATGTCACCCAATATGGTAATGGAAACAATCACCAACGGCGGAATCGGAAAAGCTTTTGGTCGAATGTTTTCAGGGGAATCCTTTTTCCAAAACAAATACACAGCCAGTCAAGGCCCAGGGACTATTGCTTTTGCATCAAGCTTCCCCGGTAGCATCAAAGCCTTTGAGGTTTCACCTAATCAGGAATATATTTTTCAAAAAAGCGCATTTCTTGCAGGAGAAGCTGGAGTACAACTTTCTATCCATTTTCATAAGAAATTTGGCTCCGGTCTTTTTGGTGGGGAAGGCTTTATCTTACAAAAGGTTTCTGGCATAGGTACTGTTTTTGCAGAATTCGATGGACATATTGTGGAATATGACCTTCAGGCAGGACAGCAGATTATCATTGACAGCGGTTATCTTGCTGCAATGAGTACAACCTGTCAAATGGATATTCAAATGGTTCCAGGCCTTAAAAACATGCTTTTCGGCGGAGAAGGCCTCTTTAACACAGTAATTACGGGTCCCGGGCATATATGGCTGCAAACAATGCCGATTAGCTCCGTTGCATCAGCCTTAAAACCATTCATTTCTTTCGATTCCAAATAATTTTATTATAAAAAGACCTTTTCTTTATTAAAATTTAGAGAAAAGGTCTTTTCCTTTTTTATCCCTAAATCCCTTAAAATACAAAGAAAACTCTGCTTTTCACCACATTCTTCAAAAAATATTACCATTTGTTTCCGCTTTTATTCTCAGGAATGCTGTGATACTATGTTCTCGTAACAGTTTTGTAACAATTACATAACATTTGAGAAATAACTATTTAAAACTTTTCAAAAAATAAGGAGGAACTTTAAATGAAAAAATTTAGATTAGCCGCTGCTGTTTCCGTTGCAGTTCTTACCATGTCCGTGCAGGCGATGGCCGCACCTCTGAACTGCAATATATCTTCTGGTTCCAGCTGCCCAACAAGCAAAACATTCACAAATGCAGTAAAGGGTATCCAGACTTCAAACAGCACACAGAATTCTTGTTTTAATTTCACTAACATTGAATCTGTTTTAAGTCAGCTGAACTGCAACAACGGTTCATCGGTGAAGGGTGCAAGCTACGTGAAAGGCACCACTACAACAAAAGGTTTTAACTGTACAACTGCAACAAAAGGTTCTAACTGCACAACAAGCACAAAGGCTGCATCAAGAGTAAAAGGCGCCAGCACAAACAACTGTACCGGCTCTAATTGCACAACTAGCTCTAACTGCACTACCGGCTCTAAATGTACAACAACAACGAAAGCCGTTAAGGGCGCTAGCTTCTCAAATGCATCTAACTGCTTTACCGGATATAACTGTACTGGTTCTAATTGTAATACTGGCTGCAATAAATGATTTTTAGATAATTAAGGAGGAACTGAAAAATGAAAAAATTTAGATTAGCTGCTGCTGTTTCTGTCGCAGTCCTTACCATGTCCGTGCAAGCAATGGCTGCACCTCTTGGGTGTAATGCACCTTCTGGCTCCAATTGCCCTACAACAAACATTTTGTCAAACTGCACAGTAAAAGGTGCTCAGAATTTAAACAGCACACAAAATAACTGCTTAAATTCTATTAATATTGATTCTATTTTAAGCCAGTTAAACTGCAATAATGGATCATCTGTAAAGAATGCTTCAAACTTAAAGGGTATTGTTATTACAAAAAACGGAATTAAGTGCTCACCAAACATTAAGTCCATACTTGATTCCCAAAATGCTACTGGCACAAAATGCAACAACGGTTCTAGCAACAATGGTTCCAGTAACAACGGTTCTAGCAACAACGGTTCTAGCAACAACGGTTCCAGCAACAATGGTTCCAGTAACAATGGTTCCAGCAACAATGGTTCCACTGATACATCAGCAACTGTATCCGTAAATGCCCAGAAAGTAGTTGACCTTGTAAATGCAGAAAGAGCAAAAGCAGGTTTAGGTGCATTAACCATTGATACAAAAGTAACCGCAGCTGCACAGGTTCGTGCAAAAGAAGTTCAGACAAGCTTTTCCCATACAAGACCTGATGGCAGAAGCTGCTTTACAGCCCTTGACGAAGCAAATGTTTCTTACAGAGGCGCCGGCGAAAATATCGCTCTTGGACAAAAAACACCTGAACAGGTTATGAATGACTGGATGAACTCCGAGGGACATAGAGCAAATATTATGAACCCTAACTTTAAGTATATTGGCGTTGGTGTAGATGGCAGCGCATGGACACAGTTATTTACATACTAAAATTAAGAACCTGATATCAGTGAAAATAAATTGGGTAAGCAATCCCAAGCTAATATGTTTTCATGAAATTTGCCGTAGAATTTTATTCTACGGCAAATCTTTTATGTATTACACTTATAATATTACAATAGTCATACCTAAAGCAAAGATTGCCTAAAGGGTTCCTTTTAAACCAATTTCCTCTGCCCTTTCTTTCATTCCCTCAATGGTCTCTCGTATAACCTCATCCAAGTCCATACCCAGCATTTCGCAGCCTTTGATAATAATCTCTCTATTTACCCCTGCCGCAAAAGATTTATCCTTAAACTTCTTTTTTACAGACTTTACTTCTAGATCCAACACACTTTTCGATGGTCGCATCAGGCAAAGGGCATTAATCAACCCCGTCAGTTCGTCAATGGTAAATAGGACCTTCTCCATCAAACTCTCAGGCTTTACATCTGTGCAAATGTCATATCCATGGGATTTCATAGCACGAATATAAACCTCATCTATTCCTTGTTCCCTCATAATCTCCTCAGCTTTGTGGCAATGCTCTTCCGGATATTTTTCATAATCCAAATCATGCAATAATCCCACCACTCCCCATACTTCCTCCTCTTCACCATTGAGACGAGCAAAATGAGCCATGGTAGCTTCCACTGCCAATGCATGCTTTCGAAGGGCAGGGGTGTTTGTATACTGGCATAATAGTTCCCATCCATCATCTCTCCCTAGCTTTTTCATGTTAAAGTCCTCCTTTTTCATTGTTTTTTACCATTGGATGAGCAGGTTTCTCATTCTCAACAATATAAAACAGTTCTCAGCTCAATTGCATTCCTTTTTCTTGATTTCTCTACTCTTTTTGATTATAATAATACATATAATACTTAACATTCGCTCGATATATCGAACGATTTGTTTTTTATATCTTACATTCGTTCATTTTATTTGTCAAGCAAAAAAGGAGAATTTATGGAACTGGGCAAAATTATTGCAATCAATCTCAAGGAATTAAGAAACGAACGTAATTTAACACTAGGTCAATTGTCAAAGATTTCAGGCATCAGTAAAGCCATGCTTTCGGATATGGAGAAAGGTAACAGCAATCCTACCATAAACACAATTTGGAAAATTGCCAATGGATTAAATGTTCCATATACAAAATTAATGGATAGGATCGAGAAGGAATCAACTTTTGTTTCAAGAAAAGAGTCTGTGATGCAAACAGGAGAGACTGAGCATTACAGAGTATATTGCTATTTCAAAAGCACTCCTGTGCGTAATTTCGAGCTTTTTTATGTGGAACTGGATGCACAGTCCTCCAATGCTTCCATCGGCCATTCGGAAAAGGCACAAGAATATATCTATATCATTCAGGGTGAGCTAAACCTTCATACTGAGGCTGGTGATTATACATTAGTTGAGGGAGATTCTTTGGCTTTTGATTCTTCCATCGGACATACCTATATCAACCCAAAAGATACCATGCTTTCTTTTATTGAAATTAATTTTTACCCCAATTAATAGAAAAAGGCTCTTTCCCTTCTGTTTCGTCAGAAAGGAAGAGCCTTTGCCTTTTTTTATAACATAAATCAAGCTTTTAAAAAATAATTTACTTTTTCTCTTTTCTTTCTTTTTTACATTGACCGCAATTTCCTCCGCATCCACAGCAGCCACCGTTTTTTTTCATACGACGAACCGCCACAATGATGCCTACGACAATCAATGCTAAAATGATATAATCCAAAATACCCATGTTTTCAGCTCCTTATGAAAACAGCTGTAATATCTGATACACACCGAAAGCCACAATCCACGCAATCACACATTGAATGAAAGCAACAACCCCTGCCAAAAATCCTGAATTCAGCTCCCTTTTCACTGCAGCAATGGCGGCAACACAAGGCGTATATAATAGTGTAAAAACCAAAAAACTAATGGCAGAAATAGGTGTAAATAACATAGATAAAGCATCCTTCAGCTGTGCCACCGATGTTCCCAACAAAACACTCATAGTACTGATTACCGCTTCCTTCGCAGTGAACCCAGTAATCAATGCCGTTGGAATACGCCAATCTGTAAAGCCAAGAGGAATAAATATTGGTGCCAATATCTGACCGAACATGGCCAGAAGACTATTTGCACTATCTGCAACAATGTTCAAGTGACTATCAAAGCTTTGTAAGAACCAAATGATAATTGTTGCAACGAAAATAACGGTAAATGCCTTTTGTAAGAAATCTCTCGCCTTATCCCACATCAACAAAACCACACTTTTCAATGAAGGGAATCGGTAATTGGGTAATTCCATTACAAAGGGAATTGGGTTTCCATGAAAAATGGTTCTACCAAACAAAAGGGCCACAATAATCCCCACTACGATTCCAAAAAAGTACAGCCCAAGCATAACCAATGCTCCCTGCTTTGGGAAAAAAGCTGCAGTGAAAACCGCATAAATGGGTATTTTTGCAGAACAACTCATAAATGGCGTCAATAACATGGTCATTTTCCGATCTCGCTCCGAAGAAAGGGTTCTGGTCGCCATAACTGCAGGCACCGTACACCCAAACCCGATTAAAAGAGGAACAATGCTGCGACCGGAAAGTCCAATTTTTCGCAGAAGCTTATCCATAACAAAGGCAACTCTGGCCATGTATCCCGTATCTTCCAAAACAGATAGGAAGAAGAATAATACCACAATAATAGGTAAAAAGCTTAAAACACTGCCCACCCCGGCAAAAATACCATCAATGACCAAGCTGTGTACCACAGGATTTATCCCATATAGGGTAAGCCCTTGGTCTACCCAGCCTGTAATTCCATCAATGAGTACAGACAGTCCATCGCTTAAAAAAGCACCCAGCACATTAAATGTTAGGAAAAAAATCAAAAACATGATGCCAATAAAAATTGGTATTGAGAAAAATTTATGGGTTAGCAGTCCATCAATGCGTACACTGCGAATATGCTCTTTACTCTCTTGGCATTTAATTACCGTTGCTTCGCAGACTTTTTCGATAAAGGCATAGCGCATATCTGCCAATGCCGCATTTCGATCCAAAGACAGCTCTGTCTCCATCTCAATAATACTGTGTTCTATCAGCTCAAGTTCATTTTGGCTGAGCATCAATCTTTTTATAATATCCTCATCATTCTCAATCACCTTTGTAGCACTAAAGCGTAGGGGAAGCCCTGCGTTTTCCGCATGATCCTCCAGCTGATGACAAACAGAATGGATACACCTGTGCACAGGCCCCTGAGGACAAAAATCTAGACGTTGAGGTAGTCTTTTTTGCTTCGTTTCCTTCAACGCACTTTGGAGCAACTCTTCAATTCCCTCATTTTTGGCCGCACTGATGGGGATTACAGGAATGCCCAATTCCTCCGACATTTTTTCAACGTTAATGGTCCCGCCATTATTGCGCACCTCATCCATCATATTTAATGCCAAAACCATAGGAATTCGCATTTCTAATAACTGAAGGGTCAAATACAAATTTCTCTCAATATTAGTGGCATCTACAATGTTAATAATGCCGTCAGGCTTTTCATTCAAAATGAAATCTCGGCTTACAATCTCCTCGCTGGTGTAGGGACGTATGGAATAAATTCCAGGTAAATCCACCACCTTGCAATCCTTATGACCTCTGATTTCACCAATTTTTTGCTCTACCGTCACCCCTGGGAAGTTTCCCACATGCTGATTGGAACCTGTCAGTTGATTAAATAATGTTGTTTTTCCGCAATTTTGATTTCCAGCTAAAGCAAATATCATTTTGCAGCCTCCTCAATCACCTGAATACTCCTGGCATCCTCCAGACGAATGGTCAGTGTATAGCCTCTCAATCGCAGCTCAATGGGATCACCCATAGGTGCAACCTTTGTAACCCTTATTTTTGTTTTAGGTATCAATCCCATATCTAAAAGGCGATAGCGTAAAACGCCTTCTCCGCCAACCTTGAAAATTACTGCTTCTTTGCCAATAGGCAATTCATCTAACGTCATTATAATCCCTCTATCTATCTAAAGTTAATTGCGTCTAATTCATGAAAAAGTATAGCATAACCCCCAACCGATGTCAATTTTCGTTGTTTTTTCAGGGTAAAGACTTTTTATATTCTTTTTTTCAAAATGATAAGTATTAAATGAAAAATAGTCCAAAGGCAAACTGCCCAGGACTATTATTTTTTGCTCCGCTATATTTTTTATTCTTCTCAATTCTACTCAATCTTATCTAAATAAGTATGAAAACCATTTTCCTGATAGCCAATGGTATCCTTCATAAGCTCCTGAATGGTCCTGCCCTCTTGACGAAGGTCATCTAAAGAAATATCCACTGCAATTGTATTTTCCTTTAAAATAATCACCCGATCCACAAAATTTTCAATTTCACTTATTTCATGAGTGGTAATAAAAATGGTTTCCTCCCCCGACAGAGTCCCCGATAAGGCCTGCATAAAATCCTGACGGGTAAACATATCCTTTCCCACAAAGGGTTCATCCATAATAATATAAGGTGTTCTTTTTGCCATACCCGCAGCAATTTCCACCTTGGCCCTCTGCCCCTTTGACATTTTCTTAATGAGGCGTTCCTCTAAATGAAAAAAATCTAAAAGCATGTTAAAATAGGGTCTATCAAATGTTGGGAAAAAGTCCTGCAAAAAATCCCCATATGCCCTAGGTGTCAGGTCATTAAAATATGTTCCCACTTCACTGATATATGCAATTTTGCCTGCCATCTGTTGTGGTGTTTTTTCATCTATCTTAATCTCCATATTGTTGTCAGGCTTCATCAAACCGGCAATCAGCTTCAAAAGTGTGGTTTTTCCCGCACCATTGGCGCCCAAAACCGCTACAATCTGCCCTGTGGGAACACTGAAAGAGACATTTTGTAAAACCCTATGAAAGTTTGCATAGGTAAAATATAAATTCCTTATCTCCACCATGAATTTTCCACCTTTCCGTTTATAGGTAAAACCTCCATAATCTGCCGCTGTCTTTGGGTAGTGATTGAATTCCCATAATAATCCTTCATTGCCTCCTCGAGATAAGGAGCATTTTTGGAAATATCATATGAGGAAAACATTTTATATAAATCTTCATCGTAATCCGTCACCAACAGCCCCCGATAGAGAACCTTTTCAGTGTCTCCATTGACTACCGTAAAATACACCTGAAATCCATAATAGTAAGGAAGCTTAATTTTTTCATTATTCACCATAGATATATCAAAAATCAGATTATTTCTACATACGGAAAGTAATTTTCCACCCTCTCCACCATAGCAATTCATTCGCTTTAAACCTTTTTCATCAAATTGGTACATCCCATTTAAAACCGTCTCCCAAGCCTCAGATTCGTCCTTTTGCTTTATAATTTGATAAGTTCTAAAGTAAATGGATGCATCCCGATCATTCCATGAAATCACATCGGCCTCAGCTTGGTCTACCTCTCTGCCCCTCTCATTTGTAAGCAAGTCTTGCGCAACCAAAGCACCCTCAGTATTATATAATTCGAAAATCAAGCTGTCCTTTTGGGTTCTAAAAATTCCAATGGATTCCTCTCCAACCTTAAACATTCCCAATATATGATTATCCTCATCCACAGGGAAGGCGCAAAGGGCCTTGGCATTTCCATATTTTTTTTGGTCATAGAGCTCTCCCTGATCAGGCGTTTTCACCAAATCATCACTGCTAACACGATATATTGTAGTTTTTCCTCGGCATTCCTTGCTAGGAATTGCCATACTATAATATGCATCTCCTAATTTAATACATATGGCATTAATTTGTGCATCATTGAAAGCGGTATGGGTGAAAGAAGAATTTGTTTCTGCATAATCCCCCCGAGTGTAATAATAGGGCTTATCCTGCAAGGTCATTCCCGTGGGTACCCTTGCCCAATTTCCATTATCTACATCGAAAAAAGATAAATACACATCAATTTTATCAGCTATCACTGTTTCGCCACCAACAAATTCTACATTTTCCAAATCAAAGTCTTCCAATATTTCTTGATGAAAACTATCCTTATGCTGAATATTTGCATCTTTGGAAGGTGCCGAATCGGTGGAAGCAAACACATTGCCACTGCGGCTAAAATCATAATAATTCTCTTGTGTATAATAATTATAGCTATATTTTTTTAATCCCTTCAATCCTCTGCGCTCAGCAAGAACAATATTTTTAATCTGCTCTGTATCAAAGGGATAAAACTTCGTTGTTAGTTCCCCATCCTCTAAACGAAAGCTGATTCCTTGGGTACCATCACCAGCAATTCCTTCTATGGGAAAAAGGTTTAAATATTCTCGTTGTCCCTCCAAATCACTCAAATAAAAAATGCCTTTATTCTGTAATCCATGCATTACACCCAAAAAAACCGATAAAACCAAAATAGAAAAAGCCACCGCCCATATTGCTTTATTTTTCATGCCCTTCCCCCCTTTTTATATGTCTTTTCTTCTCTTTAATTTCTTTATGGCAACAACCATTAGTGTCACCCCGAGAAGCCCTGCTAGTACAAACAGATAAAGACTTTGGGGCATTATGGTTCTCACTGAATAAAACAGCTGATTATCAATAAAAATCCATGCCCGATAAAATGCCACAAAAAATCCTGCTAATACAACTACAAACAGTAACACTCGCGTAAAAATGCTTTCATTATATAACCCTGCAAAAACAATGGCAGTTATAGAGAGAAACATGCCCCCACTTAACGCCAAAGCTTGAATCCAAGAAACAGGAAAGCAAGAACTTAAAAAAATACTTCTGTGAAAGGCCAAAAAAAATCCATTGGAAATAGAGGTATCTATGTCTCTCACTGTTACACTTTGGGAAAAACGCAATACGGATTGAAATGCCTCTTTCACATACACAGAAGTGATGGGTAAATAAAATGCAGCCATTGCAATAACCCACAAGGCAAAATATATAAATACCGCCGCTGAAGCAGACAAATAAAAAGCAAAAAACACCTCACACCTTTTCATAGGCAACGTTAAAATGGAATACATTCCTTTTCCATTGGTGTAAAATCCATTCATTTGAATAAAGAGCGTAATAAAAAGAGTAACCAAACCAAGAAAAAACACAACGCCTGCGCCACTATAATCAATCACCATATCAAAGGTGCGAAATTCTTTGGCAATATGTTGATAAGAATTGGTCGCGCTAAGACTACTGCTAATTAAAATGAAAAGAGAGGCCATTCCCAAAGAAAAGCCTAGGATATACCGACCACTCTTTCGAAAAAACCAGCTAAATAAATAATTGCTGAGCTTTAATGTATTTTTCATGCCTGCTCCCCCTTTTCCCATTCCTGTTGCAGCAATCCCAATACCTCATCAAGGGATAATTTGTTTTCTTTAAGCCTTTTTACAAACTCTGCAACCAAATCTCCCGTCATTTCCCGTTGTATCTCCAATAGCATTTCCTCGTCAAAATAAAGAATACTGACGGTATTTTTTGGTGTTAGAACCAACCCCGCATCCTCTAAAACACGAAAGGCCTTCTGCGCAGTATTGGGGTTAATTTTTAGCTGGGTTGCCAACTCACGCCTGGATGGCAAAGGGTCTCCCTTTTTTGCTTTCCCCAAAAATATCTGCCGTTTTACAAATTCACTTATTTGAGCATAAACCGGATCCACTGTATTCAGAACCAGCTCTGTAAAATTTAACATACTATCCCTCCTAAAGTGTACTATATTGATAACACACCTAGGTGTATTGTATGACTCATACACCTAGGTGTCAATATAAATAACGCTTTTTGTCGAAAAGTTTAATGTAACCATCTCCAGAGATTTTTTATATTCTTGTTATGGCTTTGCTTGTCAATGATTTATGCGTAATAAAAAAGGTGCCGATTTCATCGGCACCCAAAACTTCACGAAGAAGTATTTACACATTATTCAACGGTTACTGATTTTGCTAAATTTCTTGGTTTATCTACATCACAGCCTCTTTCCACTGCTGTGTAGTAGGCAAACAACTGCATGGGCAAAACATTATAAGAGCTGGTAAAAATATCTCCTGACTGAGGCAGATAAATCACCTCATCGGCAACTTCTTCCATAGCTTGGTTTCCCTCTACAGCAATGGCAATTACTTTAGCACCCCTAGCTTTTACCTCTTTTGCATTGCTAACCAGCTTTTCAAATAACCTCTCCTGGGTTGCAATGGCAATCACTAGTGTTCCATCCTCAATTAAGGAAATGGTGCCATGTTTCAACTCACCTGCAGCATAGGCTTCACTGTGGATATAGGAAATTTCCTTTAGTTTTAATGAAGACTCCATTGCCGCTGCATAGTCCAAACCACGACCAATGATAAATACATCCTCACTCTGGGCATATTTTTTCGCAAGTTCAGCCATTTTTGCATCCAGTTTTAACACCGCTTCTGTCTTTTGAGGCAATAGGCGTAATTCCTGTAGATACTCCTTCAGGCGTCCTTCCTCCACAGTCCCTCGTGCCTTAGCAAAATATAAAGAAACCAGATACAACAAAGAAAGCTGGGTTGTGTATCCCTTTGTGGTAGCCACAGCGATTTCAGGTCCTGCCCAAGTATACAGCACATCATCACTTTCCCTTGCGATGGAGCTGCCCACCACATTCACAATAGAAAGCACTTTAACTCCCTGTTTTTTTGCTTCTCTCAAGGCCGCCAAAGTATCGGCTGTTTCTCCTGATTGGCTGATGATTATACAAAGGTCATTCTGATTCAAAATAGGATTACGATAGCGGAATTCAGATGCAATATCTACTTCTACAGGAATTCTGCTGACCTCTTCCATAACATATCTTCCTACAACCCCTGCGTGCCACGCACTGCCGCAGGCAACAATGTGAATCCGATTAAAATTCTTGATTTCCTCTACTGTCAAAGAAAGATCCTCAAAGTTGATTCCCGCTTCTGTCAACCTTGGGAACACTGTTTTTCTCAACGCTTCAGGCTGTTCCATAATTTCCTTCATCATGAAGTAATCGTAACCGCCCTTTTCCGCCGCATCAATGTCCCAAGTCACTCGGAATACATCTTTATGAATCTCATTTCCATCCAGATCATAAAGGGTAACACTGTCTTTGGTTAAAAATACGATTTCATTATCATCCAGCAAATAATAGTCTCTGGTATATTCCAACAATGCAGGAATATCGGAAGCCACATAGTTTCCCTCACTGCTTAATCCTGCCAAAAGGGGACAATCCTTTCTGACTGCCACCAAGCTATCGGGATGGTCAATGCACATAATTGCCAATGCATATGCGCCACGCACTTTTCTGACTACTTTGCTTAGTGTTTCAACTGGATCTCCCTCATAATAAAAGTCAAACAGCTGAGCAACTACCTCTGAATCTGTTTCTGATACAAATACATAGCCCTGTTCCTGTAAAAATGCCTTTATTTCCATATAGTTTTCAATGATTCCGTTATGAACCACTGAAATTTTTCCACTTTGGCTATTATGGGGATGGCTGTTTCGGTCACTGGGTGCCCCGTGGGTTGCCCATCTAGTATGACCGATTCCCATATGGGAGGACAAAGCTTCCTCTTTATCTATTTTTTCTGCCAGATTTGCCAGTCTGCCTTTTGCCTTAATTGTATATATTCCATCATGATATACAGAAATACCCGCTGAATCATAACCACGGTATTCCAACTTGGCAAGGCCATTCAAAAGAACGGGTACCGCCTCCGCGTTCCCGATATATCCAACAATACCACACATAATTTAAATTTCTCCTTTATTCTTTTATTCGTCCGTTGCCTTTCCCTTTGTCAGGAGAATTTTCTTCTCCTTTTTGTAAAAAGACCTGCGTCCCTGAACGAATGGGCGAGAAGCATCCGCCGAAAAATTCGATCACTTCTACCTCGTCAACCGCCCTATCTGCGGTTCTGGCGCTTCAACTACTTAAACCGTCCTTTCCTTCTATTTGACCGATAGGAAGCCCCGGGTTGCAACGATTTTCGTCAAAAAGCAACACCGTTTTGATAGTATACCATTTTTTTAGGGGCGGGTAAAGAGTTTCCCCCTATCATTATTCTATGATGGCACAGAAAAGTCTTGCAACAAAAATTTATAAATATGAAAGATTTTTGTTACGTTTCGTTTATAATATTGGATTATACTAAAGTAATACTGTTTGACTCTATGTCCGGATGTGCTGCCGGATTTTTCTTCAACAAAACAACAATATGCGTAAACCAGCCGGAAGTGTTTCCTATTTATTTTCAGGCTGACTGAAAAGATACAATCAAAAAGATATGAATACACCAACCACAAACAAAGGGATGTGGGATTAGCCTTAGGAGGATTGAAATGAAAAAATACATATTATATTTTATTACCGCACTATTTTTATTAGGAATAACGGGTTGCAGTAAAAAAAACAGCGAGCCTGCTCCCGCAAATCTCCAAGCCCAAGGCGCTATACCTCAGGATATGGCCACAATGGTAGAGCCAATTGATGCGCTCATGCGCAGTATGCTAGAAAACAACACTGACTATGATGCCACAAATCCTGAATTTTTTTGGAGTGCCCTATATTATTTCTTAGGTACTTCCGGCACTGAAAATAGCCTGGTAACAGAAACTGATGATGGAAGATTAAAAGTACCCAAAAAAGTTGCCCAGGAATATGCCATTGCCCTGTTCGCCAACTATGATGACTTATTGCCCCTGCCCGAATCCCTTTCCGATTCCATTACCTATGATAAGGATTGGGATGCATATTTGCTGACACAGGGAGACCGTGGTCTTTCAAAAACAGTGTTATCAAATTATAAGGAAACAGATAATGGCTACGTCATTACGGCAAAGCTGGTTTCTACCATGGAGGATAAAGAAGTTTTGGGTAAATCTCTAGTGACAATGCAAAAAAATGCCTTTGCCGATGGGATTGTGGATCCAAGATACTTTTACAGTGTAGCCGGAATGACCAAAGAAGAAGGCTTTGCTCCCCCTACATACAATGCTTCTGCCGTTTTCAACGGTTCCGCTGATGGTCATACCGTTGAGGTGACCTTGGAAGATGGAACCATTCAAGCTTTCCAATTTTATGATGAAACTGTATCAGAAAAACTTCATGTCATGAAAGAAGGGGATGCCTTTTCTTTTGTATATTCTCATGATAAAGAAACAGGAACACTGACCATTCTAGAAATCAAATAAACTGTAACATAAAGGGGTATCAAAGAAAGGAGAACTAAATGGATTTTCGATTTGCAAAAGAAGATGATACATCGCTGATTTTAACCTTCATACAGGAGTTGGCCAGCTACGAAAAAATGCTGGCGGAGGTTATAGCTACAGAAGAACTTCTCAATGAATGGATTTTTCAGCAAAAAAAAGCAGAGGTACTATTTGCCATGGTGGATGGTAAGGAAGTCGGCTTTGCCCTTTTCTTTCACAATTTTTCCACCTTTTTAGGAAAAGCGGGAATTTACTTAGAGGATTTATTTGTGAAAGAAGAATACAGAGGAAAGGGATATGGCAAAGAAATTTTAAAAGAGTTGGCAAGAATCGCTGTGGATCGCAAATGTGGCCGCTTGGAATGGTGGTGCTTGGATTGGAATCAGCCAAGCATTGATTTTTATTTATCTTTGGGCGCAGAACCCATGAAGGATTGGACCGTATACCGCCTTACAGAGGAAACATTATCAAATTTGGCGACAATATAATACATATTCGTCTGATGGAAAGAGAAATATTTACTTAACTTTAATTTCAAAAAGCGCATGGATAGGTTGATTTATCCCTGCGCTTTGTTGTATCTATTTTGTTTCTTTTTCTAAGCTTATTAATGTTTCTTACCTTTTTCAATTCACACTAAATTCTTTATAAATATTTTCTCAGCAGCCAAAATGCCATCCACAGCGGCAGATACAATCCCCCCTGCATAACCGGCGCCCTCCCCCGTGGGATAAAGTCCCTTTGCCCAAGAACTTGTGCCATCATCACCACGAAGAATCCGCACAGGTGAAGAGCTTCTGCTTTCCACTGCTGTCAATACAGCGTCCTCTCTGTCAAATCCCTTTAATCGTTTTCCCATTTCAGGGATAGCCTCTTGCATGGCTTCCGTCATAAAAGAAGGAAACATTTCTGCCAAGTTGCTTTCCTTTGTATTTGGGCGATAACTAGGGGAAACCGTAGCGCCTTCCTTTGAAGTACCGAGAAATGCACCTACCCGTTGTATGGGAGCGGTATAATTTCCTCCACCCAAAGCAAAAGCCTTCTCCTCCAAATCCCGCTGAAAATACATGCCTGCCAAAGGGTGGTCAGAGGCAAAATCCTTAGGAAATACTTGTACCAAAAGGGCAGAATTTGCATTTTCTCCATCTCTGGCATGTTCACTCATGCCGTTGACTGCCAATCTACCTTCTTCACTGGATGCCGCCACCACATACCCGCCAGGGCACATACAAAAGGTGTAAACACCTCTTCCTTTTTTTGTAGTATAGGTTAAACGATAATCAGCTGGAGGCAGTTCCTTCTCGCCTTCTCCATACTGGGCAATATCTATCATACTTTGTGGATGTTCAATTCTAACTCCCATGGCAAAAGGCTTCTGCTCTAATATAGCACCCTTCTGATGCAGCATTTCAAAGGTGTCCCTTGCGCTGTGTCCAACAGCTAAAACCACATCGTTTGAATAAATGGTTTCTCCATCTGAAAGGACGACGCCTTGCACCTGACCGCCTTCCACCAAAATATCGGAAACTTTGGACAAAAAACGAACTTCCCCGCCAAGAGATCGAATCTTCTCTCTAATTTTTTTCACAACTCCTTGCAATAAATCCGTCCCAATATGGGGTTTGGCATCAAATAAAATGTCCTCAGGTGCCCCTGCCGCCACAAATTCCTCTAGAACCTTACGGCATCGAGGATCTTTAATGCGCGTGGTCAGCTTCCCATCGGAAAAAGTACCTGCACCGCCCTCGCCAAATTGTACATTATTCTCAGGGTTGAGTTTTCCTTCCTCCCAAAAGAGGGAAATCGCTTTTTTGCGGCTTTCCACATCTCCTCCACGCTCTAAAACAATGGGTTTTAGGCCCAATTCTGCCAAAAGAAGCGCAGCGAACATCCCCCCCGGTCCAAAGCCAACCACCACAGGAGGATTTTTGCATTCTGCTTTTCCCTGAGGAAAAGCATACGATAAATCAGGGGTTACAGATATATTTTTCCCCGTTGCCTTAGCCAGTACTTTTTTTTCATTAGCAACCTCTACATCAACAACGAGGACATAATGAATTTGATCCTTTTTTCTGGCATCTAACGAACGGCGGAAAATCTTTGTCTTTATTACTCCTTCGACTGGAATTCCCAAAACTCTTGCGACTCTTTTTTTCAGCTGTTCCTCTGACCCGTTTACAGGCAGTTTTAAATCAGTTATTCGTATCATTTTCTTCCGGCCTCTCTCCATAAAAAACTTCTTTCAAAGCCAACCCCTTGGCTGGGGCGGTAAAACCGGCTTTTTCTCTGTCCAATGCCACAAAAATGGAAGGGATTTCATGGGGCTGTCGTTTGCCCTCTCCCACCTCGATCAGCGTACCTGTGAGTATTCTTATCATCTGATATAAAAATCCGTTCCCATAATAGGAAATGGTTATTTTATCCTCTGTGCATTGAAAATCAATCTGATATATTTTCCGCACTGTTGATTTTTTCATGCGCTTATTGGCGCAAAAACTCTTAAAATCATGCTCTCCAAGAAACAATTCTGCAGCCTCTCGCATTTTTTCCACATTCAGGGGCTTTTCACACCAAAAAACATACTTTCTTTCAAACACGGGAGGTTTCTTACTATTCCAAATGGTATATTCATAGGTTTTTGCCTTAGCACTCAATCGACTATGAAACCGTGGATAAACCTCCTCTAAAGACAGTACACCTATATCTTCAGGAAGTTTTTCGTTGATGGCATCCATGAGTCTCTCCTGTGAATCATTCCATTCCATATAAAAATTAGCAACCTGCCCGTAAGCATGGGTTCCTGCATCTGTCCTTCCCGAGCCGAAAATCTCAATAGGGCAGCCCGCCAAAGCAGAAACAATGCCCTCTAACTTTTCTTGTATCGTATTCTCTGTGTTGCCCTGTTTTTGCCAACCGTTGTATCGGCCACCATCATAGGCAAGTATCATCTTATAATTTTTCATCATAGCACTTGTTGAATCCCATTTAATATTTTAGGTACAAACTGCTTCTTCCTAGAAACCATGCCAGGAAGATACATCCAATTTTCTTCTGCCGACCCGCAAAAAGCCGCATCCACAATGTCCTTTGCCTTCTCACCTACAAAAACTAACTCCGAAGACTCTGTTAATATGTTTGTTAAAAGGAAAAACAGAACATCACAACTACCTTTAATGGATTCCATATAAAGGGCAATTTTTGTGCGAAGTTGGCTCAATTCCTCCTGATCCAAAGATGAAATCTGACCAACCCCAAAGGTTAACCCACTACCACTAAATTTCTTAAAATCCTGATAAAAAATTTCTTGTGGCGCTTTATCTCCTAAAGAGCTACCTGCCCGAAACATTTTTTCCGCATATTCTTGAATCTCGATTCCAGCAATTTTTGCCACAACCTCAGCGGCCTCTCTATCCTTTTCTGTGCATGTAGGAGAGCGGAACATTAGCGTATCCGATAATATAGCAGAGCACAATAAGCCCGCAACCTTTGGCGTAATTTCCACGTTGTTTTCTCGATACATTCCGTAAATTATGGTAGCAGTACAACCAACAGGCTGGTTACGGAAATAGACCGGCATAGCGGTTTCCAAACTGCCCAAACGATGATGGTCAATAATTTCAATAATTTCCGCTTCGTCAATTCCATCTACTGCCTGGGTCTTTTCATTGTGGTCAACCAAGATAATTTTTTTCTTCTCCATATCCAATAAAGAGCGGCGAGAAAGCATGCCACAATAATTTCCATCTTGATCTAAAACAGGAAAATCTCTGTGTCTGATTTTAGATAGAACAGACTTTATATCGGAAATAAAATCTTCTTTATGAAAGGAAATTAACCCTTCTTTACGCATAAAATAACCACAAGGGGTACTTTGGCTCATCAATCTTGCAGCCATATAGGTGTCATGAGGTGTGCTGATGATTTTACAGTTGTTTTCCATTGCCAGCTTTTGAATGGTCTTAGAAACAGGAGCACCCATACAAACAACAATACACCCTGCTTTCATTTCAATACAACAAAGCTGACTTTCAAAACGGTTCCCCGTAATAACGATGTCACCTTCTTCTATATAAGACTCCAATAAGTCGGGATTCGCAGCACCAATCAAAATTTTCCCTTTTGTGACGATGTCGTTTTCGTCACCAATAATCATATTTCCATCGATAGTATCCAAAATATTTGTGTACTTTGTGTGAGACATTGCTAAAATGTGAGTCTCAAAGACATCCATATTAGCTGTTGCAATATCCTTAACGGAGATAATCCCTTCAAGCTTTCCATCCTGCACCACGGGCATGGTGGCATCCCCTAAATCTCGCATGGTATTCCATGCTTTTTTTAAAGAAAGCTCTCTGCTAATAGAAGGGGTTGATTTAATCGTAATATCCTTTACTTGTGTACCTACGTGTCCTAGAAACCCGGGGTCCCCCACATCAAAATATTCCAAAACAAATTTTGTTTCGTTATTGATTTCACCTGCTCTTTTTGCCGCAAAATTGCCTTCCTTTAACCTGTTTTTTAAATCTGCATACGCAATTGCAGAACAAATAGAATCTGTATCGGGATTCTTATGTCCAATGATGTAAACAGTTCTTTCTTTTTGCATGTATTTAACCTCCTAATGAGAAACGGCTCTCTGACAAATTATAGCCTCTTCCAAAAATGGTAATTCCTTATAGCCTCATACCTATCATTTCCAAATATAATTTTTTACGCCGAGGCAACCAAATAAACACATAAAAAATGACGGCAAAAGGCATTTTGGCTATTTGATGAATTCAGTATAGCCGTAAAACCTTGTACCGTCAACATTTTTTGTTTGCATGCTCCCTATTTTGTGCAAAGCCCCATAAATGCTGGCATCGGTTATTTTTCTAACAATTTTACTTCATCCTTATACCAAACGTATGACATAATCGTGGGGTATAAAACAATGATACACATCACCAAACCAACGACATAAGGCATTGCAAAAATAGGAACAAAAAACGCACACAAAACCATGAGTAATCCACCGAAAAAACACACTTTCCCGCCTAATCTTTGTGTTTTATTCCATACTAATTCACTGCTCAATGCCCATGGTGTCCGAACACCAGTAAAAAAGTTTGATTTCACTTTGGGCATCATGTTCCCAAGAAAAATAAACAAAAGGCCCACACCACCACTAACAACTCTGGGTACAGAAATTCTTCCGGGATATAGGCTTTCCGAAAGTGAAATTGCCATGATGGCAGCCATAAATATTACAATCATAAGAATAATATTTTCGTAAGCTAAAAAGAATTTTTCGTAATTTTTCTTTCTGGGATCAATTTTAGGGACAAGAGGCATAATAACACCCATAATGAGGCATAATCCGCCAATGATATATAACTTCCACTTATCATCATAACGTACTCCTCCACCTGCCTCCCATTGCATTGGCACCAAATCTGGAAGCTTTTCATAAACCAAGCTTACCATTATAATGGGTATTACTGAAAAAATATATATGGCAATTCTTTTTTTACTCATTTTTGTCCCCTCCAGTAAAGGCTGTTATCCAGCTTAAAATCTCTTCAAAAACCGTCATGTTTAACTCATAATAAATATATTTCCCTTTTTTCTCATCCATTATCAACCCTGCATTTTTTAATACAGATAAATGATGAGAAATGGTAGCCCCCGTTGCCTGAAAACGTTCTCCTATTTCCCCTGCAGTTTTTTCTCCTGATTTCAACATATCCAAAATCTCTCGTCGCGTAGGGTCACCAATTGCTTTTAATGTTTGTTGAAGGCCCAAAGCATCACCCCATTTCATTTAGATGTTTATCTAAATATAAAATAGCATGAATCCTTCCTTCCGTCAATAACATTTAGATGTATGTCTAAATATACCACACTCATATTACGAAATCCTATCCTGTAAATAAAAAACCGCAGAGAATCTCTGCGGTTTTTTGGTGCTACACTGAGCCTTTGACAAAACGATGTGGGAGCTGGCACAAAAGCAAGAAGCCTTTTCTAGTTTCAATACCTTCCCTTCATAGCCATTCCTCCGGATGAATCATTGACTCTTGCAACGATTCAAAGAATTGTTTTAAATGATAACCGTCTATTGTTGCATGATGCACTGTCACAGATAGAGGCATGAATTCCTCCCCTTCCTCCTTCACAAACTGCCCTGCTTCAAAGCTAGGAAAATAATAATCTTTTATTCCATGGTTATGGAGAGAAAAGCTCTGAAAGGTGAACCAAGGAATACAGGAAATAATGTAAGCATTAGAGAGCGGAATTCCTTTTGAGGTTAACACGCCATGGCTGTCACCATGTGCTTTGGTATCCCTTTCATAGTTTTCGTAAAATGCCGAGAAATCTTCTTCAAATTCGGTCCATAGTAACGATGTTGTTTTGTCGTCTTGATGAAACACAGGATAGGCTGGGGTTAATTGTTCCCATATCCCCAAAACACCATCTTCCATCCCTACTCTAAACTCATCAATTCCTTGCATTACTTTGGTTATTAACCACAAATAAGCGGGGAAAAATTTGAGGCCTCGTTGCTTTAATGTCTGTCTCAAAACAGTAACATTCATTCTTACATCTACCGTATAACTGGTAGGAGCTATCTGGGTATAATAATAAAACATCTGTGCTCTGGGCCAGTTTTCCATTACAATCGGCACAAAGTTCATATCTCTCGTCATATTTTTGTCACCCATAAGCCGTCTCTACTGCATCCAAAATAAAGCTCCCCTCTGCGAAGAGTTGGAATACGTACTTCACCGCCTTGCTCAGGGTACAACCTTACAAGAATGATTTTATCATATGTCACATATGCAACAAAAGAAATGTAGTGCTCTTTCTTCATTTCATGGGGAAAAGTAATATAATAATCATTCTCTATCTTTTCCACATTCAAATAGTGCTCCTCATCTGCGGGTTTAGGTACCAATGCTGTCATTTTACGTCCACAGCAGGATATTTCTGCTTCTCCTGTGGCCGTAATCACATTGCCGCAATTGGGACACATATAAAATTTTATTTTCTTCATATTTCCTCCGTCTGCATTGTTGGGCTCCAAATCTCCCAGCAATATTTTTTCAATATTCACATTTAAGACTTCTGATAGCTCATTGAGCAATGATACATCAGGGCATCCATATCCCCGTTCCCATTTTGAAATTGTTTTATCACTAATATTCATGGCATCCGCAAGCTGTTTCTGTGTCATTTTCTTCTCTTTACGCAAATCCAGAATAAGCTTTCCTACTTTATTACAATCCACTACTGCCACCTCCATAAATGATTATAAATGAATTTTCTATACAAACCAATAAACGCTCCGTAGAGTTAAAAATTTAAATAAAAAAATGACAAGTTCTCCCAAGAAAACTTGCCCTTCTGCTTAAGGCGCCACCCGGATTTGAACCGGGGATAGAGGTGTTGCAGACCTTTGCC
>NZ_DALYUL010000003.1:186143-195980 GCF_031981185.1 Anaerotignum sp. | reverse complement strand
TTTTGTATACTAAATGAGGCGTTCAGACAAAATTTTAATATGCTACTGTGGCTCAGATGGTAGAGCAGCTGATTCGTAATCAGCAGGTCAGGGGTTCGAGTCCCCTCAGTAGCTTCAGCTAGATTGACAAGTTTTCGATAAAAGAACTTGTCAATTTTTCCGTTATTCGTACGGGTTTGTTGATTCTTTTGATCTCAGGATGAAATCCGGAAAACGGCTAAAGTTTGGATTTGAACCCACAGGAAAACAGAATAATTTGATATAAGGCATGATGGCTGCAAAAGCTGTCATGCTTTTTTGTATTCAAATTTAGAAAGGATGGTTTTACCATGTTAGACGATATTGGTAAATTCGAGCGTATTACTGAAGGCTTTCCCAAGTTATTCAAAAGCGTCAACTGCAAAATGTTTTTATACAAACCATGCTGTTAAGCCGAGTTTTCTACTGCAGCTCCAACTAGAAGTATCGCATAGGTTGATTTATTCAACCGTTATCAACTGCAAATCCATTGAATTCTTTCCGATTACCAAGTAAAATATAGTCAGAGGTGATTGATATGAAGGAAATTAATATTGCAAAAGTGCTTGTTACTAAGCGCAAGGAGAAGGGCATCACCCAGGATGAGCTTGCAAATTACATTGGTGTGTCCAAGGCATCCGTTTCCAAATGGGAAACACAGCAAAGCTATCCAGATGTTACTTTTCTTCCCCAACTGGCTGCATACTTTAACATCAGCATTGACGAATTGATAGACTATAAACCGCAGATGACAAAAGAGGATATTCGAAAGCTGTACCAAAGACTGTCTGATGATTTTACGTCAAAACCGTTTGATTCGGTGATGGAGAATTGCCGAAAGACAATAAAAAAATACTATTCATGCTTCCCATTGCTGCTGCAAATGGGGATATTGATGATCAATCATATCGAATTGCTGAAGGATCCACAGAAAGTGGCGTCTTTGACTGGGGAAGCCAAGGTGCTTTTTATCCGGGTCAGAGAGGAATGCGACGATATATCGATTAGCAGGCTAGCTTTGTTTATGGAAGCCCTATGCAGCCTCATTTCAGGTGATGCAGATTCTGTACTGGATCTGCTTGGCAGCTCTGTCGCGCCTGCGCTACCTCCTGAGTCACTTTTGGCTTCCGCATACCAAATGACAGGGCGTATTGAGGAGGCAAAATCCGTTTTGCAGGTGGGAATGTTTCAAAATATCGTCGTCCTGTTCAACTTCTTTCCAGCATATCTTACGCTATGTGTCGATGTCCCATCCAAATTCGAAGAGGTGCTGCGGCGCTCGCTTGTCGTAGCGGAAACGTTTGACATGAGACATCTGCATCCTGGTGTCCTAGTGGGCCTTTATATTTCAGCCGCGCAGGGATTTATTGCTCAGAAAAATTATGATAGGGCACTTGATATGCTGCAAAAGTACACCGAGATCGTAACAAGCGATATTTATCCCTTGCGCTTGCATGGCGATACTTTTTTCGACCATCTGGATGGATGGCTGGATCAACTGGATTTGGGAACGGATCTTCCCCGGGATGAAAAAACAATCAGGAAAAGCATGTCTGATGTGATTGTTAATAATCCGGTGTTTTCGGTTCTCTCAGATGATAAGCGTTTTCACAGTATAACTGAAAGGCTTCAACGAAACTGCGAACAATATAAATAAGGGGGAATGTTATTATGGAACATGAGAAATTGGTGGCAAAAAAACGACTGATTATATTTATTGCACTTACAATTATCCTTGCATGGTTCGTATTTTTGTTGGTACCGATCTGCGGACTGACCTATGGAAGCGGGGTGTCTGTAGTAATCTTGACAGTTGCTATGTTTATGCCTGCGCTATCCAATTTATTAACACGCTTTATAACAAAAGAAGGATTTGGGAATATGTATCTTCGCCCCCACGTCAAGGGGCATGTGAAAGAGTATCTGCTTTTGTACTTCGGCCCGACAGCCTTATTGATTCTAAGTGGAGCACTTTATTTCCTAATTATGCCAGGTTCGTTTGACCCGGAGCTTATAACTTTAAAAGGGATGATTGCATCAGGTGGTAAACAGGGACCTGCCCCGTCTACGTTGCTAATTATTCAAGTTCTAATTTTTGTTGTCATTGGACCGATTGTAAATATCATCCCCACTTTGGGCGAAGAACTTGGCTGGCGGGGGTATCTGCTCCCTAAACTGCGCATGTTTTTATCTGACAGGGCATCGTTAATTATTACAGGGGTAATATGGGGAATCTGGCACTTACCCATTATCGTGATGGGTCACAATTACGGAACAGGCTATTGGGGCTATCCAGTGCTTGGCATTCTAGCTATGATTGTTTTTTGTGTTGCACTTGGAATTATAGAAGGCTATATATCAATCAAACTGGAAAGCGTCATCCCCGCCGCCATGATTCACTCAACGGTGAATGCGGGCGCGGCACTACCAAGCATTTTTGCAAAGAGCGGATATAACCCACTGTTTGGCCCGGCAATTACAGGCCTTATCGGCGGACTTCCATTTATCGTTTTAGCTGTCCTATTACTAATAAAGGTGGGCAAAAAAATGACGTTGGGTAAAAACGAAGCTTATCGGCAATGAGAGGATCCGTTGGGGCAGAAATAAGATTTTGCTCCACTAGAAGCCGGCAATTAAATAGAATTGAGTAAATGATGAAAATTTATATCAGGTTTTTTATATAGAAAAATGTAAGCATTTGATATGTTTTTAAATCCTACGCTGATGAGGCGAAAAATAAACGCCCTTCGTTATAAAATTTGTAGTCAAAAAGCTGCAAAGAAAACGGAGGGCGATTTATTGAAATAATCGCACAAATAATCCCGATGCAAGAAAGAATAATCCTTGTATCGAGATTATTTCTATATAGGAGGAATCTAGTTTTGTTTTAGACGAAAAGATGTTTATAAGAATCAAAGATATGTGGGTTTGGATTGAAAACGCCGAAAAAATTTAAGATGAATAGAATTTCGTTTAATGTAAGAAAAGAAGTTGTCTTTCTTTTGCACTACATTATTGACATATGACATTAATTGACGTACAATGAATTAATGGCATATGACGGAAATGATTTTAAAATTAAAATCTATCTAGGTGCAATGTGCCTTTGGTGTATTATTTCTTTTAATACTTTTAATATTTAAAATTTGAATTACGAGGAGGGAGTTATTAGCTATGAAAATTGCGATACCCATGAATGAAATGCGTATGGAAGCTGAGGTATGTGTTTCATTTGGCAGAGCACCTTATTTTTTAATTTATGATACTCAGAGTGAGGTTTCTAGATTTTTTGAGAACCCAGGGGCAGTGTCACAAGGTGGCGCTGGCATAAAAGCAGCACAAGCTATCGTTGATGCAATGGCAGAGGCTTTACTTACAGTTCGCTGTGGTGAAAATTCAGCAGAGGTTTTTCAAGCAGCGGGAATCAAGGTATATAAAACAACGAAGGTGTCTGCTAAGGAAAATGTTGAAGCTTTTCAGAAGGGGGAACTTGCACCTTTGACACATTTTCACGGAGGCTTTCACGGTAAAGTATGAGAATTGCGGTGTTAAGTGGAAAAGGTGGAACCGGAAAAACCTTCGTTTCGGTAAACCTTGCCGTAACAGCAAAAAATTCGGTCTATATAGATTGTGATGTAGAAGAACCAAATGGAAGACTGTTTTTAAAACCGGAGGCAAGTATTGCAGAGGAAGTCTATACCCTACTGCCACAGGTTCTGACAGAAAAATGTATCGGCTGTCGTAAGTGTGTAGATTCATGCAGATTTAATGCTATAGGATTTATTAAAAATAGCCCCCTTGTATTTTCTGATGTTTGTCATGCCTGCGGTGCATGCGCGCTTATCTGTCCCGTAGGGGCAGTTTATGAGGTGGAACGTCCAGTTGGTATTGTGGAAAGAGGCAGAAATAAAGGGGTGGAGGTAATTACGGGTATTTTAAATATCGGAGAAGCAAGTGGTATACCTGTGATTCAAAATGCTTTAGATACAGAAATTTCTAATCAAAGTATAACTATCATTGACTGTCCACCTGGGAGTGCTTGCTCCGTTATGGAAAGTGTGAAAACGGCGGATTACTGCCTTTTGGTGGTGGAAGCCACTACCTTTGGTTTTCACAATTTCAAAATGGTGTACGAGCTAGTGTCACTTTTACAAAAGCCTTGTGGTGTAGTGATAAATAAAGGAGACTACATCTATGCTCCACTGATTGAATTTTGCGCAGAAAACAACATCACTATCCTTTGTTGTATTCCTTATCAGGAAAAATTGGCTCGGCTTGGAGCCAATGGTGAGTTGGCTTGTGAGAAAGATGATGAAACACGGGAGCTGTTTTCTACACTTTTAGATAAAATCCGGATGGAGGTGTGGGAATGAAGAAGCTCCTGATTTTAAGCGGCAAGGGGGGCACAGGAAAGACCACAACAGCCGCCGCTTTTATAGATTTTTCTGAGGCCGAAGCTTTTGCAGATTGTGATGTAGATGCACCCAATTTACATTTGCTTGCAGGAATGAAGGAGAAACCCCAAAAGACTGATTATTATGGTTCGGAAAAAGCAAGCATAGATGATAAAAAGTGTTCGAGCTGCGGTGTTTGTTATCAAAACTGCAGATTTCAGGGCATCATTCGAACAGGCGGAAAATATTCTGTGGATCCTTTTGCTTGTGAAGGGTGTGGTGTATGCATGTATACCTGTCCAGCGGGTGCGGTAACCATGGAAGAAGATGTTGCAGGGGAGCTGGCACTTTACCAAGAGGAACGGTTATTTTCCACTGCTAAGCTTAAAATGGGACGAGGTAACTCAGGGAAGTTAGTAACTGAGGTGAAAAAACAGCTAGAGCAAGGGGAGTATGGGGAATTTACTATCATTGATGGTTCTCCGGGAATAGGTTGCCCTGTGATAGCTTCCATCAGTGGCGTGGATATGGTTTTGATTGTTGCAGAGCCTTCCCTATCTGGTATTAGTGATATGATGCGTATTATAAAAACAGCTGGAATCTTTCAGATTAGGACGGCTGTTTGTATCAACAAATATGATACATGTATTGAAAATACTGAAGAAATTAAGAACTTGTGTCAGCGGGAAGACATTCCTTTTGTGGGATGCATTCCCTATGATAATAAGGTCTCTGATGCAATCAATGAGGGGCACAGTATAGCTAAAATCAACTGTCCTGCAAGGGATGCACTATATCAAGTTTACGAAAAGATGAAGGTATATTTCTAAGTTTGAATGGAGAAACTTTTCATTCGTATGAAGTACATTCAACAATGTTGCACCACTAAATTTGTTTGAGAAAAGGAGAATGGATATGAAAATTGCAGTAGCATGTATGGGAGAATTGGTAGCACAACATTTTGGGCATTGTGAAGGTTTTGGCATATTTGAAACAAATAACGGCCAAATAGTTGAGGAAAACACAGTTGCAAATCCTGGACATAAACCCGGATTTTTACCTAATTTTTTAGGAGATATGGGTATTGAAGTAATGATTGCTGGGGGAATGGGTGGCGGTGCCATAGAAATATTCAATGAAAGAAAAATTGAAGTGATTATAGGTGCAGAGGGCAATGCCAAAACTGCCGTTGAAAGCTATTTGAAGGGTGAATTAAAATCAACAGGGTCTGTTTGTCATGAACACAAGCATGCCCATGAATGTGGAAATCATTAATTAGTGGGTGAATTTCAATGCAGGGTATCCGTTAAAAAGGATACCCTGCATTTTTAATAAGAAAAGAGTCTGATTCGATGAGATTTAATTTAACGCTCTATAAAGCATTTAGGTAAGCAAAAGTAGTTCTTGCAAAATTAGAAAGGCTTTGCCGCCTTTACGCCTCGCAATACAGCTTCCTCCGTAACCTTTGCCGCCATAATTCCTACCAAATCCACGGGGGCTATAGGCAGTTCAATTTCTTCCGTGGAAAGGCAGAACAGCGTATCTCCATCCATGGTAGTGTGGACCGGAGAAATGCATCTTGCCAATCCATCATGAGCCATCCCTGCTACCTTCGCTGCCTGGGCTTTTGTAAGCTTGACATTGGTTGCAATGACGCCGATGGTAGTGTTTTTTCCGGCGAAGGAAAGCGTAGAGGCATGCTGGATAATTCCCTTCGCAGTATCTAAAAAGGTCCCATTTTCATCTTTTGTTCCGGCAATGATTGTTCCTTTTTCTAATATATCTCCAAAGGCATTTACTGCAATCAAAGCTCCTACGGTAATTCCATTATCTGTTGTTTCTGCCCAAGAGCCAATGCCACTGTTACACCAACCTAAAGTACCTCGAAGTTTTCCAACGGTTGCGCCACAGCCCGCTCCCGCATCACCCTCAAGTAAGGTTTTATCAGAGGCATTTTCACAGGCTTGTCTGCCCATTTCCTGATTGGGCCGGCAAAAAACATCACCGTTTTCTAAATCATAAAGGACGGCAGCGGGGATGATGGGAACCTTTGTTACGCCTACATCAAAGCCAATGCCCTTCTCTTCTAAATAATTCATAACACCGCAAGAGGCCTCCAGTCCAAAGGCAGAACCACCTGAAAGGACTACAGCATTCACTTTTTCCATTGCATTTATGGGGTTTAATAGGTCTGTTTCACGGGTTCCTGGGGCTGCACCCCTGACGTCAACTCCGCAAAAGGCTCCGTTTTCCGCAATAATAACGGTTACCCCCGTTTTGCCTTGGGTATTTTCGGCATGGCCCACTTTGATGCCCTTAATATCTAAAAGATTATGCTTCACTGGTTTGTCCTCCGTTTTTTTCTTACATATTACAAGGTTTTTGGATTTTTGTAAACACGAATGCAAATTGGATATGCACCAAAAAAAATGTCCCTCTATACAATGTGGGTAAGATGCTTTTTGGAGGGAACAGCATGGGGTACTACTTGATTGAGGGCGGAAAACCCATAAGCGGAGAGTTTGCGGTAAGAGGGAGTAAAAATGCGGCATTACCCATTTTGGCAGCGACACTTCTTGCAGAGGATGAAGTGGTGCTGGAAAATTGCCCGCTGATTCGAGATTTCTATTTAACGTTGGATATTCTGAAAACACTGGGCTGTAGGGTGGAGCTCAATGGCAGGACGGCGGTCATCGACACAAGGCAAATCCAAGATGTAAAGATTCGGGAGGAAACGGTGCAAAAGATGCGTTCCTCCATCCTTTTTTTAGGTGCTCTTTTGGGAAGAGAGCGAAAAGCCATACTAGGGCATCCAGGTGGTTGCGCCATTGGAGAGCGCCCCATTGATATCCATTTGAAAGCCTTTGAAAAGATGGGTGTAGAAATTCAAGAGGAGGATGGACTTTTTTATTGTGAAGCACCTCACATTTTAGGGTATCATATTTACTTGAACTATCCCAGTGTGGGTGCCACGGAGAATATTTTACTTCTGGCGGTAAAGGCTGAAGGTGTTACGGTTATTCATAATGCGGCGAGAGAGCCGGAAATTGTGGCTCTAGTTCGTTTTTTACGTGCCTGTGGGGCTGAGATTTATGGAGAAGGCACACCATCTATTATGATTGAAGGGGTAAAAAAGCTTCACGGAGCATATTTTTCCATACCTTTTGATCGAATTGAGGCTGGAACGTTCTTATGTGCCTCAGCTATGACAGGTGGAGAGCTATGTTTAACTGGTGTTGAAAAAAATGATATTGAAACTACCCTTGAAGCTTTGGTAAAAACAGGATGTCAATTCAATTTTGAGGCGGAGCGTATTTGGATGAAACCGCCTAAGGAACTAAAATCAGGCTTTTCCTTGGTTACTGGGCCATTTCCGGGTTTTCCTACCGACATGCAACCCCTCATGATGAGTCTATTGACATTAGCAAAGGGAACTTGTATGATTAGTGAAACAGTATTTGAGGCTCGTTTCCGCCATGCTGACGAACTATGTCGTATGGGTGCCAATATTGTAATTGAAGACAGAGTTGCGCAAATTAAGGGATGTGATGGCCTCCACGGTGCTGAAGTTTTTGGTCGTGATTTACGAGGTGGTGCAGCGCTTTTGATTGCAGCTTTGGCGGCAGAAGGAAGAAGCACTGTATATGGTGCTGAATATGTAGAACGAGGATACGAAAAAATTGAGGACGCCTTATCGTTGTTGGGCGGCAATGTACGACTGATGGAGTGAAAAAAATGGCATTGAAAAAAAAGAAACGATCTGACAACATAGAACTATTAGAGGAACTTAATTATTATGAAAGGCCCCCAAAAGGGCGAAAAATAAACTCAAAATTTGTCATCGGTTTTTTAATGCTTATCATTGTAATAGCGGGGATTTTATTTTCTCCTCTTTTTGCAGTGAAAGAGATTCGCGCGGAGGGTGCAGAGCATTTTACAACAACTGAATTGGCAGAGATGATTTCCCTTGCCCATGGAGACAATTTGATTTTATTCGGAAAGGGAAAAGCAAAAAAAATCTTGGAACAGGATCCTTACATTGCAGAAGCAAAATTAAAAGTCCAATTGCCCAACACCATGGTGATTCAGGTGAAGGAGCGAAAGGCAAGAGGTTATGTATCTTATATGGGTGCATACCTTTACATAGATGAGGAAGGCCGTGTTTT
Organism: Anaerotignum sp.; assembly: GCF_031981185.1. Lineage (GTDB taxonomy): Bacteria > Bacillota > Clostridia > Lachnospirales > Anaerotignaceae > Chakrabartyella. The sequence goes on along the minus strand of NZ_DALYUL010000003.1, from coordinate 187,402 downwards.
GGAAACACAGAATACGTATCACGAGGCTTTGCCAATTGTGACTGGTCTTAAATTTGACAGCTTTCTTTTAGGTGAGGTACTGCCTGTGGAAAATAAAGACTCGTTGCAGGTGGTTTTACAAATGTCTCAATTAATGAAAAAATATAATCTTTTGGATATTGTTGTGGAAATCGACGTGACCGAACCTAAGGACGTATATGCCAATGTGAATAAAGTTTTGATTCATTTGGGAGACATGAAGGATGCAGATCAAAAGGTTCGAATTATGGGTGAAATTATGAAAACAATTCCCAAGGAGGATAGAGGTACCTTGGATTTAAGAGATTTGAATAAACCCATTATTTTTCAATACCTCACATAATCGTTAGGAAAAAGGGGACAAGCTATGGGAAAAAACCATTATTTATATGGACTTACTTTAATTTGTGTATTATTGGGAATGATTATTGGCATTCAGTATAACACGGTGAAAAAACAAAATGGGCTAACAGAAAATCAACGTTTGACGGAATTAACTGCTACTTTGAAAAAGGTGCAGGAGGAAAATGAAGCCCTTCAAGGGCATTTAAAGGAAAAGGAACAGATCATTGCTGATTATGAAAGTGGTTTGAATTACGGGGCCACCATTGATAATTTACAAAATGAATTAGAGAAACTTCGTTTATTCGCCGGGCTTACTGAGGTTCACGGTGCTGGAATTTTGATAACCATGAATGATAGCAGCACTAAAAAAGGTGGAGACAGCAATGCCTATTTAGTACATGCGGAAGACCTTCTTTCAGTCATCAACGAATTAAACGTAGGCGGCGCTGAAGCGATTTCCATTAATGGACAGCGTATTGTGGGAAAAACCAGTGTAAGCTGTGCTGGATCTATTGTAATGGTAAATGGAGAGAGGATTGCAGCGCCTTTTGAAATTAAGGCTGTGGGCGACGGAGATATTTTACAATCTGCTTTGAAATTTCCGGGGGGAGTAGTGGACAATTTGGCACCATGGGGAATTGAAATTAACATTCACAAGGAAGCTAATATTGTTGTTCCACCCTATACACAAACAATTCTATGGAAAGCAACTGCTTCAGAACAGGAGGTAGTGGGATGATGAGTGTGCCTGTTATTGGTTTGGTTTTGGGCGTGATCATTGGTATAACCAGCGGTGTGGTAATTCCATATGGGTATGCCAGTTATGTAGCAATCGCAATTCTAACATGTCTTGATTCGGTTTTAGGCGGAATCTATGCCATTTCCCAAAAACAATT
>NZ_DALYUL010000003.1:159926-186133 GCF_031981185.1 Anaerotignum sp. | reverse complement strand
GGCTTTTTTTGCAATGGCATTCTGGCCGTAGGCCTAGTTTGGCTTGGCAATCAATTAAATATCAACCTTTCCATTGCTGCGGTGGTTGTTTACGGTTCTCGCATTTTTAACAATTTTAGTCAGATTCGCAGATTTTTATTGAATAAACCTGAAAAACAGATTATAGTAGTAACGGAAAAAGGAGAATAATGCAATAAAAAAACCAAAATTTTTCTGAATTGTTTTCTTTTACTATGGAAAGTATGATTCTTTTCGTGTATAATTATATAATATTATGTATTTCTTGATTATTAGGAGGGGATTTTTTTGCTCGAATTTGATATCCCATTGAGCAGTATGGCGCAGATAAAAGTAATCGGCGTTGGTGGCGGCGGCAACAACGCTGTTGACAGAATGATTGAAGACGGCCTAGATGGCGTTGATTTTATTTCAATAAATACAGATGGACAGGCTCTTTCCAAGGCTAGATCCAGCATAAAAATTCAGATTGGTGAAAAGCTGACAAAAGGTCTTGGGGCAGGGGGTAATCCTGAAATCGGAGAAAAATCCGTTGATGAAACCCAAGACGAAATTGCACAGGCTTTACATGGCTCTGACATGGTATTTATTACTGCAGGAATGGGCGGTGGCACCGGCACGGGTGCGGCTCCCAGAATTGCCGCAATTTCCAAGGAATTAGGTATCTTAACAGTAGGCGTTGTGACAAAGCCCTTTAACTTTGAGGGAAAGAAGAGAATGAGCAATGCCGAAAAAGGTATTATGGAATTAAAGAAAAACGTTGATACTTTGGTTATTATTCCAAATCAAAGATTATTGAGTATTATTGATAAAAAGACAACCCTCACCGAAGCTTTTAAAAAGGCGGATGAAATTTTACGCCAAGGTGTTCAGGGTATTGCTGATTTGATTTCTAAGCCCGGCGTAATCAACTTGGACTTTGCCGATGTACGTACAGTAATGGCAAATAAAGGTATTGCTCATATGGGTATCGGTCGTGCCAGCGGTGAAAACAAAGCTGAAATTGCAGCGAAAATGGCAATTCAGAGTCCTCTTTTGGAAACTACCATTGAAGGTGCCAAAAGTGTGTTGATTAATTTCAGTGGTGATATGAACCTTGGTTTGATGGAAACGGAGGAAGCTGCTGATTTAATCAGAGAGGCTATTGATCCTGATGCTGAAATCATCTTTGGTACAACCATTAACGAAGATCTCAATAATGAGGTTGTTGTTACTGTAATTGCAACAGGGCTTGATGGTGAAATGCCAACGATTGCTGAAGTGAAAAAGCCTGAGATTGTTGCTGCAGAAGAGCAGGCAAAAGATGAAAGGGCAGACGACGAAGTACGTCCTAGAAGATTTTCTGATTTGGATGATTTTGAATCTGAAATTAAGATTCCTGATTTCCTTACAAGAAAGAAATTTTGATACATATAAATTTAGGCAGATGGAAGAATCCACCTGCCTTTTTATTGCATTAAATGTATGGACGCCTTTTCAGTTTAACAATATATTGATCTAATTTTGTGTTGAATTACCGTTCCCATAAGTGTTTCTGACTATTTTTAAGCTGGTTTAAAATTGAGGTTAGGAAGTATCGTGTTCTTTCATTTTGTGTTTTTATCCAAACAACTTAAGAATTAATTATTTTTCTCGTCTATCCCACACGTTTCATCAGATAACAACCTTTTTTCAGAGTCTCTATCAATCAAAATTGAAATTTCAACTATTATATATGAGAACCTTAGAGATACTCGCAGGCATTTTAGATTGTGTTGAAAAAAATTGTGTGTAAAAAATCCTTAGACTTATGATTTCCTTATATGTTTTACTCATTTAGAAGCCTTTTCAGTTTTCTAGTCACCTAACTATCATAAAATTTGAGCAATAAATTTTTAAAAAATACTAAAAAACAAAAAACTGTCAAAACTAGATATAAGTTTTGGTAATATTCAGATGAATAGTAGAAAATACTCAACTTAGGATATTGTTGGTAATAAATAGCTGTTTTGAAATGGTCTTTATGCTCAAAAAATCATAGAATATACGATGAAATTAAGATTTTACATAGATTTAACGTACGAATGATTTTTCATTTAACATTGTCTATGTATACTTTGCTTGTATCTAAATGATGAATACAAAAAGGAGAGGTAAATAATGAAAAAGAAAATAGGCTTAGGTTTGATAATGTTGATGATAACTGGTGCTCTTGCAGGATGCGGTGGTTATGGCAGTTCTGCAGACAAAGCAGCAGAAGGAAGCGGAGACGCAAATGCTGAGGCAACGGCAAATACAGCTGCAATTACCGTTGTTTCCAGAGAGGATGGTTCCGGTACTAGAGGCGCGTTTATCGAATTATTTGGGATTGAAGAAAAAGGTGCAGACGGACAAAAGGTAGATAATACCGTTGAAACAGCGGAGATCACAAACAGCACTGCAGTCATGATGCAGACAATTGCAGGCAATAAAGATGCCATTGGTTATATTTCCTTAGGCTCTTTAAATGATACAGTAAAGGCATTGGAAATTGACGGTGCGAAAGCAACGGTAGAAGATATCAAAAACGGAACATATAAAATTTCCAGACCGTTTAATATTGCTACAAAAGATGAAATTTCTCCAGCGGCTCAGGACTTTATGGCTTTTATTATGAGTGAAGAAGGGCAAGCAGTTGTGGAGAAAAGTGGGTACATCAGTCAGGGTAACACTGGCGCATATGCAGCAACTGATGTAGAGGGCAAAGTAACAGTTGCAGGTTCTTCTTCCGTAACGCCTGTAATGGAGAAGCTGAAAGAAGCTTATGCGTCGGTAAACCCTAAAATTACCGTTGAAGTTCAGCAGAGTGATTCCACAACAGGGATGACATCTGCAATTGAAGGTATTTGCGACATCGGTATGGCTTCCAGAGAATTAAAAGAAAGTGAATTATCTGCAGGACTTACACCGACAGTTATTGCAATGGATGGTATCGCTGTGATTGTAAATAAAGAGAATGCTGTAAATGGCTTGACTTCAGCAAATGTGAAGGATATTTACACAGGGAATGCAACAGATTGGAGTATCGCTAAATAAGCAGGAGGGCTTAACAAAGATATGCTCCAATCTTAAATAGATAATAAAAAGCAAACGGATTACAATTTCTAAAAGCTTTTAGAGAATGGAAGCAGGAGGAAATCATACAAAACCTTACTCTCTATCCCTTAAAGCATTCAAATATATGTAAAGCAATTCATTTCCCAATTGCTCTATATCTCAAAAGCTTTTAGACATTGTTTTTTATAAGACGGACCTCAAAGAGGGGACCGTCATTTTGCTTAAGTAGAGCGCTATGTTAAAAAATTGTTAAAGGCAACGCTGTTAGAATGGATCAATGTGATACAAAAAGGTTCTATTCCTTTTGAGGTCGAGGAGGACTTATATGAAAGAAAAGGCAATGCAATGGGTTTTCTTGGCTGCTGCCAGTATCTCCATATTTGCAGTGGCATTAATCTGTATTTTCTTGTTTGCAAATGGCGTACCCGCAATTCATGAAATCGGCGTGGTTCAATTTCTTACGGGGATGAAATGGAAACCTACCAATAATATTTTTGGCATTTTCCCAATGATTATAGGTAGTATCTATGTAACGGCTGGAGCAATTATCATTGGTGTGCCGATGGGGATTCTTTGTGCTGCTTTTTTAGCACACTTTTGTCCCAAAGGACTTTATAAAATGATAAAGCCTGCCATTGAGCTTTTGGCTGGAATCCCCTCGATTGTGTATGGCTTTTTCGGATTGGTGGTAATTGTGCCTATGATGCAAGAGTTGTTTGGAGGAAGCGGCAAAGGTGTTTTGACAGCTTCTATTCTTCTTGGAATTATGATTTTGCCCACCGTAATTGGAGTTTCCGAAGCGGCAATTCGGGCGGTACCTAAATCTTATTACGAGGGGGCACTGGCTTTGGGAATTACCCATGAAAGAAGTATATTTTTTACTGTTTTACCTGCAGCAAAGCAGGGGATTTTTGCGGGGGTTATTTTAGGAATTGGCCGTGCCATTGGGGAAACCATGGCGGTTATTATGGTTGCAGGCAATCAGGCAATTGTACCAAAGGGATTGTTCAGCGGCGTGAGAACCTTGACGGCAAATATTGTTATGGAGATGGGTTATGCCGCAGACTTGCACAGAGAAGCTCTTTTAGGAACAGCGGTTGTTCTGTTTGTGTTTATTCTGCTGATTAATCTTAGCTTCTCCCTCTTAAAGAGGAGGGATTTCTGATGGAAGCAATCAATAAAATTACTTGGAGAGAAAAATTAAAAGGATATAAGAAAGACCCATTTTCCGCTGTGCTTTTACTGTTAGTTGTTTTGGCGGCTGTTGTTACCGTAGGTGTATTGGTTTCTCTGGTTGCTTATATCGTGATAAAGGGTGTTCCAAACATTACCCCTCAGCTGTTTGCTTGGACATATAATTCCGAGAATGTTTCCATGTTGCCGGCCATTATCAACACGATTACCATTACATTGCTTTCTCTGCTTTTTGCAGTGCCTATTGGCATTTTTTCTGCAATCTATTTGGCTGAATATGCAAAAAGGGGAAATCAATTTATTCCTGTGGTTAGGTTGACAACAGAAACACTGGCAGGTATCCCCTCCATCGTATACGGTTTATTTGGTTATCTTTTGTTTAATATCCATTTGGGCTGGGGTTATAGTATCTTAGGTGGTGCACTGACCTTAGCGATTATGATTTTGCCTTTGATTATGCGTACCACGGAGGAAGCCTTGCACTCTGTTTCCGATGCTTTTCGAGAAGGAAGCTTTGGACTTGGAGCCGGAAAGCTGCGTACGGTGTTTCGCATTGTGCTGCCTTCGGCAGTTCCTGGTATTTTATCTGGTGTAATTCTGGCGATTGGCCGAATTGTTGGTGAAACGGCGGCATTATTGTATCCCGCGGGTACGGCTCCCGTTGTACCCGGCAGTATTATGGAATCGGGCAGAACCTTGGCGGTACATATGTATGCGCTGTTAAATGAAGGGCTTTACATGGATCAAGCCTATGCAACGGCAGTCATTTTATTGGTTTTGGTAATTGGTATTAATGCGCTTTCTGCGTTTATTGCTAAAAGAGTAGGAGTGAAGGAATGAGTAAAATATCCATTTCCGATTTGGAATTATATTATGGCAATTTTAAAGCGTTAAAAGATATTTATTTAGAAGTGCCAGAAAATGAAATTACAGCCTTTATCGGACCTTCGGGCTGTGGAAAGTCTACGTTATTGAAATCTCTAAACCGCATGAACGATTTAATTGAAGGTTGTAGAATTACAGGGCAGGTTTTGCTAGATGGAGAGGATATCTATAAGGGAATGGATATTAACCTTTTGCGTAAGCGAGTGGGGATGGTATTTCAAAAGCCAAATCCATTTCCTATGACTATCTATGATAATGTTGCCTTTGGCCCTCGAACCCATGGTGTACGTTCCAAGGTAAAACTGGACGAAATCGTTGAAAAGGCCCTGCGTGATGCGGCGATCTGGGATGAAGTAAAGGACAGATTAAAAAAGAATGCATTAGGCATGAGCGGTGGTCAGCAGCAAAGACTTTGTATTGCCCGTGCTTTGGCAGTACAGCCTGAGGTATTACTTATGGATGAACCTACAAGTGCCTTGGATCCTATCTCTACATCTCGTATTGAAGACCTTGCCTTAGAGTTGAAAAAGGAGTACACTATTGTTATGGTAACGCATAACATGCAGCAGGCGGCACGAATTTCTGACAATACGGCGTTTTTCCTTTTGGGCGAAGTAGTTGAATTTGGCAAGACGGAAGAGCTGTTCTCCATGCCAAAGGATAAACGCACAGAGGATTATATTACAGGGAGGTTTGGCTGATTATGGTTAGAAGTCGTTTTGATTCACAATTAGAACAACTTGATGTAGAGATGATAAAGATGGGTGCATTATGCGAAGAGGCAATTAACGCATCTATGAAAGCTTTTTTAGAAAATGACGAAGTTGCTGCGCGTGTGGCATCTGAGAAGGAAAGCGATATTGACCGTAAAGAAAGAGACATTGAAGCCTTATGTATGCGTCTTTTGCTTCAGCAGCAACCTGTTGCAAGGGATTTAAGATTGATTTCTTCCGCCTTAAAAATGATTTCTGATATGGAACGTATTGGCGATCAGGCGGCAGATATTGCAGAAATTACTGCTTTCTTAAAGGATAATGATACGAAAAGTAAATTGCACATTCGAGATATGGCAGCAGCGGCAATAAAAATGGTAACCGAAAGCGTCGATTCCTTTGTGAATAAGGATTTGAAGCTAGCCAAAAGTGTTATGGAATATGATGATGTTTTGGATAATCTGTTTGTCGAAGTAAAACAAGAATTGATTGATCTAATAGGTAAAGATAAGAATAATGGAGAACTATGCATAGATTTAATTATGATTGCAAAATATCTGGAGCGTATTGGTGATCATGCTACAAATATTGCTGAATGGGTTGAATACTCCATAACCGGATGTCATGCAAAAATGGGATTGGAAGAAGGGAATAAATGATAACATACGAAGAAATTAGACAACACGAAGGAATTCGCACATATATCAGTAAAGCTGACGAATCTTTGGCGGCATTGGGTTATACGGAGCATTCCTTTGCTCATGTAACCAAGGTCGCCGAGTCGGTAAAGTACATTTTGGAAACGTTGGGCTATACGCACCATGAAGTTGAGTTGGGGCTAATTGCAGGATATTTACACGATATTGGAAATTTGGTAAACAGGGTAGATCACTCCCAAAGCGGAGCGGTTATGGCCTTTCGAATTCTGGATAATTTAGATATGGAGCCAGAAGACATTGCCACTGTGGTCACTGCCATCGGTAATCATGACGAAGGCACGGGAATTCCCGTGAATGCCATTGCGGCGGCGTTGATTCTGGCAGATAAGTCTGATGTACGCAGAAGTCGTGTAAGAAATGAGGATAAAACTTCATTTGATATTCATGATAGAGTGAATTATTCCGTTAAAAAGGCGGTTTTGAAAATCAATGAGGAGCACTCAATTATTAAGCTGAAACTGACGGTAGATACGCATTATGGTTCTGTAATGGATTATTTTGAAATTTTTTTGGGACGTATGATTTTATGTCGAAAGGCAGCGGAAAAGCTAGGCTTAAACTTTAAGTTGATGATAAATGAGCAGTCTTTGGTCTGAAAGGGTGTTGTGCATTGATTTATTTGGTTGAGGATGACAACAGTATACGAGAACTTGTGGCATATACTTTACACAGTGCAGGCTTTGCTGCGGAAGGGTTTGAGAAACCCTCCGCTTTTTGGGCTGCAATAGAAAAGGAAATACCCTCTCTCATTTTGCTGGATTTGATGTTGCCGGAGGAAGACGGAATTAGTATTTTGAGAAAGCTTCGGGCTTCTTCAAAGACAAAAAAAGTACCAATTATATTATTGACGGCAAAAGGAAGCGAATTTGATAAGGTAATTGGACTTGACAGTGGCGCTGATGATTATGTTGCCAAGCCTTTTGGCATGATGGAGCTTCTTGCACGGGTGAAAGCTCTTTTACGTCGTGCGGAGGGGGAAGAGGAATTGTCAGAGCATACCCTCGGCGGTTTATCCGTCAGCCAAGCGCGCCACGAAGTTATGGTAGATGGGAAAGAGATAATTTTAACACTTAAGGAGTTTGAGCTTCTGAGCTTGCTGATAGAAAACAAAGGAAAGGTTCTGACCAGAGATCAATTATTGAACAGTATTTGGGGATATGGATTTGATGGTGAAAACCGGACGATTGATGTGCATATTCGTACCCTCCGCCAGAAATTAGGCGATTGGGGACAAAATATTGAAACGGTGCGAGGCGTTGGATATAAGATTGGAGGAAGTCTGTGACAAAACGCATTTTTCGAGCCATATTTGGAGTGGCTATGATTATGATGCTGTCTGTTGTTGTGCTGGTATTGGGCATGATGTATTCTTATTTTTCAGTTCAGCAGCAGGAAGATTTGCGCAATCAGGCAATCTACATTGGTGCAGGGGTTCAAAAGAGCGGATTGGCATATCTTGAGCAGATGCAGAATCCTAATGACCGAATCACATGGATTGATGAGGATGGCGTCGTTCTATTTGACTCTAAGGCAAACCCAGACAATATGGAAAATCATAAGGAACGTTACGAAGTATCTTCGGCTTTAACAAAGGGGGAAGGCTTCAGTCAACGATATTCAAGAACCCTTTCCGAGAAAACGGTATATTTTGCTCTGCGATTGCAGGACGGAACCGTTATTCGCATTTCATCTTTAACAACGACACCTCTTGCCCTATTTTTTACTATGACACAGCCATTACTTCTCATTTTAGTTGCTACAATTATACTTTCTATTTTATTGGCTTTCCAAACTGCAAAGAAAATAACAAAACCAATTAATGATGTTGATTTGGAGCAGCCTGAACTGGCAGTTGTTTATGATGAATTGACACCGTTACTGAGGCGAATAGCTGTACAAAATAAGCAAATTCACCGTCAGATGCGAGAGTTAAAGTGCCAAAAACAAGAGTTTGATACAATAACCTCCAACATGCAGGAAGGACTTTTGGTTTTGGATGCCCAAGGGGATGTGCTTTCCTATAATATGGGCGCGCTTCATCTTATGGGAATTGAAGCACCTAGGGGAAATGTAAGCGTGTTTCAGTTAAACCGCAGTGAAGGTTTCCGTCGTTCTGTTGAATCTGCCTTATCAGGAAATCACTGGGAGGAGAAAATGCAGATTGGTGGAAGGTGTTGCCAGCTATTTGCTAATCCCGTAGTGCAGGAAGATATTCTTGCAGGGGCAATTTTACTTCTCTTTGATGTGACTGAGCGGGAGGAAGGAGAAAAAATTCGCAGAGAATTTACAGCGAATGTTTCTCATGAGTTGAAAACACCACTTACCTCTATTTCGGGATTTGCAGAGATTATGAAAAATGGGATGGTGCAAGGGGAGGATGTGCCCAGGTTTGCCGAAAAAATTTACAATGAAGCCCAAAGATTAATTCAGTTGGTTCAGGATATTATAAAGCTTTCTAAATTAGATGAAAAACAAAATGGCATGGAAAAGGAACCTGTGGATTTAGCAATTTTAATTCAAGAGGTTGTAAAGCGATTGGAACCAATTGCACAGAACAAGGATGTAACGATCTCTGTATCCACTGTACCTGTCATTTTTGGCGGTGTGAAACAAGTATTGCAGGAAATGATTTATAATCTTTGCGATAATGCAATTCGTTATAATTATGAACATGGAAAAATTTCTATTTCTCTGGAAAGTAATGAGAAGGAAGTTGCTATTATTGTTTCGGATACAGGCATGGGAATTGCTATGGCTAATCAATCTCGTGTATTTGAGCGCTTTTATCGGGTAAATGGAAGCCGGTCTAAAGAAACAGAAGGAACAGGACTAGGACTTTCAATCGTAAAACATGGTACAATTTTGCATAATGGAAAAATCAATCTAAAAAGCGAGTTGAAGAAGGGCACAACGATTACAATTGTATTACCCAAATAAAGCACTTTTTAGGAAAAAAAGGGGGGTATCCTGTGAGTTAATATTAACTTTAGGGATACTCTCATTTTGTATATTGTTCTTAATGAAATACGAAAAGTAGTTACTCAAGAAAAAAAGTAAAATAACACTTGACTTTTTTGTTCAAAAGTAGTTTTATTGAAGATGCATTTTATTGAAGTAGCAGAAAGCATTAAAATTAGACTAAAATTTTGTTCATTATTATTGGGTATTTGCGTGACAATTAGCTTGCATGCGAAATAAATATGTGTTAGAATTACCCCATAAGTAAGGGTTTAGTAAAAAAGTCAAAATAGTCATTAATTTCATTTTTTAAAAAAAAGTAACGTCGTATACTGTATTCAAAATACTTCGTTGCTTTTTTGTCGGCGTGAAATGGGTGTATGAAAACGTTGCTTTTTTGTTAAACAAAGGGATAAAAACCCTTAGTCATTCATCATATTTTTTTGAAAATGATTTTGTGAATAAGAGAGAGAGCATTTTACTAATTGACACTATGAAAAGGGGAGTAAATAATGAAGGGTTTTGAAAGCAATGTTCAATATATCAAATACTTGGTAAACAAAGAAGTAGCGCAACGCTTTTTTCATGGTACGCTGGATAAATCAATCAATTCATACAGAGAAATTGCTGAGGCCATCATTCCTGGTCCAAAGGCAATGTTTCGCTGTTGCATTTATAAAGAAAGACATATTATAGAAGAACGTGTACGATTGGTTTTGGAACCTTCTAAGGATAATCGAGTTATTAATGTATTGAGCTCAGCTTGTGACGAGTGTCCCATTGACCGATTTGTTGTAACAGAAGCATGCAGAGGTTGTTTGGGGCATAAATGTCAAGAGGTCTGTCCAAGGAATGCCATTACCATTGTAAATCATCGTTCTTATATTAATCAAGCTCTTTGCATTGAATGTGGACGATGTAAACAGGCCTGCCCCTTTAATGCCATAAGTGAAGTGAAAAGACCTTGCATTCGTTCCTGTGCAGTGGGGGCAGTGCAAATTAATGAAGAGAAAAAAGCGTTTATTGACCACGAGAAATGCATCTCTTGCGGTGCCTGTGTGTATCAGTGCCCCTTCGGAGCAATTGTGGATAAACCCTTTGTTTTAAATGTTTTGGATTTGATTCAACATTCTTGGAACAATACAAACTATCATGTATATGCCATTGTTGCACCGGCTATTGCCAGTCAGTTTCCTTCGGTGAAGCTGGGGCAGGTTTTTACGGCTATAAAGGAATTAGGTTTTTATGATGTGATTGAAGCAGCAATCGGCGGTGACATGGTAGCTGTTGCAGAAGCTAAGGAGTTTGAAGAAACCATTGATGAAAAAGGATGGAAAACAACCTCTTGCTGCCCCGCCTTTGTGGATTATGTTCGTAGAACTTATCCGCAATTTATGGATCATGTTTCCACAACTGTATCTCCTATGATTGCCCTTGCAAGGGCAATACGGGAAAAGGACAAAAAAGCAAAGGTAGTGTTTATTGGTCCTTGTATTGCGAAAAAGGTTGAAATTAAACAAGATGACTTATTAGGTGCCGTTGATTATGTTATTACGTTTGAAGAGTTAATGGCAACCTTTGATGCAAAAGGCTTTGACTTGAAAGAGTTTGAAGAAAGAAATGCCGGTGAGCCCTCATATTTTGGACGTATTTTCGGAAGAACAGGTGGCGTTGCTGAAAGCGTAGTAAAGGTTGCAGCGATGGAAGGAATTGAAAAAGAAATCAAACCAATTCACTGTAACGGTATTGATGAGTGCATTAAAAATATGAAGCTGGCTTCCTTCGGTAAGCTGAACGCTAATTTATTAGAGGGGATGGCGTGTAAGAACGGCTGTACCGGAGGTTCTGCGTCCTTAACCCATGATCAAAAGGGTATTGAGCTCTTGAATCGTTATGGCAAGGAAGCGACCACGGAAAGTCCTTTCGAGGGCATGAATGGTTATGATTTGAGTGTGGTTAATATGGAAAGAGAATTTCATTTGAAAGAGAACTAAGAGGGTCATCCACAGGGAGGTAAAATGAAAACAAAACAATTGGTTCTAACCGCAGTATTATTGGCAATGTGCATTATTTTTCAAAGTATGAAGGGGATTTCTGTTTATTTGACAGGTTCTGCGGTTAATGCAATACTGGTTATGGCGACATTGGCAGTTGGAACTTCAAGCGGTATTTTTATTGCGGTTATGACTCCCATTATTGCTTATTTCATGGGTTTTACGCCAATTATGCAATTGGTTCCTCTCATGATTTTTGTAGTTATGCTTGGTAATTTAACTTTGGTTTTACTGGCTGGAAGAGGGAGAAAAGAGAAGCTTCCCGCATGGCTTGCACTCGGTGCCATTTTAAAGGCGGCTGTTTTATGGATTTTGGTTTGGTATGCAGTGCTTCCTTTCTTTGGTGGTTCCATACCTGGAAAGATGGTGGGAGTTGTGAAAACAACGTTCTCAATGACTCAGTTTATTACTGCGGCTATTGGGTGTGCCATGGCCTTTGTGATTCATACCAGAGTAAAGCATTTGTATGTTACAGAATAGAAATATATAGATTCAAAGAGGTGAGTATGGAAAATACCCACCTCTTTGAAAATATGAGATTAAACATATAAAACATTATGGCTATTGGAGGGTGCATTAAGTTGTGCCTTCTTTTTTTATTTTGGCAATGGGGGTTTATATTAATTCTCATCGGGCTTCCTGCTATGAAGGTTAAGAATAAATATCAAAAATACTGAGTTGGCTAAAAAAAGTCAATTCCAATTGCATTTTTTTTTGTTTAGAGTATTTAATGAATTAAGATGCAGGTACTATACATTGTGCATACGCTTGGCATAGGTTTGAATTCATCTGCTTTCTTAGGGGATTATTTGGTAAGAATGCCATTCAATGCCTGATAAAACAATAAAATTTAGGTGGGACATTTATTGACAAACCTGAAAAAAGTTATATAATGATAGTCAATATGTACACAAAAAAATGCATTCATATAAATTTGGAATTATATTTATGCTTTTTTTGCAACGGTTTAGAATTCACGTCACTAAAAATCATAGGTTTTAATCTTACTTGAGGTGAAAAAGATGAAATTGGACGAGGAAATTAGAAAGCTGAAGGAAAAGAATGATGTGGTGATTTTGGCTCATTATTACGTAAGTGGAGAGGTGCAGGATATTGCAGATTATGTGGGCGATTCTTACTATTTGAGTAAGGTAGCAACTGAGATTTCTCAAAAAACCATTTTGTTTTGCGGTGTCAATTTTATGGGAGAGAGCGCAAAAATACTAAATCCAGAAAAGCACGTGGTTATGGTGGATGAGTCTGCGGATTGCCCAATGGCACACATGATTGATGAAGAAACAATAAAAAATATAAAATCAAAATATGATGATATTGCCGTTGTTTGTTATATTAATTCCAGTGCTGCCATTAAAGCTCTCTCTGATGTGTGCGTAACATCATCCAATGCATTTAAAATTGTATCAAATTTACCAGAGAAAAACATTTTATTTATCCCTGATAATCATTTGGGGACTTACTTATCCACAAAGATTAGGGAGAAAAATTTTATTTTCCATCAAGGATACTGTCCTGTTCATCAAGATATACATATGGTTGATGTGATAAGAGCGAAAGAAGAACACCCAGAGGTTAAAGTTTTAGCTCACCCTGAATGCAGAATTGAGGTGCTCAACATTGCTGATTTTATAGGAAGCACATCTGAGATTATTGATTATGCTACAAAAAGCAGTGATGAAAGTTTCATTATAGCTACAGAGGATGGGATATTGCATCAGCTTCGCAACAAGAATCCGAATAAAACTTTTCACCTTGTCAATGAAAATCAGCAGTGCTTTGGTATGAAGCTGAATACACTTTCTAAAGTTTATGAGATTTTGAATTCCATGGAAAATGAAATATCTTTAGATGAGGATTTAAGACAAAAAGCAAAAGTTCCTTTAACAAAAATGCATGAATTGGCTCAATGATAAAGCGCACCACCAATGTGACTGTTGACAAGAGGTATTTTGAAAGAAGGTATCGTTGTGATAAAGGAAACTGATGTTGTTATTGTTGGAAGCGGTGCAGCGGGATTGTATTGCGCTTTAAATATTCCGGATCATTATAGAATTATAGTGATTACCAAGAAGCAGCCCGAGGATAGCGATTCGTTTTTAGCCCAAGGAGGCATTTCGGTTCTTAGGGATAATGATGATTATGATACATATTTTGAAGATACGTTAAAGGCCGGGAGATATAAAAACAACAAAGATTCAGTTGAGATTCTCATTCGCTCATCACGCAGTGTCATAGAAGATTTGGTCAGGATGGGCGTAAATTTTGACCAAGATGGGGGTGACTTTTCTTATACAAGAGAAGGGGCTCACTCCGTCAACAGGATTTTGCACCATAAGGATGTTACCGGTAAGGAAATTACGGAAAAATTGTTGGAGCAGGTGAGACATAAAAGCAACATTACAATTGTTCCTTTTGTAATGATGATTGATATTTTAGAGAGGGATCATACATGTACAGGTGTGGTTTTAAGGGACAAAGAAAATGCTATTTCTACCATATCTGCTAGAGCAGTGGTTTGGGCAACAGGAGGCATTGGCGGGTTATTTGAGCACTCCACCAATATGAATCACATTACGGGAGATGCTATTGCCATTGCAGTAAAACACAATGTGAAATTAATAGATATGAATTATATTCAAATCCATCCAACAACCCTTTTTTCCAAAGGAAAAGGAAGAAGCTTTTTGATTTCTGAGGCTGTTAGAGGTGAGGGTGCCATACTCTTGAATAAGGATGGACAGCGCTTTGTAGATGAATTATTGCCTAGGGATGTTGTAAGTGCAGCAATTTACCAACAAATGAAAAAGGATGGAACGGATTATGTTTATCTATCTTTGCTACATATGACTAAGGAAAAAATTAGAAAAAGATTCCCTAATATTTATGAAAAGTGTTTAGAAGAAGGGTTTCATTTAGAAAGGGATCTTCTCCCTGTTACTCCTGCGCAGCATTACTTTATGGGTGGCGTTCAAATTAATGAGGATGGAAAGACCTCAATGGCAAATTTATTCGCAGTGGGAGAGACAAGCTGTAACGGTGTTCACGGTGCCAACCGTTTAGCCAGCAATTCTCTTTTAGAAGCATTGGTTTTCTCAAAAAGAGCAGCTTTGGTGATTGGTGAAGATCTTAAAAATGTGACCCGTGAGAATGAAGCAGAAATAGTCGACTATACGCAATACGAAAATACAGAAGTTTTGGAAAAGGAATATCACTTATTGGTTTGGAATGAAATAAGCAAAGGAAGTGTTGAATATGCTGGACTGTGTAAGTATGAAGGTTAATATAGAGTACTATATTAAAGCTGCTTTAAAAGAGGATATCACCAGTGAGGATATCACCACAAATGCAATTGTAGACCCAAAAACACAAGGTTGTGCCCAATTGATCTGTAAACAGTCGGGTATTATTGCTGGACTTGATGTTTTTCGTCTGGTTTTTGAACTTCTTGACCCGTCAGCGCACTTTGAAACGGAGTTTAAGGATGGCGATTTGGTAGAGATGGGTGCCTTAGTAGGAACTGTTTATGGCAAAGTCAGAACACTATTAACCTGTGAAAGGACTGCCTTGAATTTTTTGCAGAGAATGAGCGGTATTGCAACCTATACAAGAGAATATGTTGAGGTTATGGAGCCTTATCGAACAAAATTATTAGATACGAGAAAGACAACACCCAATATGCGTATTTTTGAGAAGTATGCGGTAAAGGTTGGTGGCGGCAGTAATCACAGATACAATTTATCAGATGGAATTCTTATTAAGGATAATCACATTGCAGCAGCGGGCGGTATTGCAGAGGCAGTTAGGCTGACTAAGGAATATGCGCCATTTGTGCGTAAAATTGAGGTTGAAGCAGAATCCTTTGAAATGGTGAAAGAAGCTTTAGGCGCAGGAGCAGATATTATTATGCTGGACAATATGGATAATGATACATTGAGAAAATCTGTTGAGCGCATTGGAGGCAAAGCAAAAACCGAATGTTCTGGAAACGTGACCAAAGAACGGCTGAAAGAACTTTGTGAAATTGGGGTGGATTATATTTCTTGTGGTGCCCTCACCCACTCTGCACCAATTCTGGATTTTTCTTTGAAAAATTTGAAAAACTCAGAGTGATAGAAGTTTCTTAATTAGTAATCAACAAAGAAACAAATCTCTTGGAAGTTTAAAAACCTTATTTTATTGCAAAATTTTGCTCTATAATAAGGTTTTTTTGAGTTAAGAAGGTTTTGGATGTCAAGTCATTTAAGATATGGAAAGCTATTTAATTTAATGAAAAAGCATTGGCGGAGTAAAAATGTCTTTCTAAGTAAGGCTCTGTTTATATTTTTTTAAGCAACCATTTTTGGTTATCGCAATTACAGGATAACTCATATATTTTATCTATGCCATTTATGATACTACTACAGAGAAAACAGAGGGTTTGGCTACCTCCAAATCTGTTTTTCTCTGTTTGCAGAATACGATCTACCTTAACTGTGATGGTTTCGCCGTGCGAAATCGCACGGGAGTGACGGTTCCGTCTTTTGCGGTCCAGGAAATCATATCAATATTTTTATTCAAAAGCTTCATGCAGAGAACCTCCTTGATCGAACTTAATATGACTATAACAGAACTAACGTTCTTTATCAATGGTAAATTTATACCAATATGCGAATAGATGTTTTTTGTTTCCTTTAAAGAAAAATTGTATAATTAGGAAGGGATTTGCATAAAAAATAATAATATGATATACAAAAAAAATTGTAAATGGGAGTGGGAATTCTCCAAAGTGCAAGGTGCAAAATCGTTGCAAAACCTTTCTTGTGTCTGTATAATAAAGCGTATGGTATAACGGAGAAGAAGAAAAGTTAACCCAGAAAGGACAAGTGTATGTACGAAAAAATTTCTATACCTGAAATCTTTGGTATGAATGTATTCAATGACGCAATGATGCGTGAACATTTGCCAAAGCAAGTCTACAAGGAATTAAAGAACACCATTGAAAGAGGAGAAATGTTAAACTCTTCTATCGCAGATATTATCGCAAATGCCATGAAAGACTGGGCTGTGGAAAGAGGGGCAACCCATTATACCCATTGGTTTCAACCTATGACAGGAATTACCGCAGAAAAGCATGATTCCTTTTTGACAGCTCCCGTGAATGGAAAGACAATCATGGAGTTTTCAGGGAAGGAGCTAATCAAAGGGGAATCCGATGCATCTTCCTTCCCTTCAGGAGGTTTGCGTGCAACCTTTGAGGCAAGAGGCTATACAGCATGGGACTGTACTTCACCTGCATTCTTAAGAGAGGATACGGCGGGAATCACTCTATATATTCCAACAGCTTTTTGCTCCTACACAGGGGAAGCATTGGACAAAAAAACACCATTACTACGTTCTGTTGAGGCTATTTCCAAACAGGCCATGCGTATTTTGCATTTGTTTGGGAACACAACTGCCAAGAGAATTAATGTGTATTCAGGAGCAGAGCAGGAATATTTTCTGATTGACCGTACGTTGTATCAGCAAAGAAAAGATTTGATTTTTACAGGAAGGACTCTTTTCGGCGCAGCGCCACCAAAGGGTCAGGAATTGGATGACCACTATTTTGGCTGTATTAAAGAAAGAGTTGCCTGCTTTATGCGAGAGCTGAACATAGAGCTTTGGAAACTTGGAGTGACTGCAAAAACTCAACATAATGAAGTGGCTCCTGCACAGCACGAGCTTGCTCCGATTTATGATGATTGCAACCGTGCCGCTGATCATAACCAGTTAGTAATGGAGGCAATGAAGCGTATTGCGGGACATCATAACCTGACTTGTTTGCTTCACGAAAAGCCCTTCGCAGGTGTAAATGGCAGTGGCAAGCATAATAACTGGTCTTTGGGAACGGATGATGGACAGAATCTTTTAGATCCCGGTAAAACACCTCATGAAAATGCTCAATTTTTAGTATTTTTAACCGCAATTATCAAGGGTGTGGATAAATATTCTGAGTTATTGCGTTTGGCGGCAGCAAACCCCGGCAATGACCATCGCTTGGGCAAGCAGGAAGCTCCTCCTGCCATTATTTCTATTTTTCTGGGAGATCAGCTTTTAGATATTTTTGATCAGATTGAGCATGGCGGAGCAACCAGCAGCATTCAGGGTGGAAAGATGCGTGTTGGTGTAAATACCCTGCCTTATTTGAAAAGGGATGCAACTGACCGTAACAGAACTTCTCCTTTTGCGTTTACTGGCAATAAGTTTGAGTTCCGTATGCCCCCATCCTCAGGTTCAATTTCGGGTCCTAATTTTGTATTGAATACCATTGTTGCCGATGTTTTGGAGGAGTTTGCTGAAGAATTGGAGAAGGCAGAAGATTTCAATACGGCGGTACATGAATTAATCAGAAAAACCTATGCGGATCATAAGCGCATTATTTTTGATGGAAATGGCTATGCTGAAGAGTGGTTGCAAGAGGCAGAGCGAAGAGGACTTAGTAATATTACAAACATGGTGGACTCCATTCCTTATTTGGTAGATGAAAAAGCGATTGCCCTGTTTGAGCGTCATAAGGTGTTGAATCGTGTGGAATTGCATTCCCGCTCTGAAATTTTGTATGAAACTTATATTAAACAAATCAACATAGAGGCCAGAGCGATGATTGATATTGCTTCCAAACAAATTCGCCCCGCTATCGTAAAATATGCAGGCGAAGTTGCAGCTGCGCTGGCTGCTATGAAGGCAGCAGGTTTTGATGCATCTGTGGAAGAAGAGCTGCTGAAGGAAATCAATGATAATATTAAGGCTTTCCAAGAGGCACTGAAACACTTGACCGAAGTTACCAAAGAAGCGGCTAAGCTTAAGGATGATAGCAAATTACAGGCTATTTTCTATCGTGACCATGTATTTAAGGTGATGGAAGAACTGCGTGAGCCAGCGGATAGACTAGAGTTTTTGGTAGATGAAAAGGCGTGGCCATTCCCCACTTACGGAGAACTGCTATATAACGTTTGATAATCTTGTAAGACAACGATAGGATTTTTGTAAAAAACCCCATTTATTTCTCTGAAATTGTGAGAATAAGGGGGTTTTTTTTGCGAAAACTAAAGTAAATCGTAATACCTGATGAGGGAAAGGACGTTGTATGACAAGAAAAAATAATTATAAAAAATATGCATGTAAATCAATGATAAATATAAAATATTGCTAAATGTTTTGCAGACTTGTATTTTTTTTAAAAAATAAAAAAATATGAAAAAATGTTTTTTTTTAAATACCTGTGAAAAACACACGTAATTTTCTTGCAAACCCTAATTGAATGCGCTATAATGTATACACAGCATAGTGGATTGAAACAATTTATTATTTATTTATCATTAAAAATATGTAATTAGATTTATTTTTTTTGGTACATATAAACACTAAAATGACTATTATATACAAATTGCACATTTTTTAGTACATTTAATAGGGTTTGTTTAAAAAATGAGGTGAATTCAATGTTTAATACAATGCTCGTTGAAAGAGAACGATTGGAAAGAATCAATGAGAATAAAAGAATTATTGATGATAAAAGAATTCGAATTATTACCGGTCACTACGGTAGTGGCAAGACGGAGTTCGCAGTGAACTATGCTATGAAACTCGCGGGAAATAACCGAAAGGTTGCCATTGCCGATTTAGATATCGTAAATGTTTATTTTCGCTCTAGGGAAAAAAAGAAGGAATTGGAAAAGGCGGGTATTTTGGTCATTTCATCTTCAATTGAGGGAGACGGGCTGGATGTACCTGCAGTTTCTGCGGCTATGACTATGCCGGCGAGGGATCACAGCTTTGATTACATCGTTGACTTGGGGGGAAACGATGTGGGGACAAAGGTGCTTGGTCGTTTAAAACCCATTTTGAACCATGCGGAAGTAGATTTTTTTATGGTTGTCAATGCGTATCGTCCTGATACGTCCACACCAGAAGGGGTTATCGAGCAGATGGAGAAGCTTGAATATTCGTCGGGTTTGAAGGTGACAGGTTTCATTAATAATACAAACCTGATTCGGGAGACCACTCCACAGTGTCTTTTGGACGGGGATAGGGTTTTGAGAGAGGTAACAAAGCAAACAGGGATTCCTGTAAGGTATGTTTCTTATGTTGAGGAATTAATGACGGAAGAGATACCTCAGGGGCTTTCTGGTGAGTTGTTCCCAATGAAGTTTTATATGAGAAAAACCTGGATGTAAATTTAAATATTTATGGAGGTGTATTTGAATGGCAAAAGGTAGAGTAATCATCAACGAAACGCTCTGTAAGGGCTGTGAACTTTGTGTTTCTGTTTGTCCAAAGCATGTGCTGAAGCTTTCCGAAACCAAAATTAATTCTGCAGGCTATAACCCTGCGGAATCAGTAAATGACGATTGTATCGCTTGCACAAGCTGTGCAAAAATGTGTCCAGACTGTGCAATTACAGTAGAAAAACTTGACTAAGAGAGAGGAGGAAATTTCAATGGCAAAGGTTTTAATGAAAGGCAATGAAGCAGTTGGTAAGGCAGCGATTGAGGCGGGTTGCAGATACTTTTTTGGCTATCCGATAACTCCTCAGAGTGAAGTTCCAGAATACTTATCCAGCGAATTACCTAAGGTTGGCGGTGTGTTTGTTCAGGCTGAGTCTGAAGTTGCGGCAATTAACATGGTTTATGGTGCTGCAGGTGCAGGCGCTCGTGTTTTAACAAGTTCTTCTTCCCCTGGTATCGCTTTGAAGCAGGAAGGCATTGGCTATATTTCTAATGCTGGTTTGCCTGCGGTTATTATTAATATGATGCGTGGTGGCCCTGGTTTGGGTACAATTCAACCCGGTCAGGCTGACTACAACATGACTGTAAAAGGTGGATCCAACGGTGACTATCATGATATCGTTTTGGCACCTGCATCCGTACAGGAAGCTGTAGATATGGTTATGGAAGCTTTTGATTTGGCTGATTACTACGGTACACCAGTTATCATTTTGGCTGATGGTTTAATTGGTCAGATGATGGAGCCCGTTGAGTTCAACTATGTTTGCAAAAAAGAATTGCCTCCTAAAGACTGGGCACTGACCGGCAAGGGTGACGGCGAGAAGCATATGGTAGAAAACTTGGTTATCGAAGCTGCCGATTGTGAAGCTTGGAACAAGAGACATTTTGAGAAATATGCAAAGATTGAAGCAGATGAGCAGGCTTGGGAAGAATTCCTGATGGATGATGCTGAATACGCATTTGTATCCTATGGTACATCCTCCAGAATCGTAAGAACTGCAATCAGCTATTTAAGAGAAGAAGGCTTCAAAGTTGGTATGATTAGACCAAAAACGTTATGGCCTTTCCCTGTAAAAGCTTTTGATAAATGGGACAAGAACATTAAAAAATATCTTGATGTAGAAATGAGCATGGGACAGATGGTTCAGGATGTTGCTTATGCTTGTAATGATAAAAACAAAATTGAGTTCTATGGCAGAACTGGCGGTATCGTTCCTGCGGTAGATGAAATTGTTGAATTTGGTAAGAAAGTTATGGGAGGTGACAAATAATGGCAGTTATATTTCAAAAACCCAAAGCTTTGACTGATATAAAATTGCATTATTGTCCTGGTTGTGCACACGGTATCGTTCACAGACTTGTAGCAGAAGTTTTAGAAGAAATGGGCGAAGACAAAAACGCAATTGCAGCAGTTCCTGTTGGTTGTGCTGTATTTGCAAACAAATATTTTAATTTTGATGCAATTCAGTGTGCACATGGTCGTGCTCCCGCAACTGCAACTGGCATTAAAAGAGTACATCCCGATAAATTGGTTATGACATATCAGGGTGACGGTGACTTGGCTTCCATTGGTACTGCAGAAATCGTTCATGCAGCTGCAAGAGGCGAGAAAATCACCACTGTTTTCATCAACAATGGTATTTATGGTATGACAGGCGGTCAGATGGCGCCTACCACATTGCCCGGCATGAAGGCAACAACTGCAAAGGCTGGTCGTGATCCTAAAATTAATGGTAACCCCATCCGTGTTTCTGAAATGCTTGCAACTTTGGATGGTCCTGCTTACATTGAAAGAGTAAGTATCTCCACACCTGCGCAGGTTACTCAGGCAAAAAAGGCAATCAGAAAAGCTTTTGAAATTCAAAAGCAGGGTCTTGGCTTTACATTTGTAGAGGTTGTTTCTACTTGTCCTACAAACTGGGGTCTGACACCTGTAAAATCTATGGAATTTGTAAGAGAAAAAATGATCCCTTACTATCCTCTTGGCGTTTACAAAGACATCACTGCAGAGGAGGGCAAATAATATGAATACACAAAGAATTTGTTGTGCAGGTTTCGGCGGTCAGGGTACACTTTCCATGGGTAAGATCTTGGCTTACGCAGGCATGTTAGAGGGTCATGAAGTTTCATGGTGCCCTTCCTATGGTCCTGAAATGCGTGGTGGTACAGCGAACTGCCATGTTATTGTATCTGATGAACCAATTGGGTCTCCTGTAATCACCAGCGATGCAAATTGTGTGATTGCAATGAATCAGCCTTCTTTAGATAAATTTGTTGATATCCTTGGTGAAGGCGGCGTTTTGATTGCAAATGCTGATTTGGCTGCTTTGAAGGAAGACAGAAGTAATATCCGTGTGATGAATGTTCCTGCAAACTCTATGGCAACACAGGAATTTGGCAGTGCAAAATTGGCGAACATTATTCTTTTGGGCGCTGTTATTCAGGCAACTGGTTCAGTTAAAGTAGAAAGCATTGATGATGCATTTGCTCATGTTTTTGGGGGCGCGAAAGCAAAATTTATCCCTAATAACAAGAAGGCATTTGAAATTGGTTTCGAATTTGCGAAAAATTACAAATAACACTATTTGATCCTAAATATTGACGGCCTTTTGGCAGGGGAAACCCTGCCAAAAGGTTTTTTTATTGTAAAAAAGCATTCCGTACTGATGGCAGATATGATATAATTATAAAAATATATGTTTCATAAAAGTAAATCTAATGGGCAAGACGCAGATATTAAAAGGAGAGAAGGGTGCCTCAGGTAAGCCCATAGCATAGAAATTTGCAAATGAATTTAATTTTTAAGATATTTATAAAAATGTATAGATATAAATAGAATTTTATAAAAATGCAAGAAAGAATTTGCATATAAATCTTGCAAATAATAACGAGCACGCTTGAAAGAAGTCTTTGTGGGGTTTAATAGAAACTTTTTCAAGTGTAGATTGATTTTACATATTTTGTAAAGGGCAAGGGAGAGGAGTGCAGTTTTTTGAAAAACAGAATAAAAATTTTTGTAGATGGAAAGTCCTTTACGCTTGTGGGGGAAGAGACGGAAATACATATGCAGGCAGTTGCCACATACATTGACGATAAATTAGTTGAGATTCGTAAAAATGCAGCAGCAGTGAAGATGGATACTAGTCTTGCTTATGTGTTGGCGGCTTTAAATGTTGCAGATGAGTATTTTAAAGAAAAAGAAAAAGTAGCAGAGCTTGAAGGGCGTAATTTGGGTTTGAGCACCAGACTTGAAGAGCTGGTTTTTCAGTTGGACCAAGCAAGGCTGGAAATTGGAGAATTAAAAGAGAATTTTAAACAAGCGGAGAAAGAGATTGAAGTAATAAAAAATCCTTCTCTTGAAGAGTTTGGAGAAGTATTTGAAATGGATTTTGAAGAAAAGCTTGATACTAAAAAGGAAGAGGAAATAGAAGACAAAAAGGAAGCAAAAAATGAAACGAGGGAAGAACCTAAAGCGGTGCCTTTGTTACAGCCGGAAGAGAAACCCCATTATTATCCCATGGGATTAAAGGGCGGACAAGCAGAACGGATAATGACACAAAAAGCAAAAAGAGGGAAACGTCGTAGGAAATAAGGTTATTATAACGTATCCTAGAAAAAAGTTTTGAGTGAAGACATTATTTTTAAGAATAATAAATATAAGAGCATCAGGCCTTTCGTTATTATAAAACGAAAGGTGATTTGCTTTTTTGGTAATAATAAACTTGATATTTGAGATAGTGAAGCGTTCATTTATAAAAACATAATGATTAAATAAAACATAATGGATTGCTTTTTTAGAGAGGAGAATGAAAATGTCTGCAAGGAATAAGCCTGAATTATTGGCTCCAGCAGGCTCTATGGAGAGTTTGAAGGCGGCAGTAAACAATGGCTGTGACGCCGTTTATTTAGGAGGTAAGCTCTTTAGTGCCAGACAGTTTGCAGGGAATTTCTCATTAGAGGAATTGGAAGAAGCCTGTGATTATTGTCACTTAAGAGGTGTAAAGGTATATGTAACGATAAATACATTATATAAGGAAGAAGAACTAAAAGAATTGCTTGGTTTTGTTGGGAAACTATACAAGATGGGCGTTGATGCTTTAATTATACAAGATAGCGGAGCGGCAAAATTAATACGAGAAAACTACCCGGATTTACCGTTGCATGCCAGCACACAAATGACAGCGAATTCTTTAGAAGATGTTCGTTACTGGGAGAGCTTAGGATTTTCTAAAATTGTATTAAGCCGTGAGCTTTCTTTGAAAGAAATTAGTGAAATCACACAACAAACAGAGGCAGAAATTGAAACATTTATTCATGGAGCGCTATGTGTTTGTTATTCCGGCCAATGCTTGATGAGTAGTATTTTGGGAGGAAGAAGCGGTAACCGTGGACGGTGTGCGCAAACCTGTCGTTTACCATATACCCTTTATAAGGGTGCAGACAAGTTGCAAGAAGGATACCTACTTTCTCCTAAGGATATTCAGACAGTAACGATTTTACCGCAATTGATAGAGGCTGGGATAGCTTCATTGAAAATTGAAGGACGTATGAAAAATCCTGAATATGTAGCGGGTGTTACTGGCATTTACCGTAAATATATCGATTTGTATTTTAATGACCCTGACCATTATCAGGTTTCTCCTGAAGATATAAAAGCTCTGACCCAGTTATTTAACCGGGGAGGTTTCACTGAAAGTTATTATACATCTGCCGGTAGCAAAGATATGATGAGCATTGAAAGACCTAAAACCTGGGGATTAAAAGTGGGCATTGTGGATAGCTATATTCCCAAGCATAACCGGGTTACTATTCGTACAAGAGAACCCCTGGTACCAGGGGATGGAATTGAGATTTGGACGGCGAAGGAGCCTCATGTGGGCACCAATATTTCTAAAGTCTCGAAGGCTGGAGAAGTGATTTCTTTAGCTATAGAAGGGGATATACAAAAAAACGATGTGGTTTATCGTACGTACGGAAAGTCATTAAATGATACTCTTCGGAAAACTTGGGAGAAGGACAGCCGCAAAAAACCGATTTCGGGATTGTTGAAAGCCAAAAAAGGGCAGCCATTGGCCTTACAACTTTGGGACATGAGTGGAAGTAATATTTATGTTACGGGTGATATTGTGGAAGCAGCCGCAAATCAGCCTACTTCATTGGAAAAGCTGAAACAGCAAGTAGAAAAAATGGGGGCGACCTCTTTTGTACTGGAGGCACTGGAGATTGATGGGGATGCGGATATATATGTGAGTGTCGGCGCATTAAATCAATTGAGAAGAAATGCTATTGAAGCTTTAGAAGATGCCATTCTAAAAAAATCAAAGCGACAAGAGGTTCAAAAGAGCTTAACTGAAGATAAAGAGAAAAAACCTAATTTACTTGAGAAAAAACTTCATGCTTTGGTTACGGAATTTTCTCAGTTGGAGGCGATTGTAGGTACAAAGGGGCTTAAGGTAATTTATTTTGAAGCTTCTGCGGAGATGGAGAGGATTTTACCTCAAGCATTAAAACTTTGCAAAAGCTTTGGTGTCAGCCTCTATGCCGCATTGCCAAAAATCAGCAGGCAATGGCGCAAGGATATTGAAGATGCTATGACGGTGCGCTTGAAAAAAACGGAGATTGATGGTTTTTTGGTCCGTTCTGCCGGTCAGTTTGGATTAGTGAAGGACAGTGGGAAGAATATTGCGGTTGATTACACGTTAAACGTAATGAATGAAGAAGGCGTCGCTTTTTGGAAACAACAGGGCGCCGACAGCGTATGTTTGTCAGTGGAAGCGAATCTAAAGGAAATCAATACCATGGGTGATAAAGACTGCGAAATGGTGGTTTATGGATATCTTCCCCTTATGAAAACGCAACAATGTCCCATCGGCAACTATGCTGGCGGGAAAGAGGGACATTTTTATTGTTCTGAAAAGAATAATACTGAACTGTATTTCTTAAAGGATAGAAAGGGTTTAAAGTTCCCTTTAATGACAGATTGTGAGCGTTGTGTTTGTACGGTATTAAACAGTAAGCCTTTATTTACACTGAAATTTTATGATGAGATTTTAGAAAGTGTAACAGGAAGTGTGCGCTTGGAATTTACAAAGGAAGGGATTGGGCGTGCAGCAAGAATAACCAAGGCTTATGCTGAAATGACCCAAGACCCTCATAAAATTAGTTCGGAAACAAGAAGCCTTTTGGAGGAAATGAAGGAAAAAGGGAACACGAAAGGACATTTCTTCCGCGGAGTGGAGTGAGGATATGTTTGATCTGTTGATCATGTTGAGCAGATATCTGTTTATCTTTTATATCGGATTCTTTTTATGGCAAGGCATTGTTTAT
>NZ_DALYUL010000003.1:109770-159916 GCF_031981185.1 Anaerotignum sp. | reverse complement strand
TTATATTGCGTATGAGCAGGGCGGCTTTCTGGGCAGCCCTTATCATGCGGTTTCTATCCAACGACGCCTTATTATTTTGATGCACATTACTGCATTTTTGATTTTGGCTTTTAATCGGGATTCAGGGATATACGATTGGAAGACGGTAGTGTTTGGAGCGGCAGGATGTGTTTTTTTGCTGGCATCAATACATTTTTTAGATCGATTTTATTATGAAGGCTGTCCTCTGATTTGGACGGGTACCTTGTTTTTGATGGACTTAAGTTTAATTATGCTACAAAGGATCGATCCAAGCTTAGCATATAAGCAATTGATGTGGATGGTCATAGGACTGGTAGGTATGTTAATGCTTCCATTCTTTTTCCGCTTGATTCCACGATTTGAGGTTTTTGAGTGGGCGTATATTATTTTTTGCTTTGGCTTATTACTATGCACTAAAATTTTTGGGGTAGAACGCCACGGTTCCACAAACTGGCTGAAGATAAGCGGAATCACCTTTCAACCATCAGAGTTAGTCAAGTTTTTATTTATATTTTACCTTGCCAGTGTATTTCGTAAAAGGATAGAGTGGAAAGAATTTATCATTACTGGTGTACTAAGTGCAGGAGTGGTTATGCTTTTGGTTTTGCAAAAGGACTTAGGTAGTGCATTAATCTTCTTTATGACTTATATGGTTATGCTGTATATTGCCACTGCAAATGAATTTTTATTTTTGCTTGGAATGGGGGCAGCATGCGGTGCTGCTACGTTGGCCTACAAAATTTTCTCTCACGTTCGGGTACGTGTTGCTGCTTGGCAAAACCCTTGGGCAGATATTGACAAGGGTGGCTATCAAATTGTAAACTCTTTATTTGCGATTACTACATGGGGGTTGTTTGGCAGCGGTTTGACCAAGGGAATGCCAAAAAGTATTCCCGTTGTGGAAAGCGATTTCATTTTTGCTGCAATTTGTGAAGAATTCGGTGGACTGTTTGGCGCAGGGGTAATTTGTATCTTTATTATGTTGTTATATCGGGGAGTGCGCATTGCCTTGGATTCCAAACGAAGATACTATAGTATTTTAGCCATCGGAGTTACAACAATGCTTTGTTTCCAAGCATTTATCATTATTGGCGGTGTAATCAAGCTCATCCCTTTAACGGGGGTAACCCTACCTTTTGTTAGCTATGGTGGTACCTCTGTTTTGGTCAGCCTTATGATGATAGGGCTTTTGCAGTGGGTTTGTGTTTATTGCGAACAGCATGGTGTAGACGAGGAAGCTCCTCCCATTTTCGAAGTTGAAGGAGACGAAGGCTATGAATAATATGAAAAGAAGCATCAGGCGAATTTTTTGGCTTCTGGTTCTTTGTTTTTTTCTCTTGTTAGGATACATGGGGAAACTGGTTTTAATGGATCGAGACGGGATTTCTGCTAATTCCTATAATGCGCGTTTGCGTTATGTGGATAACAGCATTCGTCGTGGTGATATCATAGATCGAGATGGAGACATTTTGGCCACTAGCGTATTGCAAAAAGATGGAACTTATGAGAGAAAGTATCTCCGTTCTCGTATGGCAGCCCATATTACAGGATATAGCAGCGTTGGGAAAACAGGAGTTGAGGCTGCCGAAAATTTTCAGATGATGACTTTGCATAACGAATTTTTACAAAGGGTACTATCCGTTTCCACAGGAAAGGAATTGGTGGGAAACAGTGTTGTAGTAACAGTTGACATGGATATACAAACAACTGCCGGTAATCTTTTGGGTAATGCCAAGGGGGCTGTGGTGGTGATGGAACCATCAACAGGGCGAATACTGGCATTACAGGCATATCCGGATTTTGATCCGAATACTGTTGCTGCTAATTGGGATAACCTAAAGGATAATGAGAACAGTCCTTTGGTAAATAGAGCAACGCAAGGCTTATATCCCCCTGGATCTACGTTTAAACTTGTGAGTTCTCTTGCAATAATGGAAAATAAAAAGGACTGGCAAACAAGAACCTATGAATGCACTGGAGAAGCTGAATTTGAAAATAAGGTGATTCATTGTTATAACAATAAGGCCCATGGAACTGTAGATTTGAAACAGGCGTTGACAGTTTCTTGCAACTGCTATTTTGCACAATTGGCCACAGAGATCGGGCCATCCAAACTAAAAGGTGTTATGGAGCGGGTGGGTATGGAAACGCCTTCTTCTTTCGACTTGGCCTATAGCCAAAATAAAGTTGGATTGAATGCAAGTTCTTCGGAAAGTGAACTGGTTGAAACAGCAATTGGCCAAGGTAAAACGGCGGTAACGCCATTGTATATGGCGATGCTGGCATCAGCCATTGCAAACGAAGGTATTATGATGCAGCCTTATATAATAGACCATATTCAATACAGCAATGGTAAGGCAGGAAAGCAGACGGTTCCAAAAAAACTGGCAGAAATTTGTACGGCAGAAGAAGCCACAGTTCTACGTGATATGATGGTTTCGGTTGTGGAAAAGGGCACGGGGACTGCCGCATCTGTGAAAGGCATCACTGTAGCGGGAAAAACTGGTACAGCCGAGAATGCCACTGGAAAAGATCATTCATGGTTCGTTGGCTTTGCGCCAGCGGAAGATCCGAAGGTAGCGGTGGCGGTAGTAATAGAGAATTCTAAAGCATATGGCAGTGCGACACCGATTGCAGGGAAGGTGATAAAAGAGGCTCTGAATCAACTAGAGAATGAATAAATTCTCAGTTTATTGGGATTTATACCATAATTAACACTCAAAAAGTAAGTTGATATGGTGACTTTTCCTACACAAATAGAAACTGAAATGAAATTTTGTATTGAAAAAGAAACAAAATCCATATATTTAAGTCGTTTCTCAGACAAAGTGGTTTTTCCTAAAGAAAGACCGCTCGGTTTATGTATATTTTTGATTAAAACCGTTAAATATCAACACATTTTATGCAAAGCTCCAACGGCATTTTTGCATAATTTTTAACAAAAAAACGGATGGAAAGAACACTATCACGAAAAACAGCAAGTATTTATCGTTGATTTTAATTCCAATATGGAAATTTAATATGCTAATATCTAGCAGTAAATTTTTATTAACAAAGTCAAAATAGCTAAAAAAGAAATGATTTTGGTTAAAAATAAGTTTTTATTGACAAAAAAGTCCGTTTTTCTCTCTCATATTTTGTAAAAATGAAAGAGCTTCATTTGTGAAAAAATTTTTTGTATTGAAAATGTCCAAAATTTTTCAAATAATAATAATTTTTTAACAATTTAGGTTGCAATAAAAAATGAATAGTGTTATAATCAAGACGATAACAGGAGGGTTCATGCAACAAGATTTTCTAGTTGCAGTATAAATAAATTAGCTTATATTCTACAATAATATTGGATATAGGTTTTTTCTGTTGTCATTGTGGGATAGAGTTTTTTTATTAACCATATTGAGGCTTATAGATAGCTGGAAAAATCGAAATTAACGCGTGTTTTATTCGTATGAGATAAATATGGAGGAGGACAAAAGAGAATGTACACATTAGGTATAGATGTTGGCTCCGCTTCATCAAAAGCATTAATTTTGAAGGACGGTAAAGACATTGTGGCTGCGGAGGTTGTTCAGGTAGGAACAGGATCTTCTGGTCCTCAGAGGGCCCTCGACAAGGCCTTTGAGGTAAGCGGACTGAAGAAAGAGGATATTTCTTATACAGTCGCAACGGGCTATGGTAGATTTAATTATCCTGATGCAGATAAACAAATCAGTGAAATTAGCTGTCATGCCAAAGGAATTTATTTTTTGGTACCCACTGCACGCACCATCATTGACATTGGCGGGCAGGATGCGAAAGCAATCCGTCTGGATGACAAGGGTGGTATCAAGCAGTTTTTTATGAATGATAAATGTGCGGCAGGTACAGGGCGTTTCCTGGAAGTAATGGCAAGAGTATTGGAAACTACCCTGGATGAAATGGCCGAATTGGATGAACAAGCTACAGATACTGCACCGATCAGCAGCACATGTACAGTATTTGCAGAATCTGAGGTTATCTCTCAGTTATCCAATGGCGTAAGTAGAAATAACATCATTAAAGGTGTTCACCTTTCAGTTGCCAGCAGAGCTTGCGGCTTGGCTTACAGAGGCGGCTTGGAAAAAGACGTCGTAATGACAGGCGGTGTTGCAAAAAACGCAGGCGTAGTTAGAGCGGTGGCTGGTGTATTGAAAACAGACGTAATTGTGGCACCAAATCCACAAACGACAGGCGCGCTGGGTGCGGCATTGTACGCATATGAAGCGGCACAAAAAAAATAAGAAAGAGGGATTAGAATGAGTTTAACACAAGGCATGAAAGCAAAACAGTTGTTAGCCTACTTTCAGGGAAAGGCTGATCAAGATGCAAGAGAAGCAAAAGCAAGAGGCGATCTTGTTTGCTGGTCTGCTTCCGTAGCTCCCCCTGAATTCTGCGTAACAATGGGTATCGCAATGGTTTATCCTGAAACCCATGCAGCAGGTATTGGCGCAAGAAAAGGCGCAATGGACATGTTGGAAGTTGCTGATAGAAAAGGCTACAATGTTGACTGCTGTTCTTATGGTAGAGTAAACATGGGCTACATGGAATGCCTGAAGGAAACTGCAATTACAGGTGTAAAACCTGAGGTTTTGGTCAACTCTCCTGCAGCAGACGTTCCTCTGCCAGACTTGGTAATCACATGTAATAACATTTGTAATACATTGTTGAAATGGTATGAAAACCTTGCAGCAGAATTAGACATTCCTTGCATCGTTATCGACGTTCCTTTCAACCACACAATGCCTATTCCTGAATATGCAAAGGCTTATATTGCAGATCAGTTCAGAAATGCAATTTCTCAACTGGAAGTAATCTGTGGTAAACCTTTTGACTGGAAGAAGTTTAAAGAAGTTAAAGACCAGACACAGCGTTCTGTATATCAATGGAACAGAATTGCTGAAATGTCTAAATATAAACCATCACCTTTGAATGGCTTCGATTTGTTTAACTATATGGCTTTGATCGTTGCTTGCCGTTCTTTGGATTATTCTGAAATTACATTCAAGGCATTTGCAGACGAATTAGAAGAAAACTTGAAGGCTGGTATCTACGCATTCAAGGGAGCTGAAAAAACTCGTTTCCAATGGGAAGGTATTGCTGTATGGCCTCACTTGGGTCACACATTCAAGTCCATGAAGAACCTCAATTCTATCATGACAGGTACAGCTTACCCTGCACTTTGGGATTTGCACTATGATGCAAATGATGAATCTATGCACTCTATGGCCGAAGCTTATACAAGAATTTATATTAACACATGCTTACAGAACAAAGTTGATGTTCTGTTGGGTATTATGGAAAAAGGCCAGGTGGATGGTACAGTTTACCACTTGAACAGAAGCTGTAAGCTGATGAGCTTCCTTAACGTTGAAACAGCTGAAATTATCAAAGAAAAGAATGGTTTGCCTTATGTAAGCATCGATGGTGACCAGACAGACCCTCGCGTATTCTCTCCCGCACAGTTTGATACACGTGTTCAGGCACTGGTTGAAATGATGGAAGCCAACATGGCTGCAGCAGAATAATAAGGAGGAGAAAACGATGAGTAGAGTAGAAGCTATTTTATCCCAATTAAAAGACGTTGCCGCAAATCCTAAAAAAGCAATGGATGACTATAAGGCGGAAACAGGTAAGGGTGCAGTAGGTATTATGCCTATTTACGCTCCTGAAGAGATGGTGCACGCAGCTGGCTATTTACCTATGGGTATTTGGGGTGCACAAGGTAAAACAATTTCCAAGGCACGTACATATCTTCCTGCATTTGCTTGTTCAATTATGCAGCAGGTTATGGAACTGCAGTGTGAAGGCGCTTATGATGACCTTTCTGCTGTAATTTTCTCTGTACCTTGTGATACATTAAAGTGCTTAAGCCAGAAATGGAAAGGCACATCCCCTGTAGTTGTATTTACACATCCTCAGAACAGAGGATTGGAAGCTGCAAATCAGTTCTTAGTAACAGAATATGAATTGGTAAAAACACAGCTTGAATCAATTTTGGGCGTGAAAATATCAAATGCTGCTTTGGAAAATTCTATTGCAATTTACAATGAAAATAGAGCAGTTATGCGTGAATTTGTAAAAGTTGCAGCTGATTACCCTCAGGTAATTGATGCAGTTAACCGTCATGCTGTTTTCAAAGCAAGACAGTTCATGTTGAAAGAAAAACACACAGCACTTGTTAAAGAACTTATCGCTGAAATTAAGGCTATGCCTGTTCAGCCTTGGGATGGCAAGAAAGTTGTTGTTACAGGTATCTTACTTGAGCCTAACGAATTGCTTGATATCTTCAATGAATTCAAAATTGCTATCGTTGATGACGATTTGGCTCAGGAATCCAGACAGATTCGTGTTGACGTTCTGGATGGAGAAGGTGGCCCTCTTTACAGAATGGCAAAAGCTTGGCAGCAAATGTACGGTTGCTCTCTTGCGACTGATACAAAGAAAGGCCGCGGCAGAATGCTGATTAACAAAACAATTCAGACTGGCGCAGATGCTATTGTTGTTGCAATGATGAAATTCTGTGATCCTGAAGAATGGGATTACCCTGTAATGTACAGAGAATTTGAAGAAAAAGGCATTAAGAGTCTGATGATCGAAGTTGATCAGGAAGTTTCTTCCTTCGAACAGATTAAGACAAGACTGCAGTCTTTCGTAGAAATGCTGTAATTTGAACAATCGTTTGCTACAAAACTGTACACTGGGGTGGGTGACTGCTCCAGTGTATTGTAATAAGCAAATAAGCAAAAATCGATTAAGTTTTAGGAGGATTTTCGAAAATGAGAAAGGTTCCCATTATTACCGCAGACGAGGCAGCAAAACTCATTAAAGACGGTGATACAGTTACAACAAGCGGTTTCGTTGGAAATGCAATCCCTGAGGCTCTTGATAGAGCTGTGGAAAAAAGATTTTTAGAAACAGGCGAACCAAAAAACATCACATATGTTTATTGTGGTTCTCAAGGTAACAGAGACGGAAGAGGTGCTGAGCACTTTGCTCATGAAGGCCTTTTAAAACGTTACATCGCTGGTCACTGGGCTACTGTTCCTGCTTTGGGCAAAATGGCGATGGAAAATAAAATGGAGGCTTATAATGTATGCCATCTGTTCCGTGATATCGCGGCTCATAAGCCAGGTGTATTTACAAAGGTTGGTATCGGTACATTTATTGACCCTAGAAATGGTGGCGGTAAAGTAAATGATATTACCAAAGAAGATATTGTTGAATTGGTAGAGATTAAGGGTCAGGAATATTTGTTCTACCCTGCTTTTCCCATTCATGTAGCGCTTATTCGTGGTACTTACGCGGATGAAAGTGGTAATATTACATTTGAAAAAGAGGTTGCTCCTCTGGAAGGAACTTCCGTATGCCAGGCTGTTAAAAATAGTGGTGGTATCGTTGTAGTTCAAGTTGAAAGAGTAGTAAAAGCGGGTACGCTTGATCCTCGTCATGTAAAAGTTCCTGGAATTTATGTTGACTATGTTGTTGTTGCTGACCCAGAAGATCATCAGCAATCTTTAGATTGTGAATATGATCCTGCATTATCAGGCGAGCATAGAAGACCAGAGGTTGTTGGCGAGCCACTTCCTTTAAGTGCAAAAAAAGTAATTGGTCGTCGTGGTGCCATTGAATTAGAAAAAGACGTTGCTGTAAATTTAGGCGTTGGTGCTCCTGAATTTGTAGCCAGTGTTGCTGATGAAGAAGGTATCGTTGACTTTATGACTTTGACAGCTGAAAGTGGTGCTATTGGTGGCGTTCCAGCTGGTGGCGTTCGCTTTGGTGCTTCTTATAATGCAGATGCATTGATTGATCAAGGTTATCAATTTGATTACTATGATGGCGGCGGTTTAGACCTTTGCTATTTAGGCTTAGCTGAATGTGATGAAAAAGGCAATATCAACGTATCCAGATTTGGCCCTCGTATCGCTGGTTGTGGTGGTTTCATCAATATTACACAGAATACTCCTAAGGTATTCTTCTGTGGTACATTCACAGCAGGTGGTTTGAAAGTTAAAATCGAAGATGGCAAGGTTGTTATTGTTCAAGAAGGCAAGCAGAAAAAGTTCTTGAAGTCTGTTGAGCAGATTACATTTAACGGTGACGTTGCACTTGCGAATAAGCAACAAGTAACTTATATTACAGAAAGATGTGTGTTCCTTTTGAAGGAAGATGGTATGCATTTATCTGAAATTGCACCTGGAATTGATTTACAGACACAAATTCTTGATGTTATGGAATTTGAACCTATTATTGACAGAGATGCAAACGGCCAAATCAAATTGATGGACGCTGCTTTATTTGCAGA
This sequence comes from Anaerotignum sp., assembly GCF_031981185.1. GTDB lineage: Bacteria > Bacillota > Clostridia > Lachnospirales > Anaerotignaceae > Chakrabartyella. Next base: position 151,575 of record NZ_DALYUL010000003.1, on the reverse strand, counting down.
AGGCTTAATGGGCTTGAAAGAAATGAAATCCTGATTTCTGGTTTCAAGATAGATATAAAATATTACCCCCTGCTTTGTAGAAAAGACAGGGGGATTTTTTATTTTAGTCTAGGAAAACCACCTGCATAGCAGGTGGCTAAGTTGAATTTTTTTGCTTTCTTGCGGCAAAAGCAATTAGGATTAATCATCTTTGTATTTATCGCTGATAGCCTTAAAATCATCAGCAAGAATTAGAAATGCTTTCACAAGCTCATCATCAAAATGCGTTCCTGAGTCACGGCAAATAATTTTGATGGCTTCTTCATGGGAAAAAGCTGGCTTATAAACCCTTTTGCTAGTCAAGGCATCATACACATCTACTAAAGCCACAATTCTGGCTGATAAAGGGATATTTTCACCTGAAAGACCATTAGGATATCCACTACCATCCCATTTTTCATGATGACTATATGCTATTTCTTTTGGAATTTGTAGAAAATCATCGGGACAGTCCACCAATTTCTCCGCCTTTTCTATGGCTTCCTTTCCTAATAATGTGTGTGTTTTCATAATCTCAAATTCTTCCAAGGTTAGTTTTCCAGGTTTTAGTAGAATTGCATCAGGAATGCCAACCTTTCCAATATCATGTAAAGGAACGGCATTCACGAGTTGTTCTATTGTTTTCTCATCCAAAAGGTGTGAATATTTTGATTTTTTCGCCAAATAGAGGCATAATTTCTGGGCATATAATTTTGTCCTTTGCAGATGATTTCCTGTTTCATTATCCCGAATTTCTGCAAGGCTAGACATGGCCATGATGGTTATTTCCTGTAAAGCTGTTACTTCTTTTGTTCTTCGTTTGACTTCATCTTCAAGATATTGATTCCTATTTTTTAGAATATCATTCGCCAGTTTAGCTGATAAATGGGCCCTAATTCTAGATGAAAAAATTTGGGGATTAACTGGCTTTGTTATGTAATCAACCGCACCAAGATTTAAGCCTATATTCTCATCTTCAGGCTCACTTTTAGCAGTAAGAAAAATTACAGGAATGTCTTTCAAGGCCTCATTCTCTTTTAACCTACGACATGTTTCATAGCCATCCATAATCGGCATCATAACGTCCAGTAATATAATATCCGGCGGCTCTTCTGTAATCAGCTTTAATGCCCGATCTCCATTTAAAGCAATTCTCACATGATATTGGTCCTTTAATAATTCCGAGAATAAAGTGATATTATCCGGTATGTCATCAACAACCATAACGGTATATTTTGTATCACTATCTCTAGTATTCATTTGTCCCCCTCCATTTCCGAAGTACAACCTCAGCTTCATCAAATTCATATCTTGCGATATAGGCATCTATTGTTTGAAATAAATCTTCGCCTAATATATTTCTTAGGGCAGGATTTATTTTGTTAAAATATGCTATGCTTTCTACATCTCCTTTTTCCAGCATTCCTGCTAACTTAAGAATGATTTCATCTGTGTTTTCGCTATATATCTCTTCTGTAGAAATTACTTGCTCTTTTTTTGTAGCCGCCAACACAATTTCCGCAGAAACTTTTTGAAATTCATTAGCCACTGCTTCTGCTGCTACTTTCAAATCATTAAGAGGACAATGCAATTCAGCCATTCTTTCAAGCTCACTAGAAAGTTGATATACCTTTGTGGCACCAATATTACCAGAAACTCCTTTTAGCTGATGGGCTTGGTTTTGTAGCAATACATAATCTTCTAAATTGTTTTTTATTTTTTCTACAATTTCTATCTGTTCTGTTGCAAAACTATAAAGAAGTTTATCATATAGATCCTTATTGCCTGAAAGACGGTATATTCCCATTTCAGTATCTACTCCATAAATAGCATCACAAGAATTTTCTGTGTTTTCTTCTGATTTATCAGTGTGGATTTTTGGATAGTCTTGCAAATTTGAAGTATTGCTTGTCTTTGCCCATTTCGCAACCATTTCCATCAGCAGTTCCGGATCAATGGGTTTGGCAATATGATCATTCATACCTGCTTGATAGCATTTCTCCTTTTCCTCATACATATTTCTGGCAGTCATTGCAATGATAGGAATTTGGGCGTCTATTTCTCGTATTTGTTTTGTGGCTTCAAATCCATCCATTTCAGGCATTTGAATATCCATGAAGATTAAGTCATAGGTGTCTGTTTCATTTTTAAAACGTTGCACTGCTTGGTATCCGTTATTTGAGATCGCTACTTTGCAACCTTGATTCTGCAAAAGCTCGCAAGCAATTTGCTGATTTACCTCGTTATCTTCCGCTAAAAGAATACGAACACCATGTAAAGATGAAATTGTTTCATATTGGGGTACTTCTTTCTGGGATATGGAGAGATCTTTGGCAAAGATATTTACAATTGTATCATACAAACTCGATTGGGAAATGGGTTTGGTTAAAAAAGCAGCTATGCCTAAACCTTGTGCGGACTTCTTCATTTCCTCCAAATCATAAGCAGTAACCAGTATTACCAAGGGCTTCATTTTAATTTCAGACAATGCATTTATGCATTTTACCGTCTCCATACCGTCCAATTCCGGCATATTCCAATCGATTAAAAGTAGTTGATATGGTGATTCAGAGCCATTTTTTTGTATTAATTCGATTGCCTGACTACCAGATGCAGCTAATTCCACTATGGCACCCAGATTTTCCATGTACTCTTTCATGATTTCTCCTGCCATAGGGTTATCATCTACGACTAGTGTTTTAATTTTTTTGATATCTTGAAGAGTGATATATTTTTTTGAGGCAGTGGTTTTGCTAATATCGAACCAAGCTGTAAAAGAAAATGTGCTTCCTACATTTTCTTCACTTTCCAGCCACAGCTTTCCGTTTCCGCCAAAGTCTTACTAATTGTAAGACCAAGCCCAGTTCCGCCATATTGTCTTGTGATTGTGTTATCAGATTGCGTGAATGCCTCAAATAATTTTTCCTGATTTTCTTTGGATATCCCAATACCGGTATCAGATACACGAAACTTTAAACAAACTTTCTTTTCTTTTTGCGCTTCTTGTGTTACATCAATGCGGATTTCGCCGGCATGAGTAAACTTAACAGCGTTGCTCATCAGATTCGTAATGATTTGCCCGAGGCGTAAGGGATCGCCAATAATTTGTACTGGTATATCACAAGGAAGATGATAAATGACTTCTAAATTTTTCTCCCTGGCCTTGGGTATCAAAAGTTCAATGGATTTTGAGAGCACTTCATCTAAATTAAACTCCAGATGCTCCATTTTTAACTTTCCAGCCTCTATCTTTGAAAAATCCAAAATATCATTGACGATACGAAGGAGGGAAGTGGCTGCATTGTTTATCTTGGAGAGATAATCTCTTTGTTTATCTGTTAATTGGGTTTGTAATGCCAAATAAGACATTCCTATTACCGCATTCATTGGGGTTCTGATTTCATGGCTCATGTTTGCTAGAAACATAGACTTTGCTTCTGTAGCGGCATTGGCTCGAATGAATGCATTCTGTAGTTCCATTTCCTTTTCTTTCAGCTCTGAAATATCAGTCAGAATGCCAATATAGCCACCAATGTCTCCATTGGAAGTATAATAGGCATTAACACAATATAACAGCGCTGTATCTTTTCCACTTATGTTTGAGACAATTTGACGAATTGTAGGTTTTCCAGTTTTTACTGACTCCTGACGCATCTCAGTAAATCTTTGGTATTTAGGTACATCCATCCAAGGGGTATCTTTGAGATTTAATCCATGATGTAGATTGGTATCCGTTTGATATACCCTTGTAAATTCTGAATTTGCCCCAAGGAAAATATCATCTTTGTCAACATAAAATATAGAACTTGGAATTACATCAATCAACTGGCTGATGAAGCGGCTTTGATCATCAAGGGTATTTTTTAAAAGCAGAGCTTCAGTGATATTTTCTTTGATACTCACATAGTAGGAAGTTTCGCCATTCTCACCGATAATAGGGGAGATTACTGCGCGTTCATAGAACTCATTTCCGTTTTTATCAATATTTGTGAATTCTCCAATCCATTTTTCGCCTCGAGTTATATTTTTCCACAGGGTTTTATATGTATCAGGCTGATTCTTATTTGATTTCAAAATACGGGTATGCTTTCCAATTACTTCATCTAAAGTATATCCTGTTACTTCTGTAAAATAGGGGTTTACATATTTAATGTTGCCTTGTTCATCTGTTATTACAATAGATAGGGGAGACTGTTCAATTACGCTGGAGTACAAACGAAGCTGTTCATTTTCTTCTTTTTTTAGATGAAGTTTTAATTCGGAGATGCTTAGTTGTTTCACACTTTTTGCGTATTTTTCCATCATCCACAGAATGCAATGAATGATTATGGCAACAGTAAAGCCTAATATTCCATCTTCTTGGTGATTTATGAAGGCAGAAAAAGCAGTTAAGATAAAAAGAAGCATATTTCCCAAATAAGCTATGAGAAATCTTTTTCTTGTAGCCTCACAGGTAATGAATCCAATCATTGCCAAAAATTGAATTTGGACAAGGACTCCATTGAGTACCACTGTGTTTATTTGCGTTTTTCCTATGAATATAGTCTCCTGATATAAAACATAAGACATTAATAGAAAAGAACTAAAATAGAGGGATAGATAAATTCCTGTTGCAATTTTTTTAGGAAATTTTTTTTCCTTTGTATTGTTACTTTCATTCATGGTGATCTAACTCCCTTCCAAGCACTAGATGATTTTTGTAGAACCTTTTTACTTTAAATAGTATTATTTTTATATATTATTTTTGAATGAAAGCATCTCACAAGTCATAAAATTGAGAGTTTCTCATAGTTTTGAAAAACATATTAGCTATGCCGGAGGGTTCTGGTCAACGGCTTTAATTCTTGGACAAATAAATAGTTATTTGGTATGATTTGGGCTTGTAGATTAATTTTACCAAAAACTTGTTGTTCTTGTCTATTTAATATGCAAATGATTTTCTAAATAATTAGATTTATTAATGGGATAATGAAATTTTACATCAGGGCAAATGAATTACAGATAATTAAAGAGAGGTTATTTATAGAATATGAACCATTCACGGATTTGATTGTTTGAAAATTTTATGCAAGTATATTTAAAGCGGTATACTTACTTACATAAAAAAAGTAGGCGAGGGGTCATATCCTGCCTACTTAGTAGTATTTAAGATTTCTTATTTATCTTTGTATCCACCACAAAAATCCACTGTAACATAAAGGTCTTTTCCTTTTTGACTAACACCAACACCTACAGAATCCATAGTAGGGTCAAGCAAGCTTTGAAATTGCGCAGCTGTTCTAATCCATTGGTGATAGATATTGGTAATGTCACCTCTGTGCTTGGCAATGACTTCGGATGCACTAGTAAAAGCGATTTTTTCATTTAAAATTCTTGTGAATGGAGTGCTACCATCGGTTCCTGTATAGTCAAGATAATTATTATCTACCATATCCTTGCTATGTGCCAATGCAACACTTGAAAGTTTCGGAACGTTTGTCAAAAGTGGCAGACCTTGCTCCTTTCGCTTTACCTGAATTAAATCTAGTAACTGAGTTTCTAAGGTTTCCCGCTCTGAAATCGTCAAGCCACTTTTCTCATTGTTGCCCAAAGTAAATGATCTTTCTTGCAACAAAATACCTCGAATGGTTCCCTCATAATCCAGAGGGATGCTGGCATAGGTTGTATCTGTTTCTACGATGCCGCTATGCTCAACCAGACTGATATAATTTAGCTGTTTTATGTTTGCAGAAGTACCTTCACCATTGGTGCCAAGATAAGAAAAATATTTTGTAGGAACAAAAATCTCTACTACCTTATCATCCATTAATGTCACGAAAAAATAATTTTCATAGTCATTTAGATAGATATATCTTTTTAGAGCATAAACGGTTGTATCAATTCTACTGGGTTCTCCCCAACTTTCTTTCAATTGTTTTGTGGTCTCGCCCAGAAAAACAGCTTTGTCTTTAATATAGACTGTTTCGTAAATATTTAAGTTTTTTTGTACGACTTCTGAGGAGGAATTGGTTTTTTCCGGTATGGTTTCTACAACTTCTTTCGAAGGCTGTTTGTTTTCATTAGTTGTTTCATTTTTGACATCTGCGGGCGTGGCTTTCTTTTCTGCATAATGGCATATTTTTACCAAACCAATGACTGCTTCCTGAAAGGTTAAGCCTCTCATAGGATAAAATTTACCGTCGTCATCTCCAACCAAGATGCCTGCATTCTTGATTTTGCCAATGACTTCAATAGAAGGCTTCTCTAAATTAGAAATATCAGAGAAAGCATATTTTTCTGTTCCTGGGTCTAAGGCGAAACCCCAGAGTTTTAAAATTCGATTAAGCAGTATAGCCAGTTGTTCACGCGTTAAGTTATCATTAGGCTTAAACTTTGTTGGTTCTGTTCCGCTAATGATTCCAGCTTCATAAGCTGCGATAACTGATGGATTATTACAGTCCGTAAAGGGACTTTGGCTTTTCGGAACCAATTTTTCTCCTTTGCTGTTCTCGTATAGAAGCACCACAATTTTACAAAATTCAAGTCTTGTAATTTCTCTTTTGGCATCCAGAAGGTTCTCTTCCGTAATCAATCCTTGATTATATGCAAACTCCATGGAGACTTTTGCCCATGGATCAGCATTTGTCACGATTGCCCCAAAGACGGGCATGGTGCCACTCATTGCCATAAGCAGCATCATAATTAGTGCGACAAACCGCTTCATGCTATCATCCTTTCTGTTTTTAATTTCAAACCTTTTTTGAGCTATATCAATATTGGAGGAAGTAGATTACTCCTTCAATAGGCCCTACAGAGCAATTTTTTGCAAAGAAGGATTGGTCATATTCTTATCTGAACTTTAGGAAAATATTCCTCAAATACAAAAAAACGGTATAATTATGATGAAAATAAGAATATTTTTGTATGATATTTTATTAATCTCGTTTGCTTATAAAACTATAGTAATACCATACATATCAACCATTAGGTAAGATAAATAAACTCTCATGATTACTTGTTTTTCTTGATATAGGCCTTAATTTTTTTATTTTGCAAGGGCGTTTAGGCCTTTAAATCACTTTATAACAAAAAAATCGGCAAAATCTATGAATATTATACCATAATATCCAAAAAACGCAAAAAAAAATAAATGGTAACTTTTCCCTATGGGAATTAAGAATTAGGATGAAACCAAAACAAATAGGGATGGGATTGTCCCATCCCTATTTTTCAAGAGAAATGAAAAATAGTCAATTATAAGATTATAATGAAGATACAGGTTAAATATTTCAATCAAGAGAAGGGTTTTTGGATTGCCTACTTTGTTCCATTGTTCCTGGGGGAGAGGTCTTAATTCTAAAAATAAAATAATAATATTTAAATAAAATCAAAAATACAATGAATCCTTTACCATAGGCGTTATGCATCATAAGAAAAGCGAATATAAGCATACAGGATACAGGAATTAAGATACAAAGTTTTGTTTTTAATGTCATTGAGCGGTTTTTCTCAAAGCTTTCCAAGTTATTCTTATAGATTTTAGTTGCTTTAAACCATCTGTTGAAACGTTCTGAGCCTTTGGCGAAGCAAAAAGAAGCCAAAAGTAAAAATGGAGTTGTAGGCAGAAGGGGAGCAACCACACCAACTGCACCAATGCCGAAAAATAAAAAACCCAACCCAATAAATATGTATTTCAGTTTGATCATCTCCTTAAAATTTTAGAATGAATCAAATGGCTCATGGCGGCAACAGGATGATAGAGAAGCATCCTGGGGCCGGAAAAAGCCATTACAACTTTTATTTTCTCCCGCATGGAAACATTATAGCAATGAACTTTGCAAATACTGCAAAAGGTTTTTGTTTCCATGAAAGGACAATGTTCAATTTTTTGATAAGCATAAGAAAGAAGTTTATCACACTCTTCACATAAACATACTGATGTTTTGTGTTTTTTAACACAAAATAATTTTATCATGAAAAGGATCATTTTTTTTCTTTATTTATTTTTATATGATTCATAAAACCCTAGGAAGCAGCTTCAAATTCAAAAAAGCTTCAGAAAGCTTATTCCACTTTGTGTAGCTGAGCACAAACCCTCTCTATAAAGTCCTGCACTTTGTCAGATTAATTTTTAAGTGGTACTTTTTATAATAATCTTTTTTGTATTTTGAAATCTGCAATTCCTAGCTGAGGCGTCCCCTTTCTGCTGAAATAATTTTTGAAGCAATGCCTAAAGTTGATTTTCTATGAGAAACCAAAAGGATTGTGACATTTTTGGCTTCATAAAGGGATTTTAAAATAATTCCTTCATTTAAACTATCAAGATTACTTGTGGGCTCATCCAAAAGCATAAACGGCGCACCTGAGAGAAAGGCTCTTGCCAAACCAATTCGTTGTTTTTCCCCCCCAGAAAGCTTGTCTCCCAATTCTCCGATGGAGGTATCATAGCCTTTTGGTAGTGTTTCCACAAAGTCGTGGAGGGCAGCTTTTTTCGCCGCTGTAATTATTTCTTCTTGTGTAGAATCGGCTTTTGCAAGGCGAATATTATTACCAATGGTATCATGAAAAAGATAGGTTTCTTGTGTACAGTAGCTTTCACTGTTACGCAAGGATTTTGTATTGATTTCCTCTATCTCTGTATCAGAAAGTGTAATACTTCCTGTGCTTTTATCCCAAAACCGCATGAGAAGCTTTAATAGGGTGGACTTTCCACAGCCACTTTTTCCATGAATCCCAATGATATTTCCATTTGGGATATCAATAGAGAGATTTTCTAATATTTTTTCTTCGCCGTAACCAAAGGTCAGGTTTTTGCATTGAGCGTCATAAAAAATTATATCTTTTCCATCCGTTTTTTCTACAACTTCAGGTGTTTCCTCCAGAAGTGAAAGAACACGTTCTCCACTTGCTAGGGTATGGGCTAGATTATTGGAGAGATTACTTAAGGCAACAACAGGGCCAAAGGAGCTCATAAGGGTCACTGTTGCAAGTAAGGACTTTTCAAATGACAGAATCCCTTTAGAAAAAAGTGTCATTGCTGAAAAAAGCATGATTGCCGTAAATGCAAGGATTGCGATTTCAGTAATTGCTTTTGTAAAACCTTCGGCATCTTTTAATTTCTTCTGTTTATCTGACAAAACTTTTGTAATGTCATTGATTTCATGCAGACGAGTTACTGTTTGACCATATTGGATAAGTTCATCAAGTCCACGCAAGCTTTCCAAAAAAGAAGAGTTTAGATTGCCAATCGTATTGCGGTAATCCATTCCAATATTTTTTATTTTTTTACCATTTCGTAACGGGATGATGGCACCAACACAAAAATAGGAAACAGCGGCGATAGCCCCAAGAATGGGTGAGAGGCTTCCTATAAAGATTACAAAAAGTATAGAAGTAATGATGCCAATTGCAATAGGGGAAATGGTGTGGGCATAAAAAACCTCTAGCAATTCAATATCTTCTGTGATAATGGAAATTAAGTTTCCTTTGTTTCTTCCTTCCAGCTTAGCAGGACATAGGCAACGCAATGCACGAAACACTTTATCCCGTATGATGGCTAATAGCTTAAAAGCAATGTAGTGATTACAACTCTGTTCTCCATAGCGAAAAAAACCACGTAATACAGCAAAAAGTATTAGCAGGGTTAAAATTGTTTTCAAGCTGAAATAAACTTCAAAACCAAGGATTTTCATTGCCGCACTGGTTCCTAAGATAGTAAGAGATATGGAACAGAGATACCCCATCACACCCAAAAAGATTGCCATAAACATAAAGTGGAGCAGTGGTTGAATGAGCCCAATGAGACCTGCCATTATCTTTATTCCGCTTCTACGCATATTGAGCACCACCTTTTCCATATTCCTCCAAAAGCTTCTGTTGACTGAATAGCTGGCTATAGAGAGAATAGGTCTCCATCAGTGCGCTATGGGTGCCATTTTGGAGAATGTGCCCTTCTTCCAAAACATAGATACAGCTGGAATTCACAACATTTGCAAGGCGATGGGAGATTAAAATTACTGTTTTTGTTTTCGCTAGCTGCTCAATTGCTTCCATAATATACGCCTCACTCTCTACGTCTATATTTGAAGTAGCTTCATCAAAGATATAAATAGGGGTATCATGCAGCAATGCCCGAGCCAGAGCCAGACGTTGCCGCTGACCGCCGGAGAGATTGCTTCCGTGTTCTGCAATAGAGGTTTCTAGTCCTTTTTCATTTAGAATAAAGTCTAAAAAATTTACACGTTGGAGAATGGAATAAAGCTCCTCATCAGTTGCGTCTGGTTTTGCCATTCTTAAATTATAAGCGATGGTTCCCTGAAACAGATAGCTATTATGGTTTACAAAAGTAATGCTTTCCATCAGGCTTTTTTCACTAAGTGTTTTTAATTCTATTCCGCCAATTTGTATACTGCCCATATAGCCCTTTAAAGCGCCTTTCAGAAGTCTTGCTAACGTAGATTTTCCACAGCCACTTTTGCCCACTAACGAAATAAACGCATTTTTCGGAATTGCGAAAGAGATATTTTGAAGTGCATTTTTGTCATTCTCATAGTGAAAGGATACATTTTTGAAAAGAATATCAAGGCCTTCAATTTTTGCGGTACCCTTTTCCGGAATGGGGCAGTCCAAAATTTTAAACATTTTGTCTGCTGCTGCTATCCCATTCATTGCAATATGAAAGAAAGAGCCCAAAAGTCTGAGTGGGATAAAGAATTCTGCGGAAAGCAAAATAATTGCCATTGTTTGAAATAAGCCAATGCTGCCCCTGGAAAATTCTATAACAGCAACAAGGATACCCATTGCAGCACCGCCATAGGCAACCAAATCCATAACAGAGATAGAGTTTAGTTGCATTGAGAGAACTTTCATTGTAATTTTGCGAAAAGTTTCCGCATTTGCATTCATTTCCTTCTGCTTCAGCTCATCTGCCTGATAGATTTTTAAGGTAGTCATTCCTTGTAAATTTTCCAAAAAAGAATCTCCTAAGTCGGTGTATGCTGTCCAATATTTGCTTAACAATTTTTTAGCGAATTTTTGAACTGCAATTATAGAAACAGGTATTAAAGGAACACAAAGAAGCAGGATAACAGCTGCTTTAAAACAAATAGTTGAAAGAACAAAAAACAAGGTAATTGGAGCAATAAGGCTATAAAAAAGTTGAGGCAAATATTGCGAGAAATAAATTTCAAGTTGATTTATCCCTTCGGTGCTAATTTGCACAACCTCAGCTGTGGAAATTTTATCATTATAGCTGGTACCGATTTGAGCAAGTTTTGTATATATTTTTTCTCTCAAAAGTTTTTTCACTTTTTTTGAAGATTGAAAAGCAGTTTTTGATGAAAATAGATTGGCAAAAAAACGAAGACTGCCAAAAAGTATCAGTATCACCCCGATTTTTTGCGCCAAAGGGATGTCCAAAGTTTTATGATGGTAGGTTGAATCTATCAAAAAGCTGATAGATAGCATGATAAAAATATTGCAAAACAGACTAAACCATTGTAAAACAACCGTTGCCACAATATATTTTTTTATATTTGGTGCAAGTTCTAAAAGACGCTTATGAAACATAAAAAAGGCCCTCCTAAATAAAAAGTAGATACGCTAGTTTGTGCGCATCTCTTAAAATTTAAACGGGCGAGGTTTATGGCAAAACTATAGCATACTCATTCTTTGATGTCAATTTAAAAAGGATGATTTTGCTTAATCAGGTGTTGACAAAAAAAACGAGGAGTGTTATTTTCAAAATATAAGAAGTTAGCATAGGAAAACTGATGCAAAAATGAAAAGGTACAGGCTGTCCAGAAATATGAGAGCTAAAAGAAATAATCCATGATAAGGTATAGAGAGGAGATGGGGGAATGAAAAAAGGAACGGTTTTAGATGGTTTTACGGAAGCACAATTGAAGTATATCTTAATCATAAGTGCATTGCAGGATTCCTATGCTACATTGACTGGGGTATCGGAAAACTTGGGTGTGAAAAAACCAAGTGCTTGCCGAATGATATATCAGCTAAAAGATATGGGTGTACTAAAAACCGATGAAAGCACTCGATTTAAAAGAGTTTTTTTAACGGAATTAGGAAATAGTATTGCAGCGATGCTGGAGCACCAGCAATATATGATGTACAGACTGTTGACGCAGCAATTGGGTACAAGCTCGGAAACTGCTCAGCGTCAAGCTGAAAAACTTCTAGGAAAGCTAGAACCAGAGGTAGTTTCTCTTTTAGAGGTAAAATTCAATGGGTTTTGTGAAGAGGTAAATTTTCAAGAAAAACTATATGATGCAAAGGAATGGAAGAACTCAATGGAAGGCAACTATTTCATTCCCTTTAAAATTTTAAAGGCTGATAGTGATATGATTTCCATGGGCAATAAAGGTTTTGAGCACCCTTGTGTATTGGTGTTTAACAACGAAAAACAAGAGGTTATATTAAAAGCCAGAGACATATTTTACAAATCCATTCTAGGAAAATGCCTACATGGAAAATTAAGTTCTATGAAGTATAAAAATAGGGAGACAGATACATTTCAACTTGCGGAGTGCACAAATTCTATTTACAGATTACCGTTAAGGGAAATGAAATGCAAATATGATTCTCAAGGCAAGATCATATCAGGAGCAATTAGAATTAGGGCAAGAGCCACTGTCGGTGTTTTTCATATGGCTGAGGCAGAAGCAGATTTGATGCTTGACTTAGGATCTGTAGAAATAAACAGTAGATGAAAGAATATATACAGTATGATTAACAATGATTTTTGATTAAGGAGTAGCCTCGAATTTTTAGCAGAATTTTGAAAATTGGTTTGACAACAATCATAGGATATGTTATATTTATTTTGTAGTTAGTTATAACTAACATATGGAGCATATCATACTTGCTGTTTCCATATTGATGAAAACGGGCGAGGTTTACATCAAGCAGATCATTGTTGCCATAAATATTGCGTAAATTTTCAAGGAATGACCTTTGAGTCATTCCTTGTACTATTTTTACGGGAAATTAGTCTAGGCTAATGAATGGTAGCAGCATAGCGAAACATAGAAGTATGATAAACTTACGAATACAGTAAGAGAAAGGACTTTGTACCATACACGCTAGTTAGTTTATGATAACTGGTGTGTCAGGACTACTTAAAGTTAGGATGATAAATTGTTTATAATGGCCGAGATATGAAATCTTTTTGCAAATGAGGTACTTCGGTCTAATTATAAAAAATAGAATGAAAAGGAAGTGGATAAGTAGGATTCATGAAATGCAAAAAAATGGAGCAACAAGGCAAAAACCGGTTTTTGCTCAAAAAGAGCAGTCAATAATAACTTATCATTTATTTACAAAAAAGGAGGAAATAATATGAGAAATTTATTAAAGAAAATTGTAGGTTTGAGTATGGCGACAATGATGGCATTGAGTATGGGGGTTGTAGCGTTTGCCCAAGACGCACCTGGATATGTGACATTCTTTAAAAGTGGTAGCAGCACAGTGGTTTCAATGACACAAAAAGCCATTGGTGGATACTCAAATAAGGTTCGGATAGGTGACAACTATGTTTACACTATTAATCTTCAGACTTTTGAAATGACAAAGATGGGGCTTTCTGGCGAGGGGTACATGACAGGTATTACATTGGGTTCAGAGGCCAAGAATGCAGGTATTACTGCATCGGTAACCAATGGTGGTGATACGTTAATTGTATCTGTTCCAACAAATCTTGTAATCAATGGGAATTCTGCAAAATACGATGCAAAGATCGAAGCGGAGGTTGAGCTTTTATGGGGAATCAAATTTGATATGCCTTCTTCAGTGAATCTTGCTATTACTGATTCACAGTTGACATATTCAGAATAATATCTCCACTATTTACATTGAATCAATAAAAAGAGCCGAAGGCTTAGCGGCTTTTGGCTCTTTTATGATACTGCATATTTTTAGTGAAAGGATACTAGGAAAGAACTTGAATTGCTGTACAAAAAGTTTTAAAGGAAGCTCAATATAGGGGGAGTGAACCAAATTGAAATATAAAAAGTATTTGACAATGTTTTTGGCGGGTACGTTAGTCGTGTCATCATCGCCAACAAAGATATTTGCAGAATCAAATGAACAGCAGGTGGAACAACAGGATACAGGAGAAACAAAAGCTGATAAAACAGTGGTAGGAGAAACAGTTGCAACAGATACAGAGGAGGCAGACACCGGAGAGACGCATACCGAAGAAGCAGGCACCGAAGAAGAAGACACAGGAGAAGCAGACACAGGAGAGCCAGATACCAAAGAAGCGGACACCGGAGAAGCAGACACTGAAGAAGATGCCGGAGATTTAGGCTCTGGTGAACCAGAAACAGGTAAAACAGAAACGGAAGAAATTGGCAGCACAGAGAATGAAGAAACAGAAAATGAGGAAGCAGAAATAACAAAAGGAATGGAAAATACGGAGGAATCCGAAAATATAAATGAAGTTGAAGAGGTACTAACGCAGGAAACAAATTTAATTGAGTCCAGTTTTCTTGAGGTCAGTTCGGTTACTGTTGAGGGGCCTATAATTACAACTCATGATAGCGACGATATCAGTCAAACCTACTATGCAAACAATACAACAGTAAGTGTCGAGATGGCTGTACCAGAAAATACCCAAGTGTACTATACAATAGACGGCACAGATCCAATAGAGAGTGAAACAAAAAAGCTGTTTAGCGAGACATTTACTGTGACGGCCACAAGCACTGAGGCTGAAACAGTAACAATTAAAGCTGTAGCTACCCAAGAGGGAATAGAAGGAGAAGACGGTACAACCCAATATTCTGAATTAGTTACCAAGGAAATAGGTTTTATTGCAGCAGTTGAAGTTTCGGAACCTGTGATTAAAACATATGACAGCAGTGGGGATTATCAGGAGAATTATTCCTATTTATCTCCAGTAACAGTTGAAATTAATGCACCCTTTAATACAGAAGTGTTCTTCACAACAGATGGTTCAGACCCCACACAAAGCAATACAAAGCAGCTTTATGAGGGTTCGTTTACTGTTTCACTTCCCATGGCACAGTATATGACGGGAGGAACAACAGAAATAAAAGCGGTGGTCAGAACAGGTGTTGAGTGTGGCAATGGGGATATGGTTTATGTTTATTCTAATTTAGCGAGTGGTAGCATTGTATTTCGAGCTGCAACATCTTTAAAGAATCCAACAATAAAAGCTACGCAGAAAATAAGCGGCGCAAGTACAACAACATCTTCACTGCAGAAGAGTATTTCAAATATACCAAACAATGAAACTGTGGTGATTGAGATTACCCATACAAACGATCCTTCAAGTAAAATATTATATACTTTAGACGGTACCGATCCAAGGGAGAGTGAAACGGCATTAGCTTATACTGATGAATTTTCAATAACAGCCAACAGCCTAGCAGCTGAATCCGTTGTTATTAGAGTTACTGTAGAAGTTATGGACGGTACACAAAAAACATATACATCTCCCAGAAAACTCACTCTGAATTTTTTGCAGGAAGATATTGCTGCACCTGAGATTTCTTTGACTACACTGGAAGATGGTGAATCAAAGTATAGAAATGCTGCAGAGGTAACAGCAAATATAACAAATTATGATGTGCAGTTGGGATATGTGTATACCCTTAATGGAACAGACCCAACTTTGGAAAGCAGCGTTTATGATAACAGCACAGGAATTGTGGGTATTAAAGCTCCCTCACAAGCAGGGGGCAAGGTCACCATTAAGGTAGCAGCGGTAAAGAATGGGAAATATCTGTCAGACATTACTACAAAGGAAATTTATTTTAAATCGGCAGATACTTTTGAGCTAACGCAAGGAGACTATATTGCGGATTTTGCTATAGTTTGTAATGATGAGGACAATGCATGGTTAAAGGATTACATAGACGCGAAGGATGTTGAACTTAACGTAGACAATGAAGGAAAAGTGAATCTTACAATACGTTTTGTTGAGAAAACTACTGATAAGTTGGCTGTTGAATCTTATAAGTTCAAATCAGCAAAACTAGTAAATCATGAAGGTGATGAAACAGACCTTATTTTCGAAGAACCGTCTGAGATAAAGTCTTATGCTTACAGTTCAAACAGCACCTATGTCATAAAAACGGTAACGGTACCTATGGAATTCCTTTCCGCAGATGTTTCAGTGCAATTTCAAAATAGTAACGGTGTGTGGATAAACTTTGTATTCACTCTAAATTCACAGCCAAAACCAACGTCGGAAAAAACAATTGACAATTCGGCTCTGAATTATTCAATAAAAGCTGATAGCAAAGCGTTTTGTTATGATGGATATAGGCAAAGCAAATTCCCCATTAAGATTCAATTTAAAAACAGAGGTTATTCAGCGACAAGACCTATGGTATATTATTTTAGCACGGATGACGCAGAAGCAATAAGCTTTGATTCCAGATCAACGAATTTACCGGTTGTAGATTCTTTAGCGGTTGCTACGAATTACCAGGGAGCGGATGAGGATGCATACGAAATATTTACCAAAAGCAATGATCCACATACCCTTAATGTAAGAGTAAAGGGTTATGTGGAAGGCTTAGGTTGGACAGACGAAATTTCTATCCCATTAGAGTTCAATAAAAGGGCTTTACCAAGTGAAATTGAAGATGCTAACGGTTCGAACATTAAACTGACGACTACAGGAACGTTTTATGACGGCAAAAGTGATCTAGGATACACCATACCGTATGATACAGTTTTTAAAGTGGATACCGAAGAAGATAAAACAAAATTAGGAATTTATTCTAATTTAATTTCACAGGTCAATTCGGACCATGGTAGTAGCAAGAAAAAGGTACTAAATATTACCTTGGCAACACCAAGCGGTGAGCAAGTGAAAGTTTTGGATGCTTTCGGAGAATTTAAGGAGTCTTTCCTTAGTATTCCACAAACCGAAAGTTTTCTTGTGGAAGCGGTTTCGGTGTATCATATTAATAAAGCCGGAACGGAAGCCATATTGCTTCCCCGTTATGCTGGAAGCAATGAAATGGGATATGGGATGTACAAAATAACGAATGAATATCCAGATGGGGTGTATGTGTTGGTTGCAGGAGAGAATGCTGATATGCCTGCTCTAGCAAGTGGATACTATTACGCAACTGCAAGACTAAAGGACAGCAATAATAAGTTTGAAAACAATGAATATGAAGATATGATAGACAGCAAGTATCAACAAGGATATGCAATGCTGGACATCAGAACTTATTCAAAATATTTGTATCTTCCTCTTGCTCACAAGAATGGCGAGTATGTAAAAGAATTCTATTACTACGATTATACAAAGAATGCATATAAGAAAGCAGCCGTTGAGGAAACCTATACAGTAAATGGTGAAAAATATGTAAAACTAGCTAAAATACCCATAACTACAAAAAAGGCTTATTTAAATGTGTATTTTACAACCTCAGCAGGAAAAACCCAGTACGGAATCATGGAAATGGATTACAGCAGTGTCAGTTCGGCAGCGGGGATACCTACCCAAGGGCCAAAAATGACAACGGAAACAGGAGCTATGTCATATGTGAATGATGGTAAGGCTCTTGTGTCCCTTGCCACTGCGTCAGAAAATGCAAAGATTTACTATACCTGTACCAGTGGGAAAACAGGCATAGATCCTGATACAACAAAGGCAAGCCAAATTTTTAGAAATCCCTTTGAGTTATCCACAGAAAATAAAGAGGGTGAGATTTTTACCATTCGTGCTGTTACAGTGAAAAATGGATTTATCACCTCTGATATTATGGAATTTAAGATTTCATTTAATAAGGAAGGAATGGCAGCGGTAACGGCGGAAAAGCCAATTATTTTTGCCAAATACAATAGTGGGGATGTGGCGGCAAATGGCATCTATACTGTGAAAATAGCAAATGCAACTGAGGGAACTACAGTTTATTATACTACGGATGGATCCCAGCCTTCAGAGCAAAATGGCACCTTATATACAGAAAGCTTTGAGGTACCTGCTATTACAAATGATAACCCCACAGTCATTCGGGCAATTGCCATAGGTGCAAATATAAATGCTTCGGAGATTGCTCAAAAAACCATTGCTTTCTCATCAAATTGGTGGGATAACATGGAACCGGGTTACAGCTATGAAGTACAGATAAAAATGCTTAATTTTGCCAATAATAGCCTGTTATCTATGGGAAATGGAGCCTTAACAGGTAAGGCAATCTTATCGGTGGATACTGAGGGAAATCACTTTTTAACTGTACCTTTTCAAGGAATCAATATGGGTGCCGGATTGGGGTATTTGATTGATATGTGGTACTTCGAAAACGAAGACGCAACGGGAGAGGATATATGGAAAGATACAAAGATTCAAGGTGAATATACGTATTCAGTTTCTGGTAAGATTACAACAGTAACCATACCACTATTTAACGATCATGCTAAGGTATCCGTTGGTATCGAATCGGATTTTCAGGCCATGGGTAAGCAAAGGGCTACTTTATCAATGGATTATTCCAAGGTCATCGAAGCGGTTACAGGTGATGTTGTTGTGGTGGAAAAACAGGTGGATTCCCCAATCATAGATGGAGTGTTAAATGCCAAAGGTGATGCCATGACGATTACAATTTCTCTGCCATCGGCTAGTGAAGTGCAGGATGCTGATATTTACTATTTTGTTAGTAGAAAAGACGATATTGATGTTGATAAAATAGTGAAAAATAAATATTCCGGAGCTTTTACGATTAGCAAATCTGAGGCGGCTGCTTTTGGAGGGATAGATGGCACAGTGAATGTACTTGCGGTGGCTGTAAAGAATGGATACATGGATTCTCTTGTAAATGTAAAAAAACTCACTTTTAATACATCAGCTATAGATCCTACCAAGCCGATTGAGGGAGCAGTTGACGTCACAAAGGACGGAAAATACTGGGTATACATAAGCCTTTATAAAGCCAATGATAACGAGCTTTCTATGGGAAATGTGGCATTTGAAAATAATTCTAAGGCCCTTATTGTAACAAGCGGTGGAAAGTCGGTGATTCAAATGGGCTCTAATCCTGTAAAGATACCTCCATATTATTCGGCTCTTCAGGAGTTCCAGTTTAAGAATGCGGGAGGGACATATCAGCTTGCCACTGAATTAGAGACAAAGGAGATTAAAACCACTTATAACGGAGTTGACTATACCTTTGATTATTTGAAGAAATTTGAATTTACCTTACCCAGCGTAACAGAGAATTATATTGATGTAAAGGTAAAAGTTCCCTATACCATTATGGATTCCGCAGTTGGAGATAGTGCAATTCCTGCAAGGCTTAAAATTGATTGGAGCGGAATTACTGTTGCCAAGGATTCCGATGAGCTTCGTACCAGTGATTCTGTGGCGGAAAGCTCGATTGCCATTCAGAGTAGCCCTATTGATAAAACAGACCCTAAAACGGGAATTCGACTTGTGGCTCTAGCTGACATTTTAATGGAAGGCACAACGCTTGCCACCGCAGAAATCAAGACGGGGGCCCAGTTTAAATTGGTACAGAAAGCCATTGGGGATGAATTTACCAAGTTTACCGCATTTAGTATTCTTGCAATGTTAGATGACAAAGAAACAACACCATTAGGGAATGTAAAAATATATATTCCCATTCCCGAGGGTCTTGATGAACAAAGAGTGGCTTTATACAGAATTAATGAGGACGGAACAAAAACGCTTGTTCATGGAGTTGTGAATCATGGAGGCTTAATACCCGCTGCAAGTGGGATGAAACCAAATTATTTTGAATTTGAAACTGACAAACTTGGTTTATTTGTATTGGTTGAAACGGAAGAAATTTTAAATATTCCTGTTATAGCTGAAGAGATTGAAGAAAAAGAGTTGTTTGATGATATTTCTGGTCACTGGGCAAAAGAGTACATTATAAAGGCTGTTGGAATGGGCCTTTTTCATGGTATGAGCGACATTAGCTTTGAACCAAATGTAAAGATGACAAGAGGTATGTTTGTCACAGTGCTTGGAAAAATAGAAGGAATTACGTCCAAAACCTATAGAGGAGACAAATTCAGCGATGTTAAGGATGGAGATTACTATTCTTCCTATGTGCTTTGGGCATCGGATATGGGAATTGCAAAGGGCATCAACGATAATAATTTTGCTCCAAATGCACCTATTACCAGAGAGCAGGTGGCCGCTATGCTTGCAAAATATGCACAGTTGAAAGGAATAGACCTGCAAAGTAGCGGAAATCATGAATTTGTGGATGCCGCTGCAGTCAGTGATTGGGCGAAGGACGGTGTAGAAATGCTTGCAAAAGCAGGCGTGCTTAGTGGCCGTGAGAATAGAACCTTTTCGCCTAAGGATGCTGCATCAAGGGCGGAAGTAGCCGTTATGCTTGTCAGGTTTTTGGAACAATATATGCCTTCTAGAGGAGCGTTGGAAACGGAAAAAATATAAAAAATCCCGGGTTTTGTCCCCTTTTGTTTCACACAATTAAAATAGGCAGAGCCCTTCCGTTGGGAGGGGCTGTCTGCCAATACGAGCGGAGGTAAAAAAATGAAGAGAACAGGTTTTAAAGGACTAGCTTTTATCTTAATGGCTGTAATTTTTTGTAGCTGTTTGCAGTTGAACGTGTTTGCCCTGACTGATGGCTATTATACAGCGGATACCTTAACCTATTATATTAATCCTGATACGGGAAAGACCGATGACGGTGGAACTGGAAATGCAGAAATCGGTGAGGGGATGTGCAGAAGTGCTGTTTATGATAAGGCGCTGATTGAGCAACAGGATGGAAAGATATGGATTAGTTTGAGAATGCTTTTATATAGTCATATATCAAACATCAGAATTTATACGCAAAATGCACCTAAAGGAGCATACACAGAAGTAAAATATTCCATAATGGCTGAGAACTCAACAAATGATAGCGGAGATATGCGTTTTGAGGTGCCTGCAGTGGATTGTTATGTGAAAACTAAGATGTATGTTGCGCCAATGGGCAGAGATGTTTGTTTTTATTGGAAGGTAGATGAAGCAACTGCACAAAGTGGTAATGCTGATTTTGTTAAAACGATTAAACAAGACGTAAAGACAACAAAGAAAGAAGGGTTTACAGATATTTCTTCTCACTGGGCGAAAGCTGATATTGAGAGTGTTGTATCAAAGAAATTATTTAGCGGAACAAGCGACGCTACCTTTAGTCCAGATACAGCTATGACAAGGGGGATGTTTGTGACCGTATTAGGCAGACTGAGCGGAGATGATGTTTCTGGTTATAACAGTGTAAAATTTCAGGATGTAGGGGCAAATCAATATTATGCAAAATATATTGGATGGGCAAATGCAAAGGGAATTGTTTCCGGTGTGACAGCAACGACGTTTCAGCCAGATGTGCCCGTTACTTGCGAGCAGGCAACAGCAATTTTGGTCAAATATATGCAGGCAAAAGGAATCGCCTTTAGAACCAACGGCGCAACATCAAAGATGGACACAGTAAGCCCTTGGGCAAAGGAAAGTGTGGAAAGGGCTGGGTTGACAGGGATAATTTCAAGCCAGAATACCAATGGATATCAATTCAAATCCTCAGCAACCAGAGCTGATGTAGCATCCATGGTCATGAATATGGTAAATGGATCCGGAAAATAGAGCTGTTTTTAAATTTTGGATTAAAGGGATTTGAATGAAATCATTCTATTGAATTAGGAGAAAAATGTAATATAAATTTATAATCGTTTTAGTCCTAAATTCTAACAAGCATGCTTGCTTGAGAATGTGGGGAAAGGGGAATTTTATGAATAGATTAAAGAAAAGGATAGCATTTTTTATCCTTGGAATTATGATGTTTGCTGCCACAGGGTGTGTGGATCAAAGTGGAGCCAAGGCAGATGAAGTAAAGACAGTTACAAAATCGGTGTCACAAGAAATTAGTGCTGAGAAACAGTTACAGGCAGAAGGCGAGATCGGAAAGGAGACTGAAACGGAAACATTGAAAACTGAGGCAGAAAACATTGCTGACGCGACGGAAGGAAAAAATGAACAGGAGAAATCACCTGGCAAGACTCAGACCCAAGGGGCTAAGCAAGCAGAAGCGGATGAAGTTCGTATTATTGCAACATCTGCCGCAACCTGCGAAATTATGAATAGATTGGGAATAGGCTTGATCGGTGTGCCAAATACCACAGTTTCTAGCATACCATCACGCTATGATGAGGCTACGCGCGTCGGGACGCCCATGGCGCCGGACATGGAAATCATTAAATCCTTGAAACCAACAGATGTAATTGGACCAGATTCGCTAAAAGAGGATTTAAAAATAAAGTATGATAATATTGGGATTACTGCCACATTCATAGATTTAAAAAGTGTAAAAGGCTTATATGACAGCATAACTTTGATTGGTAATAAGTATGGCAAGGAAGATGAGGCAAAGTCCTTAGTTGAAGAATATAATACTTTTATCAAAGAATATAAAGAGAAGCATGCTGTGACAGAAAAGCCTAAGGTACTGGTACTTATGGGACTTCCGGGTAGTTATCTTGTGGCAACAAATAAATCCTACGCGGGGTCGTTGGTAGAGCTTGCAGGAGGGGTGAACGTTTTCCCCAGTAATGAGAAAGATTTTCTAAATGTGAACCCTGAAGAAATTCTAAAGACCGATCCTGATATTATCATTAGAACTGCACATGGATTGCCCAAAGAGGCTCTTAAAATGTTTGCAAAGGAGTTTTCAGAAAATGATATTTGGAAGCATTTCAGAGCGATACAGGATGAGAAGGTATTTGATGTGGATTATATGATTTTTGGCATGAGTGCAACCTTTGACTATCCCCAAGCCCTCTCTGATTTAGAACCTATGCTTTTTGGTGAATGATATGAGAAAAAGAAAAGTATTTGCTTTTTTTAGTTTGACAATATTTCTTTTGGGACTTTTTGTTATATCGGTGAACTTGGGAAGCATCAAGGTGACCTATGGAGAACTTTTTAGGGGACTATTCCTAGAATATAGCGAGGATGTTGCCACTATTTATGATTTGAGATTCCCTCGAATTATTATAGCCATGATAACGGGGGCTGGATTGGCAGTCTCCGGTGTGCTTTTTCAGGCGGTTCTTAAAAACCCATTAGCAGATCCCGGTATCATTGGTATTTCCGCTGGTTCAGCCTTTGTTTCCGTATTGATTGTAGCATTTTTTCCTATGTGGTACTTTTTTACGCCATTGTTTTCTTTTCTGGGAGGGATTCTTGCTTGTGTACTGGTTTATTCCCTTTCGTGGAAAGCGGGTTTTTCGCCCCTTAGAATAATATTGGTAGGTGTTGCTATTAATGCGGTTTTTACAGGACTTATGGAATCCTTTGGAGCGATGAGTGGGCAGAATTATTCAGGTGCTGCAGCAATTGTGAATGCAAATATCTCCATGAAAACGTGGAAAGATGTCCGTCTATTGACAGGCTATGTTACGCTTGGCTTGGTTCTTGCCTTATTTGCAGCTGCAAAGTGCAATCTTCTTGCCCTAGAGGATAAAACCATTAGGAGTCTTGGTGTGAATGTGAATGCTTTAAGAGCAGCTATTTCAGTAATTGCAGTACTACTTGCTTCAATTACTACGGCAGTTGCCGGTTCAATTAGTTTTATTGGTTTAATTGTGCCCCATATTGGTAGGCTGTTGGTTGGGAGTGACCACAAATTCCTAATTCCCTTTTCTATGCTTTTTGGAGCATTTACCATGCTTCTTGCAGATACAGTGGGCCGCTTGATTACTTATCCTTATGAAATTTCTGCGGCAATCATTATGTCGGTTATAGGCGGACCATTCTTTATTGTTTTACTGAAAAGGAGTGACAGAACCTATGGAGGTTAGTGGACTGGAATTTTCATATGGAAAGAATAAAGTATTAAATAAAATTACTTTTCAAATCCCGAAAGGTAAAATAACGACACTGATTGGGGCAAATGGCTGTGGTAAATCAACGTTATTTCATGTTATGACTAAGAATTTAAAGGCACAACAAGGTAAAATTTTTCTGAATGGAAAGAACATTAATGAAATCTCTTTAAAGCAGTTCGCAAAGGAGGTTTCTATTGTACACCAATATAATGTTGCTCCAAATGATTTGACAGTGGAGAAACTCATCGGTTACGGAAGAATCGCACATGGTGGTCTTGGAAAGAAAAATAAACAACAAGATGAGAAATTCATTCATTGGGCAATGGAAATTACCAATGTAACAGAGTTGAAAGACAGGCGGATTTCTGATTTATCAGGGGGACAGCGGCAAAGAGTATGGATTGCTATGGCATTGGCACAAAATACAAAAATTCTGTTTTTAGATGAACCAACTACCTATTTGGATATTCGGTATCAAATTGAGATATTGAAGTTGCTAAAAAGACTAAATGCTGAGGTAGGAATGACAATGCTTGTTGTACTCCATGATATCAATCAGGCAATTCAATACAGCGACGAAATTATAGCAATGAAGGAAGGAAAAATAATTGCCCAAGGGAATCCTAGAGAAATTGCCACGGAAAAAATATTGAAGGCAGTATATGATATAGATTTAAAGGTGGAGAATGTGAATGGAAATGTTTTTGTTCTTACAGTTTAAATGCTTTATAGTAGGGGGATGTGTGGATTCTAATTTGGATGATTATCTATTAAAATTTATTAATCATATGGATTTCCTCTCATAAGCGATGCTCTCATGTTGTAAATTATTACATACTAAGTAAATTTCTCAGAATTATAAGACTCTGTTGTTACAGTAGCAGTAATATGATTGAGAAAGATAGAATTGCTTGTGGCAATACTATGTGAAGACCTCTTGTGTAATTGTGTCTTAATGGACACGATTTATTGCAGGAGGTTTTTATTTATAGGTCAGGTAACAAATAGGATGAATAGAATCTTTACTTTTTAAATAAAGTTAAATGTTGAAGCACGGACTAAAGAGATTACGGAAATGACAATGGCTCCCCGTTGGTTTATGAATACATATTGATTTATGAAACAAGGTTATGATCGAATGGAGGGATAACCTTATAGTATGCTTATGGCAATATGTTAGACTGTTTGCGAAATGTACAAACAGTTTTTTTTATTTGTTTCTAGTTAATAGTCGTTAGTATACTAACGAAGGAAGCATTTAAGAAAAGCTTGATTTATTAGAAGATATAAAAAAATGAAAATAAGAACCCTTGATTTACGATCTGATTGCAAATGGAAATAGTTCAGTGTTTATGCAAAAAGAAACAGGGTTCTAAGATGTTCGCTAATACTTGACAGATATTAGCAAAAAACATAACTAAAGGGACGTACTTTAATGATATTATCCTACCATAGATATTTGAAACAAGCTCATATGGACATTGGATATATTTTTGATGTCTTTTTAAAGCAAAGGAGAGCATGGTTTATTGATATCTTGCTTCTGTGGATAAGGGGCACAGCTCCTTGTTCCATAAAATTCATTAAGGGGGGATTTATCAAGGAAAATGAAGAACAGAAGGGGGATGAAAGGCATATTTCAAAGGTTAGGTGGGCGAAATGGCAAAAGGGACTAAAGTAGACTTTAAACAGTTGACCAAATTGCAGAATGAAGTAAACAAGCTTCAGGGGGATAAATTCCCCAAGTTTGAAGAGAAAATGGTACGAGAGATGGCTGCAAGGCTGGTGCTTAAGGCGCTGAAGCGCACACCCACAGACCCCAAGGATTCCTCTGGGATAAGAGCGGGTTGGGGCATTGGCAACGTGCGCTACGAAGGTAGCTCCTACAGCATCGAGGTATATAATAGTTGCATCTATGCCAATTCCATTGAATGGGGGTATTTGGCGGAGGATGGGAAGACTTTAATACCCGGACGTTTTATGCTGCATCTTTCGGAAGAGGAACTGTGCCAAGATGCTGACAAGGCAATAGAAGAAAAGCTGATGGAAGTTTTAAGGAGGGGTTTCCCATGATTTCCAAATTGATGACAGGGATTGAACAAGCAATACGAACGGAATTCCCTGAAACTACCTATAAAATTTATACTGAGGCGACAGAGGTAGTTTCGCCCTGCTTCTTCATTCTTTGTGTTAGCCAAAGCCGAAATGCAAAGCTGGGGGACAGATTTATTCTCAATACCACTTTTGAAGTACAGTATTCCTCAGGCAGGGGTAACAACGAATGCTGGGAAGTGGCTCAAAAGCTGAGAGAGCTTTTGGATGTAATCTCCCTTGGAGGGGATTTGGTGCAGGGGCGCAACGGCAATTACAGGGTGGACAGCGGTGTGTTGCATTTTGTAATAGATTACAACATACCCATGATGCGAGAGCAGGATGTAGTAGATTTTATGGAAGAGGTGACAGTGTATGGCAAAGCAAGTGAAAGAGGAAAATAAAAAAGAGGAAAGATGTTTTTCCAAAGAGGCGATTTTGCAAAGTCAGAAATATGCAGTGTACGGAGATTTACTTTTTACAGTTTTGGAGGATGACAAGGTATATACCTCTAAGGAGATTGACAACATGATTGATGAATTTCAGAAAGGAAAGGTGAGATAAATGGGATTAGGCGGCGGTACATATTTAGTACAGAACAAGACCCTTCCGGGGGCATATATTAACTTTATTTCAGCGGCAAGAGCTTCTGCAACACTTTCAGACAGAGGATATGCAGCAATGGCATTGGAATTAGATTGGGGGGTAGATGATGAAATTTTCACCATTGAAAACGGAGATTTTCAAAAGGATTCCTTGAAAATTCTTGGTTACGAGTATGGCCATGAAAAACTCAAGGGTCTGCGAGATTTATTCTGCAATGCAAAAACATTATTCGCTTATCGCTTAAACAGCGGCAATAAGGCGGTGAACCCCTTTGCAACAGCCCGGTATAGTGGTATTCGTGGCAATGACATTAAAATTATGATCTCAGCAAATGTGGACGAGCCTACAAAATTTGATGTGGTTACGTTATTGGAAAACACAAAGGTGGATATTCAGACTGTGGCAGAGGCGGCAGACCTAAAGGATAATGATTTTGTTGTGTTCAAGAAGGACGGGGCTTTGGAGGAAGCTGCTGCAATTCCTTTGACTGGTGGTACAAACGGTCAAACCACAGGTGCATCCTATCAGACGTTTTTAGATAAGGCGGAAGCTTATAGCTTTAACACTTTGGGTTGTCTTTCCAAGGAGGAGAGCATTAAGGGGCTATTTGTTGCCTTTACCAAACGTTTAAGAGATGAAATGGGTATTAAATTTCAGACCGTTTTGTTCAACAAGGCGGCAGATTACGAAGGTATCATCAACCTGAAGAATAAGGTGACAGATGGGGATGAAACCAGCCTTGTTTATTGGCTGACAGGAGCAACTGCAGGCTGTGCTGTAAACAAATCCGTTGCCAATAAGGAGTATGACGGCGAGTTTTCAGTTGATACAGCCTACAAGCAGAGCCAGTATGCAGCGGCACTGGATGCAGGTGAATTTGTATTTCATAAAATCGGGGATGAAGTAAGAGTTTTAGATGATATTAATAGCTTTGTTTCCTGTACCACAGACAAAAATGAGGATTTTACAAGCAATCAGGTTATAAGAGTTCTTGACCAAATCGGCAACGATATTGCTGTGCTTTTTAACACACGTTATATGGGAAAGGTTCAGAACAATGAATCGGGCAGAATTGCATTTTGGAACGATTTGGTTTCCTACAATAAACAGATGGAACAGATTCAGGCTATTGAAAACTTCGTTTCTGATGAATTGATTGTAAAAAAAGGTAATGATAAAAAATCTGTTGTTGTGGTCAATCCTGTGACGCCTGTTTGCGCCATGACCAAATTGTATATGACTGTTGTTGTTGAATAAGAGAGGAGGCAGAGAGATGAGCAATATTACAATGCTGAGCAAGGATGCTATTTCTGCAAAAAAGGCAGAATGCTTCATTACCATTGAAGGGAACCGTTACAACTTTATGAGTGCCATTTCTGTAGAGGCAAAGATGGAGAAAACAAAGGCGGAAGTTCCTATTTTAGGTAGAATGAACAAAGGACATAAGGCAGTGGGGGCAAATGGTACAGGCAGTGCTACCTTCCACTATAACACATCAATCTTCCGTGAATTGATGAAGCGTTATCAGGATACTGGGGAGGATGTTTACTTTGATATGCAGATTACCAACGAAGACCCTACCTCTAACGTTGGTCGACAGACAATTATCCTACGTGATTGCAACATCGACAGTATGGTGATTGCCAAATTTGACGCTGATGGCGAATATTTAGACGAGGAAATGGAGTTCACCTATGAAAGCTTTGAAATGCCCGAAACATTTCAGATGCTAAGTGGAATGTAAAAAAGAGGAGGAATGATATATGAATTTATCAGCATTTTTGAATCCTGTGAAGGACGATACCTGCAAGGTGGTAGCTAGCAGACGTTTTATTGGTGAGGACGGAAAGCCTGTGCAATGGGAACTGAGAACCATTACGGCAGATGAGGATGAGGCAATCCGCAAGGCCTGTACCAAAAGGATGCCTATTCCTGGTAGAAAAGGTCAGTTTAGCCAGGAAACGGATTTAAATAAGTATTTGGGTTTGTTAGCGGTTTCTTGTACTGTTTATCCCAATTTGAATGACGTAGAGTTGCAAAACGGATATGGCGTGATGGGAGCGGACAATTTGCTGAAAACTATGCTTCATGCAGGGGAATACACCCAATATGTTTCCAAGGTTCAAGAGTTAAATGGATATGATTCCTCTATGGATGAATTGGTGGAAGAGGCAAAAAACTAATTGACGGGGGTGACGGGGAAAGCAACTATGCATATTATTGCTTGCATCAGCTTCACCTATTGCCCTCACAATTTTTAAAACTCCCAAGAGAAGAAAAGGCTTTTCTGATTGCTTCTATTCAGCTGAAGGCGGAGAAAGAAAAAAGAGAATCCAAAAAAATGAAGAAAAGGTAAATTAGACTAGCATTTATGCAAAAATTTCTTGGGAAATAAATAATGACATCAGAAAAGCATTCGACATTTAGCGGATGCTTTTCTATTGTTTGGAAAGAAGGTGAGAAAATGGGAACGATTAAAACCTCGATTCAATTGTTTGACGGGGCGACACCAGGGTTATTAGACATTGCCAATGCTTTAAATCGAGCCGTTCTTGGTTTTGAAACCCTGGAGCGGGCATCTTCCAATTGTATTGATACCAATTCTTTGAGAGAAGGCAGGGAAGAGTTGAACATGACAAGGTCATCATTTCAGCAAATACAAGATTCTATCAAAGCGGCGGGGGAACAACAGAAAAAATTCAACAAAACAATGAGTGCAGGCGCAGAAATATCGGAAGGTATATTTTCTAATCAGGAAAAGGCAAGCAGCATACTAGATAGTAACAGCGGGGCAGATCTTCCTACAATGGGACAGAACGTCCTGGGGAGTTCTAATGTTTCGTCTGGAGCAGGGGATAATGGTACAAATTTGAGCCTTGGTACAGGTTCGGAATTTCCTGAGGAAAATGCGAAACAGGCAAAGAACGATAAAGTCAATGGGGCTGTAGATACATTAAGCAGTGTAATACCACAAGGTTATACTTCTACCGATGAGATGAAAAATTCAATGTTTGCTGCCGCGGATGAGATAGATTCGAAATTTAGTGGTCTTTCTCAAGTTTTAGGCTCTGTTTGGTCTGGTGTGACGGGGGAACAAGTGGAAGCCGTAAAGGTTACAGATCTTTTAGCAAATAGCTGGAGTAGCCTTGCACCTGTTGTGACAGGGACAGCGGTAGCAATGAATTTGTATAATCTTGCCATGGATGCAGGTAAGGTGGCCCAAGTGCTACAAGCTGGTGCAACGCTAATCGGTACAGCGTTTAATGGAGCATGGACGACTTCTGTGTTTGCGCAAACCGCCGCTCAAGAAGGACTGAACACTGCGCTTTTAACCTGTCCTATAACATGGATTATTATTGCCATCATTCTTTTAGTTGCCATAATTTATGCGGCAGTAGCGGCAATTAACAAATTTACTGGGTCGAGTATTTCTGCTACAGGGATTATTGCGGGGGCATTTGGTGTTCTGGGTGCGAGTATTTTTAATAGCTTTGCTTTTTTGTGGAATATAATTTCAATTTTTGTGAACTTTTTACACAATGCTTTTCAAGACCCTATTGCAGCCATCAAAGTGTTGTTTTATGATTTAGCAATTTGTGTTTTAAAAAAACTGAAAACAATTGCAGATGCAATTGGTGAAGTTTTTCATAAGATTACCGGCAAAGATTTGCAGCTTTTTAGCGATCTGGATACTATGATTAGCGATTTAGAAAGTAAATCACAGGGTATAAAAGATGAAGCTGGTTTTAAGGATGTAATGCATACCCTTGACTACAAGGACTATAGTGGTGCATTTAGTAATATGTATGACATGGGTGAAGGGCTAGAGAACTCATCAAGTATATTTGGCGGTGATACAGCTGGGGACGGCGGTATGGATCAGCTTTTACAAAACACGGCTAATACTGCAGCAAATACAGGAGCTATGACAGATAACATGGAAATTTCACAAGAAGATATAAGGTATCTTCGAGATATTTCAGAACGAGATGCCATCAACCGTTTTACCACGGCTCAGGTAAGTGTGGATTTTAAAAATGAAGCAACAATCAATTCTGATATGGACATTGACGGCGTGATGAATAAGTTCACAGATGTGCTCCGTGAGGCGATCTTTACCCAGGCAGAGGAGGTGCATGCCATTGTATAAGGTTAGTTTTGGGGAGATCACCCTTCCTGTAGCTCCAAGTAAAATCACTATGAAATCAAAAAATAATAATAAAACAATGGAATTAATTGATGGAAGTGAAATCACTTTTATTAGAACGCCAGGGTTAACGGAATTCAGCTTTGAGTTTTTGATTCCCCATGCAAAATATCCATTTGCTCATTACCCTGATGGGTTTCAAACTGCACAGGTGTACATTGATGCACTAAAATTGATGAAAACAGATAAAGAGTCGTTTCAATTTGATGTCCATCGAATACTACCCAATGGAAAAACAGAATACCAAACCAGTGAAACGGTAACCCTAGAGGACTATACCATTACAGAGGATACAGGCAACGGTCTGGATTATATCGCTAATGTAACGCTAAAACAGTACAATAAGCTGAAAAATACTCATGTTGAACCTGTGCAGATGACTGAGGATGGTGTTGTTGTAAAAGAAGTGACAGAGCGCAAGAGCGACAAGAAGACAAACAGTGTATATACTGTAAAGAAAGGGGATAGCCTTTGGAAAATTTGTAAGGCACAATTAGGAGATGGTGCAAAGTATAAGGAAATTGCCAAGTTAAATGGCATTCCCAATGCAAATCTTATTTATCCGGGGCAGGTGATTCATCTTGGTAGTACTTAAGATTGTAAATGGAAACAAAGAATATACGCCTATTGTCACAGGGGATATTAAATGGTCAACAGAGCGAGCGGGTACACCTGGAAGCTTAACTTTTGATGTGGTAAAGGAGGGCGAGCTTAATTTTCACGAAGGGAACTTAGTAAAGCTTTCCGTGGGTGAAGAACCAGTTTTTTGGGGCTATGTTTTTCAGAAAAAAAGGAGCAAAGGCGAGATCATCAGTGTAACTGCTTATGACCAGTTGAGGTATTTGAAAAATTGACCGCAACAGAATTTATTGACAGAGTTGCAAAGTATTTTTCACTTGAAAGGGGTGAAATTGCGGATACCAAATATATCATTGAAAAAGGGGTTCTGGATAATAAAACCTTATTTGATATGATTCAAGAAGTGCTGGATACGACTTTAATGAATACCAAAAAGCTCTATGTTCTGTATGATGATTTTGGCAAGCTGACCTTAAAAAATATTGAGGATATGAAGCTGGACATTTTACTGGATGAGAAAACGGCGGAGAATTTTGATTATGTCAGCAGTATTGATGGGGAAACCTATAACCAGATTAAGATTGCTTTTGATAGCAAGGAGAAAAAAGGGCTTCAAGATGGAGTCACGGTGCAGGATGAGGAAAATATTAAAAAATGGGGTGTTTTACAGTATTATGAAAAATCAAAAACGGATGTGGGAGTAAAGGAGAAGGCAAACGCCCTCTTGGATCTTTACAACCGTAAAACACGAACGCTAAGCATCAAAAATGCCTTTGGCTCACCCAATGTCCGCGCAGGATGCAGCCTTCGGGTGTCATTAAAGCTAGGAGATATTAATGTGAATCATTACTTTGTCTGCGAGAAGGTAACCCATACCTTTCGAGATGATATGCATTTGATGGATCTTACCTTGAGAGGAGGAGAAATTCTTGTCTGAGTTGGCACAATTGATTAAAAAGGCGGCAAAAGACCAAATGGATTCCTCTAAGCCAATGGATATTATCATTGGAGAGGTGGTTTCTGCGACACCGCTTAAGATTAAATTGGACTCCAAGATCACCTTGACGGAGTCCTTTTTAATTTTAACAAAGGCAGTGGTAGACTACTCGGTCAATATGACGGTGAACCATATCACAGAAACCCATACCCACAGTCACACCTATCAGGATGACAGCAGCACTAGAACAACCCAGCCCCATACCCATAACCATGCTTATGTAGGAACAAAAAGCTTTACCATACACAACAAGCTGAAGGTTGGGGATTATGTTATTTTACTACGGGCGCATGGAGGACAAAAATTTATAGTACTGGATATAGTAGGAGGTGGCACGTTATGACACCAAAAGTAAACGAAGAGTTGGCAAATACCTTTGTAAGGCTGCCATTACCCTCAAAAACCTATCGTTTGGACAGAGAAAACAATCGGATTATTGGATACTGTGATGGGGTGGAAGCAGTGAAGCAGGCTGTTTATAAGGCACTGCTGACGGAGCGGTATGCTTGGATGATTTATTCTTGGAATTATGGATCAGAGCTTAACGGATTATTTGGAAAACAAATGACCACTGTTTATCCTGAGGTAAAAAGAAGGATTGAAGAGGCTTTGTTACAAGATGACCGCATTCACAAGGTTCGGGATTTTTCTTTTGAGAAAACAAGGAATACCCTTCAAGTGACTTTTACGGTGGATTCTAAAGTTGGAATTTTTGAAAGCGAGGTGAGTGTAAATGTATGAAGAAATGACGTTTGAGACGGTATTAGACCGTATGCTGAGTCGTGTTTCCTCTGATATAGATAAGAGAGAAGGGAGCATTATTTATGATGCCCTTGCCCCTGCGGCGGCGGAGCTTTGCCAGATGTATATTGACCTTGATATTGTTCTGAATGAAACTTTTGCAGATACGGCAAGCAGGGAATATTTGATTCTTAGAGCAAAGGAAAGAGGGATAACACCCTATGAATCCACAAAAGCCATTGGAAAGGCAGTTTTTAATTGCGCCGTCCCGGTAGGCAGTCGGTTTAATTTAGAAAATTTTAACTATCATGTGACTGAGGTAATTTCTGCTCAAGAATTTACATATAAGGTCATCTGCGAATCGGTTGGAAGCGATGCAAATCATAACTTGGGTACGCTGATTCCCATTCAGTATATCCAAGGATTGACCAAGGCTGAATTAGTGGAGGTGCTGACTCCCGGAGAGGATGGGGAAAGCACAGAAAGCCTGCGGAAACGATACCTAAATAGCTTTGACAGACAGGCATTTGGAGGAAATCGGGCTGATTATCTGGAAAAAATCAATGCTATATCCGGCGTGGGGGGCTGTAAGGTGTATCGTGCTTGGAATGGTGGGGGAACGGTGAAGTGTGTAGTGATGAACTCACAGTATCAGAAGCCCAGTCAGAGCCTGATTGAGGATGTGCAGACTACCGTTGACCCTATCCAAAATGCAGGGGACGGCTTGGGCATTGCCCCCATTGACCATGTGGTGACCATCGAAGGGGTGACAGAAACTCCCATTGCTATTGCTAGTACCATTACTTATGAAAGTGGATGGAGCTTTGTAGAGTGTAAGCCTTATATTGAGGAAAGCTTAGACCGTTACTTTTTGGAATTAAATAAAGGCTGGGCGGACGGTGGAAATCTTGTGGTACGAATTTCTCAGATTGAATCCAGATTATTGGATATGGATGGGATTTTGGATATTGGGAATACAACCATTAACGGGGAGGCAAAAAACTTGATGCTAGAAGAGAACTGCATTCCTGTAAGGGGTGAGTTCCATGGCTGAAATACAGAGTTATTTTCCTGACCTGCTAAAAGAAGTGAAGGAGTTTGAAAAGCTGGCAAAAGCTGAAAATCCTGAGCTTCTTTTTTTATGGGAAGAGATGGAGCAGGTTTTAGATAATCAATTTATTGATACGGCCACCAAAACAGGGGTAGCAAGGCGAGAGCGTATGCTAAAAATTACCCCCAAAGCCACGGAGACTTTAGAGGAGCGGAAGTTTCGGTTAATGGCAAGGTACAACGAGAATCTGCCTTATACGTTACGGACGCTACAAAGTCAGCTTTCTATTCTTTGTGGGGAAAAAGGGTATCGGCTGGAAATCAATTATGGCGCTTTCAGCCTAAAAGCAAAGCTGGAGTTGACAAACAAAAAGAATGTGGAAGCCGTTGGGGAGATGCTGGAGCGTATTGTGCCCATGAATATGTTACTGACTGTGGAATTGCTGTACAACCAACATCAAGAACTACGACAGTTGACCCATGGGGCAATGAGGGCATACACCCATAATGGTTTGAGAGAGGAGGCATTTGGGAATGGCTGATTTTACGGCAAATTATAATCTGGAAAAGCCGGCCCAGAGTGATTTTTATAATGTAGAGGTGCAGAATAAGAATATGGATAAAATTGATGCCGCTATAGTTGAGGCAAGAAATGACCCACAATTATCGGTGGACATAGAAAAGCTTCAGAGGGAAATGTTACAGGTGGCTAAAAAGTATATTGCTTTGAACAGCAGAATAGATAGGTTGGAAGATGCTGTATTCAGCAATATAACAGGAAACCCATATCTTGTTTCTTGTGATTCTCTTAACGGTATAACTGTTGTTAAGGGAGTTTGGAACAGTGTACAACAAAGAATAGAATGTTAATTTTTATAGTGGGAGAGGAGAGCAAAAATAATGGCAAAAGTTTTAAGTTCATTACCAGTTGGTACGCTTATCAAGGACACCGGGACAACTTATAATGGTGAGCCAATTGTTTGGAAAGTTATTGATAAAAACCATAGTGGTTATCCTGATAATTCTGTGACATTAATGTCAGATAAAATTCTTACGATAAAATGTTTTGATGCAAGAGAGCCATCAAGTGACATTGAAGACCGACGTACAGATGGCAATTGTAGATATTATTACAGTAATATACGAAGTTGGTTAAATAGTTCATATCAATCTTGGTATTCGGCTAAACATAGTTATGATACTCCCCCAAGTATTACTTATGTTTATGGGGCACAGAATGAGTATGATGGCGAGATTGGGTTTCTATCAGGTTTTTCATCAAATATGAAGACTTGTCTATTAACTACATCTATAACAACAGGTAGAGTAGAGTCTGATGGCGGTGGCTATGATATAACCTCAGATAAAATTTTTCTTGCATCAAATATAGAGATGGGTCTTTCTACTTGGTTTCAGTCTTTTAATCATGTACCATTCTCTATATTTAGTTCAAATTCGTCTCGTCTAGCTTATCCTACAGTCTCCTGTGTAAGTAACAGTGAATATGCACATAGTGATTTACAAGCATCATCGCCTTGGTATTATTGGTTACGAGACCCAATGACAACAAGTGCTGATAGTACAGTATCAATGGTATACTCATCGGGTGGTGCTAGTGGTCAAGATGCTTATAGGGGTTGGGTTGGTGTACGTCCAATTTGTAATGTATCTAATTCTATATTAGTTTCGGATGGTACAGATAGTATTGGTGCATACACGATCGAATGGAACAGTCCACCGACTACTCCAAGTTCACTTACTGTTCCTGAAACAGTAAATGGAGGTAGTCCACTAACTATTAGTTGGGGAACATCAACAGACGTTAATAATAATTTGAGTGGCTACATACTTGAAAGAAAATATAATAACGGTGCATCATGGTTACAAATTTATAAAGGGATAAACCGTATGTTCACCGATTCAATCACATTCGGCTGGAACTCTGTTGCATACCGGGTTAAGGCATACGACAGTGCAGGTGCAGAATCAGCGTACCAGACAAGCGCAACCAGAACTGTTAATAATAATACACCACCAACAATTAGCGGAAGCGACGGCAATATAGGGTTGAAAACGGGTGCTTTCAATCAGTCCTATGTTGTGACCGATGTTGACAGCGGTCAGACTATTACGGTTGTTGAGAGAATGGACGGTGTGCTGAAACGAAGCTACACGGCAACCAGTGGACAAAGTTATTCATTCAATGTGAATGCGACGGAATGGATAAAGCTATTGAATGGGTCGCACACAATGACTATTACAGCTAGTGACAACATTGGGGGTACGAAAACCCGTACATACACATTCACCAAGAATGAAACAGAAATTGAATTGACCCTTGCAACACCTCTTCCGGCTGATGACTTGGTAACAAAAGCCATTATGAGCGTTACAAGGGAGATTCCAGCAGGTGCAACATTTACCGTTGAGGTTTGCAACAATGGAAATGACGATTCTCCAACTTGGGAGGACGTGACAAATGCCGTTCTTGGTAGTAGTAAGTTCTTTTTATCAAATACAACAAAAACAGCCACCGCGTGGGGTTTCAATTTCCGTATTAAAGTAAAGCGGAATAGTGCTACAGGCGATTGTTTTATTGTATCGGTAGGAGGTAATTTTGAATGATATTCCTTTAAGATGTACAATGTATTATCAGTAGTATAAAAAATTCAAAAAGGCTCGGAGAATATCCGGGTCTTTCTTGCTTAAAAGGAGGGAAGTGTGTGGACGTAATAGCGATTGGTATGATACAAGCGTTAATAACCGCCATGGGGATTTGGTTCTTACAGCAGAGCTTATCCAAGCGGGAGAAAGCGGCTCAAATGCGGGAGCAAGAGCGAGAAGAAATGGAGTACAAACTTTTGACAGCAGTAAATGCCTCTATTGCTTTGGGGGAGGCAACGGCAAAGGCAGTACAGCGTATTCCTGATGCCCATTGCAACGGGGATATGACAGAGGCTTTATGTTACACCACGACTGTGAAGCATGATTTAAAGAACTTTCTACATCGGAAGGCGGTGGAGAAAATTGTTTGAACGAAAAAAACGGAAACGTTTTCGGATTAATGATGATACCATGACAACCATTGTGGTATCATCATTATTTTTTTGCGTTGGGGTGGTAATTGCGGGCATGCTTTTGGCATATATTGGGGTAGATGTTTCTACGATTGTTGGGAGTGCACTGACGGTTTTCGGCACAGAATTGGGCATTTGCGGTGTTATGACAATTTTTAACCGTTGGGCGGACAGACAGGACAAAATTATACAGAGGAGGCAGGAAAGCCGAGAAAAAAGGAAGAGTGAGCAAAGAGAAAACCAATGAAATGAGTAATTTTTATGAAATAAAGTTCTTTTAAATGAAACAAATTTTTTTCTATGATACTACTTATTTTGGTTACCACCACCTGAGTGAAAAACAGTTTTTTGACCATATCTAGGTGATTTTTATTGTTTAATTGTAAAGAACATAAAACGAGGGGGATTGCCAGATGATGAAGACTCTTTAAAACGCGGGAAAATAGATTGTCTTATACTCTAACGAGAATAAACAAATAAGATTTTTTGTTAAAAGCTTGCGTAGAAAAATATAAACAATAGTTTTAAATAATAAATTGCTGTCTTAGCAAACTAAATAATCTCATTTTTGGAAAAAAATGTTTTATTTAGAAAAATAAATCTATCAAATGTAATATAAAATATAACTTGATAATATTTTATCTAAAAATAAATATTAATAAATAAATGTTTTGGATTATCATTGACTTATTATAGGTAATATATTAAAATATTAGGAATGTTTAAATTCTTAGACTAGAGGAAAGGGGAAAAAATATGCAAGGTAAATCACATGTCCTTACGAAGAATGAACAGGAAATAATGAATCTTTTATGGAAAGAGAATCGGCCTTTATCTCGTTCAGACATTATAAATCTTTCAACAGACCGTTCTTGGAAAGCCAGTTCTATTCACATTTTATTAAATCAACTTTTGGAAAAAGGTGCCATTCAGGTATATGGATTTATTAAAACAGGGAAAAATTATGGAAGAACCTTCTCGCCTTCATTTTCTGAAGAGGAATATTTTGTACTGCAATTTCAAAACAGTCGCTGTTATCAACAATCAAAAGGTGCGTCTTTAGTTGATTTTGTATCTGCATTTATTCAAAGTGAGGAAATTGATAGTGATATTATTGATAGCTTAGAAGAGTTATTAAATAAGAAGCGAAAAGAATTAAAATAAAATTTATGGTTATTTTGCTTTTTTAAATACAATGCTGTCTCATAGATTATGAGTACTACTTTGTTTAGGACATATTTTATTGTTTGCCTTTGATCGAAGGACTTGTTTATGTTTTTGAGAGAAGAACTTTTTTCAAACACATGTAATTTCACTATCTTATCTATTCTTCATTTTGCCGTAGATTCGCAATATGAAGGACATAAACCCAAAACTATTTTTTATAGCCTATTTTAGATTCATAGTACAGCTCTGAAAACAAATAATCCAGACTGATAGTAGAAAATAAAATAATTATTTAGAAGCAAGATTCTTTTCGTGGTATTATCCAGAAGGCAAATAAAGAATATTGCTTCTTAATTTTTATATATTCAGAAAGAATACCAAGATATAATTCTTTCTCAATGTACTTAAAATAAAGAATATGGATGCTTCCTTTCATGCGGTTGACGTCAATAGGGGTTATATGGTAAGCTTTATGAAATTACCACAAAATGCTTATCGAGTTTGACAGATTAAAAAAGGTGTTTATTTACTTGATAGTATTTTGCTCTTTCAATTTTTTGAAAGAGTTTTTTCGTTTTGAAAGTAATTCAAGGTTAAAATTTAGACAAGGTATTACCTTTTTAGTATTGCGACGGAAATTTCAATATGTCTCTTTAATTTAGGAGACAACATTGATTTATTTGAAAAAGACAAAAGTATTACAATTTACAAGGAGGCCCTTTATGAACCCTATTGAACGAATTTTGGCTGAATATCCATTGATGATATTAGATGGAGCCTTTTCCACTGAACTGGAACGACGTGGTTGTGACTTGAATGATCCCCTTTGGTCGGCAAAGGTTCTTATGGAAAATCCTGATATGATTGGAGCTGTACATGAAGATTACTTTAAAGCGGGGGCTGATTGTGCCATCACTGCCAGTTATCAAGCGACGTTCGAAGGGTTTATGAGGCGAGGGCTGACGAAGCAGGAGGCAAAGGAGCTTATTCAACTTTCCGTGAGTATTGCAACGAAAGTAAGAGATAATTTTTGGGCTGACCCTGTAAATCGGAAAAATCGGCCTAGACCGTTAGTTGCGGCGTCTGTGGGCCCATACGGTGCTTTTGTTGCTGATGGTTCTGAGTATAGAGGGAATTATGGACTGACCAGAGAGGAATTAGAAGATTTTCACCGAGAAAGAATGGCAACGTTAGTTGAAGCAAAGCCTGATATATTGGCCTGTGAAACGATTCCTTGCTTCATTGAGGCAGAGGCAATTGTGAATGTTTTGGAAGAGCATCCTGAAATGACTTCATGGATAAGTTTTAGTGCCAAGGACGGCACTTGCATTAACAGCGGGGAGCGGATAGAGGACTGTGCCCGTTTACTGGATGGATTTCCCCAAGTGGCGGCGATTGGTATAAACTGCACAGCGCCGGAATTTGTGGAGTCTCTTATTTTAGAAATTCGCAAGGGATCAAATAAGCCCATCATTGTTTATCCAAATTCGGGAGAACAATATGATGCAGTAACAAAAACTTGGCATGGCAGTTCAACAGGAATGTGTTATGGTGATATTGCGAAGCATTGGTTTGAAAAGGGTGCTCAACTGATTGGTGGTTGTTGCAGAACAACGCCTGATGATATTCGCCAGATTGCCCTTTGGGGAAGAGAATAGACAACCTAAAAGCAAATAAAATTATTTTATGTAAATTATCCGAAATTCAAAAAAAGCATTCAAGATATACAATTAAATCTTGAGTGCTTTTTGTATGTGGTTTAGATTTGGTCAAGTAATATGACCCAAATAAACACCCTGTTCATTATTTGAAATCATTCAGAAAGATTGAACTTTTCAATTCTTGTTTTGATTGAAGTAAAGCGAGTACCTGTTAAGTTACAAATAACCAATATCCAATTTGTATTGTAACAACATCTTTGATGAGCAAAGTAATAATAAAAGGGCATTAAAAAGCAGACTAGCACATATTTTCGATTATGAAGTCTGCTTAAGGAATATCAATTTGAAATTTTCTGCCCTGCTATATTTTTAGTTTCAATATTGCTCTAAAATAAATTATCAAGGTAATACCCATTCCCATTCTGTAAGCCATTTTCCCCAAGTAAGAGACCATAATCTTTGCTGTAAGTCCCCATTAACAACACGGTACCTCCATTCTGTTTGTTCTGCCATTGGTCTAATTACAATTTCATCCATGTCCCCCTTTGAGACAAAATCCGCTGTATCTGCACCATAAGCTACATAAGCTGGTGCAGATACATTTCCCGCAAGCAAGGTAAGGCTAAAACAAGAAATAAGTAATGTTTTCTTTAGCATAATATTCCTCCTAAATTATTTAACTGGTAATGAAGCAAAAGGGTCATTCTGTAGATATTCTTTATCTAGTACATTCACAAATTCCTCATTAACGAACAATGAAAAAGTACCATCATGATTGTCCTGCAAATATGCAGCTTTAGGTGTAATAGTAAATGTACCAGTATCATCACAAGAATATACTGGCTGAATGACAAAAAGATTAGACGCAAGAAACAGTATGGTGATTAAAGTATAAACACCATATACCATAGGCTGATATTTCTTTGCATAATCCTTTTCAAGAATCAGATGAAATCGTTGTTCCACATTACTCATTTGACCTGCATTCACTAATACCGATGTGGTAGCTGCATCCATTGTTGGCTGTAGGGCTTGTCTGCTAGAAAGCTGATATCTCAGAACCATCGTGATGGATTCCAAATATTTCAGCTTTTCTTCCTCATTTAATTGGGAAATCAGCTTTGCATCACAGCGTAACTCCAGAATATGAACCAAGTTCCCTTTTAAAATATGTACCATGGGGTTCCACCAAAAAATGGCGCAAATAAAATGCATAAATAATTTTATCCACGCGTCTTTGTTTAAAAAGTGAGTTAGTTCATGCAAAAGAATACAGCGCAACTCGTCCTCAGTAAAAGGGATTGCAGGTAAGTAGATGGTAGGATGAAAATATCCGGAAACCATTGGAGATGGAATACCGGGCAGTTCAACCAACTCAACCTTGGGTTTCTTCTTAGAATGAGATAGAACTTCATTCATAATCTTAATCGCACATTGATTTTTTAGGGCTGTTTTCATACGGAGAATATTTTTCAATCGTTTTGCTTCAATCATGTATTTTACAACAAAGAATACGGCACCTGCGATCCAAATGAATAGAAGTATGTCAAGAATAGAAAGCTCATAACCCATAATTGAGAAGAAACCCATTGTCAAACCATCAATAATTGCTGGAAACATATATTGGGATTGAATTACAATGGCATTGGGAAGCTCAAAAACAAAGCATAAGCGAAATAGACAGACTCCTAAAAATAGAAGCAACGGTGCAACGCTAAAGTGGGCAATAAACCCGGTTTGTTTTCTCATGATAGATAGAAAAATGATAAAAAT
>NZ_DALYUL010000003.1:42192-109760 GCF_031981185.1 Anaerotignum sp. | reverse complement strand
CTCTCAAAAACATAAACAAGTCCTTCGATCAAAGGCAAACAATAAAATATTACACCAAAGAACGGCCATAAGAAATGAAAATACGGATAAACTCATTTCAATCCCTTTCTTTTTTCATCCAACAAGGCCTCTAAGCGGTCAATGGTGTTGCGATCAATCTCCTCATCCTGAATAAATGCAGAAACAAAATCAACCAGAGAAGCTGCTTTTGATTGTTGATAACAGCCGCTGCTCTGAAATTGCATAACGTGATATTCCTCTTCGGTAAACGCTGGTGAAAAGGTTCTTCCATAATTTTTACCGGTTTTTACAAACCCATTTACACAGATTGCTCCTTTTTCTAAAAGCTGATTTAGCAAAATATGAATAGAGCTGGCTTTCCATGAACGTTCTGTTGACAAATTAATGATATCAGAACGAGATAAAGGTTTGTTCTCTTTCCATAAAAGATCCATAATCTCTTGCTCATTTTTTGTTAGTGAGATGGATTTATTCATAATTTATTACCTCTTCAAAGTGTGACTTTATACAATTATATCGCCTTACAATAAAACAGTCAATACGTCAATTATATTTTTGTTTATTGAAGAATATAGTCATTTTATAAATTATATTATATTTATGTGGTAAAAAATGGAAATCATTATCATTCTAAAGATTTATTTAAAAGCCCTATCATCATTTGTTTTTTATAACAATATTTCAATAATAGTTAAGTATTTTTTTCTTTCAGAAACCTTTTGAAAAGTGTTCTTTCCTACTTATTTGTTAAGCATTTCTTTATACAAAAATGTTCTTATCTTACCCGTCTAATAACAAACACAAACAATAATGGATAAAGCTCTTGGTTTTTATAGCGCATTTGTAAGGATGCTTTTAAAATGCATGTATTTCATTGGTAATAAAAAACTAAAACAAGCATAGGATGTATTTAGGATAAGCTTACTAACAAAAGGAGGGCTATTATGGGATGTTTTGTTGTACCAATGGCGGAGGCCATCGTGGTATCAATCGTCAAAAAAGTTGTCAAAAAGAAGAAAGAGAGCTTAGCTTTGGAAAATGTAGAGTCAGAGGGCGCTGCATTTTTAAGTGCAGAATCAGAGAAATTAGACCAAACAAAGCTTGATTGGGAGCAAAAGTTGAGTTGGTTGAATCAGCTATTATGGGGTGGCGTTTTTTTATTGGCCATCGAACATATTTGGCATGATGAGGTTGTCT
This sequence comes from Anaerotignum sp., assembly GCF_031981185.1. GTDB lineage: Bacteria > Bacillota > Clostridia > Lachnospirales > Anaerotignaceae > Chakrabartyella. The sequence continues at coordinate 108,542 of NZ_DALYUL010000003.1, read as the reverse complement.
TGTGGCCGCCATTTTTAACGGCTATGAACAATCCCAGTGAAATACCAATTATGCTCCACGAAATGGCAACCATCGGGACTTCCATGGCGGTATTTGTGACGTTGGTTTGGGTGGTTATGGTTTATGTTTTGGAAAACAAATTAAAACAAACTGTGCAGAAAGAATATGAGAGAAATTAAGGGAGGGATTCTATGTATTTTATCATTACGGCGCTGGCGGCGATTTTAACCACAATTGTTTGGCGCGGCATGTCCGAGGACAAATTTCAGTTAAGCACCCTTTGCTTGATATACTGGGGGGCAACGCTGATGTGGTTCGTAGACCATGTAGTTGCCTATCTCACGGAGGGAGGAGCGTTTTTAGAAATTTCCATGGACGCAACTTTGTTGGGTATCACGGTTGTTGTGTGTGGTTTTTTTGTGTGGATGCTAATTGCAGTTGTCAAAAATTTGAGGGGAGTTCCCCGTAAGGATTTAGGTCTTCGTAATGCAGGCAGGTAGTATGTCAATCTAGGGATACAGTCTAAAAATGGGGTTGGGTCATGATAAAATTAGTCGCCATTGGGAATCGATTTATGAAGGATGATGGAATTGCCATTGAGGTTGCAGAGCATTTGGAAGAGAGTCTGAAAAAGCTAAATGTTGAGGTGATGATTGGGGAAACGGATTGTCAAAGTACCTTTTTTTCCATTCACCAAGAGGATTATGTGTTCATACTGGATGCATTTTATGAAGGAGGGCAGCCGGGAACCATTCATATTCTTAGCCTTGAGGAAGCAATAGCTAAATCTTCAGGGTCCCCCATGCAGCATGATATGAGCGTGATTGATATGATGCGTCTTTATCATTGTAAATGGAAAGGCTATTTGATTGGTGTTGAAATTGGGGAGGTAGGCTTTGGAGAAGGGCTTAGCCCCGTTTTGCAGGAGCGGTTTCAAGATATCTGCTTAGAAGTGGAAAAGAACATATCAAAAATCATATTGGAGGATATTAATTATGCATGATACTTTTTTAAATCAAAATTTGTATGAATCCATCGGGGGCTTATGCAAAGAAAATGCGATCGAAAGAATTACTAAGCTGGTTATTACGGTACATACCCATAGTCATATCAGCGAAAAAAGTATCCGCGAGCACTTTGCTGATAGAAAAAGCAAACTTATTGGGGAATGGACAAATATTGTAGTGGATAAAAAAGAAATTGAACCATTGACTGCAACCATTGAACAGATTGATGGTGAAAAAAAGGAATGAGCGAGCCTCAAAGTCTTATGATACAAATTCATGGAATTGTGCAGGGGGTGGGTATGCGCCCATTTCTCTATAAAACAGCCAATGCCTTCCAACTTACCGGCTTTGTGAAAAATAAAGGCGCCTCTGTGGTTATTGTGCTTTCGGGGGAGCCAGAGGCAATGGATGGTTTTTTAAATGAATTGACCAACAATTCCCCGCCCAATGCAGTGCTCCATCATATAGATATTTCATTTCACCCAAAGCTCCATTTTCAGGATTTTAAAATTTTACATAGTGCAGAGGACGAAAAGATACAAGGCTGTCTTTTGCCTGATTTAGCTATATGTCAGGACTGTTTAGATGATATTCTAAATCACCATGATAGGCGGTTTGCTTATGCGTTTACAAATTGCACAAATTGCGGGCCGAGATATTCCATTATAAAAGATCTGCCTTATGACCGAAGGAATACAACCATGGGGACTTTTACCATGTGTGAGGACTGTAATGAAGAATATGAAAATCCTGAGAATCGGAGATTTCATGCCCAACCCAATGCTTGTCCAGTTTGTGGGCCCAGGTATATCTTATTGCATGGAAATGGTGAACAAATTGAATGCGAAACCCCAATTGAAATGGGGAAACAGCTTTTAAAAGATGGGAAAATCTTAGCCATCAAAGGAATTGGAGGGTATCACCTTGTTTGTAATGCAGAAAATGAAACTGCCGTGGCAACCTTACGCAGGAGGAAAAACCGCCCCCATAAGCCTTTTGCAATGATGACGTGCAAACTTGAGGATGCAATGAAAATTTGTTTTGTAAATCCCAAGGAAAAAGAAACAATTTCCAATAACAAGCGCCCCATTGTTTTACTAAAGAAAGACCCCACCACCTTTCTCCCAGATAATATTGCACCGAAGCTATCTCATTATGGTGTAATGCTTCCCTATACCCCTTTGCATTATCTTTTATTTGATGAGAACCTAAAGTATTTGATTATGACCAGCGGGAATATCAGCGGAATGCCCATATGTTATAAAGACGAAGATGCATTGGAGAAATTGAGCGATGTGGCTGATTATTTTCTCATACATAACCGTGAAATCATGACGCCCATTGATGACTCTGTAGTTAAAGTTATCAATGACGATGTGTTACTAAGCCGTTGTGGCAGAGGGTATGCGCCTGTGGCTTTGCCGTTAAATGCCCCCAATGAATTATTAGCTGTTGGGGGAAATCAAAAAGCTTCCCTTTGTTTTGTTCATAATCAGCTGGCGCACATCAGTCAATATATGGGCGAGCTTCATTATCTGGAGGCTTGTAAGGAATATACTTTGGTGCTAGATAGACTATCTAGACTTTTAAAGGCAGCTCCTCAAGCCATTGCTCATGATTTACACCCCAATTATTTTTCAACACAATATGCAAAGAGACAGGAAATCACAACCATAGCTGTTCAACATCATCATGCCCACATGGTGGCATGTATGGCGGAGAACAATTTTTATGATGAAGGTATCGGTATTATATTTGACGGCACCGGCATGGGTGAAGACGGTGCTATATGGGGCGGGGAATTTTTCATAGGAAGCAGATCACAATTCAAAAGAGTGGGACATTTGGAATATGTAACGTTGCAGGGTGGAGATTCTGCCATAGAGGAACCTTGGAAATGTGCCTTATCTTATTTTGATGCAATTCACGAAAGTATTGAGCCTTTTTTTCCCAACTTAGACAAGGTACAAGTACAGGTTGTGGAAAAAGCATTGGAGAAAAAGGTGAATTGCTATCAATCCTCAAGTATGGGCAGATTATTTGATTGTGTTGCCGCTGTATTATTGGGATGCAGCCGCATTTCCTATGAAGCGCAGGCAGCCATAGAGCTGGAAAGTTTGGTGGATAGCAGCATAACCGGAACATACCGTTTTACCATATCTGAGAGGGCGGGGACTTTCATATTGGGCTATCAAAGTATTTTGGAGAGTGTATTGGAGGATTTGAGAAAACATGAGCCTATTTCTGTCATATCTTCAAAATTTCACAATACAATTTCTAAAGCAACCATAGACTGTGCATGCAGAATAAGAGAAGAATATCTATTGGACAACGTTTTTTTAGGGGGAGGCGTTTTTGAAAATACATACCTCTTAAAGAAAGTTATTACTGGACTGAAAGCGATGGATTTTCAAGTTTTTTATAATCAGAAAGTACCACTAAATGATGGAGGTCTGTCTTTTGGTCAGGCAGCTGTGGCGGCCTCCATTCTGGAGGAGAGGGCTTATGTGTCTGGCAGTTCCAACAAAAATTATTTCGGTGAATGGAAAGTATGCCAACGTTGAAACCATGGGCGTTGGGCAGACAATTAATGTTCAGCTCATCGAAAATCCTATGGCAGGGGATTTTGTATTATTACACGCAGGCTTTGCCATTGAAAAGATTGACCAAGGGGAGTATACATTTTTAAATACCATACTAAATGAGATGATAAACGATGATGAAAATGGATCAGAAGCATGAAAAAACAGTACGGATTATGGAGGTTTGTGGTACCCATACACAGGCTATTGCAAAATCGGGCATTCGATATTTACTGCCGGATTACGTAAAGTTATTGTCTGGCCCTGGCTGCCCTGTTTGTGTTACCCATGAAAGCTATATTGATGGGGCAATTGCATTGCTTTCACAAGAAAATGTGATTTTAGCAACCTTTGGTGACATGTTGAAAGTCAAAGGAACCAAGTTCAGTCTTTCTGAAATAAAAAAGAAAGATTCGATTTTTACTGTTTATTCTCCCGAGGATGCAATCACACTAGCACAGAAATATCCCAAGAAAACTGTGGTTTTTTTGGCAGTGGGTTTTGAAACAACGGCGCCGATAATTGGGGCCACAATTAAAAATGTATTTGAGCAAGGGATAGAGAATCTGTTTTTTCTAACTGCGCTAAAACGTATGGAACCGATTCTCCGTTTTATTCTGAAGGATGAAGAGTCTAAGATAGATGGACTCATTTGCCCCGGTCATGTTGCATCAGTTTTGGGAGGTGATGCCTTTGGTTTTGTAACAGAGGAGTATAATCTTCCTGCCGTGGTTTGTGGATTTGAGGCTGAGGATATGAAAAAAGGAATTTATGGCCTTTTAGATCAAATTGAGGGAAGACGTCCCGTTTCCTTTTTAAATTTATATCCCCGTTGTGTTCGCAACCAAGGTAACCCATTGGCTAAGGAATTTATAAATGAAATTTTTCAAACAGAGGATGGATATTGGCGTGGTATTGGAGAGGTTGCGGATTCAGCATTGGTGCTAAAACAAAAATACCAAAGATTGGACGCAAAAAAAAGATTTTCTATTTCGGAGGAAATAACTTTAAAACCCTCTGTTTGCCAATGCAGAGAAATCATCCTCGGCCGAAAGGCTCCTTATGAGTGTATTCAATTTGGGCTAAGATGCACACCTGAAAATCCCTTGGGGCCTTGTATGATATCTTCAGAAGGGGCTTGCTCAGCCCATTATAAATACGGGAGGATAAACTTTTGATAAACAAAATTAAATTATATCATGGTGATGGTGGCGCAAAAACAAATGAGCTGATTCGTCAAATATTTTTGAAAAACTATGGAGAAGCAGAAGATGTACTAAGTGATTCTTTTGTTTTTAATACGCATGCTTCAAAGCTTGCCTATACTACTGATAGCTTTGTGGTTCAGCCCCTGTTTTTTCGAGGTGGTGACATTGGTAAGTTAGCAATTTGCGGCACGTTAAATGACCTTGCAACAGCGGGGGCAAAACCCCTTTATATCAGTGCCGGTTTCATTATTGAAGAGGGATTTGATATCGAAGCACTGTGTCAAATTGCTAGCTCAATGGGTGAGGTCTGCAAAGATAATGGCATTAGAATTGTTACGGGAGATACCAAGGTTGTTGAAAAAGGAAGTGCTGACGGTCTATTTATTAATACCTCAGGAATTGGTGTTGTGTCTGAGCACTATTCTCCCCAAGATATTGAACCGGGTGATGAGATTATTATAACTGGTACCATTGCAGAACATGGCACTGCCATATTGCTTGATCGCTACGATCTTGCAATTGAAACCAATATTTTGAGTGACTGTAGTGCTTTAAGTCATCTCATTTCTGACTTAGAGATGATGTTACCCTACATAAAACGAATGAAAGACCCCACAAGGGGAGGTATAGCGACAGTTTTGAATGAAATAGCTGATTATGCCGGTTTCAATGTGGAGCTTCTTGAGGATAACATACCAATTCATCCTCAAGTCAAGGCTGTAAATGCAATTTTGGGTATTGATCCACTGTATCTTGCCTGTGAGGGCAGGATGATTTTTGTAGTGAAAAAGGGTTATGGAAGTAAGATTTTGCAACTATTAGAGGAGCTATGCGGTTGTAGAGAAGCGAAGATGATTGGTTGCTTTACCGCAGATAGACAAAAATTAGTTTATATGCAGACAAAGATTGGTGGGAAGCGAGTGCTACCAAGTTTAGAGAGCCAGACAGTGCCAAGAATTTGTTGATTAACCATAGGAATGGGTATATGTGAGGAGTGTTTTCATGGATTTGGATTTATTGATTGAGTCGATTCGTAAAAGCATGGGGCAAATAAATGCAGATATAGACGAACTCTATATGAATAAAAATAAGGATGTCCAACAGGTATTAGAACGTTTAAATAGAGAAGCCATGATTTTGAATGGAAAATTGCAAAAGTATAAAGTATCAAAAGAACTAGTCGCAGAAGAGAGCGCTATTCCAAGCCCACCAGTAAATCCTCCGGAGGAAAACGAACCAAATAATACAAGACTTTTCACGTTGGAAGAATTGGCGGTGAATGATGGAAGAGATGGCCATCCTGCATATGTGGCTGTCAACGGGTTTGTATATGATGTAACAAGTCGTGTAGGTTGGGCGTCAGGGATACATTTTGGTCTTAGGGCGGGAAAGGATTTGACAAAGGAATTTTATTCCTGCCACGGAGATCCTATTTTTTTAGAATCACTGCCCATCGTTGGTTATTTATCCTAAATGTAAAGTTGGTGATAAATTGGGAACAGAAAGTTTTCGGTGCCCTTATCAGGAAAGTAAACTACAATCCACAGCAAAACTGGTTGCAAGGGCGAATGATGAAATTAAAAATAATAATATAAAAAAATCTAACCTTTTATGGCTTGAATTGAATGGATGCGCTGGCAATATTATTTCATTGCTGAATGGTCAAAATCCAGATTTTCAGTATCTACTCACAGAAATGGCGAATATGATTTATAGCAATAGCTTGCTTGCCGCAGAGGGAACTGAGGCAATGGATGAGTTGTTTGGTGCGATTGGTTCTGATTATATTCTTGCGGTAGAAGGAGCGGTTTCTCTAAAAGATGATGGTATTTATAATATGATAGGGCGGCATGATGGACAATTGATAACAGGATTGGATGCAGTGAAACGACTGGGGGAAAATGCTGCGTATGTGATTGCTGTGGGTGCATGTGCCTCCCACGGGGGAATATCGACAGCAAGGCCTAATCCAACTGGCTGCGTAGGTGTGCACCAGGTTTTGCAAAGAAAGGTGATCCAGCTGCCTGGATGTCCATGCCACCCTGATTGGTTTATGGGGACCCTTGCTTATATTATGCTATATGGAGAGCCGCCTTTGGATAGCAGAAATCGGCCGTTGATGTTTTACAGCACTACCATTCATGACAGATGTCCCAGAAGGTCTTATTTTGACCAAGGGATATTTGCAAGCAAGCTCGGGGAAAAAACTTGTATGTATAGAATGGGTTGCCGCGGCCCAGTAACACAAATTGATTGCCCCATTAGGCAGTGGAATGGCCATGTGAATTGGCCTGTTGAAGATGATTCTCCTTGCATTGGTTGTGCCCAATTTGGTTTTCCCGATGCCATGGAACCGTTTATAACCTATAGATCAACGAGGGGGGAGTAAGCTTGGCGGAAAGAATAACGATAAACCCCGTAACACGCATTAGCGGTTTTATGGAAATTGATGCAGAGGTTGAAAATAATGTGGTGGTAGACGCAAAAACCAAAGGATTGATGTTTCGTGGGTTTGAAAAAATGTTAATGGGTAGAGATCCCTTTGATGCGGTTTACTTTACCCAAAGAATATGTGGCATTTGCTCCACGGCTCATTCTGTTGCGGCCACACTAGCCTTGGAGAGCTCCATGAATTTTGTGCCTTCTGAGCAGGGGCGGTATCTGCGGGATATTGTTCATGCCTGCGAGTTTCTTCAAAACCACTTAAGACATTTCTATCAATATACACTACCTGATTTTGTAAAACTACCTGAAAACTACCCGTTATTCAAGACGGATCATAATGATTACCGCCTTCCAAAGGAAATTAATGACCGTATGGTAGAGGATTATTTTGCTTCCCTTGAATTCAGCCGTAACGCCCATCAAATGTTGGCAATATTAGGAGGAAAGGCGCCCCATAACCATGGCATTTTTGTAGGGGGGATCACTTCTCCAGTCACCGTGAGTAAGATTATTGCTATTACATCCATTCTTGATGGCATTGAGGAGTTTATCGAAGATAAAATGATTCCTGATGTATATAAAATTGGGCAGTACTATTCTGAATATTATTATATGGGTAAAGGGTATGGCAATTTGTTGAGTTATGGATGTTTTGACCATTATAGGGAATTGGGCACTTTATATGTAGATCCTCTTGTGTATTCAAATAACATTATAACACCCTTTCACCCAGATGAAATATCTCAGGAAAATGATTTTTCTTGGTTTAACGAAAATGATCAACCTGATTTTCAGAAGGAAAAGGCGTATTCATGGATTAAAGCCACAAGATACAATGATTTACCTTTTGAAGTGGGACCTTTGGCAAGGCAATGGCTAAGCGGAGAATACAGAAATGGCATATCGGCAATGGATAGAACCATAGCCAGAGTGCTAGAAGCAAAAAAAATAGTTCAAATTATGAAGGAATTGATTCGAAATTTAATCCCTGATGTTCCGATGCAAGAGGAGTATCGGGTGCCAGATAATGCCATGGGTAGGGGGTTGATTGACACAACCAGAGGGGCACTTGGTCATTGGCTGGTAATTGAAAATAAAAAAATAGCGTTTTATCAAATTATAACGCCATCTGCTTGGAATTTATCCACGCAAACGGGAGATATAAAGGGTACTGGTGAGCAGGCAATCATAGGAACCCATGTCAGTTCAGTGGATGCCCCCGTTGAAATCGGCAGAATTATACGTTCCTTCGATCCTTGTGTTTCCTGTGCTACCCATGTTTTTTCGGAAAGCAATCCGGGAAATATCATTCGAGTTGTATAGCAAGATTGGAAAGTTTATAAAGGACAAGAAATAGACTACATAAAATGCTTTTATCGTTCAGATTGCATTGTTGCCTTTAAAATCCTGCATTGGCTTCTTGGAGAAAGCATAATTCTTTCATTCAATAGTAGATTATTGTTATTTAACCCAACAAAAAAGACTGGTAAAGCGCGAAATAACGCTTTTATCCAGTCTTTTTCTACTATGTGGCAACTCCTTATGAATGGGACTGCATAATTTACAATGCAGAAATCACTGCATCTGCAAATTCTTCTGTAGAAGCGGTTCCTCCCATATCAACAGTGAGAACCTTGCCCTCACCAATAACTTTTTCCACTGCTTTTTCAATACTTGCCGCCGCTTTGCCCTCGCCCAAATGAGCAAGCATAAGAGAAGCGGAAAGAATTGCCGCGGTGGGGTTGATTTTGTGCTGTCCGGCAATGTCGGGTGCAGAACCGTGAATGGGTTCAAAAATTGCGCCATCTACACCGATATTCGCACTAGGGGTTAACCCTAGTCCGCCAACCAAGCCGGCACAAAGGTCGGAAACGATGTCCCCATAAAGGTTGGGACAAACTAACACATCATAATCCTCGGGATGCATTACCAAGCGCATGCACATGGCATCCACAATACTGTCGTTAAACTGAATCTGAGGGTATTCTTTGGCAATTTCTCTGGCAATATCAAGAAACATACCATCAGTACATTTCATAATATTTGCTTTATGAACGGCGGTTACTTTTTTTCTGCCTTCTCTAACGGCATACTCGAAGGCATAACGAATAATACGTTCACAGCCCTTTCTAGTAAAGAGCTTGATGCTTTCTGCCGTATCGTTGTCTACCATACGTTCAATTCCGGCATAGAGATCCTCAGTATTTTCCCGCACGATAACCAAATCAATATTTTCAAACTTTGTAATAACGCCTGGATAGGTTTTTGCGGGGCGAACGTTTGCGTATAAATCAAAAGTTTTCCTCATTGCAACATTTACACTGCGAAATCCTGTGCCAACTGGGGTGGCAACGGGTCCTTTTAATGCAATTCCCGTTTTACGAATGGAAGCAATGGTTTCATCGGGAAGGGGTGTTCCATATTTTTCGATCATCGCCGCACCGGCATGGGCTTCTTCCCACTGTATTTCAACGCCTGTTGCTTCCACAACCTTTTTAGCCGCAGCAATAACCTCGGGCCCGCTGCCGTCACCTGGGATTAAAGTAACATGATGTGCCATTTTTTCTTTCCTCCTGCAATAATAAGGGTTTAGAAACTGCCCTTTTAAGCAATATTAAAGTCAAGTCCTCAAGGGAGTTTGACTTTAATATTGCTTTTTTGGCAATTCCCGCTGATGAAAAAACAAATTTCAGATTCTTTTAAAACAAATAACGTTCTTCTCTCAGTTTGATTCCTTTGTATAGTTTAAAAGACCGCCAGCCAAGAGAATATCTCTTTGTCTTGCAGAAATATTCAAACGAGTTGCAATTTCTTCGCCTTTACGTACATGGGTCACAATAACATCCTGACCGTCTACAGCACCTTTGATTTGATCTGCTGCATATTTAATGATGAATTCATCCCCCAGTTGAATGGAATCATAATCCCATTCGTTAGCAAAAACCAAGGGCAAAATGCCGTTATTAATCAGGTTCGCCATATGGATTCTTGCAAAGGATTTTGCAAGAACGGCCTTTACACCCAATTGTAGCGGTGCCAATGCTGCATGTTCACGGCTACTTCCCTGACCATAGTTTTGACCTGCCACAATGAAACCGCCACCTGCCGCCTTGGCACGAGCGGGAAATTTGGGGTCACAGGGTGTTAAGCAGTAATCTGCCAAAAAAGGCACATTAGAGCGATAAGGGAGCAGTTTCGCGTTGGAAGGCATAATATGATCGGTGGTAATATTATCATCTACTTTAATCAAAGCGCCACCACGAATATCCTTGGGAACTTTTATGTTTTTGGGGAAGGGCTGAATATTTGGCCCTCTTACCACGTTGACCATCTCCCCTTCGGGGGAGGGTGGAATAATTAAATTATCATTTACCAAGAAGTGCTCAGGCATGGAAATGAAAGGTGCTTCACCCAGAGAGTTGGGATCGGTCAGCTTTCCTGTAAGGGCACTGGCAACGGCTGTTTCTGGGCTTACAATATAAACCTGTGCCGATTTTGTTCCGCTTCTTCCTTCAAAGTTACGGTTGATGGTTCTTAACGATACTGCATTGGTAGCGGGAGCTTGTCCCATACCGATGCAAGGGCCACAGCCGCATTCCAAAATACGAGCACCGGCAGAAATAATATCTGCAAGGCCGCCATTTGCCGCCAGCATATTCATTACCTGCTTAGAACCGGGTGCAATAACCAAACTTACATTAGGGTCTACAGTTTTATCTTTCAACAGAGCGGCAACGGTCATCATATCTGTATAAGAAGAATTTGTACAGCTACCGATGGCAACCTGATCTACTGCCAAGCCTTCAATTTCTTTTACTCTTTTGATATTATCGGGGCTGTGTGGACAAGCCACCAAAGGAACAATTTTGTTTAAATCAACGGTGATTTCCTCGTCATATGTAGCATCAGCGTCAGCGGAAAGCTCGATCCAATCTTCTTCACGTCCCTGTGCTTTTAAGAAGGTTTTTGTCACTTCGTCACTGGGGAAAACGGAAGTGGTTGCACCCAACTCTGCACCCATGTTTGTAATGGTTGCTCTTTGGGGAACACTCAAGCTTTTTACACCCTCGCCGCTGTATTCCATCACCTTGCCAACGCCGCCCTTTACAGAAAGAAGACGAAGCACTTCCAAAATGACATCTTTCGCAGTGACCCAAGGCTGTAGCGAACCAACTAAATTCACACGGCAAACCTTAGGCATAGCTAAGTAGTAAGCACCGCCACCCATGGCTACTGCAACATCAAGGCCACCTGCACCAATAGCAAGCATACCAATGCCGCCGCCTGTAGGGGTATGACTGTCGGAGCCCAAAAGGGTTTTACCGGGTTTGCCAAAACGCTCCAAATGAACCTGATGGCAAATACCATTACCCGGTTTTGAAAAATAAATACCATGTTTATTTGCTACGGTTTGAATATACTTGTGATCATCGGCATTTTCAAAGCCTGTCTGCAAAGTATTGTGGTCAATGTAGGCAACGGAGCGTTCTGTTTTTACCCTAGGAATACCCATTGCTTCAAACTGCAAGTAAGCCATGGTTCCTGTGGAATCCTGTGTTAAAGTTTGGTCGATTTTAATAGCAATTTCTTTTCCTGAAATCATGTTACCGCTAATCAGATGGGTGCTGATGAGCTTTTCGGTTAGGTTCATATGGTTGGTTCCTCCTTATTTCTTCTTCTTTTTTAATGCTAATAGATGAGGTGTAAGGGTTTTCATCGCCTCAATCAATTCTTCTTTACTGATAAAGGTAACACGGCCATCTGCATAAAGGCCATCTACCCAGTTTAATAAAGTTGTTGCTTCTGGAGAGTTTTTATGAATCGCTTCTTCATCTTTCAAACTAAGGTATTGATTTAACCAATATGCAATACCTGCGGATCCTGAGTTCTTATTAATTTCAACGCCTATTGGGCGGTTTAAAATCTTTGCAGTATTAAAGATATTGTAGATTTCTTCATCCTTTGCCATGCCATCTGCATGAATGCCTGCTCGGGTTACGTTAAAATCTCTGCCCACAAAGGGCGTTCTATCTGGAATTGGATAACCCAAATCGGATTCATAATATTCGGCAATTTCGGTAATCACGGTAGGGTCCATACCATCCAATGTTCCGCGCATCTGCGCATATTCAATTACCATAGCCTCCAATGGAGTATTTCCTGTTCTTTCACCAATACCCAAAAGGGAACAATTGATGGAACTTGCACCGTAAAGCCAAGCAGTTGTGGCATTTACAACGGCTTTATAGAAATCGTTATGACCATGCCACTCAATTAGCTCACTAGGGAACTGAGCGAAGTGATTAATGCCGTAAATAATACCCGCAACACTTCGGGGAAGGGTTGCACCGGGGTAGGGAACGCCATAACCCATAGTATCACAGAATCGAATTTTTACAGGAATCTGATATTGATCCATCAGCTTTTTCAATTCTGTGGCAAAAGGAACCACAAAACCATAGTAGTCTGCCCTTGTTACGTCCTCAAAATGACAGCGGGGACGAATGCCGTAGTCTAAAGCTGCCTTGACAATCTCCAAGTAATCATGTAAAGCTTGTTCTCTTGTTTTATGTAGTTTATGGAAAATATGATAATCAGAGCAGCTAACCAGAATTCCGCATTCCTGAAGGTTCATATCCTTTACCAACTTAAAGTCTTCTTTAGTGGCACGAATCCAGCCTGTAATTTCCGGGAATTTTAGCCCCATTTCCTGACAAGCACGAATTGCTTTGCGGTCGGTTTCGCTATAAACGAAGAATTCACATTGGCGCACTTTTCCTTTAGGTCCACCTAAGCGGCTGAGCATTTCGTAAAGGGTGGTGATTTGTTCTACGGTATAAGGCGTTCTTGCCTGCTGACCATCACGAAAAGTAGTGTCGGTCATCCAAATTTCATCAGGTGGGTTCATAGGTACCAAACGATGATTGAAGGTGCACTTTGGAATTTCATCATAATTAAAGTTATCACGATAAAGGTTCGGTTCTTCTACGTTTTGTAAACTGTATTTATACTGTCTAAGTTCCAATAAATTGTTTTTATTATTAAAAGAAAGCATGCAATCCCCCCTGTGTTTAGTTTTCATGATAGTAAGCGTTCTTTTCTATTTATAAAATATATCAATAAATCACTTTTTCGTCAATAGAAAATAATTCATAATTTTAATATATAAAAAGGGATTATTTAAGAAAATGTGCCTAAAATTCAATAAATTAGAGAGAGGGATCGAATAGAAACAATAGAAATGAAGAATATTTGGGGTGTGATATATCAAAACTATGAAAAAAATCTATATGTTTCGTGAAGGCGGAATCTAACATGATATCTGTTTCTCTCAAAATATGTTAAGGAACAATTGTGTAATCTACTTCTAGAAAAATGGATAATTGTAAAAATTGATAACTTCACATATTTTATGAAGTTAAAAAGATACAGCAATAAACAATGAAACCCGCACAAAATGCGGGTTTCATAGAATTTGGGGGTGTTTTTTTAAAATTAAAGTTAATTAAGATTTTTTTATTGCATCTTGAGCAAAATCAGTACGGATCAAATCGGTGAAGGGAACTCTTTGTGTAAGTTGGCCGCCTTGCTCCATAATGTCTTGAATAAGGGTGAAGCCCTCTTCTGAAAAAACGGGATCTTCTTTCCAAGTATCTTGAGCCTTGTAACGTTCAATAATAGTGGTTAGGGTTGCAACATCTGAATCGGGAAATTGAGGGGAAACTACTTTGGCGATTTCTTCGGAAGTATGTTCCTTTACCCAAAGCTGTCCTTTATAGATTGCCCTTGTAAAAGCTTCAATGGTCTCGGGGTGACTGTTCATAAATTCATCCCTTGCCATATAAACAGTGTAAGGCACATATCCGCTGGCTGCACCTAGGGATGCAACAATATGGCCGCTGCCACTGTTTTCCAACGTGGTTGCTACAGGCTCGAATTCCACTGTATAGTCGCCAACGTTGCCAGTAAAAGCCCCTGCTGTGGAGGAGAAATCGATGTTATTAATAATTTCAACATCTTCATTTAATTTCAAGCCGTTTTCCTTTAAAACATACTCTAAAACCATTTCAGGCATACCGCCAAGTCTGCCACCGATGACGGATTTTCCTTTTAAATCTTCCCATTTAAAGTTAGGCTCATCTGTACGGGAAACAAGAAAATTCCCTGCTCTTTGGGTGAGCTGAAGAAAAGCTTTTGGATAATTTTCCTTACCTTCGTTATAAACGTAGATGCCTGCCTCTGTACCCAAAAGAGCAATATCAGCGGAATCAGAGAGCAGTGCTGTCATGGACTTATCTGCACCATTTCCAATGGCAACAGTAACATCCAATCCTTCTTCTTCAAAGAAGCCCAATTCTTGAGCAACATACTGGGGGGCATAAAAAACAGAATGCACAACCTCGTTAAGTCTGACGGGGGTCAGTTCTGCCTGTGCCTCAGGTTTGGAGGAACAGCCTGCCAGTAAAGACAAGGTCATCCCGCCAGTTAATAAAAGAGATATGAATTTTTTCATGAGTAACCTCCTGCGGATGTTTTCATTGCTACTATATGCAAAAAAGGTAGAAAATTCAAATTGTCCTTAGGAAAAATTTCAGTTTTTGTAATAGGTTTTTATAATAAATTGGTGTATAATAATTAGCATGGTAAAATACGTAATTATTTCTAAATGAGATTTTATCTGGTTTTTTTGCTAGCATCTGGTTTCGAATAAATTGTTGGAACAGTAGTGCTTGGAATGTACCCACCTAGTGTGGTGGGCAGTAAAGGCTGATCGTTCCATGGAATAGGAAATATGTTTTAAAGAATATAGGAGGTCAGTTATGACTGAAAAAATAATGTTGATAGATGGAAACAGCATTGTAAATCGTGCGTTTTATGGTGTGCCCCTTTTAACTAACAGGGAAGGCCAACATACCAACGGGGTTTACGGCTTTTTAAATATTCTATTTAAACTGATGGATGAGGATAAGCCTGATTATTTGGCGGTTGCCTTTGATTTGCATGCACCAACTTTTCGCCATGTGGAATTTGATGGCTATAAGGGGACAAGAAAGGGCATGCCTGACGAACTAAGGGAGCAAATGCCCCTTTTAAAAGAAATGCTTCAGGCTATGAATATTCAAATTTATGAGATGGAAGGCTTTGAAGCGGATGATATTTTGGGGACCCTTTCTGCAAAAGCAGAGGAAGCAGGGGTTATCCCTATTGTTGTTTCTGGCGATAGAGATTTATTGCAGCTTGCCAGTGAAACACTCAAGGTACGTATTCCAAAAACAAAGGGCGGGCGTACGGAAACAGAGGATTATTACGCAAAGGATGTTATAGAAAAATATGGGGTTACACCTTTGGAATTTATTGATGTGAAAGCTTTGATGGGTGACACTTCTGATAATATTCCCGGTGTGCCGGGAATTGGAGAAAAAACTGCTGTAAAAATTATTCAAGACTATCACGATTTGGAAAATGCCATTGCACATAGCTTGGAGATAAAACCCAAAAAGGCTTCGGAAAATTTGGCTGAATTTCAAGAACAGGCAAGATTAAGTAAATTTCTTGCCACTATTATTCGGGATATGCCCATTTTATTTGAAAAAGAGCAAACAAAAATCGGAGATCTGTTCAATGCGGGAGCTTACGATTTGGTGAAGCGCTTAGAATTAAAGAGTATGTATAACCGCTTTGAAAAGGAAGAGGTTCAAACAGCGCAAACCGAGGATTTTCAGGGTGTTTATTCCTTTGAAATGGCTAAGGCGTTTTTCGCATCTTTAGAGAAAGGGGAAACAGCCTATCATTTTCTTATGGATGAAGGGAAATGTGAAGGACTGGCCTTGTATCAAGAGAAAATTGGTGGATGTTGGCTTGAAGTGGGAGAGAATTTTTCTGTAGAACAGTTATTTCAAGTTGCAGAGACTTTTTTTAATGACAGCGATTATGTGAAAATCGGTCATGATATTAAAAATGATATTAAGTTGCTCCGAGCAAAGCTTGGAAAAACCATTGAGATTTCCTTTGATACTGCCATTGCTGCTTATATTTTAAATCCTACGGGAACATCTTATGCCTATGACGATTTGGCGAAGACTTTCTTAAATCAAATTTTGCCTTCTGGTGAGGAAGTTATGGGCAAGGGGAAAAGCAAAAAGGCTTTTTCTAGCCTTTCTGAGGATGAAAGGAAGGGCTTTGCTGTAACCCAAGCAAAGGTTTTTTTTGAAACAAAAAAGATGATGACTGAGCAGTTAGAGAAAAATGGCCAGCATGAGCTGTATTATGAGATAGAAATGCCTTTAATATATGTCCTTGCTGATATGGAAGAGTACGGCATAAAGGTGGATAAAAGTGCCTTATTGGAATATCAAAAGAATTTAGAAATTAGTATTGAAGGGATTACAAAAGAAATTTTTGCCCTATCGGGAGAAGAATTTAATTTGAACTCACCAAAACAGTTGGGGGTAATTCTTTTTGAAAAATTAGGTTTAAAGGGTGGAAAGAAAACAAAAACAGGCTACTCCACGGCTGCCGATGTTTTAGAAAAATTAAGGTTCGAACATCCAATGGTGGAAAAAATATTGTATTATCGTCAATTGGCAAAGCTGAAAAGCACTTATGCCGACGGCCTTTTGGCCGTAATGGATGAGAAAACAGAGAAAATCTATTCTACCTTTAATCAGACTATTACCGCCACAGGGCGCATCAGCTCTACTGAGCCAAATTTGCAGAATATTCCCGTTCGCTTGGAATTGGGTAGAGAACTTAGAAAAGTATTTATTCCCCAAAGTGAAGAATACTGTTTTTTGGATGCAGATTATTCCCAAATTGAGCTAAGAGTGTTGGCTCACATTGCAGGAGACGAAACCTTAATCAATGCATTCCGCAATGATCAAGATATTCATAGATTGACGGCATCTCAGGTGTTCCACGTTCCTTTCGAGGAAGTGACAGCTTCGCAAAGAAGTAATGCAAAGGCGGTTAATTTTGGGATTGTGTATGGCATTGGTTCCTTTAGTCTTAGTCAAGATTTGGGAATCACCAGAAAAGAAGCAGAGCAATATATTGGGGCATATTTTGCAAAATATCCTAATATCAAAAAATATCTCAACGAAACCATAGAGAATGCAACCAAACAGGGCTATGTTGCCACCCTTTGGAACAGAAGAAGGGCTATGCCTGAATTGCAGAGCAATAATTTTATACAACGTTCCTTTGGGGAGCGTGTTGCCATGAATATGCCCATTCAGGGGAGTGCAGCAGATATTATTAAGATTGCAATGGTTCAAGTCCATCGGGCTCTGAAAGAAGGGGGCTATCGTTCCCGTTTGATTTTGCAGGTTCACGATGAACTATTGATTGAAACCTATAAAGAGGAAAAGGATGCAGTGGCTAAAATTTTGAAAGAAAAAATGGAGCAGGCGGCGGCACTTTCCGTTCCTTTGGATGTAGATGTGCATGAAGGACATTCATGGTTTGAGGCGAAATGATAAATGAGGGATTCGACATGAAAGTGATTGGATTAACAGGTGGAACAGGCAGCGGAAAAAGCGTGGTTAGCCAATGCCTTCGGGAGGCAGGTGCCGCCATTATTGATGCTGATTTGATTGCCCATGAGATTATAAAAAAAGGGAAACCTGCTTATGATGAGTTGGTTGCCTATTTTGGAGAGCAAATTTTACAGGATAATGGCGAAATTTTTCGTCGTAAGCTTGGGGAAATTGTATTTCGGGATAAAGAGAAGCTGAAATTTTTAAATAGTTGTACCCATAAATATATTGTCCAGGAGATTGCAGAGCAGACTCAGGATACGAGAAAAAAGAATCAGGCAGAGCTGATTATTATAGATGCACCACTGCTAATTGAGGCAGGACTGGATGCTATTTGTGATGCAATTTGGGTTGTTTATGCCCATGAGGAAGCCCGCGCCCGCCGTGTCATGCAGCGGGATGGCATTACATATGAAACAGCTAAGGCTCGTATTGCAAATCAAAAATCATGGGAAGAATATGAAAGTTATGCCCAAGAGGTGATTGATAACAGTGACACTTTGGAAAAAGTCCAAGAGCAGATATCAATCTTGATGAAAAAATATGTTTAGTCCACTTTAGAAATGAAGGTATTGGTATTTTTTGAGAGTATTCAGAAATGTCACGGAAGGAATATTTAAAGCTAATTGCAAAATTCTTCTATGACATTGCTTTTGCCTTCAACTAATATTACATGATAGATAGCATAGTAATATTAAAAGAGATAAATTTAAATCTTAAGATTCGTAGGTGAAGAGATGTTTCGTTTAATTAAGAAAATACTAGTTTGGGTTTTCTTGTTCTTAGGGGTAGGGATATTTGCATATTTTGTTGTGTTACCCCAAGTGCTGCCCTTAAAATATCGTGAGCAGGTTGAGAAGTATGCAAAAATGTATGATGTAGAGGAGTCTTTAATTTTTGCGGTTATTTTTTGTGAAAGTCGCTTTGACCCTGATGCCCACTCCAGAGCGGGCGCAAAGGGATTGATGCAGGTCACGACTGAAACAGGTTGGTGGGCCGCCAGCCGAATAGACTATTTAGATGTGGAAACCATTGACTTAAAAGACCCGGAAACCAGCATAGCAGTGGGAACTTGGTATCTGCAATGGCTTGAGGATAAATTTGACGAGGTAGAGCCAACTGTTTTGGCGGCTTATAATGCAGGCCATGGGAAAGTTAGCCAGTGGCTTGATGATGAAAAATATAGCGATGATGGAGATCATCTGAAAGAAATCCCTTTTGCAGAAACAAATAGTTATGTTAAAAAAGTTGAGTTGATGCAAAAGCTTTATAAAATTTGTTATCGTTTATAGCTTTTGGGAGGCACATATGAAAAAGAAATTAATTCCTCTGTTTTTTGCTTGTATCCTGCTTTTTACAGGATGTACAAGTGGAAGCGGAGAAAAAAATAATTTTAATGTTTCCGGAAACGTGGCAAAAACCCAAGGGGAGAGCCGTGTTTTAACGCTATCCATGCGGGTTCCGGAAACATTGAATCCTTTACGAAACAGAGAGGCTACGGTAGATACGGTACTCAAGCTTATTTATCAGCCCTTAATTACCTTTGATGAAACGGGAAAACCTTCTCCCTCCATTGCAAAAAGTTGGAGTTTTTCGAAAGATGGCTTAACCCTTTCCTTAGAGCTACGTAATAATATTACGTGGCAAAATGGCTCTTCTGTGACGGCGGATGATGTGGCATTTTCTATTGAAACCATTCGGGGTGCTGCAGAAGATTCTGTTTACAAAAAGGTATTGGATTATGTTTCAAGCTATTCTAAAACAGGGCAGTACTCCATTGATATTCGTTTTAAAGAACCATTTAGTAAAAACGTGGATGCCCTAAGTTTTCCAGTGATTTCTGCGGCGTATTATCAAGGGCAGACAGATCCGAAAAGTGGCGCAAATATGTCTCCTATGGGTAGCGGACCCTATTCTATGAAATCTTATTCTATGGCATCAGAAATGATATTGACGGCGAACCCCTCGTATGTTGAGGGCAAGCCAAAGATAGAGACGATCTCTGTTCGCACCACTGGTGGCGCTGAAACGGATGTATATGCTTTTGATCAGGGAATGACGGATATTCTGGTGACTGATGCCATCGAAACAGGTCGTTATGCCGATGAAGGTGTAACAGGGGTACACCAATTTACCTCTGAGCAATATGATTTTATTGGATTTAATTTTCATCGGACTTTATTTCAAGACCGAAATATGCGACAAGTAGTAGCGTATGCATTACCCAAAAAAGCAATCTGTGAAAATGTTTACCTGCAGTACGCAAAAGTTGCTTACACCCCTGTAAGTCCAAGCTCATGGTTGTTTGAAGAAAACGTTGCACCCTTTGATTATGATACAAATATGGCAGCAACGTTACTGAAGAATGCAGGATGGTCTGACAAAAATGGGGATGGCAAGTTGGAAAAAGAAAATGAACCAGAGCCCCTTCATGTTTCAATACTAACAAATCAGGAAAATAGTGCAAGACGGCAGACTGCAACAAAACTTAGGGATGAACTTACCCTTTTGGGTTTTGATGTAACTTTAGAGATATTGCCTTTTGACCAATATCAGGAGAAATTTACAGGCGGGGATTATGACCTAATCGTGGGAGGCTGGCAGATGTCCCCTGTGACAAATTTATATGACTTTTTCGGCAGTAATGGAAGTTTAAATTATATTGGTTATCAAGATGAGCAGATGGACAATTTGCTATTGGCTGCCAATCAGGCTGTGGGAGAAGGTGCCACTTTGTTGGCATATAGCAGCCTTCAAAAACGAATCGCAGAGGAGCTTCCGTATATTAGTATTGCTTATCGCAGTAAGGCAATGTTTGTGTCTAACCGTGTTGGGGGTGTGATTATACCAACGGAGGATAATATTTTTCATTCAGTGAACCAGTGGACTTTCGAGGGTGAGAAAGAATAGGGGGAGGAAAATGTCTGAATTAAGAAAAAATCCGTTTACAGGAGAGTGGACTCATTACGCAGAGAATCGGAAAAACCGCCCCTATGAGTTTTTGCATAAAATCGAAGTGAAAAATAACAGTAATGAGAATTGTCCCTTTTGTGGTGGAAATGAAGATAAAACCACAACCCCTTTCTATCAGGATGGCACAGATGAGTGCTGGACTATTCGGGTTTTTCCAAATATGTTTCCTGCGGTGTGTGAGGAAGAAATGGCTATTTGTGAAAATTCTTTTTATCAGCAGCTTTCAGGACAAGGGACTCATGAGGTTTTGGTTGATACCCCAATTCATGAGGAGACTATTGATCAATTTTCTCTAGAACATCTGGGGAAGGTTTTCGTTGTTCTGCAACATCGATATAACGAAATGATCTTATCAAAAAAAGTAAAGTACATTCAAATTTTTAAAAATTGTGGCCCTTCAGCAGGAATGAGCATTCGTCATTCCCATTGGCAGATTGTTGGGATGCCGGTTTTGCCCCAAAGAGAGGTTATAATGCAAGGGCATATGCAGGATGGAGATTGTCTTTTCTGTAAAATGCTTGTTTATGAAAAAGAACAACAAAATCGGGTTGTGATGGAGAATCAAAGCTTTATGGTGATTGCACCGTATGCATCCCGCTTTCCTTACGAGCTTTGGATTTGTCCCAAAAGGCATATCGCCAGCTTTTCCCATGTAACGGAAGAGGAATTGGAGGCTTTGTCCGTTATCATGAAAGGGCTTTTGCCTAAAGTTGCATCGCTACGTAAGGATGTGGGGTATAATATTTGCATGATTGATGGTGAAGTGGGAGGGGATTTTCACTGGCACATGGAAATCTTACCAAGGATTGGTGGTTTTGCCGGTTTTGAATATGCAACTGGGAGCTATATCAATTCTATTTTACCGGAGCAGGCAGCGGAATATTATCGTAATAAAAATTGACTTTAATATGGTAATTTAGCAATAAAGACCACATGCACCTTGTATGTGGTCTTTATTGCTGGTATTTTGAGAACACAGCATTGCTGAATCTTTCATGGTATAGGCAATCAACCTATAGCGAGATAGGAGAATTGCTGCAATAAGAATCAATAATATAGCCTTCACTGCTTTCAAATCTCAGTAGTCTATCTAAAAGCACCGGCAAGGAAAATGATATACAGCCACACATTTGTGACAAAATAAAAAGTCATGTTTGAGAATAAACTCAAACATGACTTTTTATTAGTGCGGATGGTGGGACTCGAACCCACACGATATCACTACCGCCAGATTTTGAGTCTGGTGCGTCTGCCAGTTCCGCCACATCCGCAAGTAAAACTGCTTGCTTATATTATCATAAAAAGATATATAATGCAAGCAGTTTTTTAAATTTTTTTGTAAAATTTACATTTTTTCTGGTTCTGGATAGGTTTCACCAAAGGTATCAACGCTTACTTTTACCATAACCTGATCTTCAATGGGGCGGTCACCACGGCTGGTACGAACAGTTGCCATGGTATCCACCACACTCTGTCCTTCGATTACCTTGCCGAAAGAGGCATACTGTCCATCCAAATGGGGGGATTTTTCATGCATAATAAAGAACTGTGAGCCTGCACTGTTGGGATTCATTGCACGAGCCATAGAAAGCACACCTTTATCATGAGTAAGGTCGTTTTTTACGCCATTCATGGAAAACTCGCCACGAATCTGATATCCGGGGCCACCCATGCCTGTGCCATCGGGACATCCTCCTTGAATCATGAAACCATTAATAACACGGTGGAAAACCAAGCCATTGTAATAGCCTTTATTCACCAAGGAAATGAAATTGTTTACAGTATTGGGGGCGATTTCGGGATACAGCTCTGCCTTGATTACGCCTCCGTTTTGCATTTCAAATGTTACTACAGGATTTTTTGCCATGAGTATCTTCCTTTCAGATTTTGCATTTAAAATAATTGATTTTTTTAATTTACCCATTGCAAACCAGAGCATACTGTAAAAAGCAAAAAGATTGCCAAGGTTTGGTAAGGGGATAGCTTGGCTCATTATAGCATAATGCCTTTGAGGACGCAAATATTCCTTAAATATTTTCACAACTTAAAGTGACCATTACCAGCTCAGGGCGGTTAAAAATGCGAAAAGGAAAGGTGCTGTTGCCTAAACCCCGGCTGACTATCATCCCAGTATCCTTTTTCTCATATAGGCCAGAAGTATAAGTGGGAAAAAAGCCTTGATTAGGAGCAAAAATCCCTCCAAGAAAAGGCAGTCTAATTTGTCCCCCGTGGGCATGCCCTGTAAAAACCAGATTTACACCACTCTCTACATAGGTTTCAAATAATTCGGGTCGGTGAGAAAGAAGAATTTGAAATGTATCTTCCTCCCGCCCTTTTGTCAGGGTGGATAGCACGGCTTGGTAATAAGGGTTGACACGTTTGTCGGCAAGTCCAATGAGGGCAATGGTATCTCCGTTTTTCTGGAGAACGGATTTTCCGTTATCCAAAACAGTCACACCTGCTTCCGTCAATTGCTCAGAAAGCTCCTCAAAATAGCCTGATTGGTGCTCATGATTGCCACTGACATAGTAAATTGGAGCAATATTCACTGCACCCTCAACGAAAACCATAGCTGAATCCAAATTGGTGCGATTTCTGTCAATTAAATCACCTGTGATAACGATAATATCCGGCGCTGCATTTCTGATTTTTTCAAGTATTCTCTCTTGATTTTGTCCGAAACGCTTATTTTGTAAATCTGAAACCTGTAAAATTTTATAACCATCAAATCCCTTGGGGACTTTTTTTGAATATGTTGTCTGTGTCAGTGTAAGCCCATTGTTTTGCCAATATAAAAAACCTACCAGACAGAGCAACGAGCAAGTACCTTTGTTTTTAAAAAATTTCAATTAATTCACCGCCATCTATTCATTTCTTTTTATTATAAAGAGGTTTTTGTTGGAAAACAAGAGGGTGTCTTTCGGAAGTACTTATGTGACAAGAGGTTCATTTTTCCTTTGCTTACTTAGGTGATTAAGTTCGATTTTATCTAATTGATGACTTGTTTTATTCGTGATATACTTGGTAAACGGAATAAACAATATAAATTTAACTGTGCATTTCTGCTTTTTCTTTCTGTGGGTGTTGCTCTGAGATTCGCTTATTATTTACAACAAGGAGGGATGGTATGAGGACAATTTTTCATATTGACGTAAATAGTGCATTTTTAAGTTGGAGTGCGGTAAAGATGCTGAAAGAAGGCGGTATGTTAGATTTACGTACCGTTCCCTCGGCTGTTGCAGGTGATAGCGAAAGTCGCAGAGGTATTATTCTGGCAAAAAGCAATCCTGCCAAAAAATATGGCATTTCAACAGGGGAACCAAAGGGTTTTGCTTTGCAAAAATGTCCCCAATTGATTTGCGTTCCTCCTGATTTTTCTTTATATACCAGAAATTCGGAAGAAATGTTTCGCATCCTTTCTCAATACTCTGACCGTGTAGAACCCTTTAGTATTGATGAAGGTTTTCTCGACTATACGGGTATGGAACATCTTTTTGGTACTCCCTTGGAGGGTGCTGCAAAAATAAAAGAACAAATTAAAAAGGAACTTGGTTTTACTGTAAATATTGGGATTAGTGTAAATAAGCTTTTGGCAAAAATGGCGGGTGAATTGGAAAAGCCCGATAAAATAATTACCCTCTACCCGGAGGAATTGGCCAAAAAGCTATGGCCTTTGCCTGTGGAAGAAATGTTTATGGTGGGTAGAAAGACTGCACCTCGCCTGAAAAAAATGGGCATCCGCACCATTGGGGAATTAGCAAAATATCCTGTTGCTCTTTTGGAAAAGGAGTTCAATAGCTATGGAAGAATGTTGAATGCTTATGCCAATGGGATAGATGATACCTCGGTAGCCCATGTTGAAACAGTGCAAGAGGTAAAAAGTGTTGGAAACAGCACCACCATTCCTTATGATGTGGAGGAACGTGAAGAGGCATACAAAATACTCCTCTCTTTATCGGAGACGGTTTCCATGCGTTTGCGAGAAGGAAAGTTTTGTGCTAGAGAGATTGGTGTAGTGATTAAAACCACTGATTTTCAGGTGTACTCCCATCAAACAAAATTGTTGAATGCCATTGATTGTACCAACGCTGTCTATGAAACGGCGAAGAAAGTTTTTGATGAAGCATGGAAGAAAGAGCCCATCCGACATCTAGGGATTCGTGCGGGGCATTTATGCAGTGACGAGTGCATTCAGCTTTCTATTTTGGACGAGGACTGGAGCAGGCAGAAGCAGGCGGATGCCGCCATGGATATTCTTCGTGGGAAGTATGGACGAGAAACAGTAGTTAGGTCTACTTTTATTGGCGGGATTGAGCCTGCCTATGGAGGGGGAAGCTTAAAGATAAATCATCTAAAAAAATGATCTAAAACTTAAATAGGATGTTATTAAATTACTATATTTTAGAGTTTTTCATATTTCATATGAAGTATTGTGCAGTGTCAAATGAAGTGTGTGTAATAAGTAGGTCAGGCTTTAGTCTCTTTCAAACACGAAAGGCATTGACCTTTTCTCTGTTTCTTTTGGTGTTCTGAACTGATTCCTGAAAATCCTATGAAGAGGTTTTCATTTGAATTATGAAGATACCAATAGGCGGAGAAAGAGGAGGGAGATATATTAATCCAAGACTGGCGAAGTCTTTTTGATTCCCATTGAAAGAAGCTTTTAATAGGATATGCTTCTATATTTATTAATACTGGCAGATAAAACAAGTTAAAATGTGGGATATATATGGACGATGAAATAAGGAGGAACAAACATGACAGACACAGAAAAAAAATTCTCAGATGAATGGGTAAAAAAGGCAGAGCAGGCACAAGGTATGGATGGCTACAATTCTATAAAACTTATAAAGGATATTCAGCAGTATGGCGGTGTTTCCGTTGCTCGTAGAACTTTGAGCAGAAATGGCTGTTCTGATAATTTTGAAATCCTCAAGAAAAACAAACGGTTAGATTTATCTATGGAGGCTTTGATTGTGAGAGGTGAGTTTGGAACGCTGTTTGAGGATGATGAGGTGAATCAGTGCTTCGCATTGCTTTGTGAATGCGATTATTTTGTTTAAGAGGTGAGCAAATGACAGAGGTTGTTGCAGCACTGCTGTGCAGAGAAAACCGGTTCCTTATTTGTCAACGTCCCGCCCATAAAAAAAGAGGGCTTCTTTGGGAATTTGTGGGAGGCAAGCGAGAAGCTGGAGAAAACCAGGCGGAGGCGTTAATACGGGAGTGTTTTGAAGAATTGGGTATTGAAATAAAGGTAGGAAAAATATATATGGAAGTAACCCATGCATATCCCGATATCACCATAAAGTTGACATTGCTTCGAGGGGAAATTATTCAAGGGGAACCTCAATTACTTGAGCACATGGATTTTCGATGGATTACGGTAGAGGAGATTCCAGAATATACCTTTTGTCCTGCAGATGAAGTGATATTATCCCGTTTGATGGAATTTGGATTGCAGGAAAGCTGAGAAATCTGCAGATCAAATATAGGTGTTTGACCAATTGATTCCCTCAACATGTATATTGCTTTAGACAATCATCTTTATTAAATAAACTTAAAGAAATATTATTTAATAATTTGCTACAATTTAAGCTCTGTTCTTGTATTTTATGGTATAATTTCTTATAATAAAATTATTATAAATACAAAGGACTGAGAACATGATTGTTTTAATTGCAAAAAGCGTTGTGGCGGAGAAAAATCAGGCTGCTTTTTTACAGCTTGGAAAAAAACTGGTGGAAGAAACAAGAAAAGAAACTGGATGTATTTTTTATGATTTGGTTCGGGACGTTAACGAAGCAGGAGTATTTTATTTTGTTGAAAAATATGTTGACCAAGCTGCGTTGGATGCCCACACAGGTTCAGATTATTTTAAGACCTATGTACCTCAACTGCAGCCTTTGCGGGAAGATTCCCAATTGAGCCGCTGCGAAATTGTATCATTTGAATGAGCTTTCTTAGGTGAGGATGGGTGAGAAATTGAATGAAATAAAGCTCTAGCGAAAGCGGTTTGTTCCAAATGAAACAATTTTTCTAAAAGATGATATCATTCTTCATCATGATGATGATGTTATTATTACAAAGTGGTATGTTTTTCGGCCAAAGGAAGACTTTGACCATGGTTTATCTTGTTATTATATTAAAAAGGGTTTTAAAATAAGTAAATTTTTCAACCATAAAAATGAACTGGTCTATTATTATTGTGATATTATTGACACTGAATATAATAAAGAAGAAAATTCTTATATTTTTAGCGATTTATTAGCGGATGTAATTATTTATGAAAATGGATTTGTAAAGGTGGTAGATTTGGCAGAGCTTGCGGATTGTTTGGAAAGCGGTATTATTTCTGAAAAAATTGTCAAGGATGCTTTAAGACGGTTGGATTCCCTTTTACAAATTATATACACCAATGGCTTTACCAAGTTAAGTCAGTTATTGGAAATTGAGGAGTAGCTTATGGCAGCGGGTATCCACAGTGGGCATCGGGAACGAATGAGACAGCGATTATTACAAGAGGGTGGCGAAGGTTTTCATGACCACGAGCTTTTGGAAATGCTCCTTTATTATGCTGTACCCAGAGGAGACACCAATCCCCTTGCTCATAAAATGGTAAAGGAATTCGGTTCTTTACCCACTTTGATGGAAGCCGAGCCTATGGATATTTCACGTCTTTGTGGTGTGGGAATAAACACTGCAATATTAATTTCTCTGCAAAAAGAAATCAGCAAGCGGTGCATACAAGCTCGATGGCGTGATAGACCCACGTTGAATTCCTTGGGTCTTGCTATTGAATATTGTAAATCCTTGATGGCATTTAAAAACAGAGAGTTTTTTTATGCCGTATGCTTGGACAATAAGCGGAGAGTGATTAATACAGTTCAAATTGCCGAGGGTACTGTAAATTCAGCGGCAATACACCCCAGAGTTGTCATGGAGGCAGCATTAAAATTACAGGCATCGGCGGTAATTTTTACTCACAATCATCCAGGGGGGAATTGTAAGCCTACCTTCGATGATATTGAGACAACTGCAAAGCTAGCCAAGCTCTTGTTTGCAATAGAAGTTCAGTTAATTGACCATATTATTATTGCAGATAGTATGGCATTTAGTTTTTTGGAGAATAAATTATTAAATAAAG
This sequence comes from Anaerotignum sp., assembly GCF_031981185.1. Classification (GTDB taxonomy): domain Bacteria; phylum Bacillota; class Clostridia; order Lachnospirales; family Anaerotignaceae; genus Chakrabartyella. Next base: position 80,648 of record NZ_DALYUL010000003.1, on the reverse strand, counting down.
AAATAATGGAGGGACAATTATGACAAAAAGATTATTTCGTTCTAGTACAAATGTGAAAATTTCAGGTGTATGTGGGGGCATTGGGGAGTATTTTGATGTTGACCCTACGATGATTCGCTTGCTTTGGATTTTGGTAAGTTTATTTACAGGTGTTTTTTTGGGCGTGTTGGCGTATGTGATTTGTGTATGTGTCGTTCCCGTAGACACAGGCTATATTGATGGTGAGTTCAAAGAAAAGTAATGAATGAAAGAAATGAGATTAAGGGTGGCACTGGGAAGCTTCCGCAGGCCATCTTTTTCATTGTGATATGAGAGGAGAACAAAACATGGCAGAGGATAAAAAAAGGATTTTCAGTGGAATGCAGCCCTCAGGTTTAATTACATTGGGTAATTATTTAGGCGCACTGAATAACTGGACAAAGCTTCAGGATGACTATGATTGTTTGTACTGTATTGTAGACATGCATGCAATTACCGTGCGTCAAGACCCCGCAAAGCTGCGTAAGCAGGCGAGAGATTTATTAACACAATACCTTGCGGTTGGCTTAGATCCTGAAAAAAACATTATTTATTATCAGTCTCATGTACCTCAGCATGCGGAATTGGGTTGGATTTTGAACTGCTATACTTATATGGGTGAACTGAACAGAATGACCCAGTTTAAAGATAAATCTGCCAAACATTCAGACAATATCAACGCCGGATTATATACTTATCCTGTGTTGATGGCGGCAGATATTTTGTTGTATCAGACAGATTTGGTACCTGTCGGTGAGGATCAGCGTCAGCATTTGGAAATCACAAGAGACATCGCAGCACGTTTTAACGGTGTTTATAGTGATACCTTTAAAATTCCAGAGGCGTATATTGGTAAGGTTGGGGCAAAAATTATGGCGTTGCAGGAACCTACTAAAAAAATGTCAAAATCGGATGAAAACAAAAACAATACCATTGCTTTGATGGATGAGCCTGCAGTGATTATAAATAAATTCAAACGTGCCATGACTGACTCTGACAATCAAGTGCGGTTTGGAGAGGATAAACCTGGCATTTCCAACCTTATAGGAATTTACTGCGCTGTCACAGGGGTATCTCCTGCGGAGGCAGAAAGAGAGTTTGCCAATACTGGATATGGTAACTTTAAGATGGCTGTGGGCGAAGCGGTTGTAGCCAAACTGGAGCCCATTCAACAGCGTGTAAAAGAATTAGAAGCGAATAAGGATTATTTGGATAGCGTAATTAAAAATGGCGCAGAAAAAGCTGGAAGAATTGCCGAGAAAACTTTGTCAAAAGTACAGAAAAAGGTCGGCTTTCCTCCAAAAATACGCTGATCATTAAAAAATAGCCGTTTAGAGGACTGTTTTTAGTAAGAAATAGTTTATTTACTGAAAAAATAACTTGCCAAAGTCGGTAATATTAACCGATTATTTAATTCATGTTCATATTTTGTTCAAAAGGATGCGCTATACTCATATCATAAAATAAATGAACGGAGGAATATGATATGTTTGACCCTGAAGATATGATTCTAAATACTAAAAAAAATAATGAAACAGATGATACTAAAATGAATGAACCGGAAATGTCCAAGGAACCGGAAATGACAGACGAGTCTGAAATGACGACCCATCAGGAAATAATAGATAGTTCTGTAGTTGAAGATGGCCTTTTTGAGGAAGAAAAGGTTGAAGATGAGGATGTAGATACTGACGAATGTTCCTGTGGTAAGGCTCCAAATGGAGAAGGCCCTTCCCTTCGGGAGTACCGTTATGAGGAACAGGTGAAGAAAACCCCAAGAAAAAGAAAAAATTGGGCGAAGTTTATTGCAGCTTGTTTGATTGTAAGTGTGGCTGGCGGTGCAAGCATGGGGGCTGGTTATGGTGCGGTAAAATATTATTTTGCCGATGAGCCTGTTGTTAGTAATACACCAGTTATCGCACAAAAGGTTTCTTCTACTACGGGAATATCGGCAGTGGATATTATTAAAGGTGTAAAACCCTCAGTTGTCAGCATCTCCACGAAGGTTTCAGGTGCTGCCGAATATTTTGGTTCCTTTAGTGTACCTTACGAGGCGAATGGAATGGGCAGCGGCGTAATTTTTTACTCTGATGACGATAAGATAGCTATTGCAACAAATAACCATGTAGTTAACGGCGCAAACTCTATTTTTGTTACTTTAGAAGGTGACGCAAGCGTCCCTGCAAAGGTTGTAGGAACGAAGAGTGAATCTGACCTGGCAGTCATTACTGTATCATGGGATGCATTAAAGAGTGCAGGTGTTAAAAACGTAAGTGTTGCAAGCTTTGGTGATTCAGACCACTTACAGGTTGGGGATAGCGTAATTGCCATTGGTAATGCAATGGGCATGGGTCTTTCTGCAACAGATGGTATGATTAGTATGACACAGCAAACTATAAACGTCGAAGGAAATCAGCTGAATGTTTTACAAACAAGTGCGGCAATTAACGGCGGTAATAGCGGTGGCCCCTTGGTAAACAGCGCAGGTGAAGTAGTGGGTATCAATACTGCAAAATACAATTCTTCCATGGCAGAAGGAATGGGCTATGCAATTCCAAGCAACGTGATTAAACCCATTGTGGAAGACTTGCTGGAGAATGGAACACAGCCTAGACCTTATATCGGAATCAAAGGTACTAGCATTACTTCCGAAAACGCAGATTTATATAAACTGCCAGTAGGTGCTTTGATTATGGAAGTAGCAGAGGGTGGCCCTGCGGAAAAGGCTGGTATTGTGGTAGGTGATATTATTACCAGCTTTAATGGAAATACCGTTATGGATATGGATTCCCTGGTGAAAATTGTTGGCGAAACAAAGGTGGGGGATACGGTAGATGTTCATGTAGTAAGAGACGGTAAGACTGGTCACGATTTGAAGATGACCATTGCTGATAAAAATAGTTAAGAGGAATGAAGCATGAAGGGGTGTTAACAATGCCCCCTGATAATAGAGATATTTTGAAGTTTGCCGTAGGATTTTCTTAGTCCTACGGCTTTTCTTCATATTGCTATTAAAGATAGAATAAATTTTCAATAGGTAAGGAGATACGTTGTCAATTTAAGATAATGCATCTCCTTTTTCTTGTTTGCAATTAACGAAATTGTAATCTTTAAAGTTTCTTGAAATCATGAAAAATTTATTTATCTGCAAATAAACAATAGTAATTTGATAAATATCATTATTCCAGTACTACGAAAGGGACAAAATTTTACGTTTACTCAAGAACAGGTTTATCAATAAACATTGCCTAAAACGGGGATGTTATTCTTATTTATGGAGAAAATTATGTAAATTGTGTAACTTGACTCCAACAAAGCATCAAACCCTATTGAAACAGGGAAAAGGTGGTGTTAAAATTGAAAAAAGAAGAAAAAGGGAGGCTGTGCATGAAGAAAAAACGAGGGATTGCCATTTATCGGGGGCTTTTTGCTGTCCTTACGAATAAAGATTTTTTGAGAAGGATTAATTTAAAAAAGAAAACAGTCATAGCGTTTCTGGAAAAAGAGCGTTGGCTAGAGGCAATTGAAGATATTATTGACAGTGAAGAAATATCTTGCCAAGGGGTTCTTTTTTACTGTGAAAAAATCCTTTCTTCTTTGGCAAAGGAGGTGCCGGAAGAAGGGTGGCTGACGTATATATTTCGTTATTTAATTAAAGGTATTTATCCACATCGTAACGATATCATTCTAAACACTAATGAACGACAATGTGTGGTGTTTTATCTAGAGGTATTGCGCTTTTTTCTAAATTACGAGAGAGAAAATGTAGCTTTTGATTTGCATAAAGATTTTGCTTTTGCCACATTAGTAGAGATGGAAAACAGCCCTTATGAAGCACAATATGATAGATTCCTTGATTGCTTTGATAAGCAGTATATATACGAAATCATGCGCATTGGCCGAGAAGTTACTCCCTTTGATGCTCTCGCTCATGTTGCAGGAGTACATTACATTGCCATGCATATCGGGCGACAGTTGGCGAAGGCAGATGTCCCTGTGGATTTAGGGCTGATTTCAGGAGCGGCGGCAGGGCATGACCTTGGAAAATATGGCTGTAAGGACAATGAAGTCAAGCGCATTCCGTATTTGCACTATTACTATACAGATATTTGGTTTAACAATAATGACCTTTCTGATATTGGGCATATTGCGGCAAATCATTCTACTTGGGATTTAGAGTTGGAAAATCTTCCGGTGGAATCTTTGATATTGATTTATGCGGATTTTCGAGTGAAAAGTAAGGGTTTTGAGAACGGAAAGGAAATCATGGGGATGTATTCCTTAGAAGATTCCTTCCGTGTGATTTTGGATAAGTTGGATAATGTGGATAAGGCAAAGGAAAATCGCTATCGTCACGTGTATTCCCGTTTGGAGGACTTTGAGCAGTATATGCATTCCATTGGGGTAAACACGGATTTAACCAAAGATACCCTAAGCGAAGTTTTCCACAAGGAATTTGCATTATTGGATACCAATGAAACAGTAGATGTGTTTAAGAATATTGCGGTGGATCATAATATCCGTTTGATGCATAGATTAAGCCGTGAGGCATCCTTTGGTACAATTTTGGAGACCGCAAGGAGTGCCAGAGACTGGAAAAACTCCAGAGCGTATCTGAACATTTTCTCCGAGTATTTTACCTACATGAACCAAAAACAGAAGCAAATGTCCATCAGTTTTCTTTATGAATTGATGGTGCACCGAGAGGGAGACATCCGCCGTCAGGCAGGGGATTTATTGGGAAATATGATTGCTCATTATGACATTGCCTATACGAAGGAACTGCCCCCTGATGTAAACATAGTTTTGGATGAGGTAACCAGCTTTGATATGTGGGAAAAATACCTCTATATGATTATTAACCCTGATCATAAAATGATAGATAGGCATCGTCGATGGCTTGGATATGGCCTAAAGCGTGTGGTGACTTCTTTGTTGGAAAATTGTAAGGCGGATGCAAGAGGCAGATATATTGCCTCCTTCTTGGAATATTTCAAAAGCAAAGATTGGGGCGTGGATACAGCTTTTATTCTGATAGACACACTGCCCTCTATTCCTCAAGGATTATTAAAGGAACAGGAACAGGAGATACTGCTCTCCTTTATGGAACATTTTGCAAACCAAGAGTCCTTGGAAATTCGGGCCGCAATTCTATTGAATCTAAAGGATATGGCGGCAGATTATTTGAAAAATTATAAGCTGGTGGAAAGTGTCATTAGAATTGTGGAGAGAGTGACCATCAAGGGCAATGTAAGCTTGGAATTTTTACTTTATATGATTGGGGAAGCATACGGAATCAAAGATGTTATTCGTGGTGTATCCTTCCGACGTATATTTGAGGACGACAGGGTGGTTTCGGATATCTTTTTAGAAAACTTAAAATCCGCAACGCCTTGGAAAATTAAAATTATTAATATTGAGCTTTTGTATGAACGCATCCATTTGGGTTTGGCAATGCCCAAGCTTCATGTTGCTACCCATCTTTCTAACTTATTAAAGATAAGTGAGCAGGTAACGGTACGCCACTTTGCTGGGGAAACATTGGTCAAGCTTGCGCCGCTCCTTTCTTGGGATCAGCGAAATGAGGTTGCCATTGAGTTAATCAAAGGGCTTGAAATCGGCGAATTTGAATTTTCCAAATATATCCCCCAATATCTTGGGGAGTATGTTATGTATTTGCATCCCAAGGAGTTAAACGAATTTTTATTAGAGATTTGCCGCCTGCAATGTAGTACCAACGATCGAATTGCCAGTGTTGCCTTGGATACCCTTGGGGTCATGGTGCGTCATTATGAAAAATACAGTGCTAGGTTTCCTGAATATATTGCAATTTATGAAGAAAGAAAAAAGAAAATCATGGGTATGATTCTAAGAGGCTTTGCCACCTATCAGACCAATGTAAACAGAGAAGCCTTCTGGGTTGTTGGGCATGAATTATTTGGAAGCAATGGTTTAACCCTTCGGGAAAAGAAAAATATTTTTGCGTTCGTCAGCAAAAAGTTGGTTACGATGACGGACAAAGCGGAGGATTCGGAGCTAGGATTTTTTAATGACACTGCTAGCTGGAATGCGATTTATCGTTTTATCAGCGATTATTTGTTTACAAAAGGTAGCTTTTCCTTTAAAGAGCCTAATAAAGTAGCTTTCTTTCCTGGAAGCTTTGACCCTTTTTCTTTGGGGCATAAAGAAATTGCAAAAGAGATTCGTGATTTAGGTTTTATTGTCTACTTGGCAATTGATGAATTTTCTTGGTCGAAAAAGACCCAGCCCCATATGGTTAGACGGCAGATTATTCATATGTCTGTGGCGAACGAGGAAAATATTTATCTGTTCCCCGAAAATGTGCCTGTAAATATTTCAAACCCTGAAGATTTGAAGCGATTAAGAGAGCTGTTCCCAGGTAAAGAGGTTTATATGGTGGCGGGCAGTGATGTTGTGCAAAATGCTTCTTCCTATAAAATTCAGCCGGTGGAGGACTCCATTCAGACCTTCCCGCATATTCTTTTCTTACGGGAAACAGGTGATGACACTGTGCAACAGAAGAAAAACACCTATGAGTCTATTCAAAATGAAGTTTTAGAACTAAAATTACCCACCCATTTTGAGGATGTCAGCTCCACAAGGATTCGAGAGAATATTGACCATAATCGTGACATCACAAATCTCATTGATACCGTAGCCCAGAACTATATTTATGAGAATAGTTTGTATCTTAGAGAACCCCAATATAAACAGCTTTTAGAAACAAAGGCGGTGGAGGTTTCCCATTTTTCTGACGTAGAGGAGGCGGAAGGCGTTATTTTTGGCAGTACCATTCCCTCGGAGATGGTAAGTCATTTGTTAGAGGCTCTCCATAGAGAGGGAAGCGGCATGACTGTTGTTTTTGACAAGTTCGGTAGAGGAAAACCCGATGGCATCATGGTTTACCGCCACATTGCAACGACGGAGCTTTACAGCGAATTTGAAAATATTGAAACTGCGAGCTATATTCGTGAGAATACCTCAGGAAAAATCATCATGTTTGAGGCTTGCTATATCAGAGAAAATTCCAAAATTGATGACTTAGAGCAAATATTATTTACGGAATCCATAGCGAAAGCCTTAAAAGAGGATTATACCTATGGTGTTTTCAGCCTTAGGTCCGGATTTATTAGTGAAACCATCCAAGATGTGTTGGAGCGGCAAGGCTTTTTAAAGCTCATCAATAATACAACCAGAGACATTTATGTTGTAGATATGAAAAGCCCCATTACCCTGTATCATAATTTACAAACGGCAATCAAAGAGCCCTTTAACAGCAATGAACGGGTTTTGAAAACAATTCAAGAAACCCATCACCGTTTTCAGCGAGCATTGACAAAGCTGAACCCGGGGGAATTGGTTATTTCTTTTGATGCGGGGATGATGCATAATCGTTTGATAGAACTGATTACGAAAGCCAATGGAGTACCAAAAGAACCAACAGCAATACGCAGTCTTGGCCCCAATATGTGTGTTCCCTTTGGCAAAATATTAAAGGGGATTGTTATTCCCAATACGGTAACAAAGGTTTTGCATACAGAAAAAGAATTCGACAGAGAAATAAAGTCTTTTAAAATTAAGGAATTTCCTCAATATTTACCCTTGGATTGCCAAGTTCGCATGATTAGGTCCTTCCAGCGCCCGGTGATTCTGGTGGATGATCTTTTGCATAAGGGCTATCGCATTCGCGAGCTGAACCCTCTATTTCAGGAGGAAGCAGTGGACATTGACCGTATAGTCGTCGGTGTACTTTCAGGACGAGGAAGAGATTTAATGGAGATTCAGGGAAGACAGGTAGAAAGCGCTTATTTTGTTCCTTGCCTGAAGGCGTGGTTTGTGGAAACCACTATGTATCCTTTCATTGGCGGAGATGGTGTGGAGCAGCTAAGAGGCAGAAGTAGCAATATGATTGATTCGGTAAACTTAATTTTGCCTTATGTAATGCCTGGTTTCATACAGGATGCATCCAAGGAGGCCATTTATGATTTATCCATGACCTGCTTACAAAATTCTAGAGATATTCTTCGGACTTTGGAGATGGAATATCAAAGAGCATTTGAGCGAAGCCTTACACTGGACAGATTAAGTGAGGTTGTTATTTCTCCCAGATGCCCTGACAACGGCAGAAGTATCCGTTACGATTATCATTTGCCCGCATCTGTTTATTTAGAAAACGATATTGAGCAGTTGGTTCGCCTAAAGCATTTGGTGAAGTAAAAAAGGGGGTAACAAAATGAAGAGATGTGAATTTCAACAGGGTGTCATGATTCCGGTATCATTTCCCCGAGAGAGAAGTAAGGGTTTTTGGAGATTGACCCATGTATGCAAAAGATGGGAATGCGAGTTGAATCAAGCGGCCTTTCCTTGGGAGTATGATAAACTACCTGAGGTAGTTATTTTAAACGAAAAAGAGCTTTTTGATTGCGACATGTTCGTTTTTTGCGCATCAAAAGGCATTCCTCCTGTAGGGTCTGAGGTAAAGGACGTACGTATGGTGCAGTTTGAAGCAAACAAAGGTATTGTATCCCTTTTTGCAAAAAAAGCCAGAGCAAGTCAGTTTCAAGGATTGTTTGCCGTGGTTTCTGATCCTGTGGATCCTTTATGCAAGGCGGCATTTATGGCAAGTAATACCGATGAAAATGGGGTTTTTGATGGAAAAGGATTGCGTCCCGAGCAAATTCAAGGCTACGGTTTGGGTGTTATGAATGCTCGTGCCGCATACTATGCAAAAAAAGATGAACGGTTTTCTTCCTTTTTAAAGGAGGGCAGAGCCTATGGCCCCCATGGACAGGATTTGGTTATTGCCAACAGCATAGACGCTTATGATGATGCCCTTTCCAAGGAATTAACCAGACTTGCCATTGATGCAAATTTGCGTACCAGAGATTTAGGATTTAAGCCTTATGTGGCACCTGCCATTTCCTCAGCAGCGATTTCTCTCATTTTAACACTGCGTGGGGAGTGGCACTACAGCTCTAATTTTTTGGGCGGTGTTTATATGGGTTGCAGAAACCGCACTACTCCTTGGGGATTGGAATTGGAAAGCCTGCCATTGCCACAATCGCTCTTTGTCCGTTTGGAGAAGGCTTTCCAAGGACTGGAGGGGATTGAATGAAAGAAAACCTAACCTTGATTTATCCTCGATGCCAGGATGTCCTTCGCACAAAGCGCCTTACTGCATTGCTGGAGGAGGTTTTGCAGCCTTATGATGTGGAAATGATTGAAACAGTGGATGCCCTTCATCCATTACAGAACTGTCGCATTATTTTTGCAATCCCATTGGGCATTTCTGGTATTAATTTGGAATATTTTCGTTTTTTGAAAAAAATGCGTACCGACCCAAACTTTTTTGAGGGAAGCGTAGGGGGTATTATCATAGATGGTGAAAGTGAACTTTATACAAAATCTGTAGCCAGAGGACTTATGTTTACGGCAAACAAAGCAGGCTGTTCCTTCCCCGGGAGAGCCATGGTTGAGGGAACGAAGGATTTGTTAAACTATAATATTCAAGCTATGAGATTGGATACAGGTAACCTAACTGCATATCATGTTTCTGCAAAAGAAATGGTAAAACGGGTGATGTCATATCAGCAATTGCCAAAAAAAAGAGGTAATATATTAGTGCTTCATGCCAGCAACTATAGCACTTCCAACACGGCGCTCCTTTGGGATATAGTAAAGGAACAGTTGCAATATTGTGATATTACGGAGATATCCCTAAGAAACGGAACCATTCAGGATTGTAGCGGCTGTCCCTATCGCATGTGCATGCACTTTAGTGAAAAATCAAGCTGTTATTATGGTGGCGTGATAACCAAGGAGGTTTATCCTGCAATTCTTGCTTGTAATGCGATGGTGATTCTAGCACCTAACTATAACGATGCATTAAGCGCAAATATTACAGCATTTATTAACCGATTGACTGCGCTGTTTCGCACCAATCAGTTTTACCAAAAGTATCTGTTCTCCATTGTGGTATCCGGCTACAGCGGCGGTGATCTTGTTGCAGAGCAGCTAATTAGTGCGTTGAGCATGAACAAAACTTTCCGCTTGCCTCCACGTTTTTCTATGGTAGAAACGGCAAATGATCCTGCAAGTATTTTAAAAGTAGAGGGAATAACGGAACGAGCTGCAACCTTTGCCCAAGGGATGATGGAGGTGCTGGTGGAGAAGGAGAACAACATATAACCTACGTTTATTTAGGTTTCACTTATGCTGTTACCGGATTTTTACCGGCAAGCAAAGAATACCTTATTCTTCGAGTTATTTCCAAGGAAATGTATGTGTTTCTTCCTTTTAAAGGTAATTGGTTATAGGTAATTGTAAAAGTATTTTAGGCACTTCCCTTTTAGATAAGAAAGAGGGAAGTGCCTAATTATTTTTATTTACCGCTGGCGCCGTAGTTGGAAAGGACACGTGCAGAAGGATCGTTCACGTTACAGCCTTCCCATTCCTTGTTGGGCATCCAGAAATCCTTCACCATTTTAGCTTGACCAGGATAATATTTTTCAAAAATTTCTCGGTACATCAAGCTTTCTTTTGTAAATGGTGTTGCAAAATCATATTTCTTGCCTCTATCGTTAAATTCTTCGTCGGAGCAGATGCTTTCAGCATATTCTTTTAAATCATCTACCATGGAGTGGCCAACTGCATCGCTGAAAGCTGCCTTTTCGCGATAAAGAATAGCATGGGGCAGCCAATCTCCTTCAAAGGCATGGCGTAAAAGATACTTTCCGATGCCATAGGAGTTTTGCTTCATAGCAGGATCAATGGACATAACATAGCGTACAAAGTCTAAATCTCCAAAAGGAACTCTTGCTTCTAAGGAGTTCACGGAAATACAACGATCCGCCCGCAGTACATCATACATATACAGTTCTTCCAAGCGTTTTTTCGCTTCAGCTTGAAATGCTTCAGGAGAGGGGGCAAAATCAGTATATTTATAACCGAAAATTTCATCGGAGATTTCTCCGGTCAATAAAACTCTTACATCTGTTTTTTCGTGGATTGCTTTACAAATCAGATACATCCCCATGCTTGCGCGGATGGTGGTAATATCGTAGGTACCAAGGGTATAAATAACATAATCCAAGGCTTCCAAAACATCCTCTCTAGAGATGATCACTTCAGTATGCTGAGAATGCAGATATTCTGCAACTTCTTTTGCATAACGCAGATCAATGGCATCTTTAGCCATACCAATGGCAAACGTGCGAATGGGTTTCTTTAGAACCTTAGTTGCAACGGAGCAAACCAAGCTGCTGTCTAAGCCGCCACTTAGCAAAAAGCCTAAAGGGGCATCGGCATCCAATCTTTTTTCAATACCTTTTACCAGTAATTCTCGGATTTTTGTGCAGGTCTCCTCTAAGTCGTCAGTGGAATATGATTCAACTGCTGTTAAGTCACAATAGCGAACAAATTTACCATCAGCATAGTAGTGGGCAGGAGGAAAGGGCGTAATTTCTGCACAAAGTCCCACCAAATTTTTTGCTTCGCTGGCAAATACAATGGAACCATCTTGGCAATAGCCATAAAACAATGGACGAATGCCAATGGGGTCTCTTGCGGCAATCAAAGAATCCTTTTTACCATCATAAAGAATCAATGCGAATTCTGCATCCAGCATTTGAAACATGTCTAAACCATATTCTCTATACATGGGCAGAATAATTTCGCAGTCGGATTCGCTGACAAAGGTATATTTTTCAGCCAGCTTTTCTTTTATAGTGCGAAAACCATATAGTTCTCCATTGCAAACCACAGCATCCCCTTCATAGGTAAAGGGTTGCATGCCACTTTCTGATAATCCCATGATGGCAAGGCGGTGAAAGCAAAGCATTCCCTGGCCAACTTCTAATGTGCGAGACATATCCGGACCTCTTGAAACGGTACGTTCAAAGCACTCCATTACTTTCTGTAAATCTTGCATTTTTTCTAAACCCATAATTGAACACATAAAAAAACACCTCCGAATGTAGTATGCAGCTAACTATCCTAATAATTAAAATTAGGACGAATAGCTGCCATCCGCGGTGCCACCTAAATTACTGTGTAAAAACAGTCTCTTTCTGGGTTCAATGAAACCCGTGTCCCATAACGGGGGACAAACCGTCTCACCTACTGCTCTAAAAAGAGGTTCAGATTGAGGCTAAGAAGTGTTATTCATATAAAAGCCTACGCAAAGTTTCCACTATCCTTTGCTCACTGAAGCGGTTTTTTTATATTACTTGTCTTCCTCATCGCCGTTTTCGATTTGTGTGTATTTTACACTGCATAGATTTCGCTGTCAATAGTTAATTTTTTGGAAATAGATAACGATATTTCCCTGGGAAAGTTGTATTTCACAAAATAATTTGTCAGGTATCCCATTTTATACATTAGAAATTGAGGGAGAAAAGACAAATGTACATCGGTTGTGGCTGAAATATGCACAGTGAATTTCAATAAATGAAAGGAATCCTTATTCATTCCTGTTAATTTCGTTACATTTTCTCTTTTTTGCAGTTTAATATTTTTGTTGACAGTCTACAAAGCAAACCCTATAATGACGTGGTATACAGCGACGGGGCTGCGGATGGACGCATTGCCATAAGAGAGGTTTTACATATTTCTTATGGCTGAGCGTTTATCTGCAGCCCCTTCTAGATAGATATGTGTCTAAACAAAGAGGATAGAGGAGGCTGGAAAATATGGAAAATAAAGTTCCCGAATTATTTGGATCAATGGTTTTTCATGAACATGTGATGAAGGAAAGATTGCCAAAAAGCACTTATAAAACAATGTGTAAGGTGATGCAGGAAGGAAAACGGCTGGATAAGGAAGTAGCAGATATTGTTGCTAATGCTATGAAGGATTGGGCCGTTGAAAAGGGTGCAACCCACTTTACACACTGGTTCCAGCCAATGACAGGTATTACCGCAGAGAAGCATGATAGCTTTATAGCACCTGCTGGAGACGGGCAGGTTATTATGGAGTTTTCAGGAAAAGAGTTGATTCAAGGTGAGCCTGATGCATCCAGCTTCCCCAATGGTGGTTTGCGTGCTACCTTTGAAGCAAGAGGGTATACCGCTTGGGATCCTACCTCTTTTGCATTTATTAAAGACGACACATTATGCATTCCTACGGCGTTTTACTCTTACGGTGGGCAGGCTTTGGATAAAAAGACACCATTGCTACGTTCTATGGAGGCATTTAATAAGCAGGCAATGCGAATTATTAGATTGCTGGGTGATACGGAAACAAGCCGTGTGAATACAACGGTAGGTTCCGAGCAGGAGTACTTTTTGATTGAAAAGGACGTTTACTTGAAGCGCAAAGATTTAGTTTACTGTGGCAGAACCCTTTATGGTGCAAAGCCTCCTAAAGGACAGGAATTGGATGATCATTATTTTGGTGCCATTAAGCCTAGAGTAAAGGCATTTATGTATGATTTGAACCAAGAGCTTTGGAAACTGGGCATTCTGTCAAAAACAGAACATAACGAAGTTGCTCCTGCCCAGCATGAATTGGCACCTGTTTTTACTACGGTAAATATTGCGTGTGACCACAATCAGGTAACAATGGAATTGATGAAAAAAGTAGCAGATAAACATGGTTTGGTATGTCTTTTACATGAAAAACCTTTTGATGGTGTAAACGGTAGCGGTAAACATAACAACTGGTCAATTTCCACCGACAAAGGTGCAAACTTGCTGGAGCCTGGTGATTCCCCTGCGGAAAACACAAGATTTTTATTGTTCCTAGTTGCTTTGATAAAGGCAGTTGATGAATATCAGGATATGCTGCGTCTTTCTGTAGCTTCTGCTGGCAATGATCACCGTTTGGGTGCGAATGAAGCACCTCCTGCCATTGTTTCCATGTTTGTGGGAGAAGATTTGCAGGCTGTTTTAGATAGCATCGAAAGCGGCGTGGAATATGCAGGCAAGGATAGAGAAATGATGAAGGTTGGCGTTCATGTCCTTCCTAGATTCTTCAAAGATACAACGGATAGAAATAGAACTTCACCTTTTGCCTTTACAGGTAATAAATTTGAATTCCGTATGTTAGGAAGCGCTGTTTCCATTGCTTGCCCTAACTTTATTTTAAATACCATTGTTGCAGAAGAATTAGCTCTGCTTGCTGATGAGCTGGAAACGGCAGAAGATTTTACCACAGCAGCAAATGAATTAATTCGTAAGACAGTAATTGAGCACAAACGTATTATTTTCAATGGCAATAACTATGCAGATGAATGGGTTGAAGAAGCAGAAAAAAGAGGCTTGTTGAACTTGAAAACCACAGTAGATGTTATGCCCTATTATTTGAAAGAAAAGAATATTGCTACATTCACGAAGCATAGAGTTTTAACAAAAGAAGAAATTCACTCTCGTTACGAAATTTTGGTTGAAAACTATATTAAGGTAATTCATATTGAAGCTTTGACTATGTTGGAACTTGCGAAAAAGAGCATTTTACCTGCGGTTAGTGCATATGCCAAAGAATTGGCTGAAACAATCACACTTAAAAAACAAATTTCAACTGCAATTAACTGCAAGAGCGAAGAAGGTTTGTTGATCGCCCTTTCTGATATGTGTGCTGACTTTGTTGATAAGCAGAAAGCACTGGAAGATGCGTTGTCAAAGGCTAAGAATTTTGAGAATGAACAAATTGTGGCAGAGCATTACAAAGACGATGTTATTCCGGCAATGGTTGCATTACGTGCTGTTGCAGATGCTATGGAGGAACAGGTTAGTGAGAAGTATTGGCCTTTCCCTACTTATGGGGAGTTGCTATTCAGCGTTTTGTAATAGAATATTCACAGTACAAAAGATACATATAGTTTTTTCTCCTTTTATGGTATACTGAATATAATAGGAGGGACAATTTATGAATGAAAAACAAAAGGAAATTATGCAAATAATTCAAACCCAATGTATAAACGGCAGAGAAATGGATGTTCCAGATATTTTGAAGTACAGTTCTTCCTTGACTATGCAGGAGGTATTGGAGGCCATTCCTTTTTTAGAAAATAAAGGTTATATCGAGGTTATAGAAATTGATATGTGCTGCGGGGCCGATTATATTGTTACCGGAATTACAAAAGAAGGAATAAGTAGTTTGCATAGCTAAATTGTCCTATATGCCACAGAATGTAAAATTCTGTGGCATTTTTTTGTTCGCTTTAGCTTGAAAAAATCTTACGGGTGTTGGAGGCTGCTTTTGCTTTCACCGGTGAGCCTTTGCCCTATACTAATGGAATACTCATTTATTATCTTTCGAATTTTACTGTGCTCACCATGTGTGAGGGAGAAGGGTTATTTCAATTTAAATCCTGTGATTGTATTCTTATTATATGTAATAAAAATACAAAAGATATAGGTTGGATATTATTACAAAATTTTCAATTAAATTGTAAGCAAAAGACTAAATTATATTTAATATGATAACAAAATGTGATAAAATTAGTGAGATTTGTTTTTGTGGTTCAGAATAATCATAATCAGATTGGATGGGCGGTGATATATGAAAAAGGTAATACTTTTGCTATTTTCTGTAGCAATGGTTTTATGTGTATTTATTTGTGGTATTTCAATTCAATTTGACTTAAGAGATCTAAGTTTCAATCAGGAAAACATAACGTTTTTGGCCAATGATTGGCAATATCAAACGCAAGATAAACAGATTAGAGATATCACTCTCCCTAGCAAAATACCTGGTGATGCTGAAAAACCATTTCAACTATATAAAACGTTCCAAGAACCTATTGCAGCTGGTACTTGTTTGGCTTTTCGGTCTTCCCATCAAGAGGTACTTGTTACAATCGATGATAAAAAAATTTATTCTTTAGAAAAACCCATGGAAATTATGACCTTTCCAAAATCTCCAGGTAGTGCATGGAATATAATTACATTGCCGGAAGTTTATCCTGGTCAGATCATGAAAATTTCAATCGACTCGTTTTATGATAATTATCAAGAAAAATTTGGTGAAATGATGCTGGGTAGCAAAAGTGCAATTTTATTTCAAATTGGATTTGACTACTTCCCGGCGGTATTTATGAGCATTTTAGTGATTTTATTTGCTGTGATGCTAATTCTTTATGGAGTTTATTTATTCAGAATTAGACACACTACAAACTTTTTATATCTAGGTCTGTTCGCATTCCTACTGGGGGTGTGGTTTTTAGCCGAGTCAAGATTTATTCAATTTTTCTTGGGGAAGGTGTTATTAACGTATCAATTGGTTTTTCTATCAATTGCGTTAATGCCCATACCGGGGATTTTATTTATTAACAATGCATTAAAACCCAAAAATCAAAATACATATCATCAATTAGCCATGGTAGCCATTGCTAATTTTTTCTTAATGATTATTGCGCAATCTTTGGGTCTCGTGGATTTTTATAAATGGATGCCGTTGTCTCATATCATTATTGTTTTGACAATGATGTTATATTTGCATACCATGGTAGAATATATCAGAACCGATTCAGTGGGAAAAAACAGATTATTGTTCCTTGGTTTTGCTGTATTTCTTTTCTTTGCACTGCTAAATATTATTTATTTTTATATCTCAGATCAATTTGACAGTGCTTTATTACTTCGTTGTGGAACGCTGATTGCTTTGCTTATTGTTGCTAAGGGTGAAGTTGACAAAAATCTCGAATTAATAAAAATTGGGATGGAAGCGGCGGCATATAAAAAAGCTGCTTACACAGATGCACTGACCCAGCTTGAAAATAGATATGCCTTTGATATGTATTTAGAGGAAATTTCTAAAGTGGAACCGGAGGATGCAGCGAAAAATGCAATTTGCATTTTAGATGTAGACGGGTTAAAGTTTATCAATGATTCCTATGGACACTGGGTGGGAGATCAATTGATTCGCAATATGTCGGAATGCTTAGAATCTGTTTTTCATGAAGCTGGAAGATGCTTTCGTATTGGTGGTGACGAATTTGCTATTATCTTAAAGGGAGAGAGGGCAGAACTGAAAGGCTATTTATATCAACTTAGAAATGAGATAATTGAAAGAAATATTAATAAACACAGTTTTTTAAGCGCATCATGGGGACTGGCTTTCCAGGCAGATACTAGAGGGAAAAGTATCTATGAGGCCTTTCAATTAGCAGATACACTTATGTATCAGGATAAAGAGCGAAAAAGAGCGAATAAAATGAGATCACGAGAGCGTAAAGAATTTGTAAATGATTAAAATGAAAATTCTTGGTGATCAAACAAACCTCTATTTTACAGAGCTTAAATTCCTTTGAATATGCGATAGTCAATTATTATGATTGAATGAAAAAAGAATAGATTGCATAAAAAATAATGATTGAAATGCCTATAAACATAAGTTATGGGCATTTTTTTAATTTCAAAATAAATATTTATGAATAATTTATTCATCAGCGTCAGATGATTATTCGTGGATTTCTATTTATAATAACCAAATTAGAATGACAAAAACCACTACCTTTAAGTAAATTAGCAAAGGAACTTAAAGGCAGGTATAGCTGTATTACAGTGTTGAAGCACAAATTTAGTGGGGCTTCTCTATGAAATATTTACTAATTTCCAGTAACAAGGAAAAAAAGGTTGAGTTATGAGGGTTTTGGTGGTATTCTGTCTGCGGGTGGTATTGAAAAAACTGCACCAAAGCGAAATGATTTGTAGACCCATAATGGAAAACTACTTTATCAAATGATGAAAGGTAAGATTTCTGAAATAGAGGATGCAAAAAACTTGAATTACCTTGTGTTCAACTCATATCTATCGGGAATGAGATTGACTTGGATGTTGTACTAACCCAAGGAGGTGGTATGATATCAAAATTGGATTGCACGCTACTTTTTGTATCATGGATTAACGGTAAATGGTTTTTTGGGAAGAACTTTGGAAAACACTCAAGAAGCTTGCCGCATAACTCATACAAAAGTATATAAAAATTTGAAAGAAATTGTTCAAGAAAACGATGTTTTATGGATAACAACTCCCGATGATACGGTTCCAGCGATAGATTTTGAAATTTCTAGGTTGAACGTAAAAGGCAAATCAATTTGCCACGCTAGTGGCTCACTTCCATCAACGGTTTTGCGGCTTTCCAAAGCAGCAGGAGCAGCCGTTTATTCAATCCATCCAATTTACGCATTTTCCCATAAGGCTGTGGACTTCGAGGAACTGAAAAATGTGAATTTTTCCGTGGAAGGGCAGTTTTCATCAAAGGATGAAGATGTAGTCTTACAGATGTTAAAGAGAATAGGGAATGCCTATTTTGTGAGAAATCTGGAAACCTCAGCAATGTATCATCTTGCGAATGTCTTTGTGTCAAATCTTACCCTGGCACTCTTGGAGATAGGCGTGTCCTATTTTCAAGAGATCGGTTTGACGGAACAAGAAGCCATTTATGCAGCGATGCCTTTGATTAAGGGTAATATCAGAAATATTGAAGAAAAGGGCTTTTTATCCTCTCTTACCGGTCCGGTTCCAAGAGGAGACTGGAAAACGGTGGAACGTCATCTTGATGTCGTTCGGGAAGAGGATCAAGAACTATATAAAGGTCTTTCGCTTCATTTATTAAAATTGGCCAGAGCAAAGGGGAATGGGGAAAAGTTGAGTAGCTACGACAAGGTAGAACATTGTTTGAAAGGACTGGAAAAATGAAAAATACGGTTTTGACTTTTAAAGAAGCAAAGGTGCAAGGCAAAAAATTGACTATGCTTACAGCCTACGATTATTCCATGGCAAAAATCATTGATGAAAGTGGAATCAATGGGATTCTGATAGGTGATTCCCTGGGTATGGTGATAAAAGGGGATGAAGACACTTTGGCGGTAACGGTAGATGAGATTATTTATCATACCAAAGCGGTGAAAAAAGGTGCCAAAAATGCATTGATTGTGAGCGATATGCCATTTCTATCCTACCATACCAGTATTGAGGATGCCATTTATCATGCAGGTCGCATGGTAAAGGAAGGGGGCGCTCATGCAGTTAAGCTGGAAGGCGGAGCCAATGTTTTACCACAAGTAAGGTCAATTGTTGCAGCGCAAATTCCCGTTATGGGACATTTGGGATTGACGCCCCAGTCAGTGAATGCCTTTGGTGGTTTTAAGGTGCAAGGAAAAAGTGAAGAAACAGCAAAGCAATTGATTGCCGATGCAGTTGCCTTGGAAGAAGCCGGTGCGTTTAGTATTGTTTTGGAGGGGATTCCCGCTAAGGTTGCAGAACTGATTACAAAAGCCGTCTCCATCCCTACCATTGGAATTGGTGCGGGTAGAGAGTGTGATGGTCAGATTTTGGTTTATCAGGACATGCTTGGCATGTTTGATGATTTTATACCTAAATTTGTAAAGCAATATGCCTCAGTCGGGAAAATAATGGGGGAAGCAATTGGTATGTATATCGAAGAGGTGGAAAAAGGCCTTTTCCCAGAGGACAAGCATACCTTTAAAATAGATGAAGAGCAGCTGAAGAAGCTATATTAAAAAACAGGAGACAGAATTATGCTTGTAGAATCAATAAAAGAGGTACGAAATATCATAAAGCAATGGAGGACAGAAGGGCTTTCTGTGGGGTTTGTACCCACAATGGGTGCATTGCATGATGGACACCAGAGCTTAATGGAGCGGGCTGTTCTGGAAAACGATAGGGTTGTTACCAGTGTTTTTGTGAACCCCACTCAGTTTGGCCCAAATGAAGATTTTGAGGCATATCCCAGAGATATAAACAAGGACTATGAGGTATGCAAAAAGATTGGTGTGCATATTGTGTTTTCTCCTCAGGCAGAGACACTTTACTTTCCTGATAAGAGCACCACGGTGCATATTACTGGTTTAACGGATGTTCTTTGTGGGAGCAAGCGTCCTGGGCATTTTGATGGTGTTTGTTTAGTAGTATCAAAATTTTTCAATATCATTCAACCAGATAAAGCCTACTTTGGGCAAAAGGATGCGCAACAAGTAGCAGTTATCAAAAGAATGGTTCAGGATTTGAATTTTGATGTAGAAATTGTACCTTGTCCCATTGTCAGAGAGTCAGACGGTTTGGCTAAAAGTTCAAGAAATATGTACTTATCCTTTGAAGAGCGAAAAGCAGCTCTCGTTTTAAGTAGAAGCTTGGAAATGGCTAAAAGTATATTGGATAAAGGGGAGCGGAATGCATCCATTTTAAAAGCAGCCATGCTTTCTTGCATTATTCAGGAGCCATTGGCGAAAATTGACTATGTAGAAGTTGTGGATAGCCAAGACTTGCATAGCATTAGCGGCGAAATTACTCGCTCAGTTCTTATTCCCATTGCAGTCTACATTGGAAAAACCAGACTGATAGACAATATTATTTATGAAATTTCTTAACCTCAGACGCTCATTAAGGCTATTCTGTGCTATGTACCATGATTATAAGGTGTAAAGACCAAAAAAGCAGCATTAAGCGCTTTCTAAAAACAGTTCTTTTGAATTCTTCCTAAGCGTTTTTTGTTTTTCGGATAACAATGAAAAAGACAGTATAATCTTAAGAATAAACTATGCTATCGTGGAAGGGGAAGCTTTGCATGAAAAAAAGCGAGGAAAATAAGAAATGCCCAATATGTGGATGTGCTGAAATTGGGGAAGGAATACTTTCTGGTTATGCTACGATGAGACCGGCGAATAAATATTTATCCTTTGGTTCAAATGTGCTTGCGGATGTATGCACAAAGTGTGGACATATTTTATCTTTTAGAGTTGCAGACCCTGAAAAATTTAAGTGATTGCAGTATTTATAAAGAATTAAAAGAGAAATGTCTTTTAAAAAAAGGTGCCTTCCAAATTGGATGCACCTTTTTTTTATCAGTTTTAAGCCTTTTTTCCGGTATCAGGGTATAGCGATGGGCCTTCATATAGAACAAATTTACGATAGCGCATTTTTAAGGTTCTATATTTCAAAATAATTTTAGATACACCCACAAGTACGTTATCAATATCATCCATGTCATATACCTGAGTGATAGAATGAATTCCTTTCGGAGGGATACTTAATATATGTCTGTCACACTTGGGGCGGTCTTCATATACTAAGTTGTTCCCTTTATAAAATGCAAGCTTAAATTCGTGTACAATTTGGGGCACATTACTACTATTATAAATTTCCAAATCATATCCCAGTCGAAAAGGTTGCTTAACTTCTTCATAAATTGAATTATTAAAGTTACTATTCAAATGATATTTAATTCGGACATCAGTGGGAAATACTTTAACACTGCCAATATGACGAATACACTCCGTGACAAACAGTGTACTGACGGAGCCCGCCACTGCACCAATAATACCAATATATTCACTTAGCATGGTTACACCTCTTCTCTTTCAGATATGAATATTACTTCAGCATTTGCTACTTATTAAAATGTAAAAATCAGATGGAAAGTATAGAATTAGTCTTTGTTTTTTGTGTGATTATTCATATTAAAGTACTATACCATGTAAAATTATATCACAGAAATAAATAAATACCAATCTATTTTAGTAAAAAATGTGGATTTCCTATGGTTTCATGTGTAAGTATGAAAAGGCAAAACATTGCTTGTTATGTAAACGAATTGTAACCATTTAATCCACCCACCTGCATTTTATCCATATCATCTTTCATATTAAGAATGGAGCACTTTTTTTAAAATAAGCTTTAAATAAGATTTATTAGATTTAAAAAGTTGCAAAAAGCATTGTTTATATGAAATATTTACAATTGTAAGTATCAAATGCTGTTTTTTTTGCATAAAAAATGGAAATAGATGTTGCAAAATGGAGAATGCATGATATAATTTTTATTAATTATATGTTTAATCTACATGAATTAAGGTTCAAAAATGGTAAAAAAGGATAATTAGTCGTATTGCAATAAAAGAGCCATTATGAATTTAATTCGTATGTGCACAGAGAAAAAGGAGGGGTCAAGTGAAATCACTAAAAATCAAAACAAAAATGGCAATTTTAATGCTGCTGGTAGCACTTTCGGGGATTGGTGTAGCGGGGACATCCATTTTAAGAATGGAAACACAAAAAGATATGTTCCTTGATACCATGGAGAAGGAAATCAGAGGGGAATTTGATCAAAAGATTAAAGAACAGGTGGAAGGTGCTGTATCAGTTCTGCAAAGTGTATATAATGAACACTTACAGGGCGCTTATACAAAAGAAGAGGCAGAAAAGATAGGATTTGAAACACTACGTAATATGAGATACGGAGAGGATGGATATTTCTGGGGTGACAAGACTGATGGAACTTGTGTTGTTCTTTTGGGTAAAGACACAGAAGGAACCAACCGAAAGGATGCAAAAGATGCAGCGGGTTTCCCCTTTGTTCAAGCCATTAAGGAACAAGCATTAAATGGTGGAGGCTACACTGATTTTGTTTTTCCAAAACCGGGAGAAACAGAGGCAATGCCTAAAAGAGGCTATTCGGCATATTTTGCTCCTTTTGATTTGGTTTTAGGCACAGGAAACTATACAGATTTTATTGATACCTATATAGCCGAGGAAAATAAAATTGTTGAAGCCAGCATTCAAAAATCCATTATAGAGTTGCTTATTATGATTCTTATCTGTGTAGGTGTATCCTGCTCGTTAGGATTTTATATTGTTTTAAGCATTGTGAGGCCCATTGGAAAATTAAACAAAGTTACTCGTACCTTAGCTGAAGGAAATTTGGATGCAGAGGTTGACACGGACAGCAATGATGAGGTTGGTCAGCTGGCAAAATCCATGGTTGTTTTAATTAATAGATTAAAAACATACATAGTATATATTGATGAAATTTCTTATTTGTTGGAAGAAATTGGACGAGGAAATTTAAATTTAACGTTCCAAAATTCATATGAAGGAGACTTTTGGAAAGTGAAGCAAGCGTTAATTGGCACGGCAGACATGCTGAATGATACCCTAGTGCAAATTAATATCGCCTCGGAACAGGTTGCAAATGGTTCAGAGCAGGTTGCAGCCGGTGCTCAGGCTCTTTCACAAGGGGCAACAGAGCAGGCCAGTTCAATTCAGGAATTGTCCGCATCAATCAATGAGGTCTCAGAACATAGCAGTGAGACGGCAAGAAATGCAGAGAAAGCCAAGGCGATTTCCGTTGCGTCTACAAGTGCGATTCAGCGTGGAAGTGAGCGGATGAATGAAATGGTTCAATCTATGGAAGAAATCAGCGACACCTCTAAGGAAATTGGCAAAATTATTAAAGCTATAGAGGACATTGCTTTTCAAACCAATATTTTAGCGCTAAATGCTGCTGTAGAAGCGGCAAGGGCAGGGGAAGCCGGAAGAGGCTTTGCTGTTGTTGCTGATGAAGTACGTAACTTGGCGGGAAAATCGGCCGAGAGCGCAAAGAATACTGCTGATTTGATTGAAAAATCTGTTAGGGCTGTGGAAATAGGTGCAAATCACGTGAATGAGGCAGCCGCAGCTTTGGCAGATGTTGTGAAAAATGCAGAAAAAAGTTCTCAAATTATTCAATATATTGCAGATGCCAGCGAAGAACAAGCTACTTCTATTGCACAGGTGAATTTAGGTGTAGAGCAAATCGCAGTTGTTGTTCAAACGAATTCTGCAACCGCTGAGGAAAGTGCAGCAGCGAGTGAGGAGCTTTCAGGGCAATCGTTGATGTTAAAGGAGTTAATTGGTAAATTTCAGCTAAAGAACTTTCATGACAGAGAAGACACCAAAGTGGAGAATGTTACTTCTCAAATGTTCATTGACCCTATGGCGAAAAATTTAGAGGGCAAGTACTAAGTTTTGAAAGAATAATTAGTTCTAAAAAATCCCCTAAAGGTTGATTTTCGATCGATCAACTTTTAGGGGATAAATTATTTGTTACTATTATTTTTCGATATAGTCCTTAAACTGTAGCATTATGCTTCTTTCTAGAGGATGAAGCTGAAAACAGTGCCTTTGGTGCAACTCTTCCAGTCGTTTTGCCCTGATTTTGGATGATTGCATGCTGATATTGCAAAGTTTGGCAATCTCTTTGTCTGAATGAACATCAAGGGCGGAAAGAACAACAGCTGGCATTGGAATATCTCTTGCAAAAATATCGTTTTTTTTCCATTGTTTGAGAGTCTATTTCACAGTTTCGATAGAAAGTGATTGTCTCAATGTGGCCTAACAAAATATGACCTATTTCATATGCTAATGTGAAGGGAATTCGCCCAAGATAAGGGACACTGTCGTTAAAAAAGATGTAATATTGATTTTGCAGCTTAAAAGAAAATCCGTCTCCATTTTTTGCCTGAGGTTTCACCATATCCCATAAAGTGAATTTAGAATATGGGGCGGTTTTTATTTTGTAATACCTACAGATTTCACCAAGTTAACAGGTAATTGATTAATCCCGCGGTCTCGTAGCACTTTCCAAGAAAGATTTCTTGCTTGCTGATATAAACGATACTTCAATGATAACACTCCTTTTACATGGTTTTGTTTCAAAGGATAATGTTTATAAAAGCAAGTGGATAAAAGGATTATTCTGGAATTGGAAAATCAGATTTACAACCCTAGCACAAGAGACTAAAAATCAATATCTTCAGCAGCTTCGTCAAGAAGACTTTTTATGTTTCTCGGTGTTTTATCAATCATTTCGCTGACGGCGGTTTCCTTAAAGCCTCTGGCGGCAACGTTACCTTCCAAACGAAAATTACGCATGGATGTAATGCCCAATATGCGATCAACAGCAGGCTGCATATTAGGTTGACTACGGTAGGCTTTCAAAACATCCAACTCATGGGTGGTGGGGTGGAAGGTCTCTCTCATTTCTCCAACCTCATTGATGTTCTTTTTCTCCATCAAAGGTGTGCTGTTCTCTGTCCAACCCATTAAAAAGGCGGGAGAGGTTCCTAAAGCCTCTGCAATTGGTTCCAGTATGGTAATGGGTAGGTTTTCGATTTCGCCTTTTTCGTAACGGTAGACAGTAGCCCGATTCTTCTTCAGTTTTTCTGCCAGTTCATCTACGGTGAGCCCCCTTCTAATTCTGCATTCTTTAATTCTTTGTCCAACATTCATTTTGTAACCTCCTTCCTTTTGAAAACATAAGTTAAGTATAACAGAAAATCGCATATATGCAATAGAGTGCGACAAAATTGTTGCATTAAATGCGAATGTACAAAATTTTACAAAAAAGGTTGACTTTTCTACAATACTTCGTTAGTATTAAATT
Organism: Anaerotignum sp.; assembly: GCF_031981185.1. GTDB lineage: Bacteria > Bacillota > Clostridia > Lachnospirales > Anaerotignaceae > Chakrabartyella. Next base: position 55,446 of record NZ_DALYUL010000003.1, on the reverse strand, counting down.
GTCGCATAACATGCGACGGAAAGGGGCGATAGCATGGTGGATACAAACAAATTAAAAGAGAAAATTCAGAAGAAAGGACTCACAGAAGCCAAAATGGCTGAAAAGCTGGGAATAAGCAATCATATTTTTCAGGATAAGCTAAATGGTATTGGTAAATGCTTTACCATAATAGAAGTACATAAACTGGTTCAGATATTGAATCTGGAGGGAAGTGATGCCGAAAGAATTTTTTTTGCAAATTAGTCGCATGAAATGCGACAATAGGTTCGCTTTTTTAGCAGCAAAGTGAGAACATAAAAACTAAGTTCTAGTAAAAAGAATGTGTAATATGGCTAGGTAAAGAATTATAAAAAGGTTTGCTGGCCAATAAAGCAGAGGAGGGTTGGGAGTGCCTTATCAATACAGATTGCGGATAAGAGATGGCATGGGGGCGGGGGCTGGCACGAAATACCGCCTTTGTCCAAACTGTTGTGGAGTAAAATACAAGCTATGTATGTCATTAAAAATAATTGGATTGGCCGTGACCAATGTGAAATACATATAAATTTACCGTTTTAACGTAAAGGCAATTTTTAAATCAAAATGATTTGCGGAGATAGTTGCCGTAAAAATAGGAAAATGTGGAGGTTACGTAATGAAATTATAGAAGGGAACAATAATTCCGTGCTAAGGTTTCATTGCATTAAGAAGTAAAGAGGGGGCTTTCCAAAAGGTCTTATCATGTGAATATATTTTTTGATCGCCAAAATATTATGTGTAGAATTTTAAATTTTTCTGAAAGCTTTTTCATACAAATTGACAGTCGTTTTTTTTTGATGGTTTCTGAGGTCTACAAAAGCTAGTTTGAGCGTATTTTGCAATAGGGAGGGGTTAAAATGTGTTATAAAATTACTTGCTGTTACCATTGCCAAGAGCGTCATCCGCTTTGTCATATCAGTTGCTGTCGGTATAAAGAAGAGCGAGAAAAACTGGATAAGCTTCGGGAGGCCCGAACTGCTCATAATGATGAGGTAGAGCGTTATAAAAGGCAGAAGCTAAACAAAGTTAAGAGGTGAAGCCATTGGCTAAGGAAAGAGATTTACAACTTTCGGAGTATGATATCTCCAATAATCGTTATCGGGAATTAAAATATTTTTGCAGGCAGTACAGGGAAAAGAAGAAGGGACTGCTTTCCATGACAGAACTTTCTTCTCCCCAATTCGGAGGAAAAGGTGGTGATATTTTTTCTGACAGAACAGCAAATGTAGCTATAAAAAGAGCAAAACTGTCTGCTGAAATTCAAATGATAGAGCAATCTGCGTTGGAGGCGGATGGTGAATTATATAAATATATTTTAAAAAATGTAACGGACGGGATAACCTATGAATATTTGGACATTCCATTTAGCAGGTCAGGGTTTTATGTACTTAGAAAAAGATTTTTCAGTATATTGGATAAAAAAAGATAAGAATATATTTTGCCTCAATGCTTGATAATGAAAAGAGCATTGGGGCATTTATCAATAGAAAATTTAAAAAGTATTTAATAAGCTTATAAACAGGTAAGATTGGTAAAATACAGTATCAATTGAAAGAAAGAGAATTCTTTAATCCATAAATGTAAATACAATTATTAAAATTTTCCATATATGAAAATATAAAGAAATTATAATGGTAAGTTAGATTTACATAATAATGAATTTTTGTTATAATTAATAAGATAAATAATAATTGTATCTAAAAATTTCAACTGGTTGGCGCTCGACCTTTGGAATCATCAGCACTACTCTTGAAGGGAGGCAAAAATGGTTTTAAATTTACTATTAGTAGCAACAATCATCATTGTATGTGTACTCGGAAATAGAATTTCAAATAAAATTGGAATGCCCGTTCTTTTAGTTTTTATTTTGTTGGGTATGTTTTTTGGTTCCGATGGTATGGTCAAAATTAAATTTGATAATTATTATTTTGCGGAACAGGTCTGTTCTATCGCACTTCTTTTTATAATGTTTTATGGTGGGTTCGGTACGAAGTGGGATGAGGCTAAACCCATTGCCGCTAAAGCAATTTTACTTTCATCCATGGGAACAATTTTTACTGCACTTCTCGTAGGAACTTTTTGCTTTTTCGTTATGGGTATTTCCATTTTAGAAAGTTTTTTAATTGGTGCAGTTGTAAGTTCAACTGATGCAGCTTCCGTATTTTCAATTCTTCGTTCAAAAAGGTTAAACCTTCGAGATCATACAGCATCACTTCTTGAAATTGAAAGTGGTAGTAATGACCCCTTTGCTTATATGCTTACCATAATCGTACTTTCATTTATGAATGGACATAATTCTATTCAGGAGTTTATATTTTTAATTTTTAAACAAATTGTATTTGGTGGTGTTTTTGGCGTAGGTATAGCTGTAATTACACTTCTATATTTTAAAAAATTTAAACTCTCAAGTTCAGGGTTTTATTCCATTTTTATTATGGCAATCGCCATTATCTCCTATGCAGCACCAACAGTCTTTGACGGAAATGGATATCTCAGCGCCTATATTACTGGAATAATTCTTGGAAATAGTAAAATACAGGATAAATCTGAGTTGGTTCACTTTTTTGATGGGTTGACAGGCTTAATGCAGATATTACTTTTTTTCTTGCTTGGACTTTTAGCATTTCCATCTCAATTGCCAAAGGTGGCATTTACTGCTTTGTCAATCTCACTTTTTCTCACTTTTATTGCTCGTCCTGTGGCTGTTTATGCAATACTAACACCCTTTAAAAGTTCCGAAGGGCAAAAACGTTTGGTTTCTTGGTCAGGATTAAGGGGTGCTGCATCCATTGTTTTTGCTATCATGGCCACAATCAGGGTAAATGAAATGAATAATGATATTTTTCATATTGTGTTTTTCATCGTGCTTTTTTCGATTTTGATTCAGGGAACATTAATTCCCTTTGTTTCGAAGAGACTAAATATGACGGATAACGATATTGACGTTATGAGTACCTTTAACGATTATATGGATGAACTACCTGTGCAGTTTCTACAGCTTGCAATTCCTTCTGATCACCGATGGGTTCATCAGAAAGTGAAAGATATCCTGCTTCCACCGGATTCCTTTTTACTGTTGATTGTAAGAGAAAAAGAAAATATTATGCCAAATGGAGATACAGAAATTTTGGCGGGTGACATTTTCATACTAAGCGGAAAATCACCAAATAGGATTGAAGGGTTAACTTTATATGAATTGAAGGTGAAAAAAGAATCGCGCTGGTATGGAAAAACAATAGCAGATGCTAGTAGCGGGGATGAACGGGTTATCGTGATTCGCCGAGGAGAGAGTATTGTGATTCCCAAGGGAGATACCGTATTGCAGGAGGAAGATATACTTGTTTTTTCAGAAGTTTTATAGATGAAACAGACGTTTATTTTAAATTAGGGTGACATGGCACATGGCCATGTCACCCTAAACTAAGTTTGAATACTCTAAATAATTTTATTTGTAAGATCATAAAACGGAAAACTACTTTAATCATTAAGGCAATCCTTCTAATTAAATGTGTTCAGCAATTGCCTCTCCCATTTCCTTTGTACCCATAAGTGTGGTGCCCTGTGAATAGATATCGGGAGTACGCAAGCCTTGTTCCAAAACTGCTTTTACTGCATTCTCAATGGATTCTGCTTCTTTTTCCAAATAAAATGAATATTTTAACATCATCCCAACTGATAGAATGGCGGCAATGGGGTTTGCTTTGTTTTGTCCTGCTATGTCAGGTGCAGACCCATGGATGGGTTCATACATTCCAAGGGTGCTATCCCCTAAACTTGCTGATGGAAGCAGGCCGATAGAGCCTGTAATCATGCTTGCCTCATCAGATAAAATATCGCCGAACATATTGGAGGTAACAATCACGTCGAACTGCTTGGGATTTCGCACCAGCTGCATCGCCGCATTATCTACATACATATAGGAAAGAACAACCTCTGGATAATCCTCTTTCATTCCTTCGGCAACCTTTCTCCAAAGGCGGGAGGTTTCCAGTACATTTGCTTTATCTACACAACAAACTCTTTTTTTCCTTTGCATTGCAACTTCAAAAGCATTTTTTAGAATACGCTTAATTTCAATTTCGCTGTAGGCTTCCACATCATAAGCCTCTTCGCCATACTTCCCATCACGATAGCCTCGTTCACCAAAATAAATGCCTCCTGTTAATTCCCTTACAATAAGGATATCCAGCCCTCCTGCTACGATTTCAGCTTTTAAAGGACAAGCATCTGCCAAAGCATCATAAATCTTTGCTGGACGCAGGTTGGAGAACAGCCCTAATTCAGAGCGCAAGCCTAACAGAGCTTTTTCGGGACGTTGGGCATTGGGCACATTATCCCATTTTGGCCCGCCAACAGCACCTAGCATAACGCTGTCTGCGGTTTTGCAAATGCTTAAAGTTTCTTTTGGTAAGCACACTCCGCAAGCATCAATAGCAGAGCCACCAGCCAGAGCATACTCGAAAGTAAATTGATGATGAAATTTTTCACCGACGGCTTTTAATATTTTAATAGCCTCTTCTGTGACCTCGGGACCAATACCGTCCCCTTGAATGACTGCAATTTTATATTCTCCCATAATCTTTACCCCTTTATTTTTTCCTTTGTCTGCTCTACCAAGCCACCGGATGCCATAATTTCCTTAATAAAAGGAGGGAAGGGCTGTGCCTGATAAGTACGATTTTTTGTATGGTTGGTGATGATACCACTGTCAAAATCGATGCTTACCTCATCACCGTTTTCAATGTTCTTTGCCGCTTCATCACACTCCAGAATGGGAAGACCAATATTTATGGCATTGCGGTAGAAAATACGCGCGAAGGTGGAGGCAATGACACAACTAATCCCTGCGCATTTAATTGCTAATGGGGCGTGTTCTCTGGAAGAGCCACAACCGAAGTTTTTCAGTCCTACAATAATATCACCTTTTTGTGCTTTCTTAGTAAAATCAGGGTCAATATCAATCATGCAATATTTCGCCAATTCTTCGCCATTGGATACGTTTAAGTATCTTGCGGGAATGATTACGTCGGTGTCCACGTTATCTCCGTATTTTAAAACTTTTCCGTTTGCATTCATTCAGCATTACCTCCAATTTTTCTGGGATCTGCGATTTTACCCGCAATTGCCGATGCCGCAGCTACGGCAGGGCTTGCCAGATAAACTTCGCTTTCCACATGACCCATACGCCCCACAAAATTTCTGTTTGTAGTGGAGACACAACGCTCTCCTGCTGCCAAGATACCCATATGTCCTCCAAGACAAGGGCCGCAGGTAGGCATGGAGAAGATAGCGCCAGCTTCTATAAAGTCCGTTACATATTCTCGGCGGATGCACTCCAAATATATTTCTTGCGTGGCAGGTATGATAATGGTACGAACGTGATCAGCAACTTTTTTACCACGAAGAATATCTGCGGCAATGGCCATATCTTCAATTCTGCCATTTGTACAGGAACCGATAACCACCTGATCAATTTTCACATCTCCAACCTGATCAATGGTTCTTGTGTTATCCGGTAAGTGGGGGAAGGAAACCGTTGGCTCCAAGGAAGAAAGATCAATGGTGATTTCTTCATCATATTCAGCATCTGTATCAGGTTCATATATATCAAAGGTTTTTTTAGAATGCGCTTTTGCATAGGCAATACACGCCTCATCAACAGGGAAAATACCATTTTTTGCTCCGGCTTCGATTGCCATGTTTGCAATGGTAAAGCGATCATCCATAGATAATTCTTTGATGCCTTCTCCGGTAAATTCCATAGAGCGGTATAAAGCTCCGTCTACGCCTATTTTGCCGATGATATGTAAAATAACATCTTTACCGCTGACATAGGGAGGCTTTTTGCCCACAATACGAAACCTAATTGCGGAGGGTACCTTAAACCAGCATTCGCCAGTAGCCATGCCAATGGCCATATCCGTTGAGCCGATGCCAGTGGAGAAGGCACCCAATGCACCATAGGTACAGGTATGACTGTCAGCGCCGATAATTACTTGACCGGGAACTACAATTCCCTGTTCTGGTAACAATGCATGCTCAATGCCTGCTTTCCCCACGTCAAAGAAGTTTTTTATATTCATATCATAAGCAAAGGTGCGACAGCTTTTACACTGTTCAGCCGCTTTGATATCCTTATTGGGTGTGAAGTGATCCAGTACAATAACTACTTTTTCTGTATCAAAAACCTCTGTTGCACCGGTTTTTTTAAATTCAGTTAATGCAACGGCGGTGGTAATGTCATTACCCATTACGATATCCAATTTGGCTTGGATTAACTGGCCTGGAACCACGCTATCTAATCCTGCGTGTTTTGCAAGTATTTTTTGTGTCATTGTCATTCCCATATGATTACATCCTTTCAATAATTATTTAAATTCAAAATGCCTTGGGCTTTGCCCAAACCCCAGAAGCCTTTTTAAAGGCTTGTGGGTAGTTGAGGCAACGCCCCAAGGTTATTGCTCTTTAAACTGACAGCATTTTGTTGATGGTACTTACCACTGCCCGCAGGGAGGACTTACCAACACTGGAGGAGGTGCCTGCTCCATAATATCGGTTTCCTTGAGCATCTTTGGTTTCGATGTAGGATATTGCCCTTGAATTTGTTCCTAATTCCATGGAGTGTCCACGGTAATTGACAATGTCAATTGGCATATGAATAAAATCATTTATGGCATGACAGAAAGCGGAAACAACACCGTTACCCTCGCCTTGAATGAAATGCCGTTCACCATGGTAATCTATTTCTGCTTCAATGGCGAGAACATCTCGCTCAGCATCCACAGTTTCAGTGCGATATTGAATTAATTTTAATGGACTGCGGATATCAACGTATTCTTGATTGAATACCTCAAAAATCTTTTCAGGACTCAGTTCACATTGCATTTCGTCCGAGACTCGAGTTACAACTGCACCCACATCCTTCTGAAATGATTTTGGCATATGCAAAGAATAATACTGCTCCAAAATAAAAGTAACGCCGCCTTTGCCTGATTGGCTGTTGATACGGATGATAGGATCATAATTTCTTCCCACATCCATTGGATCAATGGGCAGATAGGGAACTTCCCAATGCTTAGGATGATTTTTCATTCCTTCCATCCCTTTGCGGATAGCATCCTGATGGCTTCCAGAGAAGGCAGTGTAAACCAATTGTCCAGCATAAGGATGACGGGGATGAACACTCATTTTTGTGGTACTCTCATATATTTCTACTACTTCATCGATTTTTGTAAAATCTAACATTGGGTCAACGCCTTGGGTGAACAGGTTCATAGCAACGGTCATAATATCTGCATTTCCGGTGCGCTCTCCATTGCCAAATAAAGTACCCTCAACACGGTCAGCTCCTGCCAACATGCCCATTTCTGTTGCTGCAACAGCGGTACCACGGTCATTGTGGGCGTGAAGGCTTACCAATACATTTTCTCTGTTGCTCAGATTACGACACATATACTCAATTTGATCTGCATACAGGTTAGGCATAGCCATTTCCACAGTTGCAGGCAAATTAATGATTACTTTATGATCTGCTGTTGGTTCCCAAACATCAATGACCGCATTACAGATTTCTACGGCAAAATCCATTTCTGTCCCAGTGAAGCTTTCGGGAGAGTATTCAAAGCGGAATTTTGTTTCAGGATAGCTTTCTGCAATTTCACGAATCAGGGTAGCACCATAAACTGCCAACTCTATGGTTTCCTGCTGAGAATTCCCGAATACTACATCTCTTTGCAAAGTAGACGTGGAATTATATAAATGAACAATAGCGTTTTTTGCGCCCTTTAATGCTTCAAAAGTTTTTTGAATAATATGTCCACGAGATTGGGTCAAAACCTGAACTGTAACATCTTCGGGAATTAAGTTATTTTCAATCAAAGTTCTTGTAAATTCATACTCAGTTTCGGAAGCCGCAGGAAAGCCGATTTCAATTTCTTTGAAGCCCATTTTTACAAGAAAATCAAAAAATTCCAACTTTTGTTCCAGACCCATAGGAGTTTCTAATGCCTGATTGCCATCCCGAAGATCAACACTGCACCAGTAGGGCGCCTTGGTGATTCTTTTGCCAGGCCAAGTTCTATCAGACATATTAACTGTTTCATAAGCTTTATATTTTTGATAATTCTCCATTTTTCTTCCTCCTCAAATCTCTTCTTTTCTCTTTGATTTTGTTTGCTGCTGCAACTAGAAAAGAATTCTGCGCCACGAAAGTGGTTTATAAAACTGATACAGTAGAAAATAAAAAAAGCCTTTCACCTATTTGCAAATTTGCAAAGAGGTGAAAGGCTGACTTCCACGGTACCACTCTTATTCGCCTAAATCATTAGGCGCACTTTTAGGATACAAGCATATCCTATTCCGTGTAACGGCGGAAATTCCGGGAACACCTACCGACGAAGGTCTTTTCAGTGTCCTGCTCCAAGGCGAGTTCGGCTCTTTTCATAACACTGCCTCGCACCAACCGGCAGCTCTCTGAAGATATCCAAGAATCTACTATTCCTTTTCGTTGCATTTTTATAGATACAATTTAATGAGTACTTTAGCAGAAAATTGTTCTTGTGTCAATACCTTTTTCAATGAAAAAATATTCATTGCATAAAATAAAGAATAGAATGGATGCGTTTCATACACGCATAATTTTTTAATGAATCAATCCAGTTTCTTTAGTATCAGATAAATAGAAGCACTAGAATCGTGAGCTATTTGAGAACAGGCACTTACCTTCTCAAGCACAGATGCCTATTTTTTGTTGGTAAGGGAGCTTAGGGAGTGTTTAAATCCTGAATGCCTTTCTTAAGATGATAGTGCATGGCCATCGCTGCTCCATCAGCATCTCTCATTTCAATGAACTCTGCAATTTTTGCATGATAGGTAAGTGCATTATCAATTGACTTTACATCCGTACCAATTTGTGTTGCCGTGATGATGGAATCCTTAACTGCTGCCGCCAAGGAAGGCATAATGAGCTGAATGATATCGTTATGGGTGGCGGTAGCAATGGCAATATGGAAAAGTTGATCCTCCTTGATGATGGCTTCCTTCTGTACATCTTTTTCTAAAGTATTTACAGCTTCCATACGTTTTGCCGAATCAATAATTGCTTGAAGCTCTTGGGGGGTACCGTTTTGTATTGCAAGGCGAATACAGGAGGGCTCTAAAATTAAACGAAATTCAAACCAACTGTTTATTAGCTTTACCTTATCCTTCAAATAGGTCACGCCAAAAACGTCGGTTGCCTGATCTTCCAAAGGTGAAACAAAAGTACCACTGCCCCGTTTGATGATTAAAATACCTTTAGCTGCTAGAAGTTTAATTGCCTCACGCAATGTGGCACGACTTATGCCTAATTGTGCAGAAAGCTCATGCTCGTTTGGTAATTTCTCGTTTGGCTTATATATTTTTTGTAAAAAAATCATATCGCTTAGTTCGTTAGCTGCAACTTGTGAGGCGGGAATAAATTCAGTTTTCACATTTTTCCTCCTTGTTCTTAAAGATCAACAAAACAATTAAGTAATTCAATTTTGGAGTGGGGACTTATAATCACAACCAGTTACAATGTTGAGTATTTTAATTTTGAACACGATTCCTTCCACTTAATCACCGAAACTGCTTTTTTTAGAGCTTTTTGGGGGATTAAACGAAAATTTGAAATCAATTCATTTGCATACGCCACTCTTTTTATTTGAATACATTTATGTTTTTTGCAATTATAGCAAATTCCAATAAGAATATCAAACCTACCATAACATGAAAACAGAGGTCATTCGTAGAAATTCGATTTCAAAGTTGTATGACCAATTATAGCATTACAATTCTGTACATGTCTATGTATGTTTGCACAAATTTGATAAATGGGTAAATTTCTTATTGACAATCGAAAAAAAATGCATATAATTTTTGATAACAAGAAAAAGATGTCTGACCAATTTCAGCAGTGAAATGTAATCTAAAGCGAAGAAGTATTATATTTTTAAATATAAAGGAGGATTGTAATATGAGAAGTGATGCAATGAAAACGGGGTCAACTAAGATTCCCCACAGATCTTTATTTAAAGCACTGGGACTTACTGACGAGGAAATCAGAAGACCAATGATTGGTGTTGTTTGTGCCAAGAATGATATTATTCCGGGACATGTTCACTTGGATAAAATTGCTGAGGCAGTACAAGCTGGTATCCGCATTGCGGGGGGAACGCCTTTTGTATTCCCTGCAATCGGTGTTTGCGATGGGATTGCTATGGGTCATAGTGGCATGAAGTATTCTCTCATCAGCAGAGAACATATTGCAGATTCGGTAGAAATCATGGCAATGGCACATCCCTTTGATGCGTTGGTTTTTATTCCTAATTGTGATAAAATCGTGCCCGGTATGCTTATGGCGGCGTTGAGATTGAACGTGCCCAGCATTTTTGTAAGTGGTGGCCCTATGATGCCTGGCAGAACAATAGATGGGAAGCAAATTACCTTGTCTAATGCCTTTGAAGTAGTTGGTGCCATTGGCAAAGAGGGAATTACCCAGGAAGTTTTAGATGATGTTGAAAACAACGCTTGTCCCGGATGCGGCTCTTGTGCGGGTATGTTTACCGCAAACTCTATGAATTGCATGACAGAGGTGGTTGGCTTAGGCTTGCCTGGAAATGGTACCATACCTGCTATCAGTGCCGCAAGAATTCGCTTGGCGAAAGAAGCAGGAATGAAGATTATGGAGCTATTGGATAAGAATATTTGCCCCAAAGATATTGTTATAGAGAAAACCTTAAGAAACGCTTTGCATGCGGATATGGCTTTGGGTTGTTCAACAAATACAGTTCTTCACTTGCCTGCCATTGCCCATGCGGCTGGATTAAAGGTGGACTTTGAAGAAATCAATAAAATCAGCAAGGAAACACCTCATCTTGTAAAATTAAGTCCCGCAGGTTCAGATTGCTTGGTGGATTTGGATTATGCAGGGGGCATCAGTGCCGTAATTAAGGAATTGGCTGAATATGGTCTGTTTGATACAGATGTAATTACCTGTACAGGGAAAACGGTGAGAGAAAATATTGAAAAGGCAAGGGTCTTGGATACCAATGTAATACGCACCAAGGAAACTGCTTATTCTCCTGATGGCGGCTTGGCAATTTTATGGGGAAATATTGCTCCTGATGGTGCTGTTGTTAAGAAGGGGGCTGTGCTGCCTGAAATGTTAGTGCATGAAGGTCCAGCGAAGGTATTTAACAGCGAGGAGGAAACCATCGAGGCAATCTTAAATGACAAGGTTGTTGCGGGTGATGTTTTAGTTATTCGCTATGAAGGACCTAAGGGTGGCCCTGGTATGAGGGAAATGCTTGCACCCACAGCATCCTTGGCTGGAAAAGGGTTGGATAACAGCGTTGCACTGATTACCGATGGTAGATTTTCTGGTGCATCCAAGGGTGCATCCATCGGTCATGTTTCTCCTGAGGCGGCAGCTGGGGGTGTAATTGGGTTAATTCAAGACGGGGATATGATCAGCATTGATATGCTGAATAATAAACTGGAACTTAAGGTTGGCAATGAGGAAATCGAAAGAAGAAGAGGCGAATTTAAGCCTGTATTGAAAGAAGTACCCGATGGATACTTGAGAAGATACAGAGAGCTGGTAACCAGTGCAAACACAGGAGCTATATTCAAATAATTTTGAAGGTTTTCAGTTAGGTTTTAGGCTCATTGCTTAATTTAAACAAGTAGATAGGGCTTCAGTCAAAACATTTTTTTAGCTAGGAAGGGGAATTTGTATGAAACGTTTTATGTCTATGGTTGCCATGACAACCGCACTTGTTGTATCTTTAACCGCTTGTGGCGGTAATGCCGCAAAGCCTGCAGCAGAGGGAAGTGATGCTGCATCCACAGAACCTGTTGTCATAAAGCTTGGTACAACAGTAAACGAACAGGATAGCTTTCAAGTTGCAGCAGAAAAGTTCAAAGAATTGGTTGCAGAAAAAACAAATGGGGCATACGCAATCGAAATTTATCCTAATGGTTCTTTGGGCGATGAAAGAACCATGTTGGAAGGTATGCAGATGGGCACTTTAGATATGGGCATTATCACCAGCGGACCTTTTGTAAACTTCATTCCTGAAATGGGTGTGTTGGACATGCCGTTCTTATTCCCAGATAATTCCTCTGCTTATAAGGTTTTAGATGGTGAAGTAGGTCAGGGCTTGCTGGATAAGTTTGAAGGTGCTAACCTGAAAGGCTTAGCTTACGCAGAAAGAGGATTCAGAAACTTGACAAATAACGTTAAGCCTGTAACGTCTGCTGCAGATGTAAACGGATTGAAGATCCGTGTAATGGAAAATGAGGTATACATCTCTACGTTTGGTTCCTTGGGTGTAAACGCAGTGCCAATGGCATGGTCAGAGGCTTTGACGGCTTTACAGCAGCATACCATTGATGGTCAGGAGAACCCTGTAAACGTTATCCACTCCTTTAAATTATGGGAATCTCAAAAATATTTAACAATGACCCGTCATGCTTATGCATCTGCTATTATTACTATGAGCTTACAGAAATTTAATGCATTGCCTGAGGATGTTCAGGTTGCATTTAAGGAAGCTGCACAGGAAGCTGCTGAATATGAACGTCAGTGGGTTGCAGATAACGAAGCAAACCAGTTGGAAGATATTAAGGCAAATGGCGTAGAGGTAGTTGAAAATCCCGATATTGAATCCTTTAAAACTGCGGTAAAGCCTACTTATGATAAATATGGCGAGAAGTATTCAGATTTAATTGCGCAGATTCAAGATGTATTGAGCAAATAATTATATTTGTTTTGGTTAAGGGAGGGCTACTTATGTCAGTCATAACATTTTTTAGAAAACTAAGCGATACCATTAACAAAGTGTGTTTGACAATTTGTGTAGCCCTTCTGGGCGCAATGGTAGTGACAACATCTGTGCAAATCATTTGCCGTGTGTTTTTTACAGCAATCTCTTGGAGCGAAGAGCTTGCCAGATACTTCTTGATATGGACATCCCTGCTTGGCGCTGGTTGTGTCTATAAATCAGGAAGCAATATTGCGGTGTTGTTTGTTCAGGACTTATTGCCTCAAGGGATGAAAAAATTTGCAAAAATTTTGGTACATATCTTGTGCGGATTCTTTTTTGCCCTCGCAATTTATCATGGCATACGTTATATGGGGATGATGGGTATACAAAAATCTGCTGCTTTACATATCCCTATGAAGTTTATGTATTTGGCCATTCCTTTAGGTTG
>NZ_DALYUL010000003.1:38351-42182 GCF_031981185.1 Anaerotignum sp. | reverse complement strand
CATCAATCACATGGAATTCCATGTGATTGATGCAATTTTAGGTGAAATATTTGGGAAGGAGGGAGAAGGAGCATGAGTATTGTTTTGTTTGGTGTATTTATTCTATGCTTAATCATTGGTGTGCCGGTTGCATTTTCCATAGGTCTTGCGGCGGTGGCAGTTCTTTTTGCCGGTGGTGTAGACCGGTTGGTAGTAGTACAAAGAATGTTTGCAGCCTCCGATTCCTTTTCTCTGATTGCAATTCCCTTTTTTATCTTTGCAGGGGATTTATTGGCAAGCGGTGCAATCAGCAAACGTTTGGTTGCTTTTGCTGAATCCTTGGTTGGTAGCATTCGAGGAGGTCTTTCTATTGTTTCTGTTGTTGCGGGTATGTTTTTCGCCGCGATTTCCGGTTCCGGAGCCGCAACCACTGCGGCAGTTGGTGCAACCTTGATTCCTGAATTAAAGGATAGGGGATATCATGCGGAATCTTCTGCGGCATTAATTGCTTCCGCAGGAACAATTGGTGTTGTCATTCCTCCTTCAGTGCCAATGGTTCTTTATGCCGTAGTTGCCGAACAGAGTGTTACGAAGCTGTTTCAGAATGGTTTTTTACCTGGTGTTTTAATGGGGCTTGTGCTTATTGTCATTTCACTGTGGCAGGCATATAAGTTTGATTATCCAAAGGGAACTCCTTTTTCTTTTAGAAATGTTTTGGCTACCTTAAAAAGATCAATATGGGGTTTACTGATGCCTTTAATTATTTTGGGCGGTATCTTTTCAGGATACTTTACCCCTTCGGAGGCTGCCGTGGTTGCCGTAGTGTATGCATTGATTGTTTCTGCATTTGTGTATAAAGATATGACCTTACAGTCCTTGTTTAAAATCATGGTGGGAAGCGTAAAAACTTCAGCAATCATTATGATTATTATCGGATGCAGTGGTGTTTTTGGTTGGGTTTTGGCCAATTGGAAAATACCAGAATCCATTGCAACGGCAGTATTGTCTGTTTCCAGCAATAGATTTGTAATTCTGTTTTTGGTTTCTGTGATTGTTTTGATTGCAGGTGTATTTATGGAAACATCATCGGCTGTTATTATTTTAACACCCGTATTTTTGCCTCTGATGAAGGCATTGGATGTGAACTTAATTCATTTTGGCATACTGTTTACCGTGGGTATTGCCATTGGTATGGTTACACCCCCTGTTGCAATCAATCTTTTTGTGGCATCTAGCATAACGGGTATGCCGATAGAGAAAATTGCTAAGGCTGTTCTTCCATATTTGTTTGGCTTAATAACTATTTTCTTTTTGATTGTGTATGTTCCTATTTTCATACCTGGCGTCATATTCTAGGGTAAATTTAATAAATTTGCAATTTGAAAAGCCCTGATTTGGTTGTATACCATATCAGGGCTTTTGTACTAGAGATAATTAATACTGTTATTTTAATCGATTCTATTTTACTTGTATAGAAAAATGTAATTTGGAAGAGAACGCAGATTTTATTGTAATGTTTTTTTGTTATTTTCTAAGCATTCTTCCAAATCAATGAAGATTGGTTTCCAAGAACCTCCTGAGATTCTTCGGTATTGGGCAACCTCTAAATCAGTTCCATTTGTTAATTGGAAAAATACAATACAGTATTGATATCCATCATTTCCATCAAACTCAATACGGATGGTATAATCCTTTTGAGATTTTCTGAGATCTCCTTTAATCAATTTACACCATTCTCCATATCGTATTTGAACATTTCCCTCAGCTTCCCATTGCCATCCATGATAGGGTGCGCATAAAAAGTTTTCACCAAAATAATGAATGTCGCTAATTTTATATTGGTTTTCTTCTTTTACTAAATCAACAAAGCCATAATAATAGGCAAAAACACCTGTATCTTTTGCACTACCTTCTATGGTTTCAATCTCAACAAAATATCGAACCATGTTTTCTTGAGGAGCTTCCATAGGCACCTGATGATATTTAATTAGATTGATATGCAAAATATTTTCGTAGGTCTTCACATAGTCACTATAGGGTAAATTCTTTTGAAATTGAGTAGAAAGAAGCTGGTAAGAAATTGGATAAGACGCCGTGGCATCTCCAATCGTACCACAGCCTGCTGATCTTCCCACCACAGGGTTGGCCGCGTCACGCAAGATACTGAAATAGTTCAAAATTGTATTATCTGGACTATCTGTTAGTGAATCAGGCAAGGAGATCTCTTCTGGTTTTTTATCATAATTCTCATTCAAAAATTCTTGTGACAATATTTTGTTATTTAAAACAGGCAATTTAGAGGGTCGAAAGTATGTTTCAAAATCCACAGCGTTGCTTTCTAAAAAATCTTCGCAATTAATACATTGGGCTTCCAGTAAACCACCCATGACCATGATTGCTGTTTCGTGTTTTTTATGAAAAGATAAAACGCAGGATAGAACTGCGCAGAGTATGAAGATGAAGATAGGAATTCTTTTTTTACGTAGTGCAAGTTTAATGGTAGGGGGGATCCAATTGTTCAATCTTATTCATTCCCTTTTTCGTAATTTACCTTAATTATATTCTCATCCTACAACAATATAGTACTAATTAGATGTTTTCAGGTATAAGTTTGTTTGCAATTTATTATCAGCAAACAATAATAAAGCGTAAAAATGAAAATAGCAATAACCACAGGGCCGCGATTATTGCTAATATAAGTTGTGTTGAATTTTTGATTAGAAACAGCCAAAACAGAGGTTTCGCTAGGCACAGCGGGAATCTAGCAAAGATTAGCCAAGTTGAATACGTATTCCATCATATATTGCCTGGGCAAAATCAAATTGATTGTTGCGTAGTTTTTCTGCATCCTCTGCATTTGTAATATATGCTAGCTCCACCAAAAGGGAAGGCATAGGGCTTCTTCGCAAGACGTAAAGGGATGGCCTTATAAAGATGCCATTGTTTTTTGTGCCCACCTCTGCCACAATTTGATCTAATATGGACTGTGCAAGAGGATATGCCTTTGAGATCTCACTGTAAATATAGACTTCACTGCCATTATAGCTGGGATTGGTTGAAGCATTGGCGTGAATGCTGATGAAATAATCTGCCCCCCATGCGGTTGCATCAGCAACTCGTGCGGCAAGACTGGTAGAATTGTTATAGCCCAAAGATGTGTCAATCGTTGGACGGGAAACTCTGGCCTCGTACCCTGGCGTATTATTTAACAGTTCAGCAAGATACATGCCTACTTGCCAAACAACATCTTGTTCGTACAAGCCGAACCCCACTGCTCCTTGATTTACGGAACGGCTATGTCCTTGATCTATATATATTTTAATTGCCATAGAGCCACCACCCTAATCAGATTTATATATTACATAATATTGCTTAGGTGAGTGATAGTGAATAAAAAAGGAAAATAGTACAGGTGTAATCAAAAAGTACAAGGTGTTTATCAGCTTTTGTTTTATACATTCACCTCAGCAGAAACAATTCTGAGGAAAGGAATGAAGTATGAACGGAGGGTATTTCAAAAAATGGAGATTAATCACATAGATTTGAGGAAGATAACTTTTAATCAATAGAAATCATCAAGAATCATGAAGATTTTATGCCACTTTATGGAGTTACAAAATCCATTTTATAAATGGTTGATTTTTGTAAATAAATAGAATAATATGGTTATATTATTCTTTGTTAAAATGTTGCTTTGTTGGGAATTTAAGTTTTAGTTTAGGTTATAAAAATTTAAGGATGATTGTATATAAAAATAGTTGTACATAAAGCTTAAAGGAATTAAGATTGTAAACAAAATTAAATTGATTTAGATGTTAAAAACAAATATATAGGAATGGGGGCGTATAAATG
>NZ_DALYUL010000003.1:27243-38341 GCF_031981185.1 Anaerotignum sp. | reverse complement strand
GGGAAAAGTTTCATGACGATTTTAAATTCTATAACCCTTTTGATTTGTTATATTCTACCTGTCTCAGGTGAGGAAAGGCAGAGAAAAATTAGGGTTGGATTTTACGAATCCCCTTTTTTTCAAACTATCCAGCAAGACGGAAGTGTATCAGGCTATAGCTATGACTATCTTCAAGCAATTTCTCAATATACAGGATGGGAGTATGAGTTCGTTAAGAAAAACACATTTAGTGAGTGTTTGGAATTACTGGAAAATGGAGAGCTAGATATTGTTGGGGTCATGATTAAAACACCGGAGAGAGAGGAAATGTTCGATTTTCCAGACCTTTCTTCGGGCATTTGTATGTCTGTTTTGGTAACGGGAAAACAGAACCGTACCCTCGCTTATGAGGATTATCCAGCTTTTAATGGTATCACGGTAGGTCTTCAGAAAGGCCTTGTGAGAAACGATGGATTGCAGGAGTATTGTAAGAAAAAAAACTTCACCGTGCATACAATTGTATACGACACTCAAAAAGAGATGTTCGATGCAATGTCTAGAGGAGAAATAGATGCAGGGCTGATTCGGAGCAATCAGATTTCTCCTGAGTTTCGGGCAATTGCAAAATTCGATACAAATAATGTTTATTATGCCACGACAAAAGGAAATAAAAAGGTTTTAGATGGGCTGAACGATGCCCTTGAAAAGATTAAAATTACATCACCTAACTTTGATAATGATTTATATAATAAATACTTTGATTTTTCCGACGGACAGATGGCGGTATTATCAAATGAGGAATCTGCTTATTTGAAGGAACACCCAACGGTACAAGTGTTGTATGATGCAGCATGGGAGCCGTATGAATTTGCACAAAAGGACGGTACACCTCATGGAATTGCCATAGATGTTCTTGAGATGGTATCGGAAGCAGTGGGCATTAATTTTCAATATACCAGTGTAGATAAACAAGACACAAAAACAGAGTTATTTACCAGTGGAGAATATGATGTTTTGTCTGCCATGACCTATTGCTATCAATGGGCAGATAAAAATGATGTTTACATTACCCAACCTTATCTAAGCGTTGATTATCTGGGGGTTTATAAAGATATTAAAAAAACGCCGAACCGCGTTGCCCTTCCCAAGGGTTTTTATATTTCTGAAATTGTACAAAAAATACTTCCTCGAAAAGCAGTAATTGATACCTATGATACAGTAGAAGATTGTATGGATGCTGTGAAGGATGGCTTAGCTGATTGTACTTATGTTAATACATATGAGGCGGAGTACTATTTAACAATTCCAAAATACAGATTATTACAATTTCGCACGGTACAGGGCCTTTCACAGCAGCTAAGTGTGGGCATCTCAAAGAAAACAGATCTGCTTTTATATTCCATTATTAGTAAAGGCTTGGCAACGATTTCTCAGGAAGAACTTAGGGAAATCATTCGTACCCACTTAAACCATCCACAACAAAGCAGTTTTTTTGACATGATGTATACCAACCCTGTTCATTTTGTGAGCATATTATCCATTATAGGATTCTTTTTAACGGCGTATTTTATTGTGTTTGTATTGTACAAGCATAAGAATAGAGAAAATGAAATATTGCAACTGACGAATAAAGCAAAATCCGAGTTTCTTTCTCACGTGAGTCATGATATGCGCACACCTATTAACGCAATTATTGGGCTTTCATCTTTGGGATTGTCCAGTGAAGATTTGGAAAAGTCTAAGGGATATCACGAAAATGTTAATCTGACCAGTCATTATTTACTTAGATTGATTAATGATACTCTGGATATGAGTGTGCTTGAGAATAATAAAATGAGATTGCATCTTAAGCCTTGTTATTTTAGTGATTTTTTAAGGGAGATTGAAATCATCATACATGAAAGGGCAATGGAGAAAGGAATTCATTTTCAGACACGGATGAATACCAATTATAAACAGGCTGTGATGTTTGATGAACTGCGCCTCCAACAGATATTTATTAATCTTATCAATAATGCAATTAAATTTACACCAACAGGGGGGAATGTTAGCTTTATCATTGAGGCAACAGAGTTAGAAGATAATAAAATTATGATGGTGTTTACCATTCGAGATAACGGAATTGGCATGAGCCCAGAGTTCCAAAAGAGAATGTTTGATCCTTTCGAGCAGGAAGAAGATAGAATTCCTTTTTTAGAATCTGGAACAGGTTTAGGCTTGGCCATTGTAAGGCAGTTGGTGGAATTAATGGGAGGTACTATTCAGTGTAATAGTCAGCCGGGAATGGGTACAGAGTTTATTGTTAAAATAGAAACGCAGCGGTGTCAGGTTGCCTCTGATATTCAATGTAGGGAAAAGGACTCTCATCAGGTTAATTTTTCATTTGGAAAAAGAATTTTGCTGTGCGAGGATCATCCTGTAAATGCCCAGATAGTAATCGCTCTATTGCAAAAACGTGGATTCATTGTGGAACATGGAGAAAATGGGCAGGCAGGGGTTAGAATGTTTCAGGATTCTCCTGTAGGTTATTACGATGCAATTTTAATGGATGTAAGAATGCCTTTATTAAATGGCCTTGAAGCGGTAGCTATCCTTCGTTCCTTGGAGCGGGAGGATGCTACAAAGATTCCCATCATCGCCATGAGTGCAAATTCTTTTCAGGAGGATATCAATCTAAGTCTTGAGGTAGGAATGGATGCCCACCTTTCAAAGCCCGTAGATGCTATGGAACTTTTTGATACGCTAGAAGATATAATGAAAATGAAATCGAGTTAAATAAAAAATGTCATTGGCATAAAAAATGCCAATGGCTTTTTTGGTTGTGCTAAAAGTTGAGAGTATATAAATGTAGCTATTATGGATGATTGGATATAGAAATGCTATTTTATTAAAGAATACGATTTACAAGTGTCATAGTATTCTAAAATCTGATAAAGTTATTTTGTTATAGCTTCAACGTTTTTAGCAAACCAAGACGAGAAACATCATATTAAATAAAAATTTGTCGGTAAAATTAAAAATTTTTAATTAATCAAAAATTGTTGATTATCTTTTTTTGTAGTGATATAATACCTTTCAGGAAACACATGGTAGAAAAGGAGATGGTCTTGATAGGCGATAGGCTATTGGAAAGGATGGACACCATGGAAAATGGAAAGATCGATCGAAGGATTAAAAGAACAAAGACAATGATGCGTGATGCATTGGTGGATTTAATGAGTGAAAGGCCTTTTGGTGAGATTACGGCAAAAGATATTACCAGCCGTGCAGATTTAAATAGAGCTACATTTTACCTACATTATAACAATGTGTTTGAGTTATTGGATGAGTTGGAAGATGAAATCGCAACAAGCTTCTCCCAGATGGTGGAGAAAATCGACATTAGGCAGGGTGAGGAATGGGAATATCCTATTATAGGTCACATATGCAGTTTTATTGTGGATAATCAAAAGTTATGTCGTTGTCTTTTGCTAAATCCTAGGAGTGATCATTTTGCAAGAAAACTGACGGAAATTATGAAGCGTAAAGGACTACAGGTAAAGGAGGAGTTGGGAGTATGCTTTGACCCTGTGCAGGAAGGATACATTCATCAATTTATTGCTTCCGGTGCTATGGGTATGATGAAGCAATGGCTGCTAGAGGGAATGCCTATATCAAAAGTGGAAATGACCGATTTTGTAATGCTAATCATACGTCCTATTTTTAATATTTTATTACCTGAATAAATGAAGCATTAAACCATTTTTAATGAGCAGAGTGAGAGAAGGAGTTAGAAAATATGCGGAACAAGAATGAAATTTTACTTGCTTTAGTATTAGCGGGATGTTTCTTCACAAGCGGTTGTACAGCAGCTAAAGCGGATGCAACTGTGGTAGAAGAAAAACCCAACATCGTAACAGGAACCGTTGAATGCAAGGAGGTATACATCCGTGCGAAAATCCCTGGTTATCTAACAAATATTCCAGTTGATGAGGGACAGGAAATTTCAAAAGGGGACTTACTGTTTTCCTCTGACCAAAGGGACATTTTGGTAAAACAAACACAAGCTACCGGAACCTTAAATGCAGCAAAAGCAGTCATGGAAAAGGCACAGGCGAATGTGAGTCTTTTGGAAACGGAATATGCAAAGTATCAGGAGCTTTATGAATTAGAAGCCGTTGCTGAAGATACTATGGATAAGCTGAAAACCCAGCTGGATGCTGCAAAGTTAGATGTTCAAGCAGCGACCTCTCAATATCAGGCGGCACAGGGTGTTATTTCTGAAGTGAATTTGAATTTGAGCCAGACTGCACAATATGCACCCTGTAACGGAACAGTCACAATGGTGTCATCTTCTGTAGGTGAATTGGTAGGCAGTGGTACAACTATTGTAACATTAACGGATTATGACGACCGATGGATTAACGCCAATGTGGATGAGTATGAGGTAGGCAAGCTTACAATTGGGCAGACAGTTCCTTTAACAAGTAAGACCTATCCGGATACGGTTTTCCATGGAAAAATTGTAAATGTAAGTAAAAATCCGGATTTTGCCATCAAAAAATCTACCAATGAATTGAATGATCAGGATGTTGTTACATATAAAGTTAAAATTGCCCTCTCCGAGGAAGACGATATCATGCTTTACCCTGGTATGTTGGTAGGCGTTAACCTGGATGAAGTGGGTGAGGCACAATGATAAAGCTGTTTTTCACAGGCTTCTTCAGAGAAATAAAGATGCTTTGGAAGGACAAGAGAATGCTTTTCATGTTTTTGATTGCCCCGGTGGCTTTAAGCATTGTGGTTTGCAATGCTTTTAGCAACCAAATAGTCAATAACATTCCATTCGCAGCGGTGGACGAAAATTCATCCCAAAAAACCAGAGACTTAATCCAGGCATTCGATCAATCTGATCGTTTCGATGTTCCTTATGTGGTAACAAATCAGGAGGATGCCATCAAGCTCATGGAATCTGGTGAAGTTCTTGGCATCATTGTAATTCCTACTGATTATACCCGCTCTTTGCAGTTGGGGCAGCAGGCTGAGGTGTTAATCGGTGTAAATAGTGCCAATAATATTATTGGCAACAGTGCTGTGGTTTCTATCATGCAAGTGGTGAAAACCGTTTCTTCTCAAATTGCCGTAAAGAGCTTCGTAGCAACGGGAAGCAGCATTGCAGACGGTACAGCAAAGGTTATGCCGATTTCTACAATATTACGCCCCTGGTTTAATCCACAGTTCAGTTATCTGGCTTATTTAGGGTTAGGCCTAACGGGACTGATTTTCCATCAGCTGTTTTTAATGACTGTTGCAACAGCCTTTGCCGAAGAAAAAAAGGAAGGTATCCTTTCGGGTAAGATGACATGGCGGGAAAGTGCAATCCATTTTGTTAATAAATTTATTTTTTACGGCGTTACGGGTTATGGAAATATTCTATTGACCTATTACGCAATTATAAAGATATTTGATTTTCCTATGAGAGGAAGCAGAGAGGATTTAGCTATACTTTGCGGCTATTTTATTCTTTGCTTGCTGGGGTTAGGTGCAATACTCGGAACCCTTTGTAAAAATACAATTCACGCCATTCAGTGGCTTATGGCGCTGACATATCCCTTTTTCATTTTGTCAGGCTTTTCGTGGCCTCACAGTGAGATGCCCGCAGTTTGGGTAAAGGCGGCGCAGTACTTACCATCAACTCACTTTCTTACTCCTGTAAGGGATATTGTATTAATGGGGGTGGGTTTTGAAACCACGACGGTTGCCCATAGCAGAGAAATGCTTCTACATCTAGCACTGGGTATTTTCCTTCTTAGCGTAATCACCTTTATGATACAGGCTTATTTGGCTAAGAGAAAGCACCAGCCAAAACATGGAAAGAAGGAGGTCGTTCAAGCATGATATCTGCATTTCGTTTGTTTTTTAGAGAGTGGCTTTATTTGCTGAAGCGCCCTCGTACTTTGGTTATCATGATATTCATTCCCATATTTGTTACTTGCCTTTGCGGTAGCTGCTACGGAAAGGGATACTTTTCTGATTTAAAAATGGGTGTTGTTGATTACAGCTATAGTGCAAAGACAAGAGAAGTGGTGGAAGCTTTTCGTGAGTCTCCCTATTTTGACATTGTTGGCTATTATGAGAATGAAGAACAGATGGAATTAGCTATGAAGAACGGAGAAATTGTTGGCTGTCTCATTTTTCCTGAGGATTTTACCATGAATTTGCAGCAGGGTAGGCAGGCACAGGTGCTTCTTGGTTCCAATGCAGTAAATATGAGCTATGGTAGTACCATAAACGCAAGAGGTTCTGAAGTTTTGGGCACAGTTTCTGCGCAAATTGCAGTAAAAAGTCTGGTCGCAAAAGGTGCCACTGTGGATGATGCATTAGCAAAAATGAATCCCATAGGTTTCTATACCCGCCAATGGTATAATCCTACGAATAATTTTGGCTATTTCCTATCCTTTGGCTTTATTATTGCAACACTACAGCAGGTTTTGATTTATTTTGCAGCGATTTCTTTGATACGTGAAAAGGAAAGCGGAAATCTGAAAGAATTAAGAGCCATGAATCCTGTTATTCAAGTGTTTGCAAAAACAGTGGTGTATTATATCATTGCTATGGGAACATGGGCGGCTTGTACTTGGCTTATGATAAATAAATATGGAATTCCCATGAAGGCCAGTTGGGATGTTTGGTTTGCCTATAGCTCCCTTTTTGTGTTGGCAATCATTACATTGGGACAATTTTTTTCCTCTATATTACCAAACCCTGTATTTGCCACGTCTCTTCCTCTGGTGTTGACCTCTCCGTCTTTGGTGCTTAGCGGATACACATGGCCTACGATGGCATTGACCAGTTTTTATAAAAAACTGGCGCAGGTGTTTCCTTTAACCCATTTTGCTTTGGGCTATCGTGACATGTCACTGATGGGTACTGGATTTGAAGCGATACGTCAAGAAATGATTGTTTTGGGCTGTATTAGTAGTATCTGTTTTGTTTTGAGCTGTTTTATTTGGTATATACGAGTAAAATTAATTCTGAAAAAAGAAGAGAAATTAGAAATTTCTGTGGAGAAAAACGAATTTCCGGCATTAACACAGTAATTCATTAAAGGAGAGCTAAGTATGATAAATAACAAATATCAAAAGGGAAGTGCTTTGCTTTTGGCAGGCATTTTGACTTTTAGCATGACAGCGCCGGCTTTTGCGAAAGTTCGGGTGGCAACTAAGGCAGAGGAAACCATAACAGGCCCAATGACATTAGAACAAATTCAAAAGGAAGTGCTAAAAAATAATCGCATTAAAACCACAATGGAACTGAACTATAAAAAAATTCTTGCGGGGTTGGATGCCATTGATGATGGGTTGAGTGATATTAGAGATGCTCAAGATAGCGCGGCTCATGCAAGACGGTCGGCTGGAGAAGCAGCATCACAGGGCAAAGGCACCATTGGCAGTGTTATTTCACCAACTTCCCCCGTATCGGATCAGGTTTTAGGTGGTGTAAGCAGTGGATTGCTTTCAGGCAGTGCAAAAATGGCAAGTGCCATGGAAGATATGACTGATAGTATTGCGGACACCAAAAGAGATGACTTGGAAGATCAACAGCAGGATTTAAAAAATAAAAAGCAAGATTTAAATAAAACACAAGAGGATTGGAACAATCAAGCATTGTTGGTTTCTCAGCTTCTGGTGGAAAAGACTGTACAGATAGAAAGCGGCATCCAACTTCTTGAAGAAAAACAGGAATTGTTGGAACGGGTGTATCAAATTACAGAAAAAAAGGCAGCATTAGGTTTAAGCATCGATGTAGACCTAAAGCAAGCTAAGCTAACCGTGCAACAAAATAGTAAGGATATTCAAGATGCAAAGGATGGCTTGATACTCATAAAGCGACAGTTGAACGATTTAATGGGAAGACCCATTGATGATACCCTAGAAGTAGTTGCACCTGATCGGGCTAGAATTATAGAATTTGCACCCGAATACAGCGAAGAGTTGCTGAAGGAAGCCATTGACAATAACTATCAATTGAAAACCTTGCAAAGAGACTATCAGCAGGCAGAGAAAAAAACCAATGATTCAACGTTATATTCAGGGCAAATTAAGGCTCATGAGGTAGATATGGATATTGCAAAGATATCCGTGGAAACACAAAAAACCAATATTGCCAATGATCTAAAGAAAAAGTTGGACAGTATCAATAAGGCTGCTGCGGCTTATCAACTTCAAAAAGATACCACCGAAAAAGCGAAAATTCAGTGGGAGCAACAGAAAAAATCTGCAAAATTAGGTCTGATATCAGCTGTAGAGATTCAAGGTCTGCAACTTCAATTTGAGCAAACTGATTTGGCTCTCATGCAAGCTGCATATGATTATAATTTGGCTTGGGAGGAATATCGATTGTTGATGAAAGGAACCTCTCTAGATATTTATATTAATTATAAAACTGCAATTAGCGGATAAATTTAAAAAACAACAAAAACCTCCATTGTTTTGCATAAGTTGATATGCATCGTAATGGAGGTTTTCATTTTGGTGATGGATTATTTCATAACAGTGTTAGTACGCCATGATGTTTTGCCAAGTCAAAATCAATTTCTTCTGGACAATTTGGTTACTGTCTAGCATTGCACAACAATCTGTTTGCCATAGCATGTTTGTCCCATGGAACTCATGGAAAATTCATGGGCTGCAAAATGGAGTGCATCATCTATAATTTTTAGCTGAATTTAAATCATAGGGGGCCCCACTAATCACTAGTAAAGTTCCTATCTTAGAATACTAGATATAGGTTGGCTGGCAAGGAGGGAAACATGAATGGCCTTTTTTCGGAAAAAGAAAATGCAAACGGAAAGTACAATCATTTTCATTGAGTCTTGGATAAATTTCCGCTATACTAAAAAGAGAAAGAGGTGAACAATGTGACAGCTTTGATGAAAATTCAAACCTTTATTCAAGCCTATGCCCAAGCAATTTCGTCTATTTTAGAATGTGATGTAACGGTGGTGGATAACCAATTAATACGAGTGGCAGGAACGGGAAATTATGCCTTCGAAGTGGGAAATACCATTGCTCATGCTAAGTTTTTTCATGAAATTTTGAAATCGGGGAAGTGTGGAATTATTACCAATGCCGCGGAGGATCCCAGTTGTATTGGTTGTGAAAAGCGTGCTTATTGCAAGGAACTGGCAGATTTGGCATATCCTATTTTTAAAGATGAGATAGTAGTAGGGGTAATCTCCATTGTTGCCTTTGAAGAAGGACAGCGGGAAAGCCTGCTGAAAAATCGAGGGAAATTAGAGGAATTCTTAAAATATATGACCATGCTTTTGGAAAGCAAGCTATATACCGCTGAAGCACGGGATCGCTTAGAGCAGCAGTTACAAGTGGTTCATGATGATAAAAAGGGTTGGTCTTTTGTTGGAACAAGCCAAAAAATGCAAGAAGCTATTGCCATTGGTTGCAAGGTGGCCAAATCGGGTTCTACTGTATTTTTGCGTGGAGAAAGTGGAACAGGTAAAGAGATTATGGCAAAGATGATTCATGGACTGAGCCAAAGACGTGATAAACTGATGATTTCCATAAATTGTGCAGCAATTCCAGAAAACCTGGTGGAAAGTGAGCTCTTTGGCTACGAAGAGGGTGCTTTTACAGGTGCAAAGAAAAAGGGAGCAATTGGGAAATTTGAGCTGGCGGATAAAAGCACTATCTTTCTGGATGAAATCGGTGATATGCCTCTCCATGTGCAGACCAAGCTCCTCAGGGTTTTACAGGAAAATAAGCTTGAGCGCATTGGTGGACACAAGCAGATTCCTATTGATATTCGGGTGATTTGTGCCACCAATAAAAACATTGAGCAGATGGTGCAAGAAGGAACCTTTCGGGAAGATTTGTACTATCGCCTGAATATTATTCCCATTGAATTACCGCCCTTACGCACTAGAAAAGAGGATATTCCCCCTTTGGTTGAGCACTATATTGAGTATTATAATCAAAGGTTAAACAAACATATTCAAGGAGTAACAGGGGAAGTAATGCAGACTTTAGTCAACTACAATTGGCCGGGAAATGTAAGAGAATTAAAAAATATTATAGAGTATTTGGCGAACATTGTGGAATCAGAGGCAGTACACCTTTCCGATTTGCCCGACCATATTGTATTGCGCTCATCAAAGGGCTATGATGCATGGTCTTTAGATAAAATTATGGAAGAATATGAAAAACGAGTACTCTCAAATTTAATCAAGGAGGGGGATTCTGTGGAGGAGAAGGAAAAGTTAGCAAAAACACTGCAAATCAGCCGAGCAACCCTTTATCGCAAATTAAAAAAATACAATTTACTGTAATCTCATTTTTGAGAAATCATCTCATGGATGAGAAAGAAAAAATATATCATAACTAGCCCTTTGCATAGCACAATCTTGTGTAAAATGCGAGGGCTTTTTTTATGTATGTAACAGGAGAATAAAATCATATTCCATGAAATACGTTTCCATATTTAAATTTTTAAGTGAGTAAAAAATATCTGATTCATTGGATAGATTTCCATCCTTTTGTTTTACATTTCTTCTTTCAATAAAAATGAATTGGTTTCAATGACCTTCTCAATGTTGAGAAAAATTGAGTGACGTAGTAGCGGGAAATAGGCAATTTTCCTTTGGCATTATTTTTGCTCTATATATTTGTGTAGAGATGCGATAGTTGTGATGTTCAAGGAGGAATTAACTATGGATATGAATCTAATATTGGATGCGATAAAGGCTGAGATGAAGCCAAGTATGGGATGTACAGAACCTGTTGCAATTGGATTGGCGGTTTCCAGAACTTGTGAGATGCTAAAAAAACCAGCGACACACTTAGATATGATTATAAGCTCTAATATTTTTAAAAATGCTTATAGCGTGCAAATTCCCAATGCAGGAACCAATGGAATAGAGCTTTCGTGTACGCTGGGTTTTGTTCTGAGCAAGCCAGGAAATACCATGGAAATTTTTGCTGAAATCCTTCCTGAGCAGGTTGATGAAGCAAAAAGATTGGTAAAGGAAGGATTCGTCTCAGTAAAGGTTCTGCCAAGTAGTGAGTTTTATATTGAATGTTCTGCAAGCAATGATGAAGAAAGAGCACATACCATAACTGAAAAG
>NZ_DALYUL010000003.1:7677-27233 GCF_031981185.1 Anaerotignum sp. | reverse complement strand
AAGCAGATAGTGTACGTTTATCAATAAGTACCTCTCCATCGATTTCTGAAAAGGCTCATGACAATATGATTCTTTCAGAAATCGATGGAGAGGTACTTATTGATAAACGTACACTATCTGCTTCAGAGAGTACAACCAATGGTTTTGATATAACAAAATATTCCTTTGCTGATTTTAATGAATGGGCCAATTCCATTGATGTGGCGGATTTGGCTTTTATCAAAGAAGGAATTGAAATGAATTTAGCAGTAGCCGAAATCGGAATGCAGAAAAAGTATGCCATCGGCGTTGGGCCTGCGTTGAGAAATTTAGTAGGAAAAGGACTAATTGCCAATGATATGCTTACGGAAATTAAACAGCTTACCGCAGCAGCCAGTGATTTTCGTATGAGCGGCGGTAATGGTTCCGTTATGACTTTTTTAGGCAGTGGCAACCAAGGTATTGAAACCATGGTGCCCATGGCAATTTTTGCAAAGCATAGAAATATTCCTGAGGAGACGCTTTTAAGAGCAGAGTTTTTGGGCATGTTGGTAATCATGTACATGAAGTATCATGTTGGGCGTCTATCCCCTATTTGCGGCGCTACATTGGCGGCATCTGGTGGTGCCGCAGGTATGACTTATATGATGGGCGGCAATTTAAATCAGATTTCCGGGGCGGTGCAAAATATGATGGGTGGTGTTGCTGGGATGTTCTGTGATGGCGCTAAGGGCGGATGTTCCTTAAAGCTTTCCGTATGCGCAGGTGAGTCAGTTTACTCTGCAATGCTAGCCATGGATGACAGTATTATTCAGTCTACCGATGGGTTTATAAGTGAAAAGGTTGAGGATACTGCAAAAAATCTGGCAAGACTATCCCATGAAGGCTTGGCAGATGTCGATATGAAGGTAATTGAAATTATGATGGCAAAATAAAAGTCAAGTTAGGTAGCAATTGACCATTTGATATAGCTCTTGTGTAGAGATCCTTTGAGATATTATTAAAAATATCAAAAATAGAATAATAAACGTTTGAGATTCGGTAATTGGGCAATAATACTTTTTAGATATTCTGTAAGCTTTATGCCTGATTTGTTCTTCTATGCAAAATTATAATTTTTGTTTCCTCACACCCCTCGTTTCGCACAATGGCGTGCCAAAAGGGGGCACATGATTAGTTATTTCTATATAAAAATCCCCCGAAAAGACTCCTTATTTTTAAGGGGTTTTTTCATATCTTACGATAGTCTTAAATTTCACAAAAAACATTGCGGTCTTTCTTTATGATTGGTAGACTATTACAGGTAAAATAATACAATTTCGTAGGCTCGGTGCATTTGGGGGGCTTCCGTTATGAGAGTGCCATTAGGGGTAAAAAAGTGATAAAAGGGGGGATTGTATGACGAAGCAAGAAATTAGTGCAGTTTATAGTTTAGAACTAAGCTCTATAGAGCGTTTTTGTAGCAATAATTTGGTTACACCAAGAAGGATGGAAGATGGGTCATTTGTATATAGTGAGGCAGACGGAGAAA
Organism: Anaerotignum sp.; assembly: GCF_031981185.1. Taxonomy (GTDB): domain Bacteria; phylum Bacillota; class Clostridia; order Lachnospirales; family Anaerotignaceae; genus Chakrabartyella. Next base: position 25,723 of record NZ_DALYUL010000003.1, on the reverse strand, counting down.
TGCTTCAAAGGTTAGTATTGTTAGATATCGTTGGTGTTTCGGAAAATGACTTTGTGAAATTAAGAAGTAAGGAAATCACATTAAAATTAGTATTACAAAAACAGATATGGCGGTTGGAGGATGGCTGCTTGGCTAAGGAGATTTGCATAGATATTCTGGAGGAAGAGGGTGATTTAAGAAGTTTTAACGCCCTAAAATATCTGGAGAGATTAAAAGCCTACGAGCATGAACCTGAGAAGATCCTCATTTATAACCCCAACTATAGAAATCAGGTGTTTCGACCTTGGCGCAGGTATTTTGCCAGGGGGTTGGATATGTCCATCTATCAAATGATTTTGGATGCAATCCTGGGTTTTGTCTGCCATGTGAATTTATTGAACGAAGGACTGTTGGTAAAATTCGTAGGAACGTTGGTTACAGTGATTATGATGCTTTTGATTGAGCCTTTTCTATTAAATCGTTTCGGCACAACCTTTGGTAAATGGGTATTTGGATTAAGGGTGGAGAAGACCGATGGAAATCTAATACCCTACAGAGAAGGATTGCGTCGAACATGGGGTGTTATTGGTAATGGTTATGGTTATATGATACCGATTTACAATTTAGTGTGCTTATTTAAAAGTTATAAATTATGTATAGAAAAAGAAGTTCAGCCTTGGGATGAAGGGATTTCCTATACCATAAAGGACACAAAATGGTACCGAGTAGTGGCTTGTATCTTTTTAAATGTACTCGTTGCTGTTATCGCTTTTGTTATGATCCGGGCACAGCAGTTACCTCCTAATCGTGGAGATATTACCTTAGAGCAGTTTGCTGAAAACTATAACTATTACTGCAAATATTATGATGTGAATGACAGGTTATATATGGATCAGAATGGCCAGTTGGTAGATAAATATCCTGATGAAGAAGTGCCTTATAACAAAGATTATATTATACATATTAGATCTCTTGAGACAATCTTTGTTTGTGATCCATCTGAAGAGCTGCCAAGGTTTAACTATAGAATTGAAAATGCAAATTTGAAAGAAGTCTCTTTTGTTTATGGCGTTGAAAACAAAGAGCATTGGACAGATATGGAAAAAACACAGCAGTATTTGATTGCTATGGCTTTTGGGTGTACCGATCAGGAAGTTAAATTATTTTTTCCGAATACTCCAAATATTGTATTATCAAAAATGCAATACGCAGATAATTTTAATTTTACCTTCGGAAACACCAGATATTTCTGCAATGTGGAAAAAATAGGTTACGAAGGTGATGATTTTATCACCCCTTTGGAGGACGGACAGAGAGCCTATTACAAAATGAATTTTGCTGTTACCAAGGAAAAACAAGAGAGTGAATAAATAAATTCTTATAAATGGTTTTTATATTGTAGAGAGATGGATGAAAAAAGCGGTAGTTTCCTAATTTGGAAATTACCGCTTCAACTATCTAAAACTTATTTATCCATATAATGAGCTTTGCTCACAGAGAAAAGAAATTTAAGATGTTTCTCTCATTCTGATTGTTATATTTCCTCGCCTAAGCGCAGCTGTTCTTGCAATCCGTTGGCAACCTTATCTTTTTCTTGAATAAAATGCCCTGTGGAGGGTATTTTTTTTGTACGGTAATATTCAATATCTTCGGAAAGAAAGGCATAGGGTTTGATTACCGCAGTAATCACGCTGTTCTTCTTTAAGGTATAAACCTGTATGCCGGAAGCGCTTTTTGAAGCATTGATGGGAATCATCTCTGTGTTGAGCAAGGTAGCTTTATCACGATTACGCATTAAAACAAAATCTCCATCTTCATCCAGCTTTTCCATATAAACGAGTTTTGCCCGGGATGAATAAGCATTCACCAACTTGCGGCGGTTCATTTTTGTGGCATAAGCAGAGAGTTGGACTTTAGCAGCTTTTCCATTTTCAAAGAAGAATACCACAAAGCCCGAATAATCAATAGTTGCAGTCATATAAATAATACGCTCCTCTGCCTCCATTCCCAAAAGATTTGGCAAATAATCTCCCAAAACACTGGCTTTTGTATCGGAAATATCGCTGGCTTTCATTTTGTAAACATTATTGCGGTCAGAGAAAAACAAAATTTCGCTACGGTTGGTGGTCTCTGTTTCATAAAGAATTTTATCCTCATCTTTCAGCTTTTGTTCTCCCGCAGAGCGTAATGAAGATAGGGGAATTTTTTTAAAATAGTTTTCTTCTGTTAAGAAAAGACGTATGCCATAATCTTCGATTAAGTCGTCTTTGGTAATGGTGACAACAGCATCTTCCTGCACAATTTCAGTTTTTCTCGGTTTTCCAAATTTTTTCTGCACATTCTTCAACTGTTTGCAAATGATAGCTTTAATTTTTCCATCGCTTTTTAAGGTATCTTTCAAGTCTTGGATTTCTTCTGCCAAGGTTTTCAATTCCTCAATGCGTTTTAATATATATTCTTTGTTGATATTTCTCAGTTTAATTTCGGCAATATATTCCCCTTGGATCTGGTCAATATCAAAACCACTCATCAAGTTTGGGACAACCATGCTTTCTTGCTCTGTATTTCGGATAATGGCAATTGCTTTGTCAATATCCATGAGAATTTTAGAAAGACCCATTAATAAATGGTATTTCTCCTCTTTTTTATTTATATCAAAGGCAAGCTGGCGGCGGATGGAATCTATACGGAATTCCACCCAATATTTTAAAATAGCTCCCACACCTAAGGTCATTGGTCTACCTTGAATGAGAATGTTAAAATTGCAGCTAAAGCTGTCCGAAAGGGGTGTCAATTTAAAAAGCTTATGCATCAAAAGTTCAGGATTGGTATTTCGTTTAATGTCTAAAGTTATTTTTAGGCCATTCAAGTCCGTTTCGTCCCGAATGTCTGTAATATCTCTAATTTTTCCGCTTTTTACTAACCCAAGAATTTTGTCTATAATGCTTTCGATGTTAGTGGTATAGGGGATTTCATAGACTTCAATACAGCTATTGTTCTTATCAAAACGGTATTTTGCCCGTAACTTAAAGCTGCCTCGACCTGTTTGATAAATCTGCTCCAAATCCTTGCGGTTATAAATGAGTTCACCGCCTGTTGAAAAATCTGGGGCAGGCAGATGGTCACAAAGGTTAATGGTATCATCCTTTATGAATTGTATGGTTGCCTCACATAGTTCGGATAGGTTGAAGCTGCAAATGGAGCTTGCCATACCCACGGCAATCCCTAGGTTTGGATTTGCCAAAATATTTGGAAAGGTTGTGGGTAAAAGTGCTGGTTCTTTTATAGTTCCATCGTAATTGTCCACAAAATCTACAGTGTTTTTTTCAATATCTCCAAAAACTTCGGTACAAATTGAACCTAGTTTAACTTCGGTATAACGGGGAGCAGCATAAGCCATATCTTTGGAATATTGCTTACCAAAATTCCCTTTGGAATCAACAAAAGGCACCAAAAGGGCACTGTTACCTTCTGTTAATCGTACCAGTGTTTCGTAAATTGCTCCATCACCATGGGGGTTTAGTTTCATGGTTTGACCTACTACATTGGAGGATTTGGTTCTATCACCCTTTAATAAGTTCATGAGATACATGGTATATAAAAGCTTCCTGTGAGAGGGCTTAAATCCGTCAATTTCTGGGATTGCACGGGAAACAATGACACTCATGGCATAGGGCATATAGTTTAATTCCAAAGTTTGAGTTATAGGTTGTTCTTGTATAATAATTTCACTCGTTTCAGTGTTTGTTGTTTTCTTTTTTGCCATTTTGGTACACCGCTTTCTTAACTAATGTCTGTCAATTCCAGATATTTGTAGCCTTCTTCAGCAATAAATTCTTTTCTACCGCTTAAATTTTCCCCCAACAGAAGCTCGAACATTTCTTGGGTACGCTTTGCGTCATCGGGGGTTACCAACACCAAACGCCTTGTTTGGGGATTCATGGTGGTTTCCCACATCATCTCAGGTTGATTTTCACCAAGTCCCTTTGAGCGACTTATTTTTGTTTTCCCCTTAAGTTTGCCGAGAATCTCTGTTTTTTCATTGTCTGAATAAGCAAAATAAGTTTGTTTGCCGTTTGTAATCTCATAAAGGGGAGATTCTGCTATATAAACCTTTTTCTCATGTATTAGAGTTGGCACCAAGCGGTAAAGCATGGTCAACAGGAGGGTGCGAATCTGGAAACCGTCCACATCAGCATCGGTGCAAAGAATGATTTTGTTCCAGCGCAACTGGCTTAAATCAAAGGAATTTAAGTCTGAAGTATGTTTTGTTTTGATTTCCACACCGCAGCCTAAAACCTTTAACAAGTCTGTAATAATGTCATTAGCAAAAATCTTATTATAATCCGCTTTTAAACAGTTTAAGATTTTTCCACGAATAGGGATGATTGCCTGAAATTCTGCATCTCTGCCTAACTTACATGCACCTAAGGCGGAATCACCCTCTACGATATATATTTCACGGCGGTTAATGTCCTTTGTGCGACAGTTTACGAATTTTTCCACACGATTGTTCATATCCAATGACCCTGTTAGCTTTTTACGAATGGAAATTCTGGTTTTTTCCGCCGTTTCTCGACTGCGCTTGTTTGCTAAGACCTGCGCCGCAATTTTTTCTGCTTCCATTTTATTTTCGATAAAATAGATTTCCAGCTGTTCTCTGAAATAATCCGTCATAGCTTCTTGTATAAATTTATTTGTGATAGATTTTTTCGTTTGGTTCTCGTAGCTGGTAACGGTGGAAAAGGAATTGATGACCAGAATTAGACTGTCCTCAATATCTGAAAAGGTGATTTTTTTCTCATCCTTTTTATACAAATTATTAGTTTTTAAGTATTTATCTATGGCAAAAACAAAGGCGTTTTTAACCGCTTTATCAGGGGAACCGCCATATTCCAAAAAGCTAGAGTTATGGTAATACTCTAAAATATTCACCTGATTATTAAAGCAAAAAGTAGCTTCAAATTTTAATTTATATTCCGGTTTGTCCTCGCGGTCACGTCCCTTGGTTTCTGTTTGTAAATAATGAACATCTGTAAGGTTGTCCGTTCCGGAAAGTTCTAGCAAATAATCCTTAATACCATTTGTATAGCAGTAAATATATTTTTCACCGCTCTCCTCATCCATCAATTCGAAGGTCAAACCTGCGTTTACAACCGCCTGTTTTTTTAATATATCCTGAAAGTAGGTGAGGGGGATGTTAATATCCGTAAATACATCTCGATCGGGTCGCCATTTAATTTGTGTACCAGAGGGGTGTTTTTCAGCCCCTTCTTTCATAAGACCGCCCACATTTTCGCCTTTTTCAAAGTGGAGGCTATGGCAGATTCCATCACGATAAATAACTGCATCCATATATTCCGAAGCATATTGGGTTGCACATGTGCCAAGGCCGTTGAGACCCAAACTAAACTCATAGTTCTCACCGGTGTTATTTTGATATTTACCACCAGCGTAAAGCTCGCAGAACACCAATTCCCAGTTAAAGCGATCTTCTTTGGAGTTATAATCCACGGGAATCCCTCGACCATAATCTTTAACCATAATGGAATGATCTTTATAACGAACCACTTCTATTTTATTTCCGTAGCCTTCTCTTGCCTCATCGATAGAGTTAGATAGGATTTCAAAAACTGCATGTTCGCAGCCATCTAAGCCATCGGAACCAAAAATAACACCGGGTCGAAGGCGAACACGGTCTGCACCTTTTAACGAGGTGATACTTTCGTTGGTATAGTTTGATTTTTGTTGTGATTTCATGAAAACACCTGCTTCTTTTGTTATCTGACTCTATATATAGTTAGGAAGTAAAATTATCCCAATGTATATAGGGTAACATTAGTTTGCCTATAGTGTCAAGGCAGTGAGAAAAGGATATGGGCTTATTGTTGACAAAAAACTTGATTTTTTATGCCGAGGTTGGTATAATAAATAGGCTTTCCTCAGGAAATTAGTTTTACTAATCGAATATACTCTGGAGATAATATGAAAGCGATGGTAATTTTGACCTAAATTAGCTTATATCTGTAACAAAAAACTGCATATTTTTATATGGAAGCGTATCGAAGTGGTCATAACGGCCCTGACTCGAAATCAGGTAGTCCAGCAATGGGCTCGTGGGTTCGAATCCCACCGCTTCCGCCAAGTTAAAGTCATGTGTGAGGATTTGAGTTCATACATGACTTTTTTGTTTTGTGTGGTAAAATTGAGTGGTTGATAAGTATTTATTTTAGGCGAATAGAGGAGTTAACTAGATGCAGATAAAATTGAATAGTAATCATTTGAAGTTAATTGCAATTATAGCTATGACGATTGACCATCTGTCAGATTTAGTTTTCCCAGGTTTTACAGCAGCCCCGATGTCCATTGTGATGCATCTAATTGGAAGATTAACTGCTCCTATTATGTGGTTTTGTATTTGTGAAGGATATCACTACACAAGGGATAGAAAAAAGTACATAATGAGATTGGGAATTTTTGCAGTGATTTCGCATTTTGCATATTGTTTTTCCTTTGGAATTCCACCAATTCCCTTTAGTACAGGAATATTCAACCAAACAAGTGTTATGTATCCATTGTTTATTGCTGTATTAGTTTTATGGTTAGATGATAATAAGGTGTTGCAAAAAAGAATTTGGCTAAAGCAAATCATTATATTTATGCTAATATGGAGTGCATTTCCAGCAGATTGGTCATGCATTGCTGTTTTAGCAATTATAGGAATGTATAAAAAACGTGGTGATCTTAAAGGCCAAATGAAAAAGATGCTGCCGTTGGTTTTTTTGTATGGTGTTGTTGCTTTTTTCTTTGTAAGCAAAGTTTACGCAATGGTGCTAATTGGCGTTTTACTTGTTTATCCAGTTTTGAAATTATATAATGGTGAAAGGGGTAAGGCGAATTGGATGAAGTGGTTTTTTTACGCATATTATCCGGCACACCTTATTATTATAGGTATTTTGAGACTTTTAATTTATGGGAACGTTTCGCTGTTGTTTTAACTGTGAGTACTATTGAATTTAAAACTTAGGTATACTTTGGGTTTTTATATGTGTGATTAAAAATATCAATCTTAAATTATGAGTCAATCGATAAGAATTATAAGCTTCTAATATTATGAGCATAATAGGATCTGATGCCGTTTAATGTCGGCTAGACATTTTGGGCAAAGCGCTTATTTGACGATTGGCATAGGTAAGCGAGGGATGCATATTAGGGGGAATCAGATTTTGATTATATAGAAAAATATGGTATAATATAATCATAAGTTTAAGTAACTACCAAAGATTATTTATATAATGATTTAGAAATAAAAGCCTTAGAGAGGATATATTGACATGAAAAAAATTAAATATGATGAAAAATCTCCTAGGTTACTCAATTCCATTGTGTGTGCAATAGATATACTAGGGTTTTCTAAAATGATATTGGATTCCTATAAAAACGGATTAGGAAATCATTTACTTAGTGAACTAAATTACCTTATTGAAAAAAACAAAAAGTGCATTATTCCAGACAAATATAGCCAAGGGAAAATTAAAATCTTTACAGACAATATGGTTGTTGCATATCCGATAGATTATGATGGGGAATCAGAATTAAATGAGATATTGAGTAATGTTGCTGAGTATCAATTCAATTTGGCGTTAGAAGGTTTGTTTGTTCGAGGTGGAATCAGCATTGGTGAGTTTTATATCAATGACGATATTGTTTTTGGACCAGCCTTGTTAGACGCTCATTATCAAGAAAGTGAAGTAGCCTGCTATCCAAGAATTGTTTTAGATGATAATACCGTAGAGCAATTACAAAAATATATAAAAAACTACAATAATATGCCAGAGGACCATATCATTCTAATTGACACCGATGGAAAATGGTTTATAGGATATTTGAACACTATTTTTAAATATTATAAAGAATGCAGTAACGATTACGAGTTTGAACTAGTAAAAATTAAGCTATTGGAAAAACATAAAGAAAAGCTTGAAGAAATGTTAATGAAACATAAAGAGAATATATTTGTATGGGATAAGTATGTTTGGACTGCAAATTATCATAATTTCTTCTGTGATTTATACTTCCCACAAGATAAAGATCTAAAGATTGCAAAGCACCTATTGCTTTCATGGCCTAGACAAATTTCAACTGGTGATTTTTGACTTAACAAGAATGGCATAGACGGAGGTGTTGAAGAGAAATCTTTTGACCTGCATAAGGCGGTATTTTACGTTTCTCATACCTATTTGGATTTTTATTCTGCATAGTAGGCAGACGGAACTATTACTGCATTGTTATGTTTAGGAATATTCAAGCGCCATGGTAGGAACGACAAAAAGTCTACCAGATGAAGGTTGTCAGCAGTTTTCCTGAGGTGGTTTCGATCACTTTGGAATGGGAACATTTCTTCTTTACAAATTCGAAGGATGGCGCTATAGCAGATAGTGCCCTTAAGGTGTGAGAAAGGAAAAAGAAGACAATCAGGTATGATATGTGGATACAAGTGCCTTTCTAGATCAAGGGGTTCAGGAGAATTTTGAATCAGGAATTGAAAAAGGTTTCTCCATATCAAGAGGCTGATCAAAATGGTTACAACCATTTTTGTCAGCCTCTTTCATTGTTTATTCATTCCATTCTTACAGCTGAGAGCGATCATAAAAAGCACAGGTGGTTAAGTGGTCGTTTACCATTCCAACAGCTTGCATAAATGCATAGATGGTGGTGGTGCCAACAAATTTAAAACCTCGTTTTTTTAAGTCTTTGCTGATGGCGTCAGAGAGAGGAGTACTGGATGGTACCTCTTCAATTTGAGTCCATGAATTAATAATGGGCTGATGATTGACAAATGACCACAAGTAATTATCTAAAGACCCAAATTCCTCGCATATTTTAAAATATGCCTTTGCATTACTGATAACGGCATTCACTTTTAGTCTGTTTTTAATAATACCGCTATTTTGTAAAAGAGCTTCAATTTTTGTATCGTCATAGGACACTAGGATCATTGGGTCAAAGTCATCAAAAGCTTCGCAAAGAGTATCCATTTTTGAAAGAATGGTTGACCAGCTTAATCCTGCTTGTTTTCCTTCCAAAATCAGCATTTTGAATAGTTTCTTATCGTTGTGAACAGGAATTCCCCATTCATGATCATGGTATTCCTGTTCCAGTTTATTTTTCATAGCCCAATCACATCTTTTTATTTCACTCATCAAGGAACCTCCTGACTTTTTTAGGGTGTTTGAATATCATCGTTTAACGCCAGTATGACGTGTTGTAGAAAATTCTGTCTGTCTTCTCCTAAGTGTTGCAAGATTATAAGTTTGACGCCTTTTTATTAATTATGACTTTATCTAATTACCCTTTATTCAACTATCAAAATATTCATTATGCAATGTAATAGTATGGTTAAATTCTATTACATGAAATATTTTCAAAGAAGAAGAGGAGGAAGTTAATAAATGCCTCTGCTTTTTTGAATTTTTATGATAAATGCTTATCAAGTTTTGCTTTTGTTTCCAGTAGGTAATTTCCATATATTTTAATGGTTTCTTCATCTAACCTTTCTTTTGGTGCGGATATGCTGATGGCATACTCTTTGTTAGGTACATTAATATAAATGCCCACACAGTGAACCCCAATTTCATTTTCTTCGATATCACAAGCATATCCTTTTTGCTGGGCCTCTTCTATTTTAATTTCAAATTCACGAAAGTTCGTGATGGTTTTATCGGTAATTTTAATGATTTCGCTTTTATTCCATACATCTATTAGCTCGTCCTTGGGTTTTTCGGCTAAAATAGCTTTTCCTACTCCAGAACAATATAGAGGAATGGATTTACCAATTGTAGAATAAAGACGTATGGAATTTTTTGACGCTTCCACCTTATCAATATATATGGCCATCGTATCATAACGTTCAACAAGGTGAACGGTTTCGCTTGTCTTATTTGCCAAATCTATAAGGTAGGGGTGGATGATGCTAATCATATCATTATGAGCTAAAAATTTACTGGCAAGATTGCAAATTTTAAAGCTTAGCCCATATTTAAGAGTTTTTTCCTCTTGCTTAACGTAACCCATAAAAATCAAAGAATTTAGGATTCTATGAATTGTGCTTTTATTTAAATCAAGATAATTACTGATTTCAGTAAGACTTAAAGAGCCTTTTTCAGCTAAAAGTTCAATTGCTTTAAAAAGCTTTTCGGAAACCTGAATAGGATTTTTGTCATTCATTTAGTACACCTCATTATCAAATTAAAGACCAACTTTATTTCTTTTATAAGTGCCAGTAATTACAATCTTTACATCAAAATCCTTTTACTATGCCAATTTAATCTTTTTTCCTGTCAAATTTATAGTCAAATTGTATTAAAAAGTTAATATGCTATTTTCGTATTATGATAGCATATTTCACAATATAAAACAAATATTTTTGTGAAGGTATATGAACTTACAAATAGCTATTGACATTTTTGATTTTCAGTAGTACTTTAAAATTAAGTTCCGTAATATAAAAACAAGTTTCACAATGTGAAATAAATGAATATAGAGAGGGCAAGGTGATTTTAGGGTGAACGAAGTTTTAGAAAGTATAAGTAAATTTAAAGTAGTTCCTGTAGTAGTTTTAGAGGATGCAAAAGATGCCATCCCTTTAGCCAGAGCCTTAAGTAATGGCGGGCTTAAATGTGCGGAAATTACCTTTCGAACTGAGGCGGCGGAAGAATCTATTCGATTAATGGCCAGTCATTTTCCAGATATGTTAATTGGTGCAGGCACTGTTTTAACCACGGAACAGGTAGATAAAGCGGTAGGAGCTGGAGCTAAATTTATCGTAAGCCCTGGGCTAAACCCGAAAGTAGTTCAGTATTGCATTGACAAAAATATCGTTATCGTTCCTGGTGTTACCAATCCTTCTGGCATTGAACAAGCCTTAGAGTTTGGACTTGAAGTGGTTAAGTTTTTCCCTGCTGAGGCTAGTGGTGGTTTGAATGCGATAAAGGCAATGGCGGGTCCTTTTCCTAAGTTAAAATTTATGCCTACTGGTGGAATTAATGAGAATAATATAGGAGATTATCTTTCATTTTCTAAGATAGTGGCTTGTGGTGGGACTTGGATGGTGAAAGAGAGCCTGATTAAAAATGGCGAATTTGAAAAGATTGAAGAGCTTACGAGAGAAGCCATTAAAACTGTTTTTGGCTTTCAAATGAAGCATGTAGGTGTAAATTGTGAAAATGAAGGGGAAGCAAATGCATCCTCCGATAAGATTTCCGCTTTATTTGGTTTTCAAAAAAAAGTCGGTAATTCATCCATTTTTACGGATGGCATTGAATTTATGAAAACTCCCTATCTCGGTAAAAAAGGACATATTGCCATTGGTACCAATGATGTATTGGGAGCCATGAAATATCTGGAGAACTTGGGTGTAAGCTTTAATCAGAATAGCAAAAAATATAAGAATGATAAGCTCATAGCTGTGTATATGGAAGAAGAAATTAGTGATTTTGCAATTCATTTGGTTCAAAACTAAATTTTGATATGATATTTTTGAAAACAAAAGGTTATGAAAATAAAGAGTAGGTAAAAGAAATGATAGTTCTTGATGTTTCCAGAGAGATGCGCTGGTGGGATTTTAAAGTAATCTTTAGGGAATTATTGTTTTAAAGTATAGGAGGAATTTATAATGGCTAAAAAAATAGTTACTCTTGGTGAAATCATGTTAAGACTGGCACCAGAGGGTTATTACAGATTTGTTCAAGCTGATACTTTTGGTGCTACATATGGCGGTGGTGAGGCAAATGTTGCGGTCTCTTTGGCTAATTATGGCTTTGATGCAAGCTTTGTAACTAAATTACCTAAGCACGAAATCGGTCAAGCGGCAATAAACTCTTTAAGAAAATATGGTGTAGATACAACGAAAATAGCCAGAGGCGGCGATAGAGTAGGGATTTATTTCTTGGAAAAGGGTGCTTCTCAGCGTCCTTCCAAGGTAATCTATGATAGAGCGGGCTCTTCTATCTACACGGCGAAAGCATCAGATTTTAATTGGGATGAGATTTTTGATGGTGCAGATTGGTTCCATTTTACAGGGATTACCCCTGCCCTCAATGATGAGGTGGCTGAAATTTGTCTTGAGGCATGTAAAGCGGCGAAAGCAAAAAATATTACCATTTCTTGTGACTTAAATTATAGAAATAAGCTCTGGAGCAAAGCAAAGGCCGGAGAAGTTATGGCAACACTATGTGAATATGTTGATGTTTGTATCGCCAATGAGGAAGATGCTGCAGATGTATTTGGTATTCATTCTGCAAATACCGATGTTACTACTGGTAAGGTAAATAAAGAGGGCTATAAAGACGTAGCAAAACAATTAGCAGATAGATTTGGTTTTTCTAAAGTGGCAATCACATTAAGAGAGTCTTTATCAGCCAATGATAATAACTGGTCAGCTATGCTTTATGATGGCAAAGAATATCACTTTAGTAAAACATATAAAATTCATATTGTTGATAGAGTTGGTGGGGGTGATAGCTTTGGAGCCGGACTGATTGCGGCAACTCTTTTAGGCTATGATTCTAAAGAGAGCATTGAGTTTGCCGTAGCAGCTTCTTGTTTAAAACATGCCGTTGAGGGTGACTTCAATATGGTAACCCTGGATGAGGTTACCAAATTAGCCGGTGGTGATGGATCGGGTAGAGTTCAAAGATAATAATTTTTAAATCGTGCAAGTTATTTTTATTAACAATAGTATTTTCATATTTCTCTCTTTTTTAAAAATGGTTAGGTAATTTACCTAACCATTTTTTATGCGTTTTGCACAGTATTTTTATTAAAACTTTAAACAAAATGCCAATTGATATACTAGTATGTAAGTTGTAAAATAAGTATAAATCATGATGAATTACTCTGTGGAAAATGTATAGTTTTTAAAATAAAGTGACTTTGCTTATATTAAGTAAGCGATTTTATCTTAAAATTCACAGAAAAAGATTTAAAAATGCAATTCATTTTGACTGACTATTTCGGCTTAATATGGAGGTGTGTGAATGAAAATGATTTTTCGCTGGTTTCCTTATGGAGACGACAGCGTGACTTTAGAACAAATTAAGCAAATTCCAGGCATGACTGGGGTAGCGGCTTGTATGCCTAAAATCCCAGTGGGCGAGGTTTGGAGTTTGGAAGATTGTAAGGCTTTGCGAGATGAGATCAATAAAGCCGGGCTTGAAATGGAGGTAATTGAGAGTGTTAATATCCATGAGGATATTAAAAAAGGCTTAAGCACCCGTGATAAATACATAGAAAATTATATAGAGACCATTAAGAATTTATCCTTGGTAGGGGTAAAGTGTATCTGCTATAATTTTATGCCTGTTATTGATTGGGCTAGAAGTGAGTTATTCCATCCTTTGTCAGACGGAAGCTTTGGCATGGCTTATCGCCATGATGATGTGGTAAAGTTAAATCCAACGACAATTGCTAATTCTATGGTATCTAACAGCGGAGGCTATTCTCTGCCAGGTTGGGAGCCGGAAAGAATACCTCAGATGGCTCTGGATATGGAATTTTATCAGGCTATGTCCACCGAGGAGTATTGGTCCAATATGAAGTATTTCTTAGACGCAATCATTCCTTATGCTGAAAAATATGATGTGAAAATGGCAATTCATCCGGATGATCCACCATGGCCATTATTTAATTTACCAAAGGTTATAACCAGTGCAGAAAATATTAGAACGTTTTTAGCTCTAAATAATAGCAAATATAACGGTCTAGCCCTTTGTACCGGTAGCTTAGGCAGTAACTTGGATAATGATATACCTGCTATTATGAAGGAATTTGGAGATATGGGTAGAATTCACTTTGCTCACATTAGAAATGTGAAACATCTAAGCCCTAAAGATTTTGATGAATCTGCCCATCTATCTGAGTGTGGTGATTTAGATATGTTTGAAGTAATAAAGGCGCTTCATTCCACTGGTTTTGATGGATATATACGCCCTGACCATGGGAGAATGATTTGGGGTGAAAAGGCCAGAGCCGGATATGGTTTATATGACAGAGCTTTAGGCGCAAACTACCTCTTAGGTCTATGGGAAGCAATAGATAAAATGAGTAAATCTTGAGAATTACAGTTGTGTGGCGTAAGCCACGCAACACAAGATTAAAAAATGCTCTTGTGAAGGAGAGGCAAGGAATGCAGTGATATTTCTCAAGTGCCGAGATAAATGGATTGGTCTTTGCTCTGACGTGGAGGTTAAGAATGAAGCTAAACAGAGAAGGTTTAAAAAATAAAGAGTTTTGGCAAGAAAAAGAAATAAAAACACCAACGTATGATGTAGAAAACATAATTAAGAATACAGCGGAAACCCCAAGATGGATTCATTTCGGTGGGGGAAATATTTTCAGAGGCTTTATTGCTAGATTACAAGACGAACTGTTGGAAAAAGGCTTGGAGGATATAGGCATTATTGCCGCTGAAACCTTTGATTTCGATATCATAGATAAAATCTATAAACCCTATGATAATTTGGTTTTATCAGTTGGTCTTAAGGCCAATGGAGAGACGAAAAAACAGGTTCTAGCATCAATTTGTGACTCCGTCAAGGCTAGCATGGGTGAAGAGAGTGATTTCCAAAGGCTTAAAAAAGCTTTTCAAGCCCCGTCATTGCAAATGGCAAGCTTTACAATAACTGAAAAAGGCTATGCTCTAAAAGATATTAACGGCAATTACTTTAAAGTCGTTTTAGAAGATTTAGAAAATGGTCCCAAGAAAGCAAATCACGCTATGAGTATAACCGTGGCTTTATTATTGGAACGATTTAAAGCAGGAAAATTTCCTATCGCAATAGTTAGTATGGATAACTGCAGCCATAACGGAGAAAAGTTGAAAGTTTCTGTGTTGGATGTAGCTAATAAATGGCTTGAAAAAGGTTTTGTTAATCAAGAATTTATTGATTATATCAGTGACGAAAGCCGGGTTAGCTTCCCTTGGTCTATGATAGATAAAATTACACCTAGACCGGCTAAGGAAATTGAAGAAAATTTAATAAGCCTTCATCTAGAGGAGATTTCACCGATTATTACGAATAAGGGGACCTTTATTGCTCCCTTTGTAAACGCTGAAATTCCTGAATATTTAGTAATAGAGGATAATTTTCCTAATGGTCGTCCAAGATTAGAACAAGCGGGGGTATACTTTAGCGACAGAGATACCGTAAACAAAAGTGAAACCATGAAAGTAACCACCTGCCTAAACCCTCTTCATACGGCTTTAGCAGTATATGGCTGTTTATTGGGCTATGATAGTATTGCAGAAGAAATGAAAGATAAAGCACTAAAAAAATTGGTGGAGAAAATAGGCTATGATGAGGGAATTAAAGTAGTAGTTGATCCTAAAATAATAAATCCTCGAAGTTTTATTGATGAGGTAATCAATGAAAGACTGCCTAATCCATTTATACCGGATAGTCCGGCTAGAATCGCTACGGATACTAGCCAAAAGGTTGCCATACGCTTTGGTGAAACGATGAAAGCCTATATAAGCAGCCCCGATTTGGACGTTAATTCTCTCCAATTTATTCCTCTTGCCATAGCTGGCTGGTTTCGCTATTTATTAGGCGTAGATGATGCGCTAAAGTCTTTTAAAATAAGCGATGATCCTATGCTTTCTGATTTACAAGAGGGATTAAAAGAAATTAAGATAGGCAATAAGGCAAGCTACAAGAGTCAACTGAAGCCATTCTTAGCAAACAAGGTTATTTTTGGCCTGGATCTAGTAGAGGCAGGACTGAGTGAAAAAGTGGAAAATATGTTTTTAGAGCTTATTGAAGACGGTGGAGCGGTTAGAAAAACATTAGGAAAATACTTAATTCATTGATTTTTAAGGGAAGATTCCTTTGAAAATAAAAGCGTTCCGTTTTGAATATGCAGAAATGGAATGAGTCGGATTGTAAAGAGGAGAGGAGAAAAAGTATGAAAAAACAGGTAGTAAGCTTATTATTAGTTAGTGCGTTAAGTATCGGCAGTTTAGCAGGTTGTGGCTCTAAACCCGCTGCAAGTGGGGATGCCGCTCCTGCTGAGGTTGTTACAATCAAGGTTGGTGACAACTGGGCTGAAACCCATCCAATGGCTATGGCTATTGATAATGTATTTAAAAAGCAAGTAGAAGAAAAAAGCGGTGGCTCAATTAAGGTGGATGTTTATCACTCCGGCACCTTGGGTAACGAAACAGAATTATGGGACGGTGTTCGTAATGGTGCAGTTGAGGTTGCGGTTATCGGTACTTGTATGAATCAAGAGTTTACTACTATGTTAATTTCAGACTGGCCATTTCTCTATAGAGACATTGAGCATGCAAAAAAGGTTTGGACTGGCGCAATCGCAGAAGAGTTAAATGGCAAGTTCCATGAGAAATTCCCAGAAACCTATATTTTAGGATGGGGTCCTAACTCTGCTAGAACCTTTACAAGTAATAAAAAGTTGGAAAGCGTTGATGACTTTGTAGGGCAAAAATTCAGAATGCCTGCGAACCCTATTCATGTTGGTATCGCTGAAAACTTAGGTGCAAGCGCACAGGTTATTCCTTTAAATGAGTTGTTCTCATCTCTTGAAACAGGCGTAGTTGATGGTCAAGATAATGGAATGGTTACAGTTAAGAGTGAAGCTTTATATGAGGTTCAAAAATATTTATACGAAACCAACCATATTATTGCTACCTTAGAGATTATCACCAACGCACAATTTATGGATTCTTTAAGTGAAGAACAACAACAGATTATTAAAGATGCGGCTAAAGCAGCTTCTGAACAGGCTTGGACAGATTATATTGCAAGTGTTGATGCTGACCGTCAATTCTTAATTGATAATGGTGTTACCGTAACTCCTTGTACAGATGAGGATAAAGCGCTTATCATTGAAAAAATTCAACCAACCCTTGATAAGTTATATGCTGAAAATGATTGGGCAAAAGAATTAGTAGAAAAAATTCAAGCGGTTCAATAAGAAATCTCGTGTTAGTTTATTCTTACAAAGGGCGTATTTCACGTACGCCCTTTTAAAAAACAAAAAAGGGGGGATTGATTAATGAGCTCTGATATTTCTAACAAAATGTCTGGTATTACGAAGGTGATTAATCTTTTATTTCGTACAATTGAAATTTTGATTGCAATTTTTTTAGCCATTATGATTATACTTACGTTCGCCAATGTTGTTCTTAGATTTGTGTTTCATAAAGGATTTGCTTACTCAGAAGAAGTTGCTAGAATTAGCTTTATATATTTGGTCTATCTAGGCTCTATCGTAGCAATGAAGGAGAACAATCACCTAATGGTAGATTCCTTAATTACCAAAGTACCTATGGCAGCAAAGAGAGTAATTTATTTTTTGATTCAAGCTATAACAATCTGGATTATGGCATTGCTTACGCAGGGTGCTTGGCAGGTTTCCTTGCTAAATAAAAATAACTCATGGGTAGTAACCCATTACCCAGTTTTCTTTATTCAATTTGCTGGGGTTGTTTTGGGAATTGCTTTTATCATTATTTGTACTGTGAATTTAATTAAGTTAATTGTATTTAAAGAGGATCCCCTTGATTTAATCAAGCCTCATGACTCGGGGGATGACCCTTTTGCGGATTTTGAACAAGACAAGGCGGTGTTAAAATGATACTTACCTTAACTATGTTTTTGCTGTTTTTAGTAGGCGGTATCGCTCTTGGGCTTCCTATAGCCATTGCTCTTATTTTTTGTGGAATTTGTACTGCTCTATATTTAGGCGGATCTAATGCTAATGTACAGATTATAGCTACGAAATTAATGAGTGGAACAGATAGTGTAACCATGATGGCTCTGCCTTTTTTCGTTATGGCTGGTGAATTGATGAATAGAGGCGGCCTTACGAAAAGAATTATTAACTTCTGTAATATTTTTGTAGGTAGAGTTAAGGGTGGGTTAGGCTATGTAACCATTTTAGCTTGCTTAATGTTCGCTTCTTTAGTAGGCTCTGCTGTGGCATCTACAGCGGCCCTTGGGGCTATCTTGATACCTATGATGGCCAAAAGTGGTTACGATAGAGCCAA
>NZ_DALYUL010000003.1:0-7667 GCF_031981185.1 Anaerotignum sp. | reverse complement strand
CCTCGGCTAATATAGTAGCTCCTATTATGCCTCCATCCATACCAATGATTGTATATGGTGTTTCAGCGGGTGTATCAATAAAATCGCTATTTATGGGCGGTATTTTTCCTGCTATATATTTCACGGTTATCATGTGTGGCATTTGGTTTTTTGTCTGTAGAAAAGATGGCGTAAAATCTAATGACCCCCCGCTTTCCTTTAAAGAAACGCTTAAGATGTTTTTAAGTGGCTTATGGGCTTTATTACTTCCTGTTATTATTTTAGTGGGGCTTAGAGGTGGCGTATTTACGGCCACTGAGGCAGGGGTTGTTGCAGTAGTTTATGCGTTATTCGTAGGCATTGTAGTTTATAGAGAATTGACTTTAAAGAATTTATTTACTTCTTTTATATCAGCAGCTAAAATGTCAGCGGTGGTAATGTTTTTGGCGGCGGCAGCTAACGTAGCAGCTTATCTTATGACGGTTTCAAGAATACCTCAAGCCATTACAGAGTCTCTTTCTGGTTTGACCAGTCACCCCATTCTATTAATGACGATTTTGATGACCATTATTATAGTCATGGGTACTTGTGTAGACGTGGTTCCTACTATATTAATTATGACGCCTATTATGTTGCCCCTTATTACGGCGGCTGGAATAGATAAAGTTTATTTCGGTATTGTTTTCACCCTTGCTAATGTTTTAGGATTAACCTCACCGCCGGTGGGTCCTGTTCTTAATGTCGCCTGTGCCACCGGGAAGATTCGAATGGAAGAGATAATAAAACCGGTTATTCCGTATTATTTATTCCAAATGGCACTGGTTTACTTATTTATTTTGTTCCCGGGTCTGATTACAGTACCATTAGGCTGGCTAGGGGGTTAATTCTTAGAATTAGTCGACTGATGTATTACACATATATTGATTAATTATAATCCCCCCAAAAGTGTATGCCTTGTGCAATAGGTGAAAGGATGAAAAACCTCCAGAGGAAAATCCTTTAATAGATTTTCCGAGGTAACATACTTAAAGACTTAAGGGGGAGCGGGGACAATGACTTATGTTCTTTCCCCAAAAAGACTTAGGAGGTCTGAAAATGAAATCAGGAATAATAGAAAAAATTGGGGTTATTAAAATAGAAGAAACACCCATGCCTAAAATAGAAAAAGCTGATGATGTTATTATTAAGGTGAAGTATGTAGGCATCTGTGGATCAGATCTACATATTTACCATGGGCAAAACGCCTTCGCTAAATACCCTCTTGTTTGGGGGCATGAAATAGTAGGTCATGTTCATGAGGTTGGGAGAGAAGTTACGACACTAAAGGTAGGGGATAGAGTGGTGGTAGAACCGTTTATCGCCTGCGGAGAGTGTTACTCTTGCAAAAACGGAAGACGAAACGCATGTCAGGAACTAAAGGTTTACGGGGCTCATATTGATGGAGGCTGTGCCGAATATTTTAAAGTTCCCAAGAGCAATGCACATTTATTACCAGATAACGTATCTTTAGAGGATGCGGTTTTAATCGAACCCTTTACCATAGGGGCACAAGCTTGTTATAGAGGGCAAGTGGCAAAGGATGACTTCGTTTTCGTTATGGGTGGCGGAACCATAGGGCTTACAGTGGCGGAAAATGCCAACATTTTAGGTGCTAGAGTCATAATGTCTGATATTGTGGACGAGAAATTAGACTTTGCCAAAAAACATGGTGTAGAGTTTACAATAAACGCAACGAAAGAAAATGTTGCTGAAAGAATTCACGAAATTACTGGCGGAATGGGAGCTAACGTGGTAGTCGATGCTATTTGCAACAAAAAAAGCTTCGAGGATGCTTTAACTTACGTTTCTAATGCTGGAAGAGTAGTAGAATTAAGCTTTAATACAACACCTAGCGAGATAGCGCCCATATTGCTGTCTAAAGGTGAAGTTAGTGTTATGGGCTCACGTCATCAGACAAATCGTTTTCCTGTGGTTATTGAATATGTAAGAGATGAAAAAATAGTATTTGAGAATTTTGTAACTGCATTTTATCCCTTAGAGGATATGGAAAAAGCATTTAAGTATATTGAACAAAATCCAGATAAAACTAGAAAAATAGTAATAAAAATGTATTAATTAAGATGTTTCGTATATTTCCCATCTTTTGGCCGTGGGGAGTCAGGAAGATGACTCTAAGAGGATACTTAGAAAAGATTGTAGATTGGTTTTCAGATTTCTAAGTTATGAAAATATATTAGACATTTGACAAGGCTATACTGCTTTAAGTGTAGCCTTTTGTTTACAGAATAATGTTTATATCTTGTTGTTTTATACTATTGAAAATGAAATTTATTTATGATAGTGTAGATAAGAAACGTGAGAGGGGGTAGAAGAGTGAAGGTTAGAGAAAAGATGAAGCGTGAAACCTCTAGAGAATATGCGTTAAGCGTATTGAAAGATAATATAATAAACCTTGATTTAAAGCCTGGAACCCTAGTGAGTGAAAATACAATGGCTTTAGAGCTGGGTATTTCTAGAACCCCTGTTAGAGAAGCCTTAAGCGAGTTAGCTAACATAGGTATCGTGGAGGTTTTCCCTCAAAGAGGAAGTAGGATTTCTTTAATAGATTATGATATGATAGATGAAACTTATTTCATGCGAAATTTGTTGGAATGCGGGGTTGTTAAAGAGGTTTGCAGGGTTATTAATGAAGCCAATATTGCTGAGTTAGAAGAAAACCTGCGTCTTCAAAATCAGTATTGTATGAATAACAATCCAGAAGGGCTTTTTGAAGCGGATAATGATTTTCATAAAATGCTATTTCAAATTGCAAAAAAGTTAAAATGTTATGATGTGGTCAGAAGCTTTTCTATTCATTTTGATCGATTAAGATTACTTAAGGTTTCGGCCAGTGTTGGTGCGAATAAGATCGTTGAAGACCATAGAGCTATTTTAGAGGCTGTTAAAGAACGGGATGGAGATAAAGCCGTCACCCTTATGCGACAACATTTAAAACAGTATGAACAGGAAAGACAAGAATTATTAAATAAATTTCCAGAATATTTTAAGTGAAAAGACAAGCCGTTGCTTGTCTTTTTTTATTCTCGTAAATATATTATTTTAATATGAAGTCATTATAACTCATTATTTTGATTGGTGAAAGATTTCAAAGAGATAGAGAAGATGGAGCGAAAATAGAAATAGAAATGTATTTAATTAGAATCATTATTCTTCAACAAAGAGGGAATCGCCATCTATGGGGAATACATAAGTCAACATTTTTGCTATAATTTTATCATCAAGGGAGGTAGGTATAAACCATGGATCAGAAAAAAATAGGGAAATTTATAGCTGAGTTAAGAAAGGAAAAGGGTATGACCCAAACAGAATTGGGTGATAAGATTGGAGTTACGAATAAAACGATTTCTCGTTGGGAAAATGGAAATTATATGCCTGACATATCTGTAATTCCTAAGTTATGTGTTGAATTAGGTATCAGCGCTAATGAGTTACTTTATGCTGAGCGCTTAAAGGACTCAGAATTTAAGGGAAAAGCCGATGATCATCTGATAGAAACACTGAACCATATCAAGAATTTCAAACATGAAAAATCTTTTGTTGATTTTCTAACCGGAGCTGGTACGGGCATAGTCCTCTCGTGTATGTACTCACCGTATTCGGATAAAAGAACCATAGTTTTATTAGTAGGTATTTTTATGATTGCATTAGGTTGGTATAAAAAAGAAAAATACGATAAAAAGATATTTCAGTATTTGGGCAATGAAATAGATATTTAAATCAAAAGCTTATAGTTGCGGTTGGGATTGAGTGTACTTTATCCTAAATAATCTTTCAGGGAGATGTGTTCTTTTTACTCTTTCGATCTAAAGAAGATAAATAGGGGAATTGCCAAAGGATAGTGGATTCCATTTAATTTGAAAACAGTGCAGATACCAACATACCTTCATATAATAGAAGTAGTCAATTGACTACATTTTGTTGAATAGTAGGATGGAGGTTCAGTTATGAATAACTTTCTATATGGTCTGACAGGAGACATTGTCACTCCTTTTAACCCGACTTATAATGAAGCAAGACAAGGCTTTAATTCAGCAATTCAGCAGTTTCCTTTAATTATTGTATATTGCGTAACAGAAACCGATGTTTCAAATGCAGTCATTTGGTCTAGAAGACATTGTGTGCCAATTCGCATACGCAGCGGAGGACATAATTATGAAGGGTATTCCAACGGGGATTGCACTTTAGTGATTGATATAAGCAAAATGAACGACATGCAGATTAATGAACGTTCAAATGAGTTGACTGTTCAAGGTGGGGTGACCAATAAGCTGGTATATGAATTTGTTGCATCCAAGGGATATCCTTTTCCGGGGGGGACTTGTCCTACCGTTGGCGTTAGTGGATATGCATTAGGCGGAGGATGGGGACTCTCTTGCCGTAATTTTGGATTGGGTTGTGACAGTTTAAAGGAAATTGAGTTAATTAATTATGAAGGCATCGCCATCAAAGCCAACCGTGAAAACAATTGCGATCTTTTCTGGGCTTGCCGAGGCGCCGGCGGGGGTAATTTTGGCGTAATCGTATCTATGACCTTTAATTTGGCACCAAAGGTAAGCAATGTGACACTGATTGAAATTGATTATTTAAATGTCCATGAGCAAGAGCAGGAAGAATTTCTTTTGGTATGGCAAGAATGGTTAAAAACTGCCGATAAACGGATTACTTTGATTGGTAGGGTTTATCATTCCTCTGAGGATGGATTAGGAATGCTAATTAGAGGAATATTTTATGGCTCAGCGGAAGCGGCAAAGGAAATGA
The DNA here is from genome assembly GCF_031981185.1 of Anaerotignum sp. Classification (GTDB taxonomy): domain Bacteria; phylum Bacillota; class Clostridia; order Lachnospirales; family Anaerotignaceae; genus Chakrabartyella. The sequence goes on along the minus strand of NZ_DALYUL010000003.1, from coordinate 2,870 downwards.
TGGCTGACTTTCTTGCCCTTGATAAAGCAGAGTATAATATTGAATTTATGACATTTCTTGAGGCAGTTACAATCATAGGAAGTGTCTACCCAGCATCAGAAAAATTTCAATCTGCAAGTCGTTTTGCTTTCAGGGATTTTACTTCGAATGAAAGAACGGAACTTGTAGATTTAATAAGGAGACGTTCTTCTGGATCTGTGTTTGCGGGAATTTCACTGTATGCATTGGGCGGAAGAGTTTCGGAAATTGGAACTGATGATACAGCCTTTTACTATCGTAATGCAAACTATATAATGTGGCTTGAAACCGTATGGGAGAATCCAGTATACGCAAAAGAGAACAGAGAATGGATTGACATTCGATTCCCTTACCTAGAGGCAATCACCATGGGTTCCTATGTAAATTTTCCATATGGAGAAATATATAACTATTTGCGTGAGTATTATGGAACTCATGCAACGGTATTGAAGAAAATAAAACAGAAATATGACCCTAAAAATATTTTTGCTTTTCCACAAAGTATAGAAAGGGCAAATTTCTATACTGAGGGGGCATCTTTGTGCCAACAATATCCATTTAAAGATGAAATGGAAGGAAAAAGAAATGAAATAGGAGCGGAGAACTATAGGGGCTTTCGATATGTATCAAAAAGATAAGATACAATGCATACTGCTTGAACAAATCAATTATATAGGATTGACTAAAAAGCATCGAAATAAAAAGTTCGGTGCTTTTTCTTGGGTTTGTTTTTCTCTGTTCTATCTATATAATAAGGAGGACATATAAATTATTGTGCTTATTTCGTTTTTTCATGACAATTAAAGTTGGGGGGGTGGACATAATCACGATTCTTTTTACTTGAAGCAAAATATCTTGTAAAAGGTAATCTTAAAGACTACAATAAGAAGAAAGAGTAATAATCATAACTTAGATTTCGATGAAAACAATATACATCGTTCTAATTGGAAGTGTTTATTGTAACACTTCTTGTAGAAAGGAAAGAGACATGGGGAAAGAATCGGCGACAGTTTTGGTTGTTGAAGATAATAGCTTTAGCTGGCAGTTCTTTAAGGCTGTTTTATCTGGTTTGGGGATAGTATCAGAGGTTGCAGGTGATGGTCTAGAAGCAATTGATATGCTTGAGAAAAAAACGTATGGATTGGTTTTTATGGATTGTCAAATGCCGAATATGGACGGATATGATGCAACAAAAAAAATCCGTGCCATGGGAAACAACTTTTATTCAATACCCATTATTGGAATATCTGCCACAGTAACAGACCCAATAAGGGTAAGATGTTTTCGTAGTGGAATGAATGATGTGATTGAAAAACCTGTTGATGTTAATCTTCTCAAAAATATGATCGATACATATTTACCAGATCAGGGGATGGATAGAGGAAATCAAAAAGTAGTTGATTTAGATGGCGAAATTAATTTTGATGATGCGGTTTCATTACTTTGTAAGGAAATGAAAATTTCCGTAGGAGAGGCTACTAATTTATTAAAAGATTTTTTTCACATCTGCAAGCAACTCATTTTAAAGATAGAAAATGCAAGTACAATTGGAAATCAATCAGATGTAGCTAAATATGCCCATCAAATAAAAGGAATGGCTTCCATGATGCGTCTTAGGAAAATTCAAACAATAGCAGATAAGTTGGAAAAGGGTGGTGCTCAAATGACCTGGGAATTGAATCAACTGAAAAAGGTATTGTTTGCGTATGGAATTTGATGAATTGAGGGGTTTTCGTTGTGATTAAAATACTTATTGTGGATGATATGATTATTTTGCGAGAATGTCTAAAATTAGTGATAGGACAAAATTCGGAACTTGAGGTTGTTGGTTGTGCAGGCGATGGAAGAGAGGCTGTTGATTTGTGTTTAAAATTAAAGCCTGATGTTATCCTAATGGATTTGAATATGCCCGTATACTCTGGACATGATGCAATATTGGAGATTAAAAAGTTAGAACCAAGCACGAAAATTCTCGTTCTATCTGTGGAAGATGACGAAAAAAATATAGCAACTGCTTTTAAAAATGGGGCGGATGGATATATTTCCAAAGATATTGTTCCACAGGAACTTTTTGCTGTAATTAAAAAAGCTTTTGCTGGAGAGAAATATATACAAGAATTTGCATTTTTCATAAAAAGAGAAGGAATTGCATCAACAATCTGTATTAATACAGAGGATAAATTTTGCGTGGAGCTGACGGAAAGACAAAGAGAAGTATTAGATTTAGTGGTACAAGGCATGACAAATGAAGAAATAGGAGATACAATTGGAATGTCAGCAGGAAGGGCAAGAAATATTGTGGCGGAGCTGATCTCTAAATTTATGGTGAAAAATCGTACACAACTTGCGGTTATGGCAGTTACGACCCAAATGAATCCGGAAAGAAAATAATTTGTTTTTGTTCAACGGGATTCTCTTATTTCTAATTTAGAGTACATAAATCTAAAATATATTAATAAACAACAAAAAAAGACAAATTAGTCTTGACAGGATAGAAATGGCATGTTATTATAAACTTCCTTGCTGAACAGCTTGGTAAATTTAAACAATTTTTTGCAGTAAGGTTTTATTCATATAAAGCAAAGATGCGACAAAAAAGTTTAAAAAAATGAAAAAAGTATTTGACAAGATTGAATAAATCTGGTAAGATAAATTTCGCTGCTGAAACAGCGAGTTGATCCTTGAAAACTAAACAGTAGAGATACAAACACACAACCCATAGTCAATTCAGCTTATCCGCTATGCGGAGAAGCAAAAGAAGACAAAAGAGTTTACCGATTTCGAAAAAATCGGAAGTAAGCCAGACATTGAGACTGGCAGGACAAAACTTTAATATAAGAGTTTGATCCTGG
>NZ_DALYUL010000002.1:202080-209839 GCF_031981185.1 Anaerotignum sp. | reverse complement strand
ACAAAAGCAACAACAGAAGCAACAAAAGAAGATACAAAAGCAACAACAGAAGCAAAAAAAGATGATACAAAAGCAACAGCAGAAGCAAAAAAAGATGATACAAAAGCAGCAACCGATAATACAAAAGTAGCAACGAATAAATAATAAAGTATCCCCTTCCACCGAAGGGGATTTTTATTACTCAATTATCAAACAAAAAATAAGAAAGCCCCCAAAAGGGGGTTGTTTTTGTTCCAGATTATCTATTTATTGAGGCACTATTTTTATTGTTATTGTGTTATCATGGTTATGGGGTGAGTTCATGAAAAAAAATACACACTTAATAGTCGGCTTTATATGCTGTATTATACTGATTTCTGCATTAGTTTACTCTTTTGAACGCTATGGTGGCTATTTCATCAGCACTCTTTCCCAACCAAAACTCTCTAATCAATTAATAGGTACTTACACCTGTGGTGAAAACACGCTCTGCTCATTAACAGCAGGTCCAGGAAAAGTATTTTATCTGGAAGATTATCAAAACGATATTTTTTTGGAGGGTACTTTCGAGAATAAGGAAGACAATGTTTATTTGCTTCAGTGTAAAGAGGTGTATCTCTCCGATACGGTTATGGAAGAACAGGCTGTTATTTGTAAAAATTTATCCTTTAATTTAAAATTGGGTGATTTCACTTGGAATTTTACAAAAATCAGCGAAACCCCAAGCAAACCATGGTTTGGTAGCTTTGGTGATTTTGTAAAAGAATACGCTGTCGAAAATGGAAAAATTGAAATATCATTATACAGAACTATCCCTCTTTTCAGCCGAGAAGGTTTTAATTAAACCGAATAAACAAGAGTCAGACTTTAGACTGACTTGGTGCCCTAGCTAGGTACTATTCATATTAAATGACCACGAATTAATATTGAAATAATATGCAAGTCAAATACAAGCCAGCACTCTCACAAACCCAGTAAAATCAAGGGATTGTAGGGTTCTGTTTTGGCGTTGGGGACGCCGAGGTGGTTATGCTTGCTTTTGTTTTACTTTGTGTGAACTTTTGTGTGAACTACTGTTCCAGAATGCCACTTTTAAGATGGATTATGGATATTTAGCAGGATAAACTGAGTTCAACAAATGCTATGAGAATGCTGTAAATTCAGCAATCCTAGCAATTATCAGCTAAAACGAATTTGAAACGAGAACCGTTCTATTATGGTTCGAATCCAGTTATCAGCTGTCTAGAACCCCCGTAAATCGGGTGTTATTTTTTTGTGCTGGGATGTTTGATCGTTTATAATGCCTTTGTAGCTCATAAAAAATTTGTGGTTTCTATGTTCTAACTAAAAAATATAGGACAATATTAAAATCGCATAAATGTTGTAAAAGAAATAGCTTTCTTCCGAGTTTGAAGACCTGTTATAATAAATACTGTATTTAAGTGGAGAACGCTATGGCAGTGTTGCCTATTATGGGGTGGTTCTACTGAAATTTTATGATAAATGGAATAATAATTTATTTTTATAAGAAGTTATGAGGTGAAATTTTGAAAAAGAAATATACGATTGGAGAAACGGCGGCCTTATTGGGAATTTCTACGCAAACATTACGATATTATGATAAAATCGGACTGCTCTCTCCAGGGATTACTGATGAAAACACAGGGTATCGATATTACTATTATCAACAATTTCATTATCTTGATAGAATAAGATATCTTCAAAGCTTTGGAATGCCCCTGGAGGATATAAGAAAAATTATTCACAGCGGTAGTGTGGATTTATTGTTGCCGTATTTGCGAAAAAAAAGAGAGAATGCCTTACAGGAGCTAAAAGAGATGGAAGAGCGAATTAAGGACATTGAATGGTATATTGACTATTTTACTTATATGAATAAAGGAGAAAATCTGGATAATTTATATAAAATTCAGAAGGAGGAACGATATATTTTAAGTGTTCCCTGTTATTATAAAGAACAATTGGCTCAAATGGAAATACGGTTGGCTGCGGCAAAAAGCAAATCCGAATACACACAAACAAAGTTTAGAAGGCAATATGGATATAAGATAGATTTGGATGCGCTATTTAAAAAAGAATTTTATCCCAGAGAATACTTTGTTTATTTTAGAGGAAAGCCAGTTTTAGATGAGACCTTGTATGATGTAATTCCAGCAGGAGAATATTTGTGTTTTCAAACACAAGCATTATCAGAAAATTGGGATATTGATATGCTTACCAAATATTTTGAAAATAAGCCACAACCCAAACTGGTGCTTGCTATGGAATTTGAAGATAACTTAGTGGATTATGCTGATGCTCAATATGAAATCCAAATACTTCTTTAGTAATAAGTAATAATTGACCTTATAGTAGGTATAAGAATTACGATTTCATTAATGATTATTTAAGAAAGTGGTGGATAACTTGTTGAAACAAAATACAGAAATTCTTTACAAAGGTACAGAGAATAGAGAAGGGGCACTTCATCCTGAAACGCCGGCGATATATCCTTCCTCGGCATATATCATTGAAGACACTAGAGATTATGATTTTGCGAATAGTGGCGGAAAATACTTTTACAATAGAACCGCCAACCCCAATCGTGATGGATTGGCGGAGGCAATTTCCTATTTGGAAAACGGCGAAGACACTTTGGTATGCTCTTCGGGTATGGGTGCCATTTCTACAACCCTGTTGGGCTTGCTTAAGTGTGGAGATCATGCAGTATTCAATAAAAGCATTTATGGTGAGACAATAGAATTAATTGAAATTTTGGAAGGTTTTGGCGTTCATGTTTCTTTGGTAGATTTTACAAATATTGAAGAATTTGAAAGCGTTATGAAAGATGGTACCAAAGTAGTCTATACAGAGATTATTGCAAATCCGCTGACTTTGGTTGTTGACATAGAAAAAATCAGCAAAATCTCTCATTCTTTTGGTGCAATGGTAGTTGTGGATAGTACCTTTACTACACCTTTTGTAATGAAACCCCTTGATTTTGGTGCAGATATTGTCATTCATAGTTTAACAAAATTTTTTGGTGGGCATAGTGATGTGACTGGGGGGTCAATTACTGCCAGTAACGAAATAATCAAAAAAATGAAGCAAAGTTACTTATTGTTGGGGGCATCTTTAGATGCAAATTCGGCATGGCTTTTACAAAGAAGTATTAAAACTATGGGATTAAGAATGAGAGCACAATTGGATAATGCAGTTCTTGTAGCAGAAGCATTAAGCAAAAATCCTCATATTCAGTGTGTATATCATCCCAGCTTGGAAAATCATCCTCAGCATGCATTAGCAAGCCAAATTTTTTCCTATGGATATGGTGCCATGATAAGTTTTTCTGTAGAGGATAACAGAGAAAAAGTGGATGAATTTATTCGTCGACTGAAAGTAATTAAGTATTTAGGTACCCTAGGCGGAATTAGAACGACATTAGCTCACCCTGCAACAGCCTTTCGGAATGAGTTTACAGAGGAGGAGTTGAGAAAAATGGGTATTCATGAAGGACTCATTCGAATTTCAACGGGCGCAGAAGATGTGGTGGATTTAATTGAAGATTTAAATCAAGCTCTAGAAGTATTTAATAAGGCATAATAAGGTATAATTTTTTTAATAAAATCGGAGGGGATTTTACAAGATGGAAAGAATCTTGGAAGTTTTATCGGCAATTTCAGATTTTTTATGGGGCACACCAATGACGATTGCATTGGTAGGAACAGGTATTTATTTAACAATTAAATTCAGATTTTCTTACATAACAAAAATAAAGTTTCATTTTAAAAACACATTTGGAAAGATGTTTAAAGGCGGAGAAGGAGAAGGAACAGTTTCTGGGTTCGCAGCCGCTTGTACCGCTATGGCAAATACCATTGGTGTAGGTAATATTGGTGGTGTTGCCACTGCCATTACTATGGGTGGCCCTGGTGCGATTTTTTGGATGTGGATGTCCGGCTTGTTGGGTATGAGTACAAAAGCATGTGAGATTATTCTCGGTCAAAGATACAGAGTAAAATATGACAAGTCAATGGATGAGTATCTTTGTGATAGATCTTTTGTTATGAAGAATGCCCGTGGATGGAAAACGGGGTCAATTATCTTGGCTGTATTTGTATTTATTTTTGGGCCTTGGACCAATGCGGTACAGACCGAATCTGTAACCAGCTCTCTTTATGAAGCATTTCAAATTCCTCCCATTATTTCTGTTGCGGTAATCGGAATTACATGCTTTGTGACAATTGCAGGTGGGTTAAAGAGAATTTCCAGTGTTATGGAAAAAGTGATTCCTTTTATGGCTTTGGCTTACATAATATCTGGTATTGGAATTTTAATTATGAATTATGATGCTGTTCCCGCTGGGGTTGCATTAATTTTTAAAAGTGCGTTTACACCTATGGCTGGTGTTGGTGGCTTTGCAGGTGCTTCGGTTAGAGATGCTATCAGATTTGGTATTGCTCGTGGGCTTTACTCCAATGATGCTGGTACTGGTTATGGCATTGTTGCCCATGCATCAGCCCAGACAGACCATCCTGTTCGTCAGTCTTCTTGGGGCTGGGGAGAAGTTTTCTTAGATACAATTGTTGTTTGTTCCGTAACTGCATTGTCAATCATTTTAACCAACTCCTATATTGATTATCCTGATATTACCAGTGCGCAATTAACCACAGTAGCATTTAAAGTGGCATATGGAAAATTTGGTGGGTACTTCATGGCATGCGCAATTTCAGTTTTTGCTTGGACAACTATTATTGGTATGTATTATAGCTGTGCCAAGTCAGTAAATTATGCCCTTGGAGACACTGAGCTGAATAAAAAGTTTTCTCCGGTTTACATGGTGTATTTCCTAATTCCTGCTCTTGTTTTTTATAATATTAAGGCGGACATGCTTTGGGCTTTTACAGATATTTTAAGTGCAATGTATGTAATTATTACATTGACATTCATTTATGCTAAACGGAAAGAAATATTCAGATTATATAATGATTTCTGGAACCGCTTTATTCCTGAACTAAAAGCAGGGAAAAATCCTGAAAGAGTTTCTTATGAAACCATTGAACATGAAATTACAGATTAATTTTTAAATACCTTAAGAGTATTTCCTAAAGTCAGGGTGTCGATAAAGTCGGCACCCTTTTAAAAAAGCTAGTTTCAAGGGCTTTTAAAGTAGCAAAGAAAAGTGGTTTTTAAAATGCCCTATTTGCCTCTGATAAGCCTATGTATATTTTTGGTTTTTTTTAATAAATTGATTTATTCTTAAGGTGTTTCATGGGAGGTCATTATGGACTTTATTAAACGTGCATGGGTTGAAATTTCTATTGAAAACCTAAAATATAATTTTTATAAAATAAAAGCGCTACTCAACAAAGATGTTAAAATAATGGCAGTTTTGAAAGCCAATGGGTATAATTGCGGTGACGTAAGAATTGCCAAGGAATTGATTGCATTAGACGGAGAAATTCAATTTGCGGTATCTAACGTAGAAGAGGCCATCCAATTAAGAAAAGGAGGAATTGAAAACCCTATTTTAATTTTGGGGTACACTCCTCCGGAGTATGCATATTTATTGATAGAATACAATATTACCCAAACCTTAGTATCTTATGATTATGGGTTGCAACTAGAGAAAGTTCTTCAAAAGGAACAAGAAAAGCTGAAAATACATATAAAACTTGATACAGGTATGGGCAGGATGGGAATTCGTTGTTATGATGAAAATTTTCATGATGCTGTGGAGAAAGTTGCGAAACTCTGCAACAGCAAAATGTTTCAGGTAACAGGATGCTATACTCATATTTCAACTTTCTATGAGAATGACTTAGATTCTCTGGAATACTCAAAACTTCAATTTTCAAGATTTAAAAGAATTACAGACGATTTGATATCAAAAGGTATTTATCTGGGGATTTTACATTGTTTGAATTCTGCCGGAACAGTAAATATGCCGGAAATGCAGATGGATATGGTGCGGGTGGGAATGCTGATTTATGGAGCATTGCCCCAGATTAACAATCATAAAGGCATTGCGTTTAGACCAATTGTAACAATTAAATGCCGTATCGGCAAAGTAAGTGATGTAAAAAAAGGTGATTATATTGGTTACAGCAGAGCATTTTGTGCGGATGAGGATATAAAGGTAGCTGTATTAACCATTGGCTATTCTGATATTTTGCGCATGGGATCAGGGAAGGGGTATGTATTGATTAATGATGTACCTTGTCCTGTGATTGGGGGCGTTTGTATGGATCAAATGGTGGTTGATATATCCCAAGGCGGCGAAGTGAAGGCAGGAGATATTGCTGTGGTTTTGGGGCAATTTCAGGAAAGGGAGATAGATTTTGCGGCAATGGCAGAATTTCTACAGTGTGGAGAAGAGGAGGTTTATTGCCATATTACCTATCGCCCAACAAAAATATATGTTTGATTGAAAAGCCATTGGGGTTGCCCGATGGCTTTGGCTTTTTTATATGTGAAGTAAAATGAGATAAGTAAGAAAGTACTACTGAGAATGCTTAAAATGAATAAAATTAAATACCTAGTAACAGATCGTTTTCGGTAAGATTCTTTTTAGATATTATAAAAATAAACCAAAAAAGCAAGGATCAAAAATCCCTGCTTTTTTGGTAGAAACATTAAAATTAATGCCCCTTATGTTTTTCCGTGCGCTTTTGCTGACGTAAATCGAATTTTCTCTGATTTTCAGCATCTTTTTGCTCACGGGAACGTTTTTTTCGCGCTAGCTTTCCTTGCTCTTGTTGAAGCTTAAGTGCTTGTTGTGCCTTTGTGCCAATCCCTGTTTTTTGCAGTTGGTGTTTAATTTCACGCTGCATACGTTTAGGATTCATGGATTTTTCTGTAATGCATTTAGCATCCATAGATGCATGAAACCGCAGATAGGCCCATCTGTTCAGTAGAAAGTCATAAATCTCATAATCCTTTGGCTCTGCGCCTAAAGTAATCTTGCATACCTCATAGATGCCCTCTGACTCCCGCTCATAAATACCTACCCAAAATGGGTCTTCAAAAAATACAGTAAATCTCCATACGGTTTTTAACATAGTTTTCCCTCCTGTAAGTTTAAAACATACAAAGAAGGGACAACCAAGGAGGCAGGTTACTGACAGCATTGCTGCGTCCGGACTACCAACCGGAACTGTGTTTTTATCTTTGCAGAATGATTATAACATAATGGTGAAGGATTTTGAATAATAACTTTCGTTTATAATTATTTAAGATGTAACCTCAAATACTATTACTAAAATAAATCTCTTTGAAAGGCAGCAGATTATCGCGATAGCGTTAGAAGCACATCAAAGCACAAGGAATGTAATTGACAGACCCGTTGAATTATCTGCATCAATCATAGAATTTGCTAAAGAGAAATTTGGAAAATTTGTAATGTAATTTGCATTTTTTGTTGTTATTTGTTAAAATAGAATGATAGAAACAAGCCTTTTTCATTGGCAGATATGTATATTTTTTACTAAGTTATAGTTACAAATACATTCTTGTAAACGATTAAAATTATAGTAAAAATATTCCCTACTAACTTGTTATGAAGTATATGACCAAAGGTAATATTTTTAAAAATATTATTAAAATTAAATTAAAATTGTGTTTATATTATATTTTTATATTATTATATAATAAAAAAATATATTTTGTCATGTTTTATATATGCAGATAATTATGATCTAATGTAATAGATACACAGTTATTAAATTCAAAAGTCTAAGATGAGAAAGTAAAATGGGTGGAAATCAATGCGATATTTACCAAT
>NZ_DALYUL010000002.1:195388-202070 GCF_031981185.1 Anaerotignum sp. | reverse complement strand
AAGCAAGTGAAAGAAGATTCAATATTGGCCATTCCTGTATATAACGACAGCGGAAACATTCTGTTAAACGCAAATACCATATTAAAGCAAACATATCTTAAGAAGTTAGAATTACTTGGATATGTAGGTTTATATATTTATGATGATATTTCCAATGGAATTGTTGTGAAAGAATTGCTATCTGAACAGACCAAGAGAGATACAGTTTCCGCATTGAAATCATTAAACCTAGATTCTTGCCGTTTGATGGCACATTCTATTGTGGATGAATTACTGGATAAATCAGATGTGTCATATGACATGGTAAATATTGCGGCGTTTGATAATTATACTTACATTCATTGTATTAATGTGTCAGTCCTATCAGTTATCGTTGGCATAGGCATGGGCTTAAATTATTCACAACTGAAATTCCTTTCCGAAGCGGCACTGTTTCACGATATTGGAAAAGTATCTATAAGTCTGGACATTTTGAATAAAAAGGGCAAGCTTACAGAGGAAGAAATGAATATTATGCGTCGTCACTCTGAAGAAGGCTATAATATGCTGAAAGAGAACTGTATGATTTCAGGTTTAGTAAAAAATGCAGTGTTATCCCATCATGAAAATGAAGATGGAAGTGGATATCCCCGTCAATTAGCAGGCAAAAATATTCATATCTTTGCAAAGATAATTCATGTATGTGATGTTTATGATGCGCTGGTGTCCAATCGGGTTTATAGAAAGGCTATGAATCCTGCGGATGCCCTTGAATACTTGATGTCAAATTGTTATATTATGTTTGATATTGAATGTGTAAAAAAGATTTTAGAATATGTTTCACCCTATCCCACGGGAATTTCTGTTGAGCTTTCCAATGGGCAAGAGGCAATCGTTGTTCAGCAAAATACCAAACACTATTTAAGACCTAAGGTAATGATTACTGCAACTAGGGAAGAAATTGACTTGATGGAAGTTTTCAATTTAACCATATTAAAGATTTTGACTTAGAAAAACAAGCTCCCTGTTTCTCGGGTATCAGCATTTTTTAGAAAGCTGAATTGAGAAACAGGGAGCTTTTTATTTAGACTTGACTTTTTTAAGTAAAATAATATGTAGCCTTAAAGAGAACAATAACTTAAAAGCCCCACAAAGCTTGCGGCCTATTCTTGTCTAAATTGCGCTAACACCACTTTGGCGAAGCACTGGAATGTATCACCGCTTCTTTTCTCTGCATTAGGTATCAAGTTGAAAAAGCAACTGGGCATTTCCTTTAACTTGAGATTTTTAGCAATGCAGGGTGTACAACCCTGACTGTGTTTACTAGGATGTAAAGGACATGATAAGTTCTGACAAGTACATATTTTATTGAGGGCATCCATGGTATCAACTCCTATTGTTTTTATCTTTGCATCTATGATACCTATTTTTGGCTATGGTGTCCACAGAAATAGAAAGCGCCTGAAGCATTATGTGCAAGATTGTAATTAGGTTTTACACAGCTTTTATAAGAGTTAAGATAAATTCGTTTTATTTCATCTTTTTGGTGTGCATGATGACTTTCATTCATTTTACCTGAGGCAAAGAAAAAGGGTCGTTTTACCGAACCCAATCTCAAGCTTTATCTGTACTCAATAACTTCTATGCCATTTTTCTTGAAAATTTCATATGCATGTTGAATTTGGGCTGCTGTGGGTGTAGTAAAGTCAATAAACTTTTCTTCTATTCCCAAGGAAATATATTTTGCCTTGCCCAACCCGTGGTAGGGAAGAAGCTCAACATTGGCCTTAGGTAGATTTTCCTTCATAAATTTTACAGTTTTTTCCATATTCTCATCACTTAAGTTTACTTCAACAATTGTTGGGATTCTAATTGTCATTGGAACCCCTACGTCATATATTTTTTTTGCATTTTCTAGAATGATTTCATTACCACAGCCTGTATATTCTTTATGCTTTTCGCTATCCATATGCTTAAGGTCGAGAAAAATATGACTAAATTTGGGCAACAAGTCTTTCGCTGTTTCAAAATCAAAATATCCGCAGGTTTCCACCCAGCTTTCAATCCCTAATTCTTCAAAGCGATTTAATAAAACCCGCATAAATTTATGCTGTAGAAAGGGTTCACCTCCTGAAAAAGTAACCCCTCCTCCTGAATAACGGAAAAATAATGCATCTCTCTCTATCTTTTTCACCAGCGCATCCACACTCATCTCATTGCAAGCGATGTCCAAGGCTTTTTGTGAGCAAACCCCAACACATTTTCCGCATGTAGTGCAAATATCATTAGCACGTTCCATTTTACAGGGAACCAGGTTCATTGGACAGACATTGGCACATTTCATGCACCCAATGCATTTATGCCGATAAAAAACTAATTTACTTTTTGTTGTCCAAGATTCTGGGTTGGCACACCATTGACACCGCATATTGCAGCCTGCAAGAAATATGGTGGTTCTTACGCCATCGCCATCATGTATAGAATAGTCCTGCATTTGAATGACAATACCGCTGTTTGAGCATTCTCCCATAATAACCTCCTATTGTAGACGCCTAACTCCGAAAGTAGCAGGCGTCAAACTTTATAGAAATCAATTAAATATCAAACTGCTTCCCGAATAGAATCCTTAGGATGGGCTTTGCCCATTTCAGAAGCCTATTTTATCAAAGGGTGTCGACTTTATCGACACCCCGACGCCTGCCTACAAAGGAGCAGGCCATTATTTTATATATTACATTGTTTCGTGGGCTGTTCTTGCAATAATCGCTTCCTGCATTTCTGGAGAAAGGTTTACAAATTGAGTACTATAACCTGCCACACGTACCAACAGATCTTTATAATCCTGGGGATTTTTCTGTGCTTTGCGAAGTACCTCTGTGGAGAGGGTATTAAATTGTACATGGAAAGCACCAAGAGAGAAATATGCTCGAATGATATTGCCCAGATCTCTTCTGCCCTTAGGTGTTTTTACCATTTCCTCGCTCAGTCGCAGGTTCAACAGGGTACCTCCGGTATGAACATCATGATTCATTTTTGCGCTGGAACGCATTGCCGCAAGGGGGCTGCTAACGTCACTTCCTGCATAAGGAGAAACGCCCTCGGTGATTGGCTTTGTTGCCTCTCTGCCACAAGGGGTGGCTCCGACAATTCTTCCTGTTGGAATGTAGTTAGAAATTCCCATGAATGCCGAGTTAAAATTGGAACCAAAGATATCTTTATGGGCTCTGGTTTCCAGATAATAATAGTTGGCAATTTCTCTTGCAATGTCGTCCACATAATCATCATCATTACCGTATTTTGGGACACTTAATGCCTTTGCTCGTAATTCTTCATAGCCCACCCAGTTTGCATTCATGGCATGATTGAGTTCATCCATGGTGGTTACTTGATCCTCAAAAACAAGTTTTTTAATAACCGCAAGAGAGTTTGCTACTACTGCAAGGCCGATACCTGTAAGTACAGGACCAACGTTGTAGTGGGCACCGCCACAGGAAAGGTCTTTACCGTTTTTGATACAATCCTCAACACAGGTGGAAAGGAAAGGGCGGGGAACAAGCTGTGTATGCAATTTCTGCGCCACAACAGTTGCCACAACACTATGATAAATTAAGTTTTTCATCTGTTCCAAAGTTGCATTTTTTACTTCTTCAAAGGATGAATAATTCGCAATGGGCTTTGCATCCAGACCCATTTTTTCCCCTGTGAGTCTGCTTTTTCCTTCGTTCAGTGCATATTCCATGGCAGCGGCAAAGTTAATATTTACGGCAGCGGTCCATTGCCCTGTTTTACGGAAATGGGGAACTACACAACCGCAATTGCTCCAATCTCTTGCATCCTCAGGTTCATAACCGGCTTGCAGAAGCATTTGCGCACCCGCCTGATCATTATGGATTGCAGGGAAGCCTGTGCCTTTGCTGACAAGCTCTGTCACAGCATCCAAGAATTTCTGAGGGCAGTCAGAATGAATTCTAACGCTGAGACCAGGTTGATGGGTTTTCACTTTATCTGTGGCTTCTAGGCAGATATAAGAAAGCTCATTGGTAGCGTCGGAACCATCTCTTTTACGTCCGCCAACAGTAAGGTTTTGGAATTGGTTATAACCTGCAAAATAACCCGTTGTATTTGCAGAAATTGTCCAAACCCATTCAGAGAATTTTAACCAAAGAGCTTGCACCAACTCTTCCCCATCTTCCTTAGAAATAACGCCTGCTTTCACATCAGCGTCATAATAGGGGAACATATATTGGTCAAATCTGCCTGGGTTAAGTGCTAATGGATTTTCGGAAATAATTGCCCCAAGTTGTACAAACCATACAAATTGCACTGCTTCATGGAAGGATTTTGGGGGATTTGCAGGAACGTTTCGGCAAACCTTTGATATTTTCAAAAGTTCAGCTTTTCTTTCCTCGTTCTGCTCTTGGTTAGCCATTTGTTCTGCCAAATCAGCAAATCTTTCAGCAAAGCGCATAATACCTTTGCTAGTTAATATGGTTGACTTATAAAATGCAATTTTATCAAAATCTTCAGGATTTGCAAAATCTAATTCAGCTAATCTTTCTTCCGCTTGCTTCAAAATACCCTGGAAGCCTAAAGGGAAAAGAACATCCTGATAATCTGGGGTTACTTCGCCAACAGCCTGGCGCCATTTTGAGTCATTATCAACAATACCTGTATCCACTGCGATTCTGGCAGTTTCTTCAGGAAGAATAGATAGAAAATGTTCTTCAAGGGATTTTCCTTTCCAGTAAGGGAAGATATTCTCACGAACGTAGGCTCTTTGTTCATCGGTCATTTCATAAGGATCTTGAGGACGTTTATCAAACATGTCCATTTCCTTGTCTACCCATTTCCAAGAAAATTCGGGTGTCAAAATGCCGTTTCTTCTAAACTTACCGGCTGTTCCCACAATTAACTCATCTTCAAAGATTTGAATATCAAATTCATTGCAAAAATCATAAAAGGCTTGTGCTCTGCGAATGGGGGTAGGCATACCCTCTGTGCGCTTATGGGATTCTGTAAAAATTCTAGCTCTTTCGATACAAACAGATGGTTTTGAATTTACATAGTTTTGTCTTAATCGTTCAATTCTTGCAGTTGTATTCATATTGACCCTCCTTAATGGATTAAATAAACAGTCAGATGATTGTGCGGGGGTAACAGCTATTTTTTATTTGGGAAAAGATGTGACAATGAAAAAAACGTATGTTATAACGCACAACTTATAGTCTTAATATTGCATTTTTTTTCGTTTTTGTCAATATCATTTTTGCCCAATTATTTTGCTAAAGTTAGATTAATACTTTTTCTGTATGCATTATAAAAAAAAGACAAAAATCCAAGGATTTTTGCCTTTTTTTATTTTATTTATATCGAATCACATTATGAAATATTACCTCATCATTTGAAGGGTTTGCATAAACATGGTTAGAATCCCCTTGAAAGGACAGAGCAGCATCTTTTTGCAAAATATAAACCTTATTATTGATTGTCATTTGCAATTGCCCTTTGATTATTACAATGTATTCATTTAACACATTTGTGTGGGGGAAGGATTCATGCCGACAATGGGGCTTCATGTGTATCTGCAAAAAATCTAACCCTGAAATTGGATCAAAGGGAAAAATGTTATAAAGTAGCATATCTCCATTTTCTTCTTTTATGGGATAGATATCGTTAATGCTTAAAATATTATTTTCGGTTGTGTTTTGTGAAATAAAATTGGAAAAGGTGACTTTATAACCGGTGGATATTTTCCAAAGGGTAGAGATGGTAGGAATGGATTCACCTCGTTCAATTTGCCCAAGCATTGCTTTGGAAACCCCTGTAAGGCGGGCAGCAGTGTCTAGGCTGATTCTCATTTCTGTTCGGATTCTTCGCATTTCCTTTCCAATATCAGGGGGTACACTATACATGTCTATCTCCTCTATTTTTATAATTTACCAATATCACTTGACTATGAATTACTTCATTATATCAAAAACAAATTTTCTAGGCAACTTTTTTGCTGTTGACCTGTATGTTATAGCCCCAAAATACTGTAATAAGAAAAAGCAAATGAAAAAATATGAGCTGAAAAAAATTGTGGCTCCAAAGAGAGGTTTGTAACAAATATGTTACAAATTGGAAATTGTCATTTACGTTGCCAGAAAGCTATAGTATACTTGTTGTGGTAAAATATGTAATAATGTGTAGGTATAGGGAATGCCAAAAAGTGATTTATCCGATAAAAAGGGAATTGATTACTGAAATTCAATTATTTAAAGGGGGCTTATTATGAGTAAAAAAGTTATCAGTTTTTTATTAAGTATTTGTTTGCTGATTTCGGCAACTGCTACGGCTTTTGGAGAGAATTCATATTCCTTTGAAAAGATAGATGACGATTATGCTGTACTGATAGGTAAAGTAACAAAAATTTCAGAAGATAGGATTAAGCTTTCAAAAATAAGCGATGGACTTTGGAGTGAGATTGTAGCGGGAAGAAGATCTGATTATAGGTATATCAAGGATCCAACCAATGAGGATTCTTTCATTCTTGATACCACAAATTTCGATGAGAATGAGTTTCATAATGGTGATGTGATTAAGGCTTACTTTTTTAATAACTCAACGAGTAGAATGAATGAAGATGGAGAAGAGATACCCCGTAAGCTTTTCATGTATCAACCGAATGATAAGAAAATTACCATTGAAGATAAAGTGAAAT
>NZ_DALYUL010000002.1:188123-195378 GCF_031981185.1 Anaerotignum sp. | reverse complement strand
GAAATTTTTAGAAAAGTTGCAGATTTTAAAGGGCTACGAAGATGGAGAATTACATCTGGAACGAAATATAACAAGAGGGGAATTTACGGCTCTTGTTATGAAGATGTACTATAACTATGATTGTAGTCTTTTTGCTTCACCATATAAAGATGGTAGCGAAATAAAATTTCCTTTTCAAGATGTGCTAAAAGATCATTGGGCAAGAAAGTATATAGAAATTGCTTATTACAATAAAGTGATCAGTGGGAAAAATGCAGATACCTTTGCTCCTGATGAAAGTATCACCATTAAAGATTGTATTACTGTTTTGATAAAGGCCTGTGCAGATAGAGATACAAAGAAGCAAGGTCTCTCTGTTGAGGTAAATAAATTGGGTGGTTATCCAGAGGGATATATAAAAATTGCTCAAGAAAATCAACTGATAACGAATCAATCACTGGACAAGATTGCTACACGAGAAGAGGTTGTGGAGCTTTTATACAACGCTTATAATCATGAACCTAGATTTACATATACTTATCAAGTAAGAAAACCTGTGATTTATCTATATCCTGAAAACGAAACAAATGTAAATGTAAAGGTATCTTTTGATGGAGCGTTTACCTTTACCTATCCTGAATACAACAAAGGCTGGGATGTTACTGCAAAAACAGATGGCACCCTTGTAAGTGGAAGTACAGAATACCCATACCTTTTTTGGGAAGGTGATGTAACAAATTATACACCTGTATTTGACGAAGGCTTTTTGGTGAGTAAGAAAGAAACGGTTACATTTTTAGAAGCAAAATTAAGCTTATTAGGGCTGAATGCAAAAGAACGGGCAGACTTTATAACTTACTGGGGCCCCCAATTAATGAAGAACGATTTCAATATCATTAAGTTTGATTCCAAGGAATATGCCTCCAAAGTATCTCTAAACATTGAGCCCAATCCTGACAGCTTGATTCGGGTATTTATGGTGTATAAAGCTGCAAATGGAACTGAAAATGTGAAGGAACAAGTATTAAATAAAGCTGAAAGAAAAGGCTTTGTTGCTGTTGAGTGGGGAGGAACAACAGATGAATCATAAATTCCCTGTTGTTTAACTTTGAAGATCTAAAAAGATTATGAGATGGATGAAGTAACCTACGATGACTGTGAATATTTGTTGATTTATAAAAACAAGATTGTGCAGTTGAACTTAGAAGAGCCAGTTACAGAGCAGCAAATATCAACCATTATTAAAGAATTGAAGCTTAACAAGGAGGTTATGTAGTGGAATCAATATATGCGATTTTGTTTCTTATCCCCACTTTCATTGTATATGGTCTGGGAATTGTCCTTGCAATATTGGCAATTAAATGCATGTTAAAGTATCTGAAAGAAGATAAAAATCAGTAATGTCTACTTCAAAAATTTCAACAATGATTTGATATCCTGCTTTTTAAAAGCGGTTAATCAAAAAAAACAATGAAATAACGTAATATTAAGTTAAGAGACCCAATTATTTTTGGGTCTCTTTTTCCTAACGCATTAAAGAGAAATACTTTTAGAATCACCTTGTAAAGAGCAGAAATTTGCAACTGCATTTTCAAGGTAGAAGATTTCAAAAATGTCATCATCTGGTGAGTATATATGTTTTAACATTGGCAGTGTTTCAAGGGCCTTGGTTTTAGATTCCTTTGAAGTACAAAAAACAGCCTTTCCACTAAGGCGCAGCCATCTTCCATCCTTAGAAGATGCCGAAATTTCAACATTTGGATTACTAACTAGCTGAGCATAAACCGGTTTTTTATTGCTTGTAGCAAAACAAAGTTTGTCTTCGTACTCCATGGAAAAACTAAAGGGGCGAACCCTGGGCTTGTCACCGTCTACTGTAGAAACAAAAAAAACACCGCATTCTTTGAAAAAATTTAAAATTTCATCCATAAAAAAACCTCCGTTTGTGATTATAATTTTAGCTTTCTCTAGTATAATCATAAAACAAAGTATTATATCGTGCAAGTATGCAGTTTTTTATTACTAAATAAGATTATTCTGAGTATAGGAGAAATTTATGATAGATATGGAAGTTGCCAATCATTTGGGTATTAGCTCAATGTGGTACTCTCAGATTCAATGAGTTAAAAAATAAGATCGTAGGAATCAACAATATGATGCTGACAAGTTTTCTTAAGGAGCTTGAAAAAGATGGATTAATCGAAAGAGTACAGTATAATGTGATGTCCCCTCGTGTTTAATAAAAAATCCTTTTAAATTAAAGGTAGCTCATTATTTAATAATGAGTTACTTCAATCAACTTTCAGTAAATAAAGTTTTAAGAGTCGCTCGGCTAATCTTATTTCTCGTTCGGTACAGTTATTGAGCAATTCAATAATTGGTGAACAATCAGAGGGCGAATATCCTGTTCCGAATAAAACATACTCCATGGGAAGGTGCATAGATGACGTAATTTTAATTAGGGTATCAATAGACATTTGTGTAGTTCCTACTTGTATTTGTCCATAGAAACCTGGAGAAATATCGGCAAGTTCCCCAAATTCTTCACTTGTTATATTTAACTCTGTGCGTTTCTGTCTTAAACGTTGACCAATTTCTTTCAGTTGTGTTTTACCATTATCTCTTATCACCTCTTTTTGATTATTCTATATCGAATATTTGGTTAAATAAATATGCTGTGTAATATTGAAAAAATTATCTTGTGTAGTGTTATTGAAGTGTCTATACAATATACATTTTCTTTGATGAAACGAATGAGGTACAAATGAGCATGCGTAACAATTAATTTAGTCCTGTTTTTATGCCTCTTCAATTTCACAAATCAAATACCTTCTTATCCCTCTTAAAGTTTTTCTATGGGAATATATAGTTCGATAAAAAATATAAAACTGCAAATTTTGCAAAAAAAAGAGTTATTTTTGCAATTTTATTAAAACTTGATATAAATATGGTAGAATTTGCTAAACGGTGAACCGCAATAATCAAAATTAATTTTTGAAAGGTTTTTGACCATAAAGATAAGATAATGTAACCTAGAAAAATACCAAGAAAGGAAGAATATCATGTGCGATTATTCATTACAAAAAGAGAAATTCAAAACAGTACTTAGAAAATCACTTCTATTTTCTTTTATGTCGTTGTTATTGCCTTTAATCTTATACTTTTTTTTGAGATCTATAGCCAACGATTTTATGATTCAGAGTGTTTTTAAATTGTTTTGCGGTTTCTTTCTTGTTTATACTATAATAAAGGAGAGTTTGAGAATATATCGAATTAGAAGAGACTGGTTTAGTTTTAAAATATCAATTACAGAAGATGCCATTTATAAAAAACAATATAAAACTGAGGATACTATCATCCCAATAAATCAAATAGTAAAAATAGTTCAAATTGCAGATGGTGTTTCTATACAGTCTGAAGAGGCAAATAAATTTCTTTACATTCCAAAAAATATTGAAAACTATGAAGAAGTGCTTGGGAAATTAAATAGTTTAAAACCTATAGAAGTCAGTTCGCTAATGTCTGTGAGAATTCCTTCTGAATATACGATCCAGCAACATATTAAGCATGGAAGTGCTCTAAAACGCCTATTCCTAGTTATAGGCGTTGGATTTGGAATTTTAATACTTCTTTTTCTGTTGATAATAATTCTATTGTCCTAGAGAAAGTGTATGGTTTAGTGGATGGATAATAAGGACGGAGGATTTCCATTTACAAATGACCTTTAGATTAAGATTTATTTGTTTTTGCTAAAGTAAATTAAGAATCTTTTAGTCCCATAACAGTGAAAACCTACTAGTTACAATTGATGCGATACATCATATTCCATGAGCGTACTAATAGGTATCCATCTTGTATATATGAATTCAGGATAAATAAATTGAAACGACCATAAAGATTGCTAGGAGCGGCTTTTAAAACTTCCCAATGCAAAAAGTCAACAGAATATCTAAAAGAAATAAATTAAAACAAGTCCTACTTTGTTCTATTCCTGTATTTAAAACATAAAAATATATTGTATGGATACAGTTAGAAATCAAAGGAGGAAATTGATGTGGAGAAATTTGATATTTATAAGGATATTGCTGAAAGAACAGGTGGAGATATTTACATTGGAGTAGTTGGTCCTGTGCGTACAGGAAAATCTACGTTCATCAAGCGGTTTATGGATTTGCTGGTTCTCCCCAACATTCAAAATGTTCATTCCAGAGAACGGGCCAAAGATGAATTGCCTCAGTCAGCATCAGGAAAAACTATAATGACGACAGAGCCAAAGTTTGTGCCCAATGAAGCAGTTCAAATTACCCTTGGGGATAATACGGATATGCGGGTACGCATGATTGATTGCGTTGGCTATTTGGTTCCCGAAGCAGAAGGACATATGGATGGGGAAATTCCCCGTATGGTACATACACCTTGGTCGGAGGAAGCCATGCCTTTTTTGGAAGCGGCAGAAATGGGAACGAAAAAGGTAATTACCGATCATTCTACTATTGGTATTGTGGTGACAACCGATGGCTCGGTAACGGAATTGTCCAGAGAGAACTACATTGATGCCGAGGAAAGAGTCATTGAGGAACTAAAGGAAATGGGAAAACCATTCGTAATTCTTCTGAATACAGCCTCGCCTTATGGAGAAGCTACAGCCGCATTGGTTCGGGACATGGAAGAAAAATATAGTGTGCCTGTTATTCCTGTAAATGTTGCACAGTTAAAAGCGGAAGACATTAAGACGATTTTGGAGAGAGTATTATATCAATTTCCCATGCGTGAAATTCGTTTTTATTTCCCTGGATGGGTGGAAACGCTGGAGGATGGACATTGGCTAAAAGATTCCCTGATTGGGGGATTGAAGGAAGTTATGGATAAAGCTGATAAACTGGCAGATGTTTCTAGTGCTGTTGTGGGTCTAGAGAGCAAAGATTTCTTAAAGAAGGTTTTTTCAGACCGTATGTTGCCGGGAGAGGGCGCTGTGGATGTTGCGCTAACCTTTGAGGATGGCTTGTTCTATCGTATTTTAAGCGAAACCGTAGATTTACCTATTGAAAATGACTATTCTCTCATTTCTACCATTAAGATGCTTTCGGAAACCAAGAAAGAATATGATAAGATTGCAGCGGCGTTGAACGACGTGAAGCGCAAGGGATATGGCGTGGTAACCCCTGTGTTCGAGGAAATTTCTTTGGAGAAGCCAGAGGTGTTTAAACAGGGAAGCCGTTATGGCATTAAGTTGAAAGCCAAAGGCGAATCAATCCACTTAATTAAAGCGGATGTAGAAACGGAAGTTTCGCCAATTATTGGGAATGAAGAACAGTCCCGTGAGTTTATCGATAATTTAATTGCAGATTATGAATCTGAACCTGAAAAAATCTGGGATTTAAATATTTTTGGACGCACATTAAGTGCAATGGTCAGTGAAGGCATGCAAAACAAGATTTATCGTATGCCTGAGGATGCACAATTTAAAATGGCAGAAACCCTGCAAAAGATCGTAAACGAAGGAAGCGGCGGTTTGATTTGCATTATTCTTTAATGCACAAAACGGTTGTTGTCGAAAGACAACAACCGTTTTGCTTTAGAATACCATGGTTCATAAAAGAAGGTTCATAGACTGATATAGATTTTTTTACCGTAAAAAATTGTTCTCCTTCTGTTTAATTAGAACAAAAACATGAGGAATTTCTTGGTAATCTTACATAGTTGTGAGAAATGCAATTTTACTGTACAATGGGGATAAGACTTTTGAGACAAAAACAGTTTTTAGGGGGGATAAAATGATGGAAATTGAGATTTTGCAGGAGATATGGGATCATTTTGTCAAAACAGGTGAGACAGATGAAAGAATGAATCCAATTGTAGAGAAGTCATGGAGAAAATGTCAACACAATGGATTAGACCCAATGCAGGGTAGGGGGCGTTGTGCCGACGAAAAAGTATTTCAAAGCATCCGTGCCGCAAATAAAGAACTATTGGATATTGCTCTACCGGTTATGCAAAGTGTTTACGAAATCGTGAAGCAATCCCACTTTTTATTGGTTTTGACGGATAGTGTGGGTTACATTTTAGAAACCATAGGTGATATGGCAGTTGAACAAATGTCAAAGGAGCTGGAGTTTGTCAAAGGTTCCCTATGGAGCGATTTGGAGGTAGGTACCAATGCCATTGGGATTGCTCTTGACTATGATACATCTATTCAAATGGTAGGCCCTGAGCATTATGGCTTGCCTCATCATCAGTGGACATGTTCTGCTGCGCCCATACATGGTACCAATGGCGAAATCATTGGCTGTTTGGATATATCAGGGGATTTTCACTACGCCCAACCCCATACCCATACCTTAGGGCTTGTGGTTGCGGCAGCTTTTAGCATTGAAACCATGATAAAACAACAGCAAAGCGCTAGACTTATGAGAAAAACCCTTGATAGCAGCGAAAACGGAATTGTTCTGCTAAACGATGCATTTTGCCCTATTTGGATTAATCAAGCTGCGGAAAAAAGCTTTGGACTGACTATGAATCTTTTAGCGAATTCGGATTTTCGGGAATATATGCCTGATGTGGATTGGACTCAATTACAGCATTGGGAACAGGAGCGGCAATATATCACAAACGACACCCGCCTTTTAGTGGGACGGCACATTTACGATTGTAGTGCTACCATGTCACCCACGCTGGATGGGGATACCAGAACCTTTACTGTTACGTTAAAAAGGCAAGAGTATTTAATTGATTCTGTAAACAAGGTTTCGGGAAATCGAGCGAATTACACCTTTGATCACATTTATGCCCAAGATCCTTTGATGAAAAAAACCATACAACTGGCCCAGAAATTTGCTTGTTATGATGGTGTGGTTTTGATTGAGGGAGAGAGCGGAACAGGGAAAGAGTTGTTTGCGCAAGCTATACATAATGAGAGCAGTCGCGCAAAGGGGCCTTTTGTGGCAGTGAATTGTGCATCGTTGCCAAGGGATTTGATTGAGAGCGAATTGTTTGGGTACGAAAAGGGAGCTTTCACCGGCGCTTTGAAGGAAGGAAACCCGGGGAAATTCGAACTGGCCAATTCGGGAACGTTGTTTTTAGATGAAATCGGGGAGATGCCATTGGAATTTCAAGCAAAGCTCTTGCGGGCGGTGGAATCCCTACGGATTCGTCGTTTGGGTGGAACCCAGGAGAGAAAGCTGGATGTGCGGGTGATTGCCGCAACAAACCGAAACTTGCGAACAGAGTCGGAGCAGGGGCGTTTTCGCCAAGATTTATTTTATCGTCTAAACGTATT
>NZ_DALYUL010000002.1:166109-188113 GCF_031981185.1 Anaerotignum sp. | reverse complement strand
CCACCTTTGCGGGATCGGCCATTGGATATCAAAGGCTGTGCAGAGATATTTTTGGATCGCTTTAATAAACGTTATCCCAAACAGCAAAAAAATATGTCCGAGGGTTATTTAGATGCGTTGATGCAATATGATTGGCCCGGCAATGTGCGGGAGCTGCAAAACAGCATAGAAAGAACATTTTATGCCTGCAATGAAGATACCTTGACAACGGAGGACTTTTGCTATGTTATTGGCAATGCAAGATTACAGCCAAGAATTGTTCCCCAAACAGATACTATGTATAACGAAGTTTTAAAAGCTTTGCAAGGTGCAAAAGGAAATATTGATGATGCAGCAAAAAGTCTGCAGGTAAGTCGGGCGACGTTCTACCGTATATGCAAAAAGTGCGGCATACAGCCAAAAAAAATTAAAGTCATAGATTGAGATTTCTCATTGTATCATGAGAAATTATCGAGACCGTGAGATATTTGAGAGAAATAATTTCTCAAAAATCTTACGGTTTTTTTGCGTTTTAGACAAAACACACAAAAAATCTTATTTAAATCTCAAGAAGTCCCATTGTATTTGTGAAAGTACACAAAATTGTAAATAACGCTACATGTGGCACAAACCTTGCTTTATATATGTTACAGAAACAAGTTAGGGGGAGGTGAAGTATGAAGCGTTATATCATTGAATTTGGAATGGGCACGGATTTTCATGGGCAGGATGCAGGAAAAGCGGCAGTAAAGGCGGTGAAGGATGCAGTTTCACGCAGTTGTCTGTGTGGCTTAACAGAGGTTTTGGGTCTGGAGGATTTAAATCAGTCGGTACAAATTCAAGTGACAGTGGCAGTTTCAAGGCCGGAAGAAGTTAATCCTGAGGAGATTGCAAACTGTTTACCCATTGGTCAAGTGGAAGTAAAGGCGGTAAAAGGAGGCTTGCAAGTACCAGGGCTTTTTATACCAAAGTTTGGAGATAAAGACGACAGTATAGAGGTTGCCATTGCGGCAGTAGAGGTTGGGATTTTGGAACCATAAGGCGTTCTTGAACAATATTTCAAAGGAGGTTTATGAAATGAAAGTATCAAAGGAAGTCATGAAAGACATGTATCTGCGGATGTTGCGTATCCGTGAGTTTGAAAGCAAGGCACAATCCCTGTTTGCAGATGGGCGAATTCCTGGTTTTGTTCACCTATACTTAGGGGAAGAAGCAGTTGCCACGGGTGTATGCGCTTGCTTAAGCGATGAGGATTACATCACCAGTACTCATAGAGGTCACGGTCACATTGTGGCAAAGGGTGGTGACTTGAAATTTATGATGGCTGAGCTCTATGGCAAGGCAACAGGCTATGGCAAAGGAAAAGGCGGTTCCATGCACATTGCAGATCGTGATAAGGGTATTCTTGGCGCAAACGGCATTGTAGGCGCAGGCCATAATATCGCAGTTGGTGCTGGTTTATCTGCCCAATTGCGTGAAACAGACCAGGTTTGTGTTTGCTTCTTTGGCGATGCTTCCACAAATCAAGGGACCTTTCATGAATCAATGAACTTGGCGGCAGTTTGGAATTTGCCTGTTATCTTCGTATGTGAAAACAATAATTACGGCATTTCTATGAGTCAGGCCCGTCATCAGAAAATTAAAGACGTTGCCGATCGTGGTGCGGCATACGGCATTCCTGGTGTTGTTGTAGATGGCAATGATGTACTTGCAGTTTATGAAGCGGCGACGGAAGCGGTAGCCAGAGCCAGAAAAGGCCAAGGCCCTACTTTGGTTGAGTGCAAAACATACCGTTGGAGAGGGCACTTTGAAGGAGATCCCGGTAACTATAAACCTAAGGAAGAGCAGGAAGCATGGCTGAAAAAAGACCCTATTCCAAGGTTTGAAGCTTTCTTGAAGGAAAATAATGTTTTGAGCGAAAAAGAACTTGCAGCTTGTGTTGAACAAGTAATGGGAGAAATAAAAGATGCCATTCAATTTGCAGAAGAGAGTCCTGAGCCTGATTTAGCATCCGTAGTACAGGATATCTATTCCGATATTGTAGAGGAGGTACGGGTAAGATGAAAAAGATGAGTTATGCAGAGGCAATCCGAGAAGGCATGAGCATCCGGATGAGAGAAAACCCCAATGTAGTGTTGTTTGGTGAAGATGTTGGCGAGTTTGGCGGTTGTTTCGGCGTTTCCGCAGGAATGTTTCAAGAATTCGGCGAAAAACGCGTGCGTGACACACCCATCTCCGAAGGCGTAATTATTGGTACAGCAGTTGGTGCGGCGGCTACAGGCATTCGCCCCATTGCAGAATTAATGTTTTGTGATTTCTTGACCGTGGGCATGGATCAGTTAGTGAATCAAGCGGCAAAAATGCGTTATATGTTTGGTGGAAAAATCTCTATGCCTATGGTGGTTCGTCTGCCAAATGGTGCAGGGGTAAGTGCGGCTGCACAGCATTCTCAGTCCTTAGAGGCATGGTTAACCCATGTGCCTGGGTTGAAGGTAGTTTATCCATCTACTCCTCAGGATGCATTGGGGATGATGTTATCGGCAATTGATGATGATAATCCCGTTATGTTTTTGGAGCACAAGGCAATGTATGCCATGAAGGGTGAAGTGGAAAGTTTTGAGCCAATTTCCCTTGGCAAGGGTGACATCAAGCATGCAGGAAGTGATGTTACAGTCATTGCTACAGGTAAAATGGTACATGAAGCTCTGGCAGCAGCAAAGCAGTTGGAGGCAGATGGCGTTTCAGTTGAGGTTTTGGATCCTCGTTCTTTATATCCTTTAGATAAAGAACTGATTTTCCAATCTTTAAAGAAAACACATAAAGTTGTAATTGCTACAGAAGAAAACAAACGTGGCGGTTATGGTGGCGAAATTTCCGCAATCATTGCAGAAGATATGTTTGATTTGTTGGATGCCCCTGTGGTTCGCATCGGCGCATTGGATACGCCTGTACCCTTTGCTCCTGTTTTAGAGCAAGCGTGCATTCCCAATGCAGTTGATATTGTAGGTGCCATTCGTACATTGGTATAAAAAATATAGGGAAGGAGGGCGTTTATGTCCAGCATTGGCATTATTGCAAATCCCGCTTCGGGCAAAGATATTCGCAGGCTGGTTTCCTATGCCACAACCATTGATAATCAGGAAAAGGTGAATATTGTGAAGCGAATCGTATTGGCTGCGCAATCCCTTGGCATTGACCAAATTTGGATTATGCCGGATACGTTTCAAATAGGCTATACCGTTATTTCCGACTTATTCAAGGAGGAGAAACTCCATATTGATTGTCAGGTGATGGATATTCCTCTAACGGCTTCCGCAGAAGATACTACCACGGCGGCAATGGAGATGGAAAAACTGGGAGTAGGCTGTGTCATCGTTCTGGGGGGGGATGGTACCAGTCGTGCCGTTGCAAAGGGGCTGAAGGATACGCCCCTCCTTCCTCTTTCCACGGGAACAAATAACGTTTACCCTACTATGGTAGAAGGGACAGTAGCAGGCATGGCGGCGGCAGTCGTTGCTGTCATACCCAATCCTATGGAATGTTGTATACAAGATAAGCGGATTGAAGTTTTTAAAAACGGCGTTTTTTCAGATATTGCCTTAATTGATGCGGTGATTACCGACGACCTCTGGATAGGAGCAAAGGCTATTTGGGATGCTGAGAAATTGAAACAAATTTTTGTGACCCGCTGCCATCCTGCAAGTATCGGATTCTCCTCGGCGGCGGGGTGTATTGAGATTGTAAAGGACAGCGACCCTTATGGTTTAACCCTAACCCTTGATGAAACAGGACAAAAAATCATTGCACCTATCGCAGCAGGGATTTTAGCTCCTCTAAGCTATTCTAAGGCAGAACGGATGCCCTTAGGCATGCCAATGGAATTGGTGATGGAGTGGGATTGTATGGTGGCGTTAGACGGTGAACGGGAATTGCGTGGAAAAAAAGGAGACTGTCTGGCGTTCACCATTACACAAAATGGTCCTTGGCGAGTAGAAATTAAGAAAACCCTTGAAAAAGCCGTAGAAATGGATCTGTACAAAAGATTCTAACAAAATGATATGATTTGGAGGTGAAGTTATGGCACAGGAAGTTTTATTACCCAAATTGGGACTGACCATGACAGAAGGAACCATCGATGAATGGAAATTCAAAGAGGGTGAGTTTGTAAAAAAGGGAGACATTTTATATAGTGTTTCTACAGATAAATTAACCAATGATGTGGAAGCAGACACAGAAGGCGTACTTTTGAAGATTTTAGTTCCTGCTGGGGAAACTGCGGCGTGTAAAGCAGTGGTAGCCTATCTTGGTGAGGCAGGAGAGACCATTTCAGAGGCTTCTACTCAGACAAAAACAGAAGAGAAACCCCAAGAACAAATGGGGAAAACAACGACAGAATCATCTGCCACACCGATTCGAGAGGGGATTTTGGCTTCTCCTGCGGCGAAAAAATTAGCAAAAGAAAAGAATATTGAACTTGGTTTAATAATGGGAACAGGCCCCAATGGCCGTATTACCTTGCAGGATGTGGAAGATTATATCGCCAATCCACAACCCGTAAATAGTGAAGAAAAAACGAAAACCAGTCCCATGGCGGCGAAACTAGCAGAGGAATTGGGTGTAGATATTGAAACAATTACCACTGACGGCAGAGTGATGAAAAAAGACGTTTTGGCAGCGGCAAATGTGGAAACGTCAACAGTTCCAACGGTCGGCAGTAATGACCAGCAACCGGTGAAAGTTAATGCTTTGCGTCGGAGCATTGCGGCAAATATGGCGCTATCTTGGCAAACCTCTCCCCGGGTGACTTATACCCACCCTGTAGATACAACGGCAATGAAAGAAATGCGGGATAAATTAAAAGTTGCCTGCAAAGATGACAACGTGAAGCTGACATTTAACCATATTATTATGAAGATGACTGCAAAGGTTTTAATGGAATTCCCAGATGTAAACGCAAGCTTTGCAGATAATATGCTTACAAGACATACCCATGCCAATGTGGGCTTGGCGGTGGCAAAGGGTGATGGTTTGATTGTACCCAATGTGAAGGGGGTAGACACAAAATCCTTAATTGAAGTTGCAAAGGAAACAGAAGCTTTGATAGAAGCTACTCGCAGTGGAAATATCGCTATGGAGGATATGACAGGGGGCACCTTTACCATTTCTAATTTAGGCCCTTATGGCATAACCAATTTTTCACCAATCATCAATCAGCCTGAGCTGGCAATTTTGGGTGTTTGCGATATGGTGGAAACACCTGTGGTACGAAACGGACAAATTGAAATCCGCCCCATGATGAACCTTTGTTTAACGGCAGATCATCGGGTGGTAGACGGGGTTATGGCGGCGAAATTCTTAAAACGTCTTTGCGACCTTTTGGAAAACCCATATCTTTTGTTTACATAAGAAGCAAAAAACGGATGGGGGTAATGACCTTTGTCCGTTTTTTCCATATAGACGGTGTAGAGGTTTGGGAAAATCATATCAGAAAAGAAAGGACTTGAGCATATGGCGATTGAAATATTAATGCCCAAACTGGGGCTGACTATGACAGAAGGTACTATTGAGGAATGGAAGAAAAAAGAAGGAGACACGGTTAAGTCAGGAGATGTGCTTTTTTCTGTAGCTACCGATAAACTAAGCAGTGATGTGGAATGCGATAAAGAAGGTGTATTGCTGAAAATTGTTTGCCCTGCTGGCGAAACAGCACCTTGCAAAAGCGTTGTTGCATACATTGGTCAGGCGGGGGAAAGCATTGGAGAAAAGGCTGCAAGGGAAAAGGAAGAAACACCATTGAAAAAAGAATCTTCACCTTCTCAACCTTCTCAGAAATCTGATAAAAAATCCATCATTATTGTGGGTGGCGGCCCAGGGGGTTATGTAGCGGCAATCAGAGCGGCACAATTAGGCGCAGACGTAACCGTAGTTGAAAAAGAATACTTGGGAGGCACTTGTTTAAATATTGGTTGTATTCCTACAAAAAGCTTGCTCCATAGTGCAGAGCTGTATGAACAAATGAAGCATCAAGGCAAAGAATTGGGCATAAACGCAACAGGACTGAGTGTGGACTTTTCTCAGGTCATGGCCCATAAGGATGCAATATCAAAACAATTAACCTCAGGGGTAGCGGGCCTATTTAAGCTTAACAAAATTAAAAAGATTGATGGAGAAGCCAGCTTTGTTGCACCAAAAACGCTGTTGGTTAAAAAAGCTGACGGGAAAGAGGAACAAATAAAGGGAGATGCCATCATTTTGGCCACTGGTTCCATTAATTTTGCCCCTCCCATACCCGGTTTAAAGGAAAACCCCAATTGTATTGATTCCACAGGTGCTCTTAGTCTGGAGGCATTACCAAAATCCATGGTAGTCATTGGCGGTGGCGTTATTGGTTTGGAATTGGCTTGTGCTTATGCAGCTTTTGGTACAAAAATCACGGTAATCGAAGCCGTTGCCCATATGCTGCCAATGATGGATCGGGAGATCACAGAGGTAAGTGTTAGCCATATGAAAAAAATGGGGATTGAGTTCCATTTGGAATGCCCAGTACAGGCTATAGAAGCCTCCTCTGTTGGTGCAAAGGTAATTTGCAAGAATAAGGATGGCAATACGGTTGCTTTCGAAGGAGAGAAAGTTTTAGTGGCAATTGGACGACGTGCTAATACAGCTAACTTGAAATTAGAAGTGGGTGGCGTTCAACATGATAATGGACGCATCCTCGTGAATACAAAAATGGAAACCAATGTACCCGGAGTATATGCCATTGGAGATTGCGTAAAGGGCTATGCCCAGCTTGCCCATACAGCATCTGCTATGGGAGAAGTAGCGGCAGAAAATATATGTGGACACACTTCTTATTATGAGGAAGGCACAAGCCCTACTTGTGTATATATGATGCCTGAAGCCGCAGGTGCAGGTCTCACAGAGGAAGCCTGCAAAGAAAAGGGGATTGAATATAAGGTTGGAAAATTCCCTATGTCAGCCAATGGCAAGGCGCTCATTTTAAATGGTGGGGAAGGTTTAGTAAAAATTATCACCGATGTGAAGCATGAAGAAATATTGGGTATGCATATTGTTGGCCCAAGGGCAACGGATTTAATCGCAGAGGGTGCTTTGGCAATTCGTTTAGAGGCAACGGCGGAAGAGTTGATTTCCACCATTCATTCTCACCCTACAGTGACAGAAACCATGAGAGAAGCGGCTTTAAACGTAGAAAAACGGGCCATTCACATGAAAAACTAATGGGATTTAAACACTTTTATTTGAAGTTTTATTTTGATGACAACAAAGGGGCAATTTTTAATGTTCTCAATCTATGATGGAATGCTATCTGGATCAAAGGCAGGTGGAAACTCCATGCATTCATTAGAGTTAGGAAACTGTCAGCAAAATGTAAAAAATGAGTATATCTAAAGAGCGAAGCTGAAGCCACGCATTTTACTGCGTGGCTTATTTATACCTAAAACTTCTCGGAAAATTTAAGAAGCAATAGTCTGTTTAGCTCATTTTGAGAGGGGTTTTGTCAAAGAATAGGAAGCACTGGTACATCATGGATTATTTTTTGTTTACCTTCTATGAAATATATTATATAATGTTGTGATAGAATTTCTTTGATAACGTTGATAAGGAGGATTTCAATGCAAAAAGATTCCTCAAAGAATAGAAAAAAAAAGCAGCCCCAAAGGGGTGGACAAAGACCAAATAGGCAGACACCCCACCCTAAAAAAGTATATCCTTCCAAAGAAAATGTCTATAGGATGGATTCTTCCAAAGGACAAGAGAGCTATGGTAGAGTGAGAACGAAAGTTTCACCTAAAAGAGAAGTACCAAAAACCAGAAAAAGAACACGACGTCTTCGGGTCAGCCGAGTTTTACCTATGTTTGTGTTCGGGGTAATTGCTATCTATCTTTTTGGACAAATGCTGACCATGTCTACCAAAAGATCAGAGATAAATATGGAGACGGTTGGTTATGGCGGGCTTGATACTCCTGCACGTTATACAGGCTTGATTGTGCGAGATGAATATGTGGTTCAAAGCAATCGGGCGGGACAGCCTTTTTATCAGTTTACCGAGGGTGAGTATATTTCAAGAAATGCCGTGGTTTGTACGGTAAAGGATACAAACTCTACAGAAGAAATAGAAAGTAAATTAGAAAAGCTGGATAAAAATATTCTAAAAAATCAGAAAAGTCGTTCGGATTTATCGGCTTTTTCAGAAGATATTTCCAGAATTGAAGATAACATACAGCGTGTGATCGTTTCCTATGCAGGAAAATCTATGAAATCCGACGCAAGCTATCTTTATAACATGAAAGATCAAGTACAATCCTTTATGACACAACGAAATGAAATTTGGTTGACAGAAAATGTTGACAGTCTATCTCAATTGACGGAGGAAAAATCTCAGTATGAGCAGCAATTGGCTCAGAATATGAGTGCGTTGCGGGCGGAGATAAGTGGCGTTTTAGCCCTAAGCTACGATGGATTGGAGGAATCCCTTACTTCAAAGACCTTGGAAGGGATTACGAAAAAACAGATTGGTGATAGCAAAACCAAATATATTTCAAAGGCGAAAGCTGTTTCTAAAGGGGATCCTTTGTTTAAAATTGTGACAAGCAATCAGTGGTATATGGTTGCTTTTCTACCCAATTCGGCAACTGTAAATTGGGCGAAGGGGGACGGAAAAACACTGAATTTACTTTTGGATGATGAGGTAGTTCCCATTAATGCCAAAATTGAGTCCACAGAAGTAGGAGAAAAAGAAACAAAGGTGGTTTTTTCAACTTATGAGCAGATGGATCGTTTCATCAACAGAAGGGTTTTGGAGTTTTATTTGGCTGGGGCAGTTGTGGAAGGGCTCAAGGTGCCTAATGATGCCATAGTTGAAAAATCTCTTATCAGTATACCAAGGGAATGTATGCAGGAAAGCATGGGGAATACAGGGGTGCTTCTTGTAAACGGCAGCAATGCTAAATTTATAGGCATTTCCGTTATTTCTTATGATGATACAAACGTTTATATCGATCAAAACGGTGAGCTCAAATTGGGTGATGTTATTTTGCAAGGAACAGGTGAGAAAGCCACACATTATACGGTTTCAGCCTTATCACCGCGAACCGGTGTTTATGTTGCAAACAGTTCCATGGCAAAATTTGTGACCATAGATATTTTAGATCAAAATCAAGAATACGCAATCATTCGCTCGGGGACAACCTATGGTTTGCAGGCTTATGATTTGATCGTATCCGATGCAAAAAATATTAAAGAGGGACAAAACCTTTATTAATAAGAAAGGAAAGACGAAAATGAGTTATATTGCAGAAAATATCAAAGAGGTAGAATCAAAGATAGCAGCCGCTGCCCAACGAAGCGGCAGAAAGAGGGAAGATATTCTTCTCTTGGCAGTGAGCAAAACGCAGTCTGTTGAAACCATTCAGCAAGCTGTGGCATGCGGCTTGACCTCACTTGGTGAAAATAAAGTTCAAGAGATTATGGATAAGTACGAACCCATGGGTGGTGGGGTCCATTGGCATTTAATTGGACATTTGCAGACAAATAAGGTAAAATACATCATTGATAAAGTAGACATGATTCATTCTGTGGAAAGTTTGAAGCTTGCAGAGGAAATTGAAAAGCGCGCAGCGGCCAAAGGCATTGTGATGGACATTTTGGTGGAAGTAAATATGGCTGATGAGGAAAGTAAGTTTGGCATTACTCCCGATAATACATTAGAGTTCGTCAAAATCCTTGCAAAGATGGAGCATTTGCGCGTAAGAGGCCTGATGACAGTGGCACCTTTTGTAGAAAATCAGGAAGATAACAGGGAATATTTCCATAAGATGAGACAATTACAGGTTGACATCAATGCAAAAAAAATTGATAATATAAAAATGGACGTGCTTTCCATGGGAATGACTGGCGACTATGAAGTTGCCATTGAAGAAGGTGCAACCATTGTTCGGGTGGGCACTGGTATTTTTGGTGCAAGAGATTACTCCAAATAAAGAAAAATAAAGAATGTAGCGATTAGGAGGAAGCAGACAAGTGGCTAGATTATTAGATAAAATGAAGGATTTAATGTTTGGTGAATATGATGACGATGAGTATTATGAAGATGAGGAATATGATGTTCCTGTAAGGGAAGCGGTTTCCAGTAGTTATGGTTTGCGTGAAGTTCCCAGAGAAATGGATTATTCTGCTCAGGCAGCTCGTAAACCTATGCCAAAGGGAAGTCCTCAGGTTTATAGCATTAACACAAATGTGCAGATGCAGGTTGTAATCATTAAGCCCAGCTGTTATGAGGATGCCCAGGAAATTTGCGATCAGGTTAAAACAAAAAGACCTGTTGTTGTAAACCTTGAAAAGGTTGAGTATCCCATTGCCCAGCGTATTATGGACTTTTTGAGTGGTACTTGCTATTCCTTGGAAGGTTCCATTCAAAGAGTTGCCAATAATATATTCATAATTGCTCCTGCAAATGTGGATATCTCGGGGGATTTTAAAGAAGAGCTGAAGACAAAGGGCGTAATTCTTCCGTGGGTGAATAGTGCTAGATAAGGTGGTATAAAATTTTGGAAAACTTACAATTTTTACTAATGAAAGCTGTTGACATGTTTTTTTATGTAATGGAGCTTTTAATATTTGGGCGCATCATTCTTTCTTGGCTGCCCATGGGGTTTCACAATCCAATTGGAGTGTTTCTGTATAACATGACAGAACCAATTTTGGGGCCCTGCCGCAAAATGCTGGATAAATCCCCCCTTGGTGGTGGAATGATGCTGGATTTTTCCCCTATCATTGCTTTGATATTAATGATGCTTGTGAAGCAGTTGATTTTAAGCTTGATAACCATGCTGTAAGAAACGGGTGATACTGTGAATAAGCAGCAGATGATGAAAGGCATTCAGGATCAAGAGGAGCGTCTACTTTTTGCCAATGCGTTAGATCAGGTGTTTTTTTCTTTAAAGCGCCACGAGGTACAGTTTACGGATTTTATGGATAGGGCAAAATGTGAGCGGTTTTTAGAGCGCATGAAAAGCCTTGGAAATATTGAGATACTTACCTTTGGCGGTGTGGAAGATGCGGAGCGAATGATGCTTGGCTTTGCACCCAGTGAAGGATTTCTTTCCTACGAAAGTTTTCCGATTCTAGCTTTAAAAATTGCACCAAAAAGCAAAAAGTTTGGACAAAAGGATTTAAGTCATCGTGACTATCTCGGGTCTATTCTTGGACTTGGGATTGAGCGAGGGAAAATCGGAGATATTTTGGTCTCCGAGGATGGCGGAGTATGTTTTGCTGAAACGGAAATGGCTGAATATATACAGTCCAATTTGGACAAGGTTTCAAAAACAGCGGTAACGGTATCGAAGATGGATAAAGCTGAGGTTTTGGCACCAAAGCGTACGGAAACCCGCCGTGTAACGGTGGCGTCCATGCGGTTGGATGTCATATTAGCCGATGCTTTGCGTCTCTCAAGGGGAAAGGCTCAGACCTTAATTACAGGAGAAAAAGTAAACGTAAATTGGTCTGCTGTCACAAATACATCTTACATATTAAAAACAGGAGATATGGTTTCTGCCCGAGGATTTGGCCGCTTCCGCGTAGGGGAAGTTGGCGGAAGAACGAAAAAAGACAGAATCGGTCTGGAATTAGAAGTGTACGTTTAGATGAGGAGGATTTTGCGTGATTACACCGAATGACATTGCTACCAAGGATTTTAAAAAAGTTGCCGTTGGGTATTCTCCGGAAGAGGTTGACACCTTTTTGGATGACCTTTACGAGGATTATGAAAGGCTTTATGCCGAAACAAAAAATGAGAAGGTTCAGGTAGAAGAAACATCTTCCCAAACGGAGCAAATTACCAATTTACAAAAAACCTTGGAACGCACCTTAACCCTAGCAGAAGCCGCAGCAGAGGAAACAAAGGCAGCAGCAAAGGCAGAGAGTGAGGCAATTATACAAAACGCAAAGCTTCAAGCAGAGGAAATTTTACAAAGCGCAAGAACAAAAACCTACGAATTAGAACAGGAAATGGCTGCTTTGCAAAATCGTTATGAATTAATGCGTACCAGAGTGAAACTTTTATTATATGCAGAAATTGAATTGCTGGATAAGAACGAAATCCTTGCGGAAAAGGATGAAGTGAGAAAGGCAAGTGAATAATAAGCCAAAAAGCGGTGGACAACGTATGATTGCCGGAAGCCGCTTTTTCTGCGGTTTGAGGAAAGTTTCTCAAATCCCCAGGGCGACTGAAATAAGCTGTGACTAAGCATTTTTGCTGCCACGGCTATTTTGCATTTTACACAGTTCACTTTTTTATATGATTGAGAAGGTTTTATTTTGATTCCAACGGAAAGTTTTCAGGAAACTTTCTTAAATAGCAGTTATGGGAATGGGAACTATATATAAAAATAACGAATAAGAGGATGACAGAATTATGTGGTTGATACCTGCATTTGCAGCGGTAATTTTAATTGGATTGGATCAGGCAACAAAATATTTGGCGCTAACAAACCTTAAGCCTATTGGCTCCATGGTTTTTATAAAAGGTTTTTTGGATTTTACTTTTGTGGAAAATAGGGGGGTTGCCTTTGGTATGTTTTCGGGGCAACGTTGGTTTATATTGCTTTTAACAGTGGTGATTACAGTGGCTTTATTGTATTATTACAATAAATTGCCGAAAACTAAAGAATATCAGATGGTACGTATGGTGATGATTCTTATTTTTTCCGGAGCAATGGGAAATATGATTGATAGAGTTTATCGTGGCTATGTAGTGGATTTTTTTGAGTTTTCTTTTTTTAGGTTCCCCGTATTTAATGTGGCAGATATTTATGTTGTTGTCGGTGTATGTATATTGGCCTTTTTGATTTTGTTTGTCATAAAAGAGCCGGAAGAAAAAAAGAAGGATGAATAATATGGATTATTTTACATTTGGAGCGGAGCGAGAGGACATTGGCAGTCGCATAGATGTTTTTATTACAGAAAACATTGATGACCTTTCTCGAAGCGGTGTGCAAAGGCTGATTGAAGAAGGTTATGTCAAGTTAAATGGTGCCGCAGTAAAGGCGAACTATAAGCTGCGGGGAAAAGATATTATTGATGTAGAGGTTCCTGAGGCAAAGACAGTAGAAATTTTGCCTGAGAACATCCCATTGGATATTTTGTATGAAGATAAGGATGTTATCATTGTAAATAAACCTCAGGGAATGGTGGTTCATCCTGCACCGGGGCACACTACGGGTACCCTTGTGAATGCTCTTATGTATCACTGCGGGGATGAGCTTTCGGGAATCAATGGTGAGAAGCGTCCGGGAATTGTTCATCGCATTGATAAGGACACCTCTGGAGTTTTGATGATTGCAAAAAATGATATGGCCCACCAGTCGTTGGCTGAGCAATTGGCGGATCATAGTATTACAAGAAAATACAATGCCATTGTTTTTAATGGATTCCAAGAAGATGAAGGTACCGTGGATCAGCCCATTGGTCGAAATCCCTTAGACCGAAAAAAGATGGCGGTGACGCAAAAGCACAGCCGCAGAGCAGTTACCCACTATCGGGTATTGGAACGCATGGGGAATTTTACGCTTATCGAGGCTCAGCTGGAAACAGGCAGAACCCATCAAATTCGCGTTCATTTGACCTTTATCGGTCATCCCCTTTTAGGAGATACGGTATATGGACCAAAAAAACAACCATTCCATTTGGAGGGACAGGCACTACATGCCCGTGTTTTGGGCTTTATCCATCCATCAACAGGGCAGTATATGGAATTTGAAGCACCTTTGCCTGAAAACTATGAAAAACTGCTTATGCGCTTAAAAGGTTAAAAATTAGGAGGGTCAGGAAATGCCGCTGATAAAAAAGGATTTTTTTGGTCTGAAGGACCTGTCTGCGGATGATATTCGCTATATACTTGGTACAGCAGAAACTATGAAATATATTTTAAGTCAAAAAAATAAAACCTCTCCCCATTTAAGAGGAAAATCTGTGATTATTTTGTTCTATGAGGCTAGTGCAAGGGCCAAGCTTTCCTATGAATTGGCAGCAAGGCATTTAAGTGCCAGTGTGGTAGATATGACCAGCTCTATCCAAAATAAAGAGTTTGACAGCCTTGTGGATATGGGGCAATTGGTTGACCAAATGGGTGCGGATTTTATTATTCTGCGTCATCCAATAGCAGGGGCGCCCCAGCTTTTAGCAACAACAGTGGATGCTTCTGTAATCAATGCAGGGGATGGGTTTAACGAAAACCCCGGTCAATCCTTGTTGGACTTGATGACGATAAAAGAGCAAAAAGGTGGTTTTGAAGGCCTTAGGGTTGCTATGATTGGGGATTTAATCCATAGTCGTGTATCCAAAAGTAATATTTGGGCGTTGACAAAGTTGGGGGCTGAAGTTCGTGTTTCGGGGCCACCTACTCTAATTTCTCCTGAGATTGAAAAGTTTGGAGTAGATGTTTATTATGATGCCCGGGAAGCCATGAATAACGCCGATGTTATTTTAACAACGCGGATGCATAAGGACAGCCAAAATACCATGGTATTGCCTTCTTTGGATGAATATAAGAGATTTTTCCGTATTGATGAGGCTTTGCTTCGTTATGCGAAAAAAGATGCCATCGTAATGCATCCCGGGCCCATTCGTAGGGGAATTGAAATTTCTGCGGGTGTTATTAATGGCCCTCAATGTATTATCAATGATCAAATTGCAAACAGTGTTGCCGTTCGAATGGCAATTTATTATATCCTAACACAGATGGGAGGTGCCTTTCGATGAAAACCCTGCTGAAAAACTGTCATGTGGTATCTCCTGAATTTCAAGAAAAAGAATTGTACGATATCTATGTGGTAAATGGCATTATTGAGGAAATTGGAAAAAACATAGACAAAGACAATGTAAAAATGATGGATTTAGGTGGAAATACCGTTTTGCCTGGTTTGATTGATATGCACTGCAACATTTGCGACCCTGGGTTTGAGTACTTAGAGAATATAGAAACGGCTTCTCGTAGTGCCGCTAGGGGCGGGTTTACCACTATAACTTGTGAACCAAATACAAATCCTGTGATTGACAACAAAACGGTTGTGGAATATATTGTTTCGAAATCCAAGAGCCAAGCATTGGTAAATATACATCCTTACGGAAGCATGTCTATCGGCTGTAAAGGACGGGAGATGGCAGAAATCGGCGAGATGTATAACGCCGGCATTGTAGGGGTTTCCGATGGGGATGAATTTACCGATGAGGCCTCCTTTTTG
Source organism: Anaerotignum sp. (assembly GCF_031981185.1). Lineage (GTDB taxonomy): Bacteria > Bacillota > Clostridia > Lachnospirales > Anaerotignaceae > Chakrabartyella. Next base: position 172,873 of record NZ_DALYUL010000002.1, on the reverse strand, counting down.
CGAAATGTTATGCTGTATGTGAAAATGTTTGATATGCCTGTAATTACCCACTGTGAAGATAGAGGTTTATCAGGAAATGGTGTAATGAACCAAGGTTTTACTGCCTCTTATCTTGGTTTAGCGGGAATGCCCCGAGAGGCTGAGGAGGTTGTGGTGGCAAGAAACATTATTTTAGCAGAAAACACAGGAGCAAGACTGCATATTGCCCAGGTAAGCACAAAGGGCTCCGTTCAGCTTATTCGAGAGGCAAAGAAAAGAGGGGCTAAGGTAACAGGCGAAACTTGCCCCCACTATTTTCTTTTGACAGAGGAAGCGGTGGATAACTATAATACCTTTGCAAAAGTAAACCCTCCGTTGAGAACCAATGAGGATGTGGAGGCAATCCAAAGAGGTCTAGCCGATGGCACCATAGATGTCATTGCCTCAGGTCACAGTCCTTCCAATGAGGGGGATAAGAATAAGGTTTTTACCAGTGCGGTTTATGGCATTTCCTCTTTGGAAACGGCATTTTCTTTAAGCTATACAGGTCTAGTGAAAACTGGGCTGATTTCTCTTGCTGATTTGGTTCAGATGATGAGCACAAAGCCGGCGGAGATATTAAAGCTGGAAAATAAGGGACGCATTGCAAAAGGCATGGATGCAGATTTTATTGTGGTGGATTTGCGCCAAGGCTACCGTATCGACCCCAAGCATTTTGCCTCCAAAGCGAAATTTTCACCCTTTGCAGATTGGGAAGTGCAAGGCAGAGTGATTTATACCATGGTAGGCGGAAGACTAATCATGTAATCCAAGTAAACGAGGTGCAGCGATGTATTTAAAAAGATTGGATCTGCAGGGCTTTAAGTCCTTTCCCGAAAAAGTGAAGCTAGAATTTATCCAAGGTGTAACGGCTGTGGTCGGCCCCAACGGCAGTGGAAAAAGCAATGTTTCCGATGCGGTACGTTGGGTTTTGGGGGAACAAAGAGCAAAAAGCCTTCGTGGAGACAAAATGGAGGATGTTATTTTTGCGGGAACAGAAAACAGAAAACCCCTTGGTTTTGCTGAGGTTTCCATAACTATTGATAATCAAGACCAAAAGCTGCCCTTGGCATATACGGAAGTACAGGTTACCAGAAGAGTGTTCCGTTCAGGGGAGAGTGAATACCGAATTAACGGTACAGCTTGCCGTTTGAAGGATATTCAGGAGCTTTTTATGGATACCGGTGTAGGGCGAGAAGGCTATTCCATTGTAGGTCAAGGTAGAATAGATGAAATATTAAGTGCAAAAGGCGATGAGCGGCGGCGCATTTTTGAAGAGGCGGCAGGAATTGTAAAATACAAAACCCGACGGAACGAGGCCGCAAGCAAGCTGGAGCGAGAGCAGCAAAACCTCCTTCGTGTGGACGATATTATCGGAGAGCTTGAAGTCCAATTGGAACCTTTAGAGGAGCAGAGCGAAAAGGCAAAATGCTATCTGATTTTTAAGGAAGAATTGAGAGAAGCAGAGATTGTGGCGTTTTGTAGAGATTTAACTCAAATGGAGCAAAGCCTTTCTAAGATATTGGAAGATAAGGCTCTGGCGGAAGAGCAATTAAAACAGCATCAGACCCAAGAGGAAAAAGATAAAGCTACAATTCTAAAACTCAAAATAAAATTAGAAGAATTGGATATATTTTTGCAACAGCAAAATCAAGAAATAGCAGAACTTCGGGCGGAAAAAGAACGTAAAGAAGGTGAAATCCGTCTGACTGAGGAGCAGAAGCAAAATGATGCATCCAATCTGGCCAGAATACAGAGGGAAATCTTACAAAAGCAAGAGCAAAAAGACGAAAACCAAAATCAGCTGGAGCTTTGTAACAGCCGAATTACAGCCCTTGGCATTGAAATGGAACTTCAGCAGGGTCAGCTTTCTAAATTAGAACAGGAATATGCGTCGCTAAATTCCAGTTTGCATCAGGATGAAAACCAAGCCGAAAATTTTAAGGATGAAATATTTCAACAAATTAAGGCAGGGACAGAGGCTAAGGGTGAAATTGCAAAACGCGAAGCCTTGCAGGAGCAGTTTTCAAACCGTATGGAACGGTTGCAAGGGGAAAAAAATCAATTAGAAAGCCGGATTCACCAGCTTGAAGTACATATACAAGCTTTGGATAAGCAAGAAACGGAGATAAAAGAGCATGCATCTTTTATGGAAAAAGGACTTCTTGTATTGGAAAAAGATAAGCTAAAAGCCCAAAAAGAGAAGGAAGATGCACAAGGATATCTTACTGCGGAAGGAAAAGTGCTTTCCGATATCCAATCCAGATTGTCGGTTTTGAAGGAAATGGAAAAAGAAAATGAAGGGTTTTTCCATAGTGTTAAGAGCCTTTTGAACTTAACGGATAAAGAAAAAAGAGGAATTTGCGGTGCTGTAGGGCAATTGCTTAAAGTTGATGAACGCTATGAGGTGGCCATTGAAGGGGCTTTGGGCGGGGCAATGCAAAATGTTGTAACCAAAACCGAAGAAGATGCAAGAGAAGCAATTAACTATTTAAAGCATCATAACTTGGGGCGAGCAACCTTTTTGCCTATCTCTGCTATCAAGGGGCGTACCTTCGAAGGCAGACCCCCTATTTTAGATGAGAAAGGGGTAATTGGCGTTGCCCATGAATTGATTGCCTTTGATGGAATATATCGCCAAATTGCAGAGAATTTATTGGGTAGAACCATTATTGTGGATAATTTGGAGCAAGCTGTAATACTGGCGAAAAAATACAAGCATCAGTATAAAATGGTCACTTTGGATGGCGATATCTTAAATCCCGGTGGTGCAATGACAGGTGGTTCAAAACAGAAAAAGGCGGCTCATATTTTCAGCCGCGGAAGAGAGATTCGTACTTTACAGGAAAAAATGGAAAGTACGGGCAAGTTGGTTGGACAGCTTCAGGAGAAACTCTCCCTTTTCCAAGAAGATATGGCGGAGATTGAAGAGCAGATTTTGGAAAAAAGAATGGAACTGCAAAAAATGACCGTAACCTTGAATAGCAGTCATGGGGATCGTGAAAAAACATCCAGTGATATCAGGGAGAATCAAGAACGTTTAAAACTAGTTCTTTTGGAGGAAAGTCAGCTTCAGGAGCAACTTCTACGAACGGAAAAGGATATTCAAAACGGTAAAGAGGCACTGGCGCTCTCTGAGAGTAAGGTAGAGCAAGTAAGTGCGGCGCTGATGCAATTTCAGGATAACTTAACCGATGACAAAGGTAAAAGAGACACCGTAATGACTGAAATCACCTCTTTAAAAATAGGACTCTCCAAGAATGGGCAAAATATTTCTAATATAGAAGAATCGGTTCTGCGCTTGCAGAAAGAAATTCAAACACTGTTGCATCAAATAAAACAGGATGAGGAAAAAATTATTGCTCTTGGAGAAAATGCTGAGAAAAAAGATGAAGCAAAAGCAGTGTTGCAAGAGGAGTCTGTTGCGTTGGACAAGCAGATGATTGACTTGCAAGAGGCTCTGGCAAAAACCACTGAGGAAAAGAATAAAATTTCTCAGGAAGCAGAAATTATGGAGCAAAGAGGAATAGACCTAAGGGAAGCATCAAGACAGATGGAGAATGAATTATTCCGCCTTGGCGCAAAAGGCGAACGGCTGGAAGAAGAAAAAATGCGCATTACCACGCAAATGTGGGAAGAATATGAAATGACATACCGTATGGCACTGGAATATACGGCAAATAAGCAGAAGGACTTGAAAAGTCGCCCTGTGAAAGAAATCAGAGGAGACATCCGCTCCTTGGGGGATGTCAATGTGGGTGCCATAGAGCAATATAAAGAGGTGAAGGAAAGATATGCCTTTTTAACACAACAAAGAGCAGATATTTTGGAGGCAGAAGAAAAACTTCGAGGTATTATCGAAGAGCTTTCCCTTTTAATGGAGAAACAGTTTAGAGAACAATTTCAGTTGATTTCTGAAAGCTTTAGCCGTGTTTTTCAAGAGATGTTTGGTGGTGGTAAGGCATACTTAAGGTTGCTGGATACAGAGAGAGTGCTTGAATCCCCCATTGAAATTATTGCTCAGCCCCCGGGCAAAAATTTGCAGAATATGCAGCTGTTGTCTGGTGGGGAAAGAGCATTGACTGCCATTGCAATTTTATTTTCTATTTTGCATCTAAAGCCGTCGCCTTTCTGTATACTGGACGAGATTGAGGCTGCCTTGGATGATGCTAATGTGAGCAGATTCGCCCAGTATTTAAAGAAATTTGCAAAGGATACTCAGTTTATTGTCATTACCCATAGAAAGGGTACCATGGAGTATGCAGATGTGATGTATGGTGTAACGATGCAAGAAAAGGGCATTTCAAAAATGATTTCCGTAGATTTTTCTGAGCAACAAAAGGATGCCATGTAGGGAATCCTTGCAAAAGAAGTTTGGGAATGAAATTTGGTTACAATAAAATTTTCTAGACGTAAGGTTTTAGAGGTGAAAACAAATGGGATTATTTGATTTTTTAAAGAAAAAAACAAAGGATGAGCCTTTGGTAGAAGCACAAAAAGAAGGCGTATTTGAGTTAGATGGAATCGAGGTTGAAACACCTCAATCAGAAGAAGCAGAAATTATTTTAGAAATGGATGAAGACTTGGAAGAAACAGCAGCTGTCAATCGAGCTGTTGGTAAAGCCATGGGGTCTGAAGAAGTTCAAATTTTCAGAGGGAATGAAGACTCTTTATATGTAGAAGCTGAGACCGAAATGGATGCCTCTGAGGAAGAAGAAGTTGAAATTACCACTGAGGACGGAGAAACCTTTGTTCCTGAGAATGAAGAAGATGGGGCTGCCTTTATCGAAGCACTTTCTGATTTGGCTGCTGACATGTTGGAAAAGCCCAATGGTGAAGAGGAACTTCTGGTCACAACGGCTGAAGGGGAATGTTTTTCTGACGAAAATCCAGAGGAAGCTGAGGCATTTATAGAGGAATTAACTAACTTCGTAGAGGAGACTTTGCAAGAAGAGCATACTGCTACGGAGGCTCCTGAAGAAGAGATTGCAATACCAACTGAGCTAGAGCAGGAAGAAAAAAAGATGGGCTTTTTTGCAAAGCTAAAGGCTGGGTTAGATAAGACCAGAAAGAGTATTTTGGGCGGTGTAGATGCAGTTTTGGGCGGATTTACTAAAATTGATGAAGAGCTGTTTGAAGAGCTGGAGGAAGCCCTCATAATGGCGGATATGGGTGTGCAGACTACAATGAATATTGTAGAAAACTTGCGCAAACGAGTAAAGCGTGAACATACAACAGATCCATCTTTAATCAAAGGAATGCTGGCTGATGAAATTACTGCAATTTTATCTGAAGGGGTACAGCAGGAAGAAAGCTTGCCGAATCCATCGGTAATACTTGTGATAGGCGTGAATGGCGTTGGTAAAACCACTACCATTGGTAAATTAGCAAGCCGCTATAAGGCAGAGGGGCGCTCTGTCTTGCTTGCGGCGGCAGATACTTTTCGTGCGGCGGCCATTGACCAGCTTGAGGTCTGGGGACAACGGGCAGGGATAGAGGTCATTAAGCAGGCGGAAAATTCCGATCCGGCGGCAGTGGTTTATGATGCTGTTCATGCGGCAAGGAATCAAAAGCGTGACCTTCTGATTTGCGATACCGCAGGTCGTTTGCATAACAAAAAGAACCTAATGGAAGAACTTCGTAAAATTGGAAAGGTAATAGAACGGGAGCATTCTGATGCCCATAAAGAAGTATATTTGGTTTTGGACGCAACCACAGGGCAAAATGCATTACAGCAAGCAAAATTGTTTCAAGAGGTTGCGGACATTACGGGAATTATACTAACAAAGCTGGATGGTACGGCAAAGGGCGGCATTGTGGTAGCAATTAAAAGTGAGCTGCAAATTCCTGTGCGCTATATCGGTGTAGGTGAAGGCATAAATGATTTACAGAAATTTGACGCTAAGGAGTTTGCCAAGGCTTTATTTGGGGAATAAGGAGGCAATGAACCATGGAAAATGAGAAAAATACCTCGGAACTGCGTTATCAGGAACCCGAGAACACAGGGAAAAAAAGACCGGTGCATACAACACCTTATGACAAGGAAATCGCAAAACACATGAAATCTTTGTTCCCAGATAGGAAAGAGCGTGTGTTTTATGAACAAACTTCGGATCTCTTGCAGATAGATATTCATTTGCTTGAGGCCCCTACAAAAAAAGACTTTCATGTTTTGTATACCGTGGGAATGAGTGCGTTGGCAATGAAACTGCCGGAAGACTTATTGCCTCAATACAAGGCGTTGGAGAGGGCTGAATTGATGTTGCTTTTACCGTCAGAATGGAATCTTTCTCTTCCGGAGGATGGCAAAGTGGATAACCGTTTATGGTGGCCTGTGAATCTGATGAAATATATTTCACGCTTTCCTCATGAATACCAAACTTGGCTTGGATGGGGACACACAATTCCCAATTCGGAAGAATATCTTCCTTATGATGAAAGCACCGCACTTTGCGGCGTGATGCTTGGTGCATTGCAAGAAGAAATTAGTGTAATGCAAGGCAAAGATGGCACACAAATTAATTTCTATACTTTAATTCCTCTATTTAAAGAGGAAATTGAAGGGAAGCAAAAAGAGGGTACCGAAGCCTTGATAACCAAGTTATCTTCATTAAATGGTTTTGGAATGATTATCTTTCCTGACAGACCTTGTGTATACTAAATTAATTAGAAAATGAACCTTTCGGTGGAAATAAAGTGATAAAACATTGAGAGAATTAAAATGGCAGGCAGCGAGTACTCGCTGC
>NZ_DALYUL010000002.1:141791-166099 GCF_031981185.1 Anaerotignum sp. | reverse complement strand
CCTGCCATTTCTGTTAAATTCATTAATATGAATGAAATGGTAGGGGGAAAAAGATTGTTGTTTTAATAGAACCAAATACAAATTGTCATTCGTTAATAAATTACCGATTGTTAATAAATTAATTTTAATTCGATAAATTTTATTTTATTTTCTAATAATTTTTTAATACAGTTATTTACATATTTGCAAAAATATATTATGATTAGTATAAGATTTCCATGGTTCAACTTTACAAAGCTACTAGATATATATTCTTAAAACAAAATAAAATGGCTGATTCTAAGAAGACTAATGCTAGATTTTGCATTTCTAGCTGATAAATACACTTAATTGTAAAATTATATACGAATTTAAAGTAAGGTTGATTACAACAACATCTAAAGTTAATTATTTGTCATTTATATTAAGGGATTAATTGCTTTTCAATATTTTTTGAATCGTATAAATCTGAAATACCAATTAAAAGACATTATGTTATTAGCCATATAAATGGGAAATTTCAATTTTGAGTGTAAATAAAAACATCTTATATATTAAAATTTACATTCTTAACGGTATTCCAAAAACATCAAACTGGGAAAACCAAACGCCATGGATTTCAATAAACGAAGTTATATAGAATTAGCATTAATTTAAATCGCTTTTAAAAATCAGAAATGGGGTTTCCATCCGCTACACACTTTATCTTATGAATTATAATTATTTAAGGGGGAGAAAGAAATGAATGAAAATAATATGAGTGCTAATTCTGGTGATTTGGCAGTTTCAACAAACATGGAATCAGCAACAACCATTCAAACCAATGTTTCAGAAAAGGCTAAGAAGAGTAAACTTCTTCTTGTATCCGGTATATTAGGAACATTATATTTGATATACCTTATTACATATTTTATGGGAGGGATGGCAACAGATGACCAAACACAAGCGATTGCTGGTGGTCTTGCAACAATGTTAGTGATGCCCCATATGTTATGTGTTGGAGTGGCAGTTATTTTTACTTGGATAGGTTGGGCATTAAGAGCAAGATGGGGTGCATTGGTAGCAGGTATCCTATATTCAGTATCTATTTTGGCGATGTTTCTTTATGCGCCTTTCGTAATCATTCAACTTATATTAAGCTTTGTTGGATTTGCTAAAATGAAAAAGAGTAATGAGGCTAAATAATGTGTGTATAAGCAGATTTTGATTTTTGAAAGTAAAAAACTTAAACAACTGGTGGCAAGTTAAAGTTGAGTTTGTTTCCCAATAAGAGGTTTATAAAATGCACCATAACAATAAAAGATTGTTATGGTGCATTCTTAGATAAGGATTACGTCTTATAACAAAGATTTAACGTACCATTTTTATTATTTAAACTTTATTTTGCTTCTTCGTTAATAATCAAAGCGATCATTTCCATATCTTCATCAGTATTATTCTCGATGGAGTGCCATTGACCCACCTCAATGAGACAGACATCCCCAGGACGTACAGTGGTTTTTGAACCGTCGTTGTCGATAAAAGTTCCTTCGCCTTTGATAATTGCGTAGGGTTCTGTATTACCAACGTGCTGATGCCAACCGATACTGCTGTGAGGCTTTATGATAACCCTAGCATACATTGTTGCGTGCCCCATCAATTCTTCTTTTTCCAGGAAGTGATGAATCTCAACGGAGCCCTTTCCATCTCTTAAACCTTCTACAGTTACAACTCTTTCTTTTCTTACCATGTTTGTTCTCCTTTCGTTTTTCAGAGTTTTTTTTCAACACCCTCCAAATTGAAGATAGGGGTATAATCGGAGGTTGCTGCGCTCTTTTTCTGCATAAAACCGTTTTTCAGCCCAATATTTAAGAAATATTCCGTAACTTTATCATACTCGAAAGTAGTAAGTTTACGGGATAGAGCTTTTATTTCATCTGCCCGGTGCATGGGAGTATATTGATTCAGGAGGGAAACGTAGGTGTCACATCCTAAGACATTTTTTATCCAGTCTAATATTTTAAAGCTGTCACGATAGTTAGAGGGAAGAACAAGATGGCGAACCAGTAACCCCTTTTGCATTAAACCGTTTTTATCAAAAATATCGTAGGGTACTTGTCGTCTCATCTCAAGAATTGCTTGCGTTACGATTTTTGAATAATCTTCAGCAGAGGAATACTCCTTTGCGATTCTGTCATCCCAATATTTAAAATCAGGCAGGTAGATATCAATAAGCCCTTCCAATAGACGTAGGCCCTCCAAAGATTCATATCCATTGGTGTTATAAACAACGGGAATGTTTAGTCCATTGTTTTTAGCCAAGCGCAGTGCCATAGCAATTTGGGGGATAAAGTGAGTTGGGGAAACCAAATTGATATTATGCAAACCCTTTACCTGTTGTTCTAAAAAAATTTCTGCCAAACGCTCAATTGTAACTTCTTTGCCAAATCCATTTTCGCTAATTTCATAATTTTGGCAAAAAAGGCAACGAAGATTACAATAGGAAAAAAATACCGTACCAGAGCCTTTCGTTCCGCTGATTGGTGGTTCTTCCCAAAAATGAGTACTGACCAACGCGATTTTTGGAAGAAGGGATGCATGACAAAAACCTGTTTGATTGTCTGAGCGATCAACACAGCAATGCCTTGGACAGACTGTACAATGGGATAAAGGGCTTTGACCCTGCTCCATATGAAAACCTGCTTTCCGGATACCCCTATGGAACAAGATACATTAAATTCCAATGGAGTCATTTTTATTTTCTATATGATACCACGATTAGAAACAGTTTCATATAGAAAAATGAAATCTCATGTGGTAAAATGCAATTGTAGCTCGAAATAAGGCGAATCAATTGGGGGGCGGAATGATGAAAGAATACGATATCAAGGCGAAGGAAAGTCAAGTGATTACAAAAGTTATATGTAACTGCTGTGGCAAGGAGATTCCCCAGATTAGAGAGGGGATATGGGAGGAATATTTTCATGCTGAAAAATCATGGGGATATTTTTCGCAACAAGATGGAAGACAGGATTCTTTTGATTTATGCCAAGATTGCTATGAAAAAATGATTAAAGGCTTTCAAATGAAAGTGCACTAAACAGGGAGAAGTCCCTGTACATATTTCCAACCCCTTGGCCCCTATGGGGCTTTTTTATTGTGGAAACTGAGTTATCATTATTATAAGTGTTTCTGACAGAGGAATAAGATATCTAAAAGTAGGTTGAAAAAAGGCTTTTAAGTTTTTGAGACTTCGAAGCCTTTTTTGATTTGACATAATAGGTAATATAAAGATGCTTATGCGGATTAGGGAAATTATTCCTCTGCCATACGATATCCAATACCAACCTCAGTAAAAATATATTCAGGAGCGGCAGGGTTTTTCTCAAGCTTTCTTCTGATGTTTGCCATATTGACCCTTAAAATCTGATTGTCCTTTACTGCATATGGCCCCCAAAGCTCGGTAATAATGGCGTCATAAGTCAAAACACGACCAGCACTTTTTGCCAACAAAGAAACTATTTTATACTCAATTTGAGTTAAATGAACTTCGTTCCCTTCAATGATAACCAGTCTTTTTTGAAAATCAATTTTTAAATGTTTTACAGAAAAAAGATGCTCAGATGGACCTGAATGGTTGCTGGTGTTGTGGCGGATGGCGGTACGAATGCGTGCTAAAAGTTCCGAGGTGCCAAATGGTTTTACAATATAATCATCTGCACCAATATCCAAAGCTTCAACTTTATCTGCTTCATCACTGCGGGCAGAAACAACGATAACAGGTGTGGAGCTCCACGTTCTAAGCTCTTTTAAAATAGTGATTCCGTCTATATCAGGTAGACCCAAATCCAATATTATTAAATCGGGACAGTGGGATGGAATCATAGATAAGGCTTCTTTCCCTTTTTTCGCACAAATCACACTGTAATTATTGGCTTTAAGTGTCATTTCCATAAAATTACTGATGGCATCTTCATCCTCAACAATTAGTATTTTTGATTTTACAGTCATATCACGATTCTCCTTTCATAGGCAATGCGAATGAGAAGATAGCCCCTCCGCAGGGTTGGTTTTCGGCAAATATTCTGCCATTATGGGCAAGAATTATAGTCTTGCAAAGGGAAAGGCCTATTCCTAAACCTCGATTAGAATCTACGGAGGCCGTGCCGTTATCTCCTTCAAAAATTGTGGCTATTCTTGCGGGATCAATGCCCTTTCCATAGTCTGTAACGGTAAAAATAATCTCATTATCTTCTTTGTATACCTTAAGTGCAATAGGTAAAACTGTTTGGGAATGCCGTATTGCATTTTCCAGTAAATTGATCAACACTTGTTCGATTAGAGTCGCATCCATAGGTACAATCAACATTTCCTGGGGAACTGAAACATATATGGAGGCGTCAGGGAATCTTTTATGCACTCTGGAAATGGCTTCAGCAACGATTTCTTCTACCACTTCATCTTGTTTTTTTACTTTTGCGCCTTCGCTGCTAATTTTTGTAATAGAAAGCAGATTTTCAACCATATGAATCAACCATTGCGCATCATGATGAATGTCATGAAGTAAACGATCGAAGGTTTCAACAGTTATTTTGTCTTTATTTTCAAGTAATGTTGAGCTAGCACCAATAATACAAGTAAGAGGCGTGCGAAGATCGTGTGATACAGCCCTTAAAAGGTTGCTTCGCATTTTCTCTTTTTCTTTTTCCAATAAGATTTCCTGAGCTTTTTCTTCAACTGCCTGTCTTTCTATAGCCAAAATAGTTTGAAAAACCATGATACTAGAAAATTTATAGACATCCATTAAAACACTATCAGGATTTTCAAAAAGAAGGCCGATTACTCCATAAACTCTATTTTCCACGGAAATGGGGATATAGGTTCCTTTGCAGTTGTGAGCCTCTGATTCTAGGGTTACACCGGAGATCTTATTTGTTGAGTAAGCAATTTCTGCAACTTGTAATTCCAAAGGGCTGTTTAGAATAAGTTCATCATTATTTTGAATGGCTTTTACCAGTTTAATTTCCGGTTCTTTAGGATCTCCGTAATACCCGATTACGCTACATTGATTTGACTGAGAAAAAAAGTCAACGGTAATCTCCATAATTTTAGTCAGCGTATTGGCGGAGAGTAAAGCATTGCTCATTTTTGTCAGATTTTCAGAGCGATTTTCTCGCATTGCAGAAAGAACAGCAGCTTTTTTTACCCTGGTTGTTAATGCACTGACTAAAACTGACATCAGCAGAAGCAGCGCAAAGGTGATGGGGTAACCTGACATGGAAAAATTCAACGCAAAGAAGGGATAGGTAAAGAAAAAGTTAACCGCAATAACCCCTCCAATAGAGGATAACAACCCCCAAATATAACCGCTGGTAATCACAGAGGTTATAGCAACGCCAAACATATAGACCCCAAAAATATTGTCACTGATCACATTCATTTCCACTACACAAAGTGCAAAGGAGGTTGCAATCAAAAAGACCAGTATTGTTTTAAATAAATCAAATAAAATAATATCTGGGGATAATTTAATTGTCTTTAATTGGTGCAAATAATCTCTCATAGTTAACCTCGCTAAAAATGAATAACAACTATATTATACACTCCTTTTCGGACAAGAGGAAATGTTTTTTCATATTTCTTATGAGCGTCATTGCAAAGCACAGGATTGTTTGTTATAATTGTAAACAAATTTTATCATAAAAGGAGCATTATACAAATGAAGAATCCATTTGTTACTTTAGAACAGGCAAAAAAAATCATTGAACAATATCCAACGCCTTTCCATCTTTATGATGAAAAGGGAATTCGTGAAAATGCCCGCATGGTAAACCGTGCTTTTTCTTGGAATAAAGGCTTTAGAGAATATTTTGCAGTAAAAGCTACACCTACTCCCGGCATTTTGGAAATTTTAAAAGAAGAAGGTTGCGGTGTGGATTGCTCCTCTTATACAGAGCTTATGATTGCGGAGGCATTAGAGTTTTCTGGAGATGAAATTATGTTTTCTTCCAACATGACTCCTGCTGAAGATTTTGTTTTGGCGAATAAATTAGGTGCAATTATCAATTTCGATGACTTCACGCATATTGGCTTTTTTGAGAAATTGGCAAACATTCCTGAAACGGTTTGTTGTAGATTTAATCCCGGCGGTCTTTTCCAGGTTTCCAATGATATTATGGACAACCCTGGAGACGCAAAATACGGTATGACCAAGGAACAGATTAAAGATGCCTTTCGTATTTTAAAGGAGAAAGGTGCAAAACAATTTGGTATTCACTCGTTTTTGGCCAGTAGTACAAGCTCTAATACCTATTATCCCATGTTGGCTAAGATTTTATTTGAGTTAGCAGTAGAGTTGAAAAGAGAGCTGGATGTTCATATAGCTTTTATTAATCTTTCGGGTGGCGTTGGGATACCTTACCATGCTGAAGAATCCGCATGTGATATCATGGCAATTGGTGAAGGAGTGAAACAGGTATACGAAGAGGTGCTGCAACCAGAGGGAATGGACGACGTGGCCATATTTACAGAAATGGGCAGGTTTATGCTGGCACCTTACGGAAGCCTTTTGGCAACTGCCATTCATGAGAAGCATATTTATAAAGAATATATTGGTTTAGATGCCTGTGCTGCAAACCTGATGCGCCCTGCAATGTATGGTGCTTATCACCATATAACCATATTGGGCAAAGAAGATAAGGCTTGTGACCATATTTATGATGTTGTGGGTGGCCTCTGCGAAAACAATGATAAATTTGCCATTGACCGCATGCTTCCTGAAATAGAAATTGGAGATATCGTGTACATTCACGATACAGGTGCCCATGGTCATGCAATGGGATACAATTACAATGGAAAATTGCGTTCTGCTGAACTTCTTTTGAAGGAAAACGGAGAAATTGGTTTGCTGCGTCGCGCAGAGACTCCTGAGGATTATTTTGCCACCTTTGATTTCACAAAACTTTTTTCAAAATAAGAAATAGCTCAGGCCTTGACAAACAAAGTAAGAGACCTTGCTCTCTAGGTTTAGCTGAAAAAAGCCCTGTTGTTTTATTTGATTATATTTCAGATACAACAATAAAGGCTTTTTCTTATAATAAATAAATTCTAAGTAAAAAAATAACGGCCATGGCCGTTATTTTTATTATCACTCGTGAATTTATTTCAAATGTGTGTGCATATATTCGTCTCTGATTTCTTGTGGAACCAAGCTGCCGCCTGTTGCCCAAGGAACATGAATTGCATTTGCCATTTTAGGAAGCAGTCCCATTTTTTCTACATAATCCTTGGTTGCGGGCTCTTTCATTAGCTGAATAGGACCCCAAAAGGAAGCACAAGCTGATGGTTCCAAGAAGATATCCTCTGTATTCACAATATCGCGCATCAAGTCATAAATATGATAATCTTCAAGGGTAAAAATGCCTGATAATAGGTGGGTCATAACACCTCCTACAAACCCAGAAGCGCGTCCCACTGCAAGACCATCTGCATGGGTTTGTCCGGTCAGACCAAAATCTTGAACGCTTACTTTATTTTGTAAGCCAGATGCCATACCCACTAACATGCAGGGTGCCTGAGTTGGTTCTTCAAAAAAGACGTGAACGTTATCGCCAAAAATTTGTTTTAAGCCGAAGGCAACGCCTCCTGGTGCACCGCCAACACCACAGGGGATGTAAACGAAAAGGGGATGCTCCTGGTCAATTACAATGCCTTGTGCATCGAACTGGGTTTTGATGCGTTTTGCGGCAACAGCATAGCCTAAAAATAATGTTACAGAGTTTTCATCGTCAACAAAATAGCTTGTAGGGTCTGCATCAGAATTTTTTCGACCAACTTCTACGGCTTTGCTGTAATCATCATTATATTCTATAACTTCGGCGCCACGTTTGCGAAGTAAATCTTTTTTCCATTGCTTCGCATCAGCGGACATATGAACAATAACATGGAATCCAAGAACAGCACTCATGATACCGATACTCATGCCAAGGTTTCCTGTGGAACCAACTTGGATTTTGAATTGGCTGAAGAATTTTTTAAATTCATCAGAAGCAAAAACGCTATAGTCATCATCTTCTTTTAGCATGCCATGTTCCAGAGCCAAATCCTCTGCATGCTTCAAAACCTCATAAATACCGCCCCTAGCCTTTACTGAGCCGGAAATAGCCAGATGACTATCTTGCTTAAGGAAGAGCCTGCCTGGTATTGTCGTTTCAAATTCCGCCTCCAATTGAGCTTTCATTTTTTCAATTTCAGTCAAGGGAGATTCAATTAATCCCTTTTCCCTAGCTGTTTCTGGGAATGCTTTTAAAATAAAGGGAGCAAAACGAGCCAAGCGTGCCTCCGCGTCATCAATATCTTTTGAAGAAATATCAATTTTTGATAAGGCGCTTTGTGCAGTTTCTAAATTTTCATTTACCCAGACTACTTCTTTGCCATCACTCACCTTTTTTAAAAGGTCTTTGCAATGAATTTGATTCCAAAGTTCTTGATCCATACACATTTCCCTCCGTGATATTGAGTATATTGATAATTTCCATTTTTCTCTAATAATCGTATCATATTGAAGGATAATGCGCAAGAGAAACCATTCATGCCATATATAGGCACTTATTGATTTTTTACGCTATATATTGACACACCGTTTCTTTATCGTGTATGCTAAATCATATTGTTTTCGTAGGAGGAAATAGGGCGTGGAAAAGTTAAGGCAGTTGCTTTCTGCAACGATTGCAGGTATGTTAATTGGGATTGGAGGTACAGTTTTTTTATCGGTAGAAAATCCTGTTTTGGGAAGTTTTTTGTTTGCCATTGGGTTGTATACTATCGTCTGTTTTCAACTGCAACTCTTTACAGGAAAAATTGGATATCTCATTTTCCAAAAGCCTGCGTATTTTATTGAGCTGGGTATTACTTGGTTTGGAAATCTGGTTGGTACATACTTGTTGGCATGGATGGTGCAGCATACAAGAATATATGCTCCTATAATTCAAAGGGTTCAAGGAATTGCCGCTGTCAAACTGGGGGATAATTTTATGAGTATCTTTTTGTTGGCGATTTTATGCGGTATGTTAATGTTTATTGCTATTGATGCATATCGGAATATAGAAGGTTCAACCCTGAAGGCATTGGGTGTTTTTATTCCTGTTATGGTGTTTATTTTAAGTGGTTTTGAACATGTGATTGCCAATATGTTTTATTTTTGTTTGTCCAACGCATGGGATGGACATTGTTTTATGGCAATTCTTGTTATGACATTGGGAAACAGTGTAGGAGGATTAATCCTTCCTACTTATATGAAACTGTTTTGTATTCGATAAAATAAGTATTTGATAGATATCTTTGTAAGGAGTTAATATGAAGGATTTTAAGGATATTGTAAAGGAACTGATACAGTGGTATAAGGAAAATGCAAGAGATTTACCTTGGCGAAGAACAAAAAATCCTTATCATATATGGTTATCTGAAATTATGTTGCAGCAAACCCGTGTGGAAGCGGTAAAGCCTTACTATCAGCGGTTTTTGCAGATGTGCCCTACCATTGAGGCTTTGGCAAATACCCAGGAAGATACCCTTCTGAAATTATGGGAGGGATTGGGTTACTATAGTAGAGTAAGAAACCTGCAAAAAGCTGCAAAAACGGTGGTAGAGGAATTCGGAGGAACTTTGCCGGCGGACTATCATTCCTTGCGAAAGTTAAATGGAATTGGCCCCTATACCGCTGGTGCCATTGCATCCATTGCATTTTCATTGCCCTATGCAGCGGTGGATGGCAATGTTTTGCGGGTAATGTCTCGATTGGCAGCAGATAAAAGGGATATTACCTTAGCATCTACCAAAACGGCATGGGAGGAAGAACTTTCTTTGATGATGCCCGAAGGGGAAGAAGGTAACTTTACCCAAGCTTTAATGGAACTTGGCGCAACGGTTTGTTTGCCCAACGGATATCCGAAATGTGAAATATGCCCTGTGAGGGCATATTGTCAGGCTTACAGAATAAATGCCGTATTGCAATTCCCAGTGAAAAGCCCCAAAAAAGAACGTACTAAAGAATATTTATCCGTATTTTTTTTGGTATATAATAAAAGAATTGCTTTGCAAAAGAGAGAAGGTAAAGGACTCCTCTCAGGGCTTTGGCAGTTGCCAAATTGTAATCAGAAGATGGCTTTACCAGTAGCACTAAGCCAGTGGGGCATTCTGTCCGGGAATATAAAGGATATGAAGACACAAAAACATATCTTTACCCATATTGAATGGCATATGAGTTGTTATTTTGTTGAGGTGGAGGTAAACGAAAATAAAGACTTTCTTTGGTTAACAAAAGAAACAGCAGAAAAAGAATATGCATTGCCTTCGGCCTTTAAAAAAATTTGGCAAGAGGGTTGCAGTCTTTTGGAGGATTAATATGAATCTATTACAATCAATTAAGGCTTATCAGCCGTATACTATGGAAGAGGAAAAAGAAAAACAGTTGATACTAGAATTAATAGTTAAAAGCGGTAATCAGATTCTTTTTCGAACCTCCCATTTTGCCCATGCAACTGCAACCGCCATGGTTTTTAATGAAAAAAAGAACAAAGTGCTGATGATTAAGCACAATATATTTGATACATGGGCATGCGTAGGCGGCCATGCCGATGGTGAAGGGAATTTATTGACTGTTGCATTAAAGGAATTGCAAGAAGAAACAGGTGTGACAGCCGCTGTTCCTCATTCACAGGATATACTCTCCTTGGATATTCTTTCGGTTATGGCGCATTATAAAAGGGGAGAATATGTCCCGAATCACTTGCATATTAATGCAACCTTTGGCCTTATTGCAGATGAAAAGGTAAGGCTGAGAATAAAAGAAGATGAAAATTCTGATGTTGCATGGATACCAATTAGGGAAATAGAAAACCATTGCAAAGAAAAAGAATTTGTAAAGGTGTACAAAAAAATCATTGAAAAAATTATTTATTGATAATTATTATCAGTTGATTTTTTCTAATATCTTTAGTAAAATAGTATAGGAAGAACATAACCAAACTTTATTTTAGGACTACTTTGCTTGTTTTCCTATAGAAATTAAGTTTTGGTTGAAAAATAAGTGTCCATGGAAGGGCATAAGGTTTGAATATTGACCTGATAAAATACTTTGATTTAGAGAATTGAGTGAAAACAATGGGTGACAATGAATTTGTAAGAGTAGCTACGAAAGCAGATGCAAAGGATTTTTACCGCCTTTGGCAATTATGTTTTGGGGATAGCGATGCTTTTTGCAATTGGCTTTTTCATAACAGGTTTTATCCGGATTATTCCGTTTGTTTGGAAAAAGAAGGTGAAATTTTAAGTGGGATGCAAGCTGTACCCTATACGATTCATGTTCGTGGAAAGGATTTAGTTGGAGCCATGCTTTGCGGCGTGTCCACTCATCCCGAACATAGAAAAAAGGGATATATGCATAAAATTTTCACCTATGAGATGAACTTACTGAATCAAAAAGGTGTATCCATAGTGGTGCATACCCCAGCTACATTGGAGAGTTATTTTGCATATGGACATTATCCCGTGGCGGATGCTGTATATATTCAAGGCAATAAACCCATTAAGGCAGGGAGAGCGGTTTCTTTCCTTGATAAGGCACAATGGAAAGATTTATACCCTTTGTATGATAATAACATTGGTAAGCGTTACAGCGGGGCAGTTAAGCGTACTGAGGAAGATTTTTTACGCAAGTGTGATGACTATGCTTCGGATGGGGGCAGATGCATTGTTTTAAAGAATGCAGAAATCGAAGGCTATGCTTTTGTATATTCTTTGGAAAACGAAGTGATATGTCCTGAAGCTGTGGCGAATCAGGGTTGTTACCATGCTTTGTTAAATGTAATTTTTTCTTTTGCCGAGGGTCGGCAGGTTTCCGTGAAACTACCACCTGATGTGGATGTTTCTTCTGAGTGGGATAAGCAGGTTTGCCCAAAGGGAGTGGCAGGGGTTTCAAATATTGGAGAGATTCTAAAAAAGTTAGAGTTAAGCTGTCCCTTTGCGGTAGATATTTTTGACCCTATTATTGTTGAAAACAATGGAATTTTTACCTTTGATGGAACAAAAACCCATGATGATCCGGCAATAAAAGTGGAGGCAGGTCAATTTTTGCGTGTTTTGATGGGCTATGCATCTTTGGATGAAATTCGCCCTTTTGTAACAATATTGAATCAGGATGGATATGATTCTATTAGACAGGTTTTACCGAAATGTAAATGTTATATTATTGATGAATATTAAAATTGGAGGCAATTGTATGCCAGGAGTACAATGTTTATGTAAAAACCAAAAAAATGAAGAAATTGCAAAAAATAATATTGAGATAAGAACATCAAATGTGGCTTTTCAGTTTTATCCTATCACATTGGATAAAAAAGCGCTGATTGAAAGCTATACGAAACCCTGGGGGGCAGAATGCTCTGACCTTTCCTTTACAAATATGTTTATTTGGGGTACTGATGGGAAGATGGAGTATGCAGAAAAGGACAATGTTCTTTATATTAAACTGGATTTCAAACGAGTTCCCGTTTATTTTTGGGCACCCATACCCAAATATGGTGAAACTGTTAATTATCGTAAGGCAGTTTATAATACTATTGATTATATGAAAAAAGTTGGAGTTGAGCCGACAATTCGCTCTGTCTCTTCACCCTTTTACGAAATGATGCAAAAGGCCTGTCCTGAGCTGTTTATTCAGCCCACGGATATTGCATGGGACTATGTGTATGAACGTGAAAAACTGGAGACACTGTCGGGGAAAAAGCTCCATTCAAAAAGAAACCATGTGAATAAATTCCTGTCCTTATACGCTGACTATGAGTATAGAAAGCTGGAACCTTCTATGATTGAGGACTGTATTGCTCTTTATGACCAATGGAAAGAGGAGAAAGCGGAAGTCAGCGCAGAGTTAAAAGAAGAAAGAAAATCTGTCTTGCTGGCGTTGAATCATATGGAGGAACTGGATCTGGTAGGAGGCGCTATTTTTATCGAGAAAAAACTTGTGGCCTTTACCCTGGGGGAAAGATTGCAGCCCCATTTGCAATTAGTGCATATTGAAAAGGCAGATGCCTCTTTTGAGGGTGTCTATCCTATGATAAATCAGCAATATGTGAAAAATGAGTGTATGGACGTAGAATTAGTCAATCGTGAAGAAGATATGGGGATTGAAGGGATGCGCAAGGCAAAGCGTGCATATCATCCTGTAAAAATGATTGAAAAATATATGTTTAGCCCTCGAGACCTCTCACAAGTAAAAGGAATTTGGGGCTGGGAGGAAGAATAATTCTTTTGGCGCTAAATGAGAATAAGGGTTTGAAAAGTTGAATCCGAAATAGCTAAAATGTTTAGAAAGGCCCATTTGATGTGTTTCAAGTGGGCTTTTTTGTTTTGAAAAATAAAAAATAATTAGTAAGCAGTGTGTTAAGGGGTAAAAATATGATTGCATTTAGTAAAATGAGTGATTATGAAAGGTGAATGTCCTATTTCTTTTTCTTTTGTCATAGGATAGATGGAGGGGGCGAGAAGAGATGAGTTTGATTGAGGCAATAAAGCAATTGATTTTAGAATTGGGCGCAGGGGGAATTTTTGTTGCTACAGCTTTAGAATATGGTTGTTTTCCTGTTTCCAGCGAAATTCTACTACCCTTTATTGGTTATGTTATTGCTATAAATGGCTATAGCCTTTTTTACACCATATTGATTGCAACAATAGGAGGGATGTTTGGGACAACATTCTGTTATTTGATTGGAAGAATTGGTGGGAAAATGTTTGATAAATTGGCAGGGAGATTTGAAACCATTGCCTTAGGTGTGGGAAAAGCTCAAAGTATTTTTGAAAAATATGGGAAAGAATCTGTTTTTTTTGCCAGGTTATTTCCCATCGCCCGTACTTATATTTCATTCCCAGCGGGTCTGGCAAAAATGTCTGCGGTGCCCTTTTTAATCTATACTTTTTTTGGCGTTATACTATGGAACACAGCTTTAATTAGTGCAGGATACTTTTTGGGTAGTCATTGGGAAATATGCAAAGCGTTTTTGAAGGCGTACCAGTGGCAACTATCAGGAGGGATTGCTTTTCTAGTCATTCTCTTTATTGTATTGAGAAATGCTTCGAGAAAGAAGAATAATTAGAGTAAGAGGCTTGTAACATGTAGCACCTGTTAGCAAGACATAAAAGCACATTTAAAATCTTAAAAAAGCGATCTTTATCCTTCCGGAAAAGACCGCTTTTTACTACGTAAACTATTATTTGTAAACACCGGGTACTTCAAGTCTTGGTTTTACTTAAAAAATCAATTGATTTATACATAAAATCCGTTATTGAGGATTAATCAGAAAGATTTTTTAAGGCGTTTTCTGCATTGGTAAGTTGATTAGAATCAGGATATTCGGATATAACCTTTTGATAGTAGGCTTTTGCTTGCTCCAAGTCCTCGTCTTTTTCAGCTATTTTTGCCAAATAGAAGTAGGCATCATCAATGAAATTTTCATTGGAAGCATATTTTAGTGCACTTTCCAAACTCACCTTTGCCTCAGCAAATTTGTTGCTTAAAAACTCACTTTTGCCTTTGGTATAGAGGCTGTTTGCGGCCTGTGGATACACGGTTGCTTTAACGGAATTATATTTCGCAATGTCATCATCGCTAAAGCCCATGGTATCAATGCGATCTAATGTGGCTACACAAGTTTCAAAATCATTATCAGTCATTTGTGACACTGCGGTTTGCAATAATTCAAGATTAGCCTGCTTTGTTTCCTCGCTGCGTAGGCGTTTATTTTCATTTTGCAAGGTTTCAAGCTCTGTTCTCATAGCTAAAACTTCATCGGGAGTCATCTTGGTTTCCCCGGCATAGTTATCCACCTTTGTTTGTAAATCTACAATTAATTTATCCTTTGCTTCATTCATAGCAGGCATCATTAAAACAAGAATTGCAATTGCTGCACAGACGATGCCAAGAAGAAAGGCAATAATATCTCTTTTTTCTAAGATGCCGATTTGCTTTTCTTTTCGCTTATATCTTGGCATAGGGGGGGCGCTATCCGTTTTTTTCGGTGAAACAGTTTTTTGTGAGGAATCCTCTTTAATTTCTGCAGAACGAGGAGTCTTTTTGCGTAGACCACTGGTTCCACCGCTATTGATCACGTTATCATATTTCAAAGCGTTTGGATTTTTCTTATCCTTTTTCAAAACAATATCAATAAAGTGCTGAGCCCGTTTGTAGTTATTTTCCTCAATACAACAAAGGGTGAGCAAATTATAGGCATCAATAAAGTCTGGGTTACTGTCGATGGCTTTTTTTAATTGAATAATCGCCATATCGTCGCTACCATGGTTCAGATAAAGAAGAGCTTGATTATACATACGAACGGCATCGTTAGCTTTCTCCATTTCCCGCCCGTTTTTCTGTAGAAAATCCATGTATCCAACGGCGGGATTATTATCTTTCACCAGTGATGTGCTGATAATCCAGTGTTTTAATGCATCAGCAATTCTGCCGGTTTCACAATAAATTAGCCCAAGAAGATTTCGGGCCTGCATATTGTTTTTATCAAAAAGAAGGCTTTGCTCCAGCTTTTCTGCAGCACCTGAAAGATCCATTTCCCGTGCAGCTTCCAAAGCTTCATTATATAAACGAATTGAAAGCTTCTGGGTTTTTAGAAAAACAAAGGTGTCAATTCCACATTTTGGGCAAAGGTAGCCTTCGGAAAAATCAAATCCACAATTTGGACATCTCATTTTTATCGCTCCTTTGTTCATTCTTGGGAAGGACTGATATTTTTATCTTTAGCAATATGTTCGAGAATATCAACCAAGTCTTTCAATTGATTGGGCTGTAAAGCCTCTTCAATTTGATCTAACTCAAGGATGGGCTGATATCTTGAAAGTTCATCTTTAAAATTGAACATAATGTAACCTCCTTATTCAACGGAAAATATATAAGAACGTAAAGCGCCAATCATATAAAGGGAACCGCAGCATAAAATAACACCATTTTTATCAGTTATTTTTAAGGCTTTCTCATATGCATGTTCCAGCTCAGGCTCAATGTAGAATGGAAGTTCCTTGCAAGAAACCATATTTGCCAATGCTTGAGCATCCAACTTGCGTTCGCTGTGGGGTTCAGTAAATACTATTTGACTGGCAAAGGGCATAATCAGCTCAGCCATTTTTTCATATTCCTTATCTCCTAAAACTCCTAAAATGATGGTGATTTTTTTATCTTTAAAATAGGTTTCAATACTTTCAGACAATTGCCGAATACCATCAACATTGTGGGCGCCATCTAATACTACCATTGGATGTTTTTTGCACACTTCCATTCTCCCTGCCCAAAACGTATTTGAAATGCCTGTACGAATTTGTGACTCTGTTAATGGGAATCCGTTCTTTTTAATAACCTGGCAAGCTTCTAGGATTGTAATACAGTTTTGAATTTGATGCTGCCCAAGTAAAGGTAAATATAGGTTGTCATAGGCAAAAGAAGGGCTTTTTACATCAAAAACAGTTCCCTCTATGGTTTGAGAGTAAATCTTTATTGCCGTCTCTTTTGGACAATAAAGAGGTGCATGTAAGGAATCTGCTTGCTTCTTAACAATATTATATACTAATTCTTCTTGAGAATACAACACCACAGGACAACTTTCCTTTATAATTCCGGCTTTTTCTTTGGCAATCAGTTCAATTTTATCTCCCAAAAAATCTGTATGATCCATACTGATGGACATAATGACACTTAGAATAGGGTTTTCAACGATATTTGTAGCATCATATGTTCCTCCCAGTCCTACTTCTATTACGGCAATATCAACATTTTCTTCTGCGAAATAAAGGAAGGCAGCGCCGGTAATCACTTCAAAAAGAGTTGGAGCATCTTTTCCCTCTGCGATGAGTTCCATGCAAGCATCCCTTGTTTTCGTAAGAATTCGTGCAAAGGCATCGTCGGAAATTTCTTCTCCATTAATCAAAAAACGCTCATTGTAGCTTGCAAGGTGGGGGGAAGTATAGCCTGCGGTACGGTAACCCCCTTCTTGTAATATGGAACAAAGCAGTGCAGTGGCCGAACCTTTTCCGTTGGTACCTGCAATGTGAATGATTTTATACTTTTTTTCGGGATTCCCTAGTTTTTCCATTAAATCGGTAATTCTTTCCAACCCAGGGCAGGATGCAAAACCGATTTCTTTTTCTAAATAATGTATGCTTTCTTGATAATTCATTCTATTCTCCTATCACAAAAGAAACCAAAATAAAATTCCGTAGGTGGCATACCTTTTCATGATAAATCATTTTGCCTCAAAAGGAATAAAATTTTGGTAATCGTCAAAAATTTTTGTGGGGCGATAACATAATTGTGCCCATCACAAAAACGTTGTTTTTGTTCTATCAGTTTATAAACTATAGATTTTATTGATATATTTTTTTGAGTCTTTATCTATTATACCAAGATTCGTATTTTCTGCAATATGATTAAGAAAAGTGAAAAAGAATTTTACGAAGAGATTTAGATTAGAAAATAAGGTTGTCGGAAAGAGAATTAAATTGTATAATAGAACAGATTTATGGGGAACGAAAGGAGAACTGCCATGAATAGAAAAATGGATGATGATAGAGGAAGAAAAAGGCAGATAGATCGGCGAAAATTGAGAGAAAAAAAACGTCGGCGAAATAGAAATATTCGCTGGGGGATATTTCTGGCAATCGCCATAGTGATTGGCCTTCTTTCATTCGGATTGTCAAAGAATTTTATGCAATCTTCGGAGGAACAACCTGTGTTGACGGGTGAAACCGTAATGGTAACAATTCCCGAAGGGGCATCTACGGCGGACATCGCTGGGATTTTAAAAGAAAATAAGCTGATAAAAAGTACACTTTCCTTCCGTGTGAGTAGTAGACTTGATGGCTTTGATGGAACGTATCGTCAAGGGACTTATGAAATAGATAAAGGTTTAAATGCAACACAAATTATGGAGCTGCTGCAAACGGGGGTAGTTTTAGATAAAATGAAAATTACCATACCCGAAGGTTTTACAACAAAGCAGATAGCTGCAAAAGTGGAAGAAAAAGGAATTTGCACTGCTGAGGAATTTATTACGGAGTGTAATACAGGGACCTTTGAATTTGATTTTTTAAAGAATCTACCAGATAGAGAGTTTAAGCTGGAGGGTTACCTTTTTCCTGACACTTACTTTATTAAGGAAGAAACCACTGCACACCAACTGATACAAGCAATGCTGAAACGATTTGAGCAAATGTATACAAAGGAATATCAAAACGCTGTGGCGAAAAGTGGCTATACTTTAGATGAGCTGATTATAATTGCTTCGATTATTGAGAAAGAAATTAAGGTGGATGAAGAACGTCCTCGTGCAGCAGGGGTAATTTATAACAGAATTAAAGATGGAATGCCATTGCAGGTGGATGCCACGGTTTTATATGCCATGGGCATTGTAAAGGAAGATATCTCCACCGTTGATTTACAGGTGGATTCTCCGTATAATACCTATAAAGTGAAAGGACTTCCTGTTGGACCCATTTCTAACCCCGGTGAGTTGGCGTTTAAAGCAGCTCTTTATCCTGAGAATAATAAATTCATTTACTATGTGGTTGAGGAAAAAGGGAAAGATAATCATGTTTTCTGTGAAACTTATGAGGAATTTTTGAAAGCCAAGGAAAAATATAAGGCTAGCGGAAGCTAATTTAGGAGAGAATAAAATGAATTATGTAACAGATGATACGATGAATACCTTTTTGCGAACTCTACAGCCCATGTATGATGGTGTTCTAGGGGAGATTCAAAAGGAAGCCAATGCAGGAAACGTGCCCATTATTCCTCTGGAGACGGCCAGACTGATGAGTGTTTTGCTTTCTATGAAAAAACCTAAACATGTGTTGGAAATTGGAACGGCTGTTGGATTTTCTGCGGGACTCATCAGTAAATATTTACAACCCGGTGGAACAGTAACCACCATTGACCGCTTCGAGGTTATGCTAAAGGACGCCCGTCCCAATATTAAACGAATGGGTCTGGAGGATACCATCACGATTTTGGAAGGGGATGCGGCGGATATCTTGCCAACCTTAAAGGGCCCCTATGATGTGATATTTTTAGACGCTGCAAAAGGCCAATATCATAGCTTTTTACCCCATTGTTTACGGTTGTTGCCCTTGGGAGGGCTTCTGATTGTGGATGATGTTTTGCAGGGAGGTACAATTGCTCAAACACGTTACAGTGTGCCAAGGAGACAGCGTACCATTCATAAGCGTTTAAGAGCCTTTTTATGGGAAATTACCCATAATGATGCATTGGAGACCTCTATCATTCCCATTGGCGATGGTATGGCGCTTTGTTATAAAACAAAGGAAACAGAAGGAGATATGAAACATGTGGAAATTGAATAAGCCGGAGCTTTTGGCTCCTGCGGGTGATTTGGAAAAATTAAAAATTGCGGTGTTATATGGTGCCGATGCGGTATATATTGGGGGAGAGGCCTACGGTCTGCGAGCCAAAGCGAAAAACTTTGATTTGGATACCATGGCTGAAGGTATTCGTTTTGCCCATGAACATGGAGCAAAGGTTTACATCACAGCGAATATTTTTGCCCATAATGCAGATTTTGAAGGCATGGCTGAGTACTTTAAGGCTGTTGAAAAAATTGGTGCAGATGCTTTGATTATTTCAGATTTAGGTGTGTTTTCCATAGCAAAGGAAGCAGTACCTGATATGGAGATTCACGTCTCTACCCAAGCAAATAATACTAATTATATGAGCGCCAGTATGTGGTATAAACTTGGGGCAAAGCGCGTTGTTATCGCCAGAGAACTTTCTTTTCAAGAAGTGAAGCAAATTCGAGAAAATATTCCCGAGGATATGGATATTGAGGCCTTTGTCCATGGGGCAATGTGTATCTCCTATTCGGGAAGATGCTTGCTGAGCAATTATTTAAGCGGCAGAGATGCAAATAAGGGAGCCTGCTCTCATCCTTGCAGATGGAAATATCATTTGGTGGAGGAAACAAGACCTGGCGAATATATGCCTATAGAGGAAAATGAAAGAGGAACATATATTTATAATTCCAAAGATCTTTGTATGATCGAGCATATCCCTGATATATTAGAATCGGGAATTATGAGCTTGAAGATCGAAGGCCGCATGAAGACCCCATTTTATGTTGGTACGGTGGTAAAGGCATATCGTCAGGCCATTGACGATTATATGACTTCACCTGATTTATATCGGCAAAGGCTGCCTCAGTATTTGGAAGAAGTGTCAAAAGCAAGCCATAGAGATTACACAGAGGGTTTTTATTTTGAAAAACCTGATGGGAGTCAGCAGATTTATAATAGTAATACGTATATTCGTGGTTTTGATTTTGTTGGCATGGTTCAAGAAGATAGCGATCCCCAAACGGGAATTGCCATCGTAGAACAGCGTAATAAATTTTCTGTTGGGGATACCATTGAGGTTATGCCTGCAAAGGGAAATGCATTTACAATGAAGGTTTCTAAAATATGGGACAAAGAAGGAATAGCGGTGGAATCAGCACCACATCCTCAGCAAATTTTACAAATTTTGTTTGATAAACCAGTAAAAAAATACGACATGTTGCGCAAAAATGTGTTGGATGCTAAATAAAAAACTTGATTTTTGTCTGAAATACAGCTATCCTATATAGTAGAATTGAGTAAAGGGAAAAGGATAAGCTTATGGAATTAACACAGTGTATCAACTATTTATTGACTACAGCACAGCATTCTGTTTTTCAGCATCTGAGCTCAAAGTTGTCTGAGTATGACATTACCCCATCCCAATATGGCGTTTTAAGTTGCTTGTGGCAAAAGGAGTTTGCTACACCAAAGCAAATTTCAGAGATTCTCTGCTTGGAAACATCTACTATTTCCGGCGTTCTAGATCGCATGCAGAAAAAAGGTCTGATTGATCGAGTAATCAACAAAGAAGATAGACGTGAAGTTAGAGTGGTTCCGACGGAAAAAGGGAAAGCTTTAGAGGCGCCTATTGGAAAAATCATTGATGACGTGAATGATGAGGTATTGAAATGTTTTTCTGCAGAAGAGATTGGGGTATTGAAGAATTATCTGCGCATTATTGCGGATGGGAATCATTTTGCAGGATAAATTGGAAAGGTGGGTCTTTTGACCTGCTTTTTTTATTTTAACGAAATAGAGCTAATATGTATCAGGGCAGAGCCCTGTTTTAATCCTTTAAAGCGGTATTAAGCTTTTTTAATGCTTTTTTTTCTATTCGTGATACGTACGCTTCTGTTACACAAGGGCTAAAATTTGATATTATAAATATATATATATTAATACTAAAAATTTTAACAGTAGTTGCATTCGCAATTTGGAATAAAATTACTATTTTTCATTAAGCAGGGATTTTTCAGAGTTTTTTCTGTTGTTTTATGTAAAAAGTTTTGTTACAATATGGATTAGAATATTGTAACTAATGATTGAAAATTACTATTGTAAGGCTGCCAATCATTTCATAAAAAAGGGAGTGAGAGCAATGATTGATAAGTTTTCAAATAGAGAAAAAAAAGGCTATACCCTTATAGAAATGCTGGTAGCAGTTGGAATCATCATTGTCATTTGCGCCATTGCCATACCTGCGGTAGCCAGCCTTAAAAAAAGCCTTGAGATAACAAAGTATGATGATGTTGCAAGGCAGATTTATTTGGTTTCTCAAAACAAGCTTACAACCATGAAAGCTGTGGGAACATTAAATACGTTTTATGAAAAGGTTGAGAAAGATGTTAAATATTTTAACAACAGAAAATTAGGAGTTATTGGTAAAGAGCCTCAAGATTATGATAGAGAAACAGATGATTGGAAAAATCTTTATTATTTTACGGATACGGATGCGGATGAGCATACTGTTTTTATGAATTATATAATAGGAAAGGACTCAATTTTAAATGCGTCCTTAGAAAACGGCGGCCATTACTTGGTTGAGTTAAACCCTGAAACGGGGGATGTTTATGGCGTTTTTTATTCGGAAAAAGCATTTACATATGATGACATAACTGCACTTGCTTCAAGAAGTAAAAGTGATCGAAAAGAAAAGATGATTGGCTATTATGGGGGGATTTCAGAACTTTCCCAAGGAATTGGCCTGCCGGATAAATTTGAACCCACTGTAAGTGTAGTAAATAAAGAGGATTTATATCTTGATATTGAATGCAGTGGCATGAGAAAACTGATTAAAAGACCCGAGAATATCCTTTTGTCTGTGACCATTACAGATGAGAGCTTTCGACCTGATAATGGATCAAATCATTCCTTCACCATTGAATTGAAAGGTGGTAAAGATTTTTGGATTAGCAATGATAAAGCAAAAGTTCAAATTCTTTTGGATAGTGTTCGCGGAGGGATGGAGAGCTTTCAAAATATTACCCATGGTAAACTCACACCTGGTGATAATATTACTGTAACAGTCTCGATGACCTATGCAAGAGAAGGCGTTACCGTTACTGGAAATGCTGTTGCACCCGTTACAAATAGCCTTTTTGCATCAAAGGATGTGGATGGGAATTTGGCTGTTTCCAGTGTGCGGCATTTAAATAATTTAAGAACATCAAACTATGCTGCCAGGGGAAAAGATGGGCTTACTATTATCCAAACAAGTGCAATTGACTATGATTATAACAATTGGCCTGCCGGTTCCATGATTAGCAGTTATGATATAAAAGAGAAACCACCATATTCTGATACCTTTGCTCCCATTGAAAATGCATCGTTATTTGATAGAATAACATTCAACGGAAATAATAATGAACTTCGGAGTTTTAATATTGCAGGAACGAATAATATTGGTTTGTTTAGTCAGTTGAAAGATTGTGCTTTTACAAACGTGAAGCTGGTAGATTTTAGCGTTTCAGGGAGGGCCTATGTTGGCGCACTGGCAGGGCAAATGCAAGGAGGAAGCATAACCAATTGTGGGGTTTATCTTACAACAAAGGATGAGTATTACCGGCCTCTTACAAATATGGCAGACCGTGTCGCACGCTATCGTGTTAGTGGAACGGATTATGTTGGTGGTTTGGTGGGACGAATCAGCGGTGCTACAGCCACAAAAGACTCATTTGCAGCAACTAAAGTTTCGGGGAATGCTTATGTAGGGGGATTTTGTGGGGAATACAGCAATGGACTTGTATCCAATTCCTATGCCTCAGGAAAGGTGAATGCAACAGGAAGTTATGCTGGAGGCTTTGCCGGAAGAACTGCAAATACATCTATGAATGGTTGCTATTCCACCTCTGATGTGACTGCTCAGTGGTATGCAGGGGGGCTGGTGGGAAGTGCAGCCAATGGAACGATTTCAGATTGCAGTGCCTATGGCATAGTACAGAGGGGAGATAACCTTTTAGATAAGGCGACCTCAGGTGGGTTTGCTGGAACCTCTACTGCAACCTTTCGCAATTGTGATTTTTTAAGACAGGCAAATTATAATTATGATTATACGATTAGTTTTGCTGGTGTTCAGCCAAAAGGATTTCCTGATTTGAAAGTTTCAGGGAACCTTGATAGTAATTGCTACCCATATAGTGATGCTTTGGTGGGAAATAGTATCCCTTTCAAAATGGTACATAGGGAGGATGGAACAATTTTACCTCATTATGGGGATTGGCCCGCAGAGTTAAAATTACAGACCTCTTTGGTTTATTATGAGAGATATGCAAATGCCGATGCAGAGGGAAACTATTATGGCTATTATGCAGAAACAAGCTTGACAGCGGAAGGGGACAGTTTTGACACAGGGGGTAATAATAGTTGGAAACTAAATACCTTGCGACAAGAACCTTGTGTAGAGGATGGCTATGCCATCATGACAATCTATTCTTTGACAGAATTCAATTATGTTCTAAATTCAAATAATATAAAAACAGCCAATATTACGGATACCCAGAGTGCCGGCACAGCAAAAAGAATTACCGATAAGGTTTCTTTACAGTTTTCAAATACAGCAGATGGAGCAAAGTATACCATTTCAAATGCCAAGGTTTTCCGCCTTCCTTTTGAATTACAAATGACTGACAGAAATACCGCAGCAAGGTTTTATGACCGCTTGACCATAACAGGCTATATTGATGGAAAAGCAATGTTTGAGGACTATACCTTTTTCTACTGCCCTGACTTTGCAAAAAATGCAATTAATCCCGATATCAGCACAACTGCGGCTGCGGTTCCGAAAAACCCAACGGGGGAGAGTCGTCCTATTTCTGTTAGAAGTCCAAGACATATCAATGCTTTGGCCCGTGCGGCCTATTATTGGAATACGACTAAATGGACTGATAGTAAAGATACACGGTACTACT
>NZ_DALYUL010000002.1:130946-141781 GCF_031981185.1 Anaerotignum sp. | reverse complement strand
AAATGATATTGATTTTGGGATTTATACAAAGACATATTGTGGTATAACTTATAATCTGATGGATACCGCAAGCGGGAATGGATATCGAAACAGACCCATTGGACGCCCCAATTCTCAGGCGTTTACAGATCCAACGGGAGCCACCTATACACCAAGTAACTTTAGAAATGTTTATGATGGCCAAGGATATGAAATTATTGATTATCGCTGTGTTACCACAAATGAAGATAGATATCAATTCACTGGCCTTTTTGGCGAGGTACAGGGGGCTTCACTGAAAAATATCGTTATGGTTGCTTCCGATCCTGAAAACAATTCTGGTTATGTTACTTCAGAATATAACGACGGTTCACATCATCCCGGTGTTGGGGCTTTGGCAGGATTGGTGTATGTTGGGGTAAAAGGGAGCGATGATAATGAGCAATATCGAAATGATGAAACATATTCTTATGCATCTGTTAAAAATTGCTCTGTAACTGGATATAAAGTAAGCTATGCTCCAAAAAGCAATGCTAAGCTGCCTTGTGCTGTGGGTGGTTTGGTGGGTTATAACTTTGGTAGAATTGAAAATAGCAGTGCGGTAAGCAAGCTGGTTACTGCGGATCGAAGCTCTAACGTTGCTCGTTATATTGGCGGTTTGGTGGGCTCAATCAATGGTAGAGGGACTATTACAAACTGCTATAGCGGTGGTACCGTAACAGCCTCTGACAGTTCCTCCTCCAACACCTATTTGGCAGGAATTTGTGCCGGTTTTGATAATATTTATGGTATCTATGATAATCAAGCCAGCAGCAGAAATATGGTCATTACAAATGTATATACTTATTGCAACTGGGATAAAAATGATATAAAAGGTATTCCTTATGCTGTAATTAATAAACAGGATAAGCTGAAACTTTATAATGGTTACTACTTAACAAATACCGTAGGTACGGGGGTAACTTTAAATGGAACAGTAGCAGGTGGGGAGTTTTCAGTCAACAAATTAAATTATTCGCAGCTATGTTCATTATCCATTCCAGCAAGCAAAGATAGTGCAACTGGCATAGATGCAAGGGGCTCGGGTCGTGCTACCTCGGGGAATACTTATCCGTGGTCTTCATCATTAGATTCTGTTGCTTATTCTTACCCTGCACTGGTGGTCAATCCAAGAGTGGAAACCACTACATATGTTCATTATGGAGATTGGTATTACGAGTCAACAAAGAAGGATTCCGGATATTTGACATATTATGAGTTGTATTCCGATGGTACCTTTGCTACCAGCTATATCAATGAAAAGAATGCACTTTCTTATGTGGGAAGCTTTGACACAACCAATAGTAAAACCATTGATCGTGCAGGATATGGTGTCCTTCGATTGTTAGAGGATGCAGGAACCTTTCAAGCAAATGGTCAGACTCTTCAGCTAGGGACTATTCTTAAGAACGATATTACAGTTGGGAAAGGAATCTATAATTTATATAGCCTTAATGACACAAGCTTGCTTTTATTGTTACCTGAGAACAATATGATAACCAAGGAATTACAATTTGGGTATGATGAAACAGAGGATTCTGTCAGAACCCCGAAAACACGAACAATTCATGTAAACGGAGCCTTTGCCGATACACTTTCAACCACGGCATTAAAGGCTTCCGCTGAAGTACCTCTTAAGGTGCGTACAGCCCAACAGCTTCAAAATATGACTTCTGCAAGCAGTGGGTGGTATATTAAGCTGGATCATGATGTTATGGCTGAGACAAATACAGGTGGTATTATCAATGCAGGGTATACCTTTGATGGTGGATACCTTTCAGGGGGCAGTGCTAAAGCTTTCAATGGGTATAAAACGGGAAGTAATGGAAACCGTATTTTCGGTTTAAAAATGCCTTTGTTTGATATCATTGCTGTAAATGGAAGTATAAAGAATTTGGCTTTAATTGGAATAAACATGAACAGTTCTACAGATGGATTAGCAGCCGTAGCCAAAACGAACAATGGAAATATTCAAAATTGTCTTGCTACAGGCACAATAAATACAACTACCACCAGCTTAGGAAGTGCAGGTATAGTTGTCCAAAACTTTGGTACTATTACTAACTCTTATGTGAATCTAGCAATTACCAGTGTGAAAGGTGAAGCGGCAGGCTTTGTACTTAGAAACAGTGGAACTATAAACAATTGCTATGCCTTAGGCCAAGTGCAGTCTAATAATGCAGTTGCTTCTGGTTTTATTGGAAGAACTTCTTCTGGGTCTAATGTTCAGAGTTGCTATACCCTTGCCAGTGTATCAGGAACCCAGAGCTATGGATTTGTTCCAACGGGTTCTACAGGCATTACTACTGCATCGTGCTATTGGGCAAAAGATAAAACAATAAACAATTCAATTACAAACTCTGGTGGAACAATTAAATCCCTCACCCAGATGAAAACGGTATTTACCTCTGGAGCTTGGACAACAAGCAATGCAAGTGCAACATGGAGCAATACCATGAGTGGATATTACCCCTATCCTAGACTTTCTGCATTAGATCACTGTGGTGATTGGCCTGTAGGAATAAGCGGGAAGGTTGGGGCGATTAAGCTTTATTATAAATCAAGCTGGTATAGTACGGACTATTATGCAAACGGGGTAGTGGTGAATTTAGAAGACAATAAACAGACTAGCTATACTAAACCACGGGGCGCAAGTAGCGATTCAAGGTATGGAATCGTTTTCGACAGTAATTTTGCAGAAGATTTGTCAAGTTGGGAGGCAATATTTACATATAATTATAATTACAATTATAATTGGGTGTATACGGATACTGTTTCATTGTCAAATAACTCTTATGTTTTGCTAAGAAATACAAATGCAGATGGACTGACATTAAATGTTTTTTCCCTTAATGATTATTGGTATACTTTAAATAATGTAACAGTTAGAAATAAAATAGATGGTACAGAATATGTATTTTATTACAATAGCAATACAAATACATTTACCTATTAGTCCGTAAACCAAAGAGGTGCTTTTATGAAAATTTTAAAAAAATTAAATAGCAATAAAGGCGCCTCTATCTTGCTTGCCCTCATGCTTTTCTTCGTTTGCTTTATGGTCGCCTCAGTTATTTTAAGCTCAGCCACGGCAAATATTGATAAGATACGTCAAAGGGACGAGAATCAGAAAGAGTATCTCTCCGTAAGCTCGGCGGCAAATCTTCTCAGGAATATTTTCGGAGGAGTTGAGTATAAGGGTTGGGAAACAAACACGGTCTATGAGTGTTTTGGAGAGCTCTTGGAAATCAGACCTGCAAAGCATAGTGATATAGCTGAGATTTGTACAGAAATGGACTATCAAGCAGGTGTTGAGGCAAGGTTGCGGGCCGAATTACAAGGTATGGTGTATGAGGCGTTTACTTCTCATACCCAGTATGTAAATCCCAAGCCTGTCTCTGCTGTTATAACCAGAGAGTTTGTGATAAAAGGCACAGGTATGGAAGATGTGAAGTTGAAAATGTCCTTGGATCGTGATACTTACTTACTAACTTGTTCGTTGACACTAAATGACAGCACAGATGTGACTTTTAAGGCAGGTGTCAACGCCCAGAATAAAGAATCGGCGGATATACTAGTGAAGCCTGATGTGGATACTCATGAGGTCTATACCCAGATTAAAGAATATGACGGAACAACATCATGGGATTGGGTATCAAAAACCTATGATGTTACTGTTTATACAATTAATACAAGAATTACGTATGATGCCGGAACAGTTTCAAAGGGGGTGTACCCTTGAAATTGATACAGAATAAAAAAGGGGAAACATTATTAGAAACCTTGGTGGCGATTTTAATTCTCACAGTTTCTGCCATGCTGTTGGCAGAGGTGACTGCATCCTCAACAAGAATCAATCTGGATGCTGAAAAAGTAGATAAAAAATATCGTGAGGATTTGGAAAAGGTTGAAAAAAGAGAGACACCCATTTCTGGAGAAGTAACAATAAAAAGTGGTGGTACTACCTATACCTATGATGTGAATTATTATGGAGATAAATCGGGATTCACCTCCTATGCAACAAAGGAGGGGGGAATATAATATGAAAGGAATCAAAAAATTCTTAAATAAAGGGGGCTTTTCCCTTTTTGAATCTATGGTAGCCTTATTGATTATTTCTATCCTTACCATTGGAATTACGACTGCGGTAAATGCAGCAGCCAGTATTTATAAAAAATCCTTGTTTGTTTCTGAGGGCGAGGTGCTGGCAGCTACCATTGATACTGCACTATCTGATGTTCTGCGGTTTTCTTCCTCTATCAGTGAGGAGGATGGTATCATTCAATTTACCAATGAAAACTATAATGTGGTAAAGGGGCATTTCGTACTGAAAAAAGGTTGGCTTTATTTAAACCTGACTGATGAAAAGGCGGATGATGCAGATGATGCACCAGTGGTGGCATTGTTAAATGGTGGAATTTATACGTCTATGGTAATAGATTCATTCACTTTACACTATCAAGATGGGGTTTTTTCGGGAAGTTATGTGATTAAAAGCAAAGAGAACAGCGCTTTGAGCAAAGAATATACTTTCTATTTCCGTACA
This sequence comes from Anaerotignum sp., assembly GCF_031981185.1. Taxonomy (GTDB): domain Bacteria; phylum Bacillota; class Clostridia; order Lachnospirales; family Anaerotignaceae; genus Chakrabartyella. Next base: position 137,217 of record NZ_DALYUL010000002.1, on the reverse strand, counting down.
TTAAGCTAATATAGTGTATTACAGGGAGGGGGACAAAGGATAAAATGAAGTTTAAAAGATTGGGAGATATGCTGACTTCAACGGGGGTTATTACCAGTGAGCAGCTTGAGATTGCTTTAAAAAAACAAAAAGAAACAAAAAATCGCTTGGGAAAAGAACTGATTGAAGAAGGTATTATTACTGAAGAACAGTTGATTAATACGTTGAAGCTTCAATTAGGTCTTGATTCCATTGACCTATCGGTGATTTCTATCCCTAGCTCCCTTTCCGAGATGGTGCCGAAAAAGTTGGCAAACAGCTATGGTCTTGTGCCTGTGAAGCTGGAGGGAGATTCGCTATATGTGGCAATGAGCGACCCTTTGAATTTCATGGCATTGGAGGATGTAAAAGCGGTCAGCAAAAAACGAATTATTCCTCTGATTGCAACGGAGGAGTCTATACAAAGAAACATTGCTTCTCTATATGGAAATGAAGGCGCCGCCAGGGCGATTGCTGAGATGAAGCGAGAAATAGATGACGCACCTGTGGTTGCTATTTTTGGCGATTCTTTTATGTCCAATATCATTGATAATGATGAGCAATCGGCACCCACCATTCGTTTGGTGAACTCATTGATCGAGCGTGCGGTGATTGAGCATGCCAGCGACATTCATATAGAACCCAGTGAAAAAGAGGTTCGGGTTAGAATGCGTATTGATGGCTTACTTCGACATGTTATGACAGTACCCAAGGATTTGCAGGCTTCTGTTATTTCTCGTCTGAAAATTATGGGCGGCATGGATATTACAGAGCGCAGAATTCCTCAGGATGGTCGTTCCAATGCCAAGGTGAAAAAAGCGGACATCGATTTGCGTATGTCTACCTTACCTACCATTTATGGTGAGAAATTTGTTATCCGTTTGTTGGATAAAAATACCCAATTGTTGGATAAAGCAAAAATTGGTTTAACAGGCGAGGATCTGGAAAAATATATGAAGCTGATAGACCAAAAGGGCGGCGGCGTGGTTTTGATTGCCGGGCCAACGGGTTCGGGAAAATCTTCTACTCTATATACAATGATTCGTGAGTTGAATACGGTTGAAAGTAATCTGATTACCCTTGAGGACCCTGTTGAGTATAATATTTCAGGTATCAATCAGGTGCAAATTAATGAAAAAACAGGGATGACTTTTAGCGGTGGATTAAGGGCAATCCTTCGACAGGACCCGGATATTATTGCTGTCGGAGAAATCCGTGATGGTGAAACGGCAGAGATTGCTATGAGAGCCGCAATAACAGGCCACTTGGTGCTGTCAACCATACATACCAACAACGCAATTGCCACGTTGGATCGTCTTTTGGATATAGGTGTTGAGCCTTATCTCATATCAAGTGCATTAAATGGTATTGTTTCTCAGCGTCTTGTACGCAAAATCTGCCCCAATTGTCGAAAGGAATATGCCCCCTCTAAGGAAGAATTGGCAAGCATTGGTCTATCTCAAGAGATAAATCATAAATTTTATCATGGAGATGGTTGTCCGTTGTGCTTTAATACGGGGTATCGTGGCAGAGTTGCGGTGTTTGAGATTTTGGTTATGGATAGAAAAGTCAGAAATGCCATGGCATCCGGTGCAAAAAGAGAAGAATTGGCGGATATAATACAGAGTGATAAGAAATTTGTTTCCCTAGCAGATAATTGCAGGAGATTGGTTTTGGAAGGTGTAACCACCGTTGATGAAGCAAAAAGAATAACGAATTCGGAGGATTATGCTTATGAGAGTTGATGACTTAATTATATATGCCAATGATAAGAAAGCGTCGGACATTCACTTGATTTTTGGCTTGACTCCTAAATGCCGTGTCAATGGGCGGTTAGAATCTATGGCAGATTTTATTTTGAATGATGAAGACTGCGATAATTATGCCATGGAATTAGCCAGATATCGGTATGAAGATTTTTTGGAAGTCGGAGAAATGGATTTGGCAAGAACCATTGAAGGAATTCGTGTCCGTATCAATTTATTCCGCCAACAGGATCATACCTCTGTGGTGATCCGACTTTTGAATGACAAGATTCCAGTGCTGGAAAGTTTGGGCTTGCCCGAGGGGGTTGATAATCTAACGGAGCTTAAGCGTGGCATTGTCATTGTAACAGGGCAGACGGGTTCAGGTAAATCTACCACCCTTGCGTCACTGATTGACCGTATTAACCATACAAGGGATTGCCATGTTATCACTTTGGAAGACCCCATAGAATATATTTATGAGCCGGATTTGAGTATATTTAACCAAAGGGAAATCGGGCGGGATACAAAAAGCTATGAATCAGGGCTTCGCTCTGTTTTAAGAGAAGATCCCGACGTCATTTTGATTGGCGAGATGCGAGATACCATTACCATGGAAACCGCCTTAAAGGCGGCGGAAACGGGACATTTGGTGCTGACAACACTGCATACCGGTTCTGCGGCAGAGGTTGTGGATCGTATTGTCGATTCCTTCCCTGAGGCTAGACAACAGCAGATTCGTTTACAGCTTTCACTAACCCTTATGGCAGTTTTGGCACAACAGCTTCTGCCCAAAAAAGATGGAAGCGGACGGATTCCCGCATGTGAATTCATGTTGGTGAATCCTGCAATCAGAAATTTGATTCGAGAAGGAAAATCTCCTCAGATAGACAACGTCATATCGACGACGGCAGATAAAGGCTCTGTCACAATGGACAATGCAATTATTAAGCTTTTTCGTGATAAAAAAATATCCAGCAGAACAGCCTTGTTTGCCGCAAAAAATTTGGAATTTGTAAAAAGAAATATCACATAAGAAACAATTTCCATCAGTGGAAAGGGGAGATGTAATTGCTAACTTATAAATATAAGGCGGTTTCCAAAAAGGGTGCGGAAATCGAAGGCTTTGTAGAGGCTTTTAGTGAATATGAAGCAATCAATAAAATTAAAGAAAACCATGATATTGTAACAAGCATTTCAGAAGTAAAAATGGGAAAGGGAAATGCCGTTACAGGGAAAATCAATGAAAAGGCATTGGCAATTTTATGCTCCCAGCTTTCCGTTATTGTAGGTGCAGGGCTCCCCATCCTTCGTGCAGTGGAAATGATCGCCGCGCAAACTGAAAACAAAAAGCTGAAAACCATTATGGAAGGGGTCTCCAAGGATGTTGCATCTGGGGGAAGCTTGGCGAAAAGCTTTCAAACCAAAGGTCCCAACCTTCCCGTTACGTTTATTGAAACCATACGCTCTGGGGAGGAATCAGGTACCTTGGAACACTCTTTTCGTCGGCTTCATGATTATTTTGATAAAAGTGCAAAAATGAAGGGGAAGGTCAAAAATGCCATGGTCTATCCCGGCTTTACCATGATTGTTGCGGTTCTTGTCATAATCATTATTATGGTTAAGGCGGTACCTGTTTTTACAAACAGCTTCGCAGAACTTGGTGTGGAATTGCCTTTACCCACAAGAATGTTAATTGGGATGTCCAATTTCTTTGTACATTATTGGTTCGCCTTGGTGGCTTTCATTGCCCTTGTTCTGGTGATATATAAATTATATGAAAAAAAGGAAGACAATCGTTTGAAGCTAGAGCATTTCAAGCTTAATATCCCCATCTTTGGAAAGCTTGCCATGTTAAAGCAGGCATCCCAATTTGCCGCCACCATGTCAACTTTGATTGGGGCAGGCTTGCCTGTGGTGGAGGCGGTTTCCATTACGGGGAAGGTGATGGATAACAAATATATTGGCACCCAAGTAAAAGGGACAGTATCTATGCTTGAGGAAGGGAAACGCCTTGGGGATAGCTTGCATAACCGAACGGAACTGCCACAACTTTTGGTTGAAATGACAGCCGTGGGAGAAGAAACAGGCTCCCTTGAGGCAACCTTGGATACCATCGGAGAATTCTACGATAGCGAAATTGATACCCAAACCTCCAGAATGGTAACCCTTTTGGAGCCGATTATCATTTGTGTTTTGGCGGTCGTGGTATTGTTTATCCTTGTTTCTGTATATGCACCAATGTTCTCTCTGTATGGAGGAATATAAAAAATGGAAGCCCTACCAGAAATTAACGCTGGGTAATTGTTTTACAATCGTTGCCAAAAGTCTGTTGGGCATTTAAAATAAATCTACGTGGGTTTCTGTTCTTGTAGGAACCTAGAATTTAAGTTGTTATTCATTTGTGAGAAACCCGCTCACTTGGAATATATTTTTATTGACTAATTAAGGAGGTACATAATATGAACAAAATTTTGAAAAGAAAAAATAAAAAAGGCTTTACATTAATGGAAATGCTGATTGTTATTGGTATTATTGCTATTTTGGTTGCGATTGCTATTCCTACATTCAGTGGTGCAAATAAAAAGGCTAAATATGCTGCTGATGTCGCAAATGTGCGTTCATGGTATGCAGAAAAATTGGTAGCAAATATGACTGATGATACACCTTTACCTACTAAGGCAAGTGACTATGATGGACCTGAACTTCAATATGGAGACATAACAGAGATTATTGGTGGAACAGCTGACAAATTTAAGGTAACATATACACCTGATGCTGTAGATGGAGATATAAAAGTTATGACCTTCCCCACACCAGCAGCAACTCCAGTACCCAAGACATCATGATGAAGTGCTACTTAATATTCACTTATTACTAATTTTTCATGGTGAAATAATTGCCAATTAACCACAACCCAATTCCCTGATAGAACTGTGGCGGGTTGCAGTTCTATCGAGGGTTTTGGATAAACAGGAGAAGTGCTTATGCTTCGATTATACAATTTTCAAGATACTTACATATTAGCATATATGTTTATTTTAACATTTATCGTTGGCTCCATTATGGGCAGTTTCATCAACTGTGTTGCGTGGCGCATTGCCCACGGGGAGGACTTTATCCGTGGAAGAAGCCATTGCCCTGTTTGTGGACATACTCTAACCCCTTTGGAGTTAATACCCATTGTGTCTTATTTGATGCAAAAGGGAAAAAGCCGTTGTTGTAAAGAGAAGATTTCCGTGCGCTATCCAGCTACAGAGCTTTTGACTGCTCTGGTTTTTGTTGCCTTAGTTTGGAAATTTGGTTTAAGTTTAGATACTTTGATGTTTATGATTTTAGGTTTGATTCTTTTGGCCATTGCCCTTGTGGATTTGGAAACAGGAATCATTCCCGATGGTCTGATTATTGCAGGAATTCTTAATTTTGTTTTGTTTACTTGCTTAAAAGGTGATATTATCTTTTTAAAGCTCCTGAAAGGAGCGCTTGCTGGATTGTCTATTTCTGCGCCTATTTTGATTCTTTCCCTTGTGATGGATCATTTTTTGCATAAGGAAAGCATGGGCGGCGGAGATATTAAGCTATATTTTATGGTTGGGCTTTATTTCAGTATACAAGTCAATGTACTTCTGGTTTTGCTGTCTTGTGTTTTTGGAATCTTATTCACATTGATGTTTCAAAATATTCGTGTGGAAGATGAAGAAAACCCCTTGGCATTTCCCTTTGGTCCTTCCATTGCAATGGCGGCAATGACTTGCGTTTTTGTTGGCGAGCCTATATTGCAATTTTATTTGGGGTTATTTTAAGTTTGAATATGACCGGCTGGTTTTGGAACAGCTTGGATATTATATATTTTTCATTTTTTAGAGTACCAATATAAGTTCGATACATATGAAAAGCGTTATATGTTAGATACAAGGGAGGGTTATAATGTCCAAAGGATATACAGGAATACAAATTGGGGAGAGCAGTATCAAAATGATACAGATTGTCGATGGAAAGGCAGTGAAAACGGCAACGGAACTTACGCCGGATAACTTGGTTCGGGATGGATATATTTTGTCCTTTGAAGCGCTGGGAGAAATTTTAAAAACAATGGCGAAAGCCAATCAAATGAAAAACCACAATGCAGTTGTTGTTCTGCCCTTGGAAGTCTGCTATTTACGCAGAACCAGTATGCCTTATATGAGTACAGACCAATTAAGGTTAAACCTTCCCTATGAATTCCGAGATTATATTCATGCAGATCGAGAGGAATATTATTATGACTATGCTGTAGTTGGTCAGGAAAAGGATGAAGAAGGGGAAATACGTTCCTTGGAACTGCTGATAGCGGCGGTGAAAAATGAATTGATTGAGAGATATACAAAAATATTACACTATGCTGGTTTTAAACTGAAAATTGCGTTGCCCGATGCTTGTGCGTTTGGCAATATCATTCGTGACTATGAAAATAAAAATGAAGATCATCCTGATGCTTACTGCATTGTAGACATGGGGCATTCCGGCAT
>NZ_DALYUL010000002.1:125894-130936 GCF_031981185.1 Anaerotignum sp. | reverse complement strand
AAGGGAAGTGTTTACGAAACCACTAGGGTAATTGAGTATGGGGGCGGAGCCGTAGATTCTGTGATTGCCGAAGAGTTGGATGTGGATATACATATTGCTTCTTCTTATAAAATGAAAAACTACAATGATGTGCAAGAAGCAGAGGCTTGCAAAGAGCTTTATGGAAAGATGATTGTTGAATTATTCCGTTCCATAAACTTCTATAATTATAATAATCCCAACAGCGAATTAAAGGACGTTTATTTTTGTGGAGGATTGGCAAAAGTTACGTCGCTGATGGAAATGATTCGCTCAACATTGGAAGTGCGCTGTCATAGTATTGCTAAATTAATGCCCGAAAATGGGCAGGACGAAAACTTGGAATTAATTTGTGGAGCAATTGGAGCGACTTTGCAATAGGGGGTGAGCTGTTTGGGGATATTGGATAAAAAAATTGGAGTGAAATACCCGACCAAAACAAATATTAACTTTGCGGTTCGGGAAGCAAAAAGTGTAGATAGAAAGTCAATACTGCCCATAGGAATTTTTGTACTTATCTGTTTTTTGGGCTTTTTAAAATTAGGCGTTTTGGATTTGCGACATTCAGTGAATCAGGCTGAGACAAGTGCACAGCAGGCCCAAGAGCAATTGAATCAAATGAAAGAAGCAAATTCTGTTTATGAGGATGTTTTGAAGAAATATAACGAAAGTGTGTCTTTAAGCATCACCTCACCAGTGATTGCAACGTTGTCTCAAAGGCTTGAAATTGTGAATCAGTATTTGATTTCCAAAGCCAAGGTTGAATCCTTTAATGTTATGGATGATATTATAACTGTCAGAATTTCAGGGGTAACCTTAAATCAGGTTTCCGGAATTTATACAGACCTAATGACAAATAGTTTTGTTTCCAACGTACAAATTTATACTGCCAGCACTGATGGTGAAAGCGGCTCCCTCACCACTGCTACAATGACCATTATCCTTGCTGTGGATGAAATCAAGGTGGATTCCAATGAGGAAGGAGGCGAGGGGCAATGATATTTAAGTCTTTTACAAAGCGTGAGAAAGTATTGTTGGTGGTTTTGGTTTTGATACTATTTTCCGCGTTATATTACTTTACGGTGGCCCTTCCTTCTATCAATCGTATCTCCGCCGCAAATGAAAAAGCGGCTTCGGTGCAGGACGATATTATGCTGGAAATGGCAAAGATGAAGAAAATTAAAGAGATGCGGGAAAAAATCGAGGCCGCATCTTCCTCCGACGGATTTAAGACAGTGATACCCAATTATAATAACTTGGAGAATGTAATGCGGCAAATGGATGCTTTTCTAAGCAGTTCAACAGATTATAAGCTGTCCTTCTCACCAACAACAGAGGAGAATGGCTTGCTGTATAGACCTATAGATGTGGAGTTTGACTGTGGAAACTATTCTGCTGCTAGAGAGATTATTGACAAAATATATACCAGTCCGTTTAAATGTGTGATAGATAATATCAGTGTTGATAACCTTGAATATCAAGATGCTGATATTGTGAATCATCCTGTTAAGGTTACCATGACGGTAATTTTTATTGAAAAGAAGGCTAAGTAAAATAAAGTTGGAAAAAAGTACAAAGAAGATTCTAAAAAGCAGGCATTTATGCCTGCTTTTTTTATTTCTAATTGTTTTTGGGGTTACATCTTATCCTATTTATGAAAAAGGCAGGAAAATGCTGATTCAGTTATTTTACATAAAAAGGAAATAAGTTGCTGCGAGGGAAGGTTTTGAAAAAAGAACTCTAAAAATTAAAATTATTAATTCATATGGCATATTGACATTCCAGTGATTGTATGGGCTATAACTAAAATATGAGAACAAAAAGGGAAGGATTGAAGCAACTTTTTTGGAAGGAAAGCATATGAGCCAAAATGCATCATGCAATGTTTCTATTGACAATCAAGGAAGAGAGGATGAAAAGAATGGATTTTTCATTAACGAGAGAACAAGAAATGTTGAAAAAGCTTGCACGCCAATTTGCGGAAACGGAATTGGAGCCCGTTGCAGAAGAAATTGATCGTGAACATGTTTTCCCTGCCGAGAATTTTAAAAAGATGGCAGAAATCGGACTGACTGGAATCGGTATTCCTAAGGAATTTGGTGGTTCTGGCGGTGGCACATTGGAAAAGGTTATTGCAGTTTCGGAATTTGGAAAAAAGTGTATGGCGTCTGCTTCCATCTTATCTATTCATTTGATAGCACCTCAATCTATCTATAAATATGGTACAAAGGAACAAAAGGAAGCATATCTTCCTCGATTGACAAAAGGAGGAGAGCTTGGTGCATTTGCTCTGACGGAGCCTAATGCCGGTTCTGATGCAGGTGCGGTAAAAACAACAGCCATTCTTGATCCTCAGACAAATGAGTATGTTTTAAATGGAACAAAATGCTTTATTTCCGGTGGAGGAAGAGCAGGTGTGCTTGTTATATTTGCGCTGACAGAGCCCAAAAAAGGATTAAAAGGAATGTCTGCAATCATCGTAGAAAAGGGAACGCCTGGCTTTAGCATTGGCAAAGTTGAATCCAAAATGGGTATTGCAGGGTCAGAAACGGCGGAGCTCATTTTTGAAGATTGCCGTGTACCAGCCGCAAATCTTCTTGGCAAGGAGGGCAAAGGTTTTAAAATTGCCATGGAGGCTTTGGATGGAGCTAGAATCGGCGTTGGCGCTCAGGCAATTGGGATTGCAGAGGGAGCCATTGATTTATCCGTGAAATATGTTCATGAGCGCATTCAGTTTGGAAAGCCCATTGCCAATTTGCAAGGGCTTCAGTGGTATATTGCGGATATGGCAACAAAAACAGCTGCTGCAAGGGCGTTGGTTGAATTTGCGGCATATCTAGAGGATGCCGGTAAGCCTTTTACTAAGGAATCGGCTATGTGTAAATTAAATGCTTCGGAAAATGCACGCTTTGTTACCAACTTAGCATTGCAGATTCATGGTGGATATGGCTATATGAAAGATTATCCGTTAGAGCGTATGTATCGAGATGCAAAAATTACGGAGATCTATGAAGGCACTTCGGAAATACATAAGGTTGTAATCGCCAGAGAGGTAATGAAAAGATAGGGAGGAGTATAAACCATGAGAATTTATGTTTGTGTAAAACAAGTTCCGGATACATCGGGAAAGGTTGCTGTAAACCCCGATGGCACCTTAAACAGAGCATCAATGGCGGCAATTATCAATCCCGATGACATGAGTGCCATTGAGCAAGCCTTAAAGCTGAAGGACGAAACAGGTTGTCAAGTTACAGCGGTCACCATGGGTCCCCCACCTGCGGAGGGAATGTTGCGGGAAATTATTGCAATGGGTGCTGATGATGGCGTTTTAATTTCTGCCAGAGAATTTGGTGGTTCCGATACCTTTGCCACCTCTCAAATAATATCGGCGGCGATACATAAATTAGGGCTATCCACTGAGGATATGATTTTTTGTGGCAGACAGGCAATAGATGGAGATACGGCACAGGTTGGCCCTCAAATTGCAGAGAAATTGAGTATTCCTCAGGTGACCTATGGAGCAGGGATTAAAAAAAGCGGAGATTTGGTTTTGGTAAAGCGTATGCTGGAAGATGGCTATATGATGATTGAGGTGGAAACGCCCTGCTTGATTACCTGCATGAAAGATAAGGCTGTGAAACCACGCTATATGACATTAAACGGAATTATGGAGTGCTACAGCAAGCCTCTTTTGGTAGTGGATTTTGAAGCCCTTAAGGACGAACCCCTAATCGAATTGGATACTATCGGTCTGAAAGGCTCTCCTACAAATATATTTAAATCCTTTACACCTCCGCAAAAAGGTGTAGGCGTGATGCTTCAAGGAACGGACAAAGAAAAAGTAGATGATTTGGTGGACAGATTAATGAAGAAGCATGTCATTTAACCGAAGGGAGATGGGCTGAGTATGGCTTTTAACAGTGCTGATATAAATTCGTTTCGAGATATTTGGGTATTTTGCGAACAGAGAGAAGGAAAGCTTGTAAATACAGATTTTGAACTGATTTCGGAAGGCAGAAAGCTGGCTGACGAGCGGGGCTCAAAATTGGTAGGCATTTTACTGGGACATGAAGTAAGTGAGATTGCAAAAGAACTGGGTGGATATGGCGCGGATAAAGTGATTGTTTGCGATCATCCTGAATTGAAATTTTATACCACAGATGCTTATGCCAAGGTGCTTTGTGATGTGGTTATGGAGGAAAAACCTGAGGTTATTTTGATTGGTGCAACAAATATTGGCCGTGACTTGGGTCCCAGATGTGCGGCCCGCCTACATACGGGTTTAACGGCAGATTGTACCCATTTGGATATTGATATGAACAAATATGTAGAGTTTCTTTCTACCTCATCCACATTGGATATATCTTCTATGACCTTTCCCATGGAGGATAAAAAGCGGAATTTAGCCAAGAGCTGGCGGAGGCTTGTCAGGTTGTTACACGCCATGTAACTTTAACAGTTGAGGACTTGAAGTCAAAAGTAATTAATATTGTAAAAGAAACCAAAAAAATTGTTGATTTAATTGGTGCCGAAATTATTGTTTCTGTTGGACGTGGAATCAGCAAGGATGTTCAAGGGGGAATTGCCCTGGCAGAAAAGCTGGCGGATGCTTTTGGAAATGGTGTTGTTGGCGGCTCTCGTGCGGTAATAGATTCCGGTTGGCTTCCTGCGGATCATCAGGTTGGGCAGACGGGAAAAACCGTACATCCTAAGGTATATGTTGCCCTTGGTATTTCCGGTGCCATTCAGCATAAGGCAGGTATGCAAGATTCAGAATTGATCATTGCGGTGAATAAAGACGAAACTGCGCCCATTTTTGATTGTGCCGATTATGGCATTACAGGAGATTTATTTAAAATTGTACCAATGATGATTGAAGCAATCAAGGAAGGTAAAAATGCTTAGATTATAAATCATAAGTTTTCAATTGATCGGGGAGGAATCGTATGAAAAAAGCGCTGGAAGGTTTAAAGGTCGTGGACCTTACATCAGCATTAAATGGACCTTTTTGTACCATGATTTTA
>NZ_DALYUL010000002.1:125426-125846 GCF_031981185.1 Anaerotignum sp. | reverse complement strand
GGTATTGAAAATTGAACCCATTGAAGGGGAGCAATGCCGTTTTTGGGGTCCTCTTGATGAAAAAAGTGGTGAAAGTGGTTTTTATAATTATGTAAATAGAAATAAAAAAGGTGCTACCTTAAATTTAAAAACAGAAAAAGGTTTGGAACTGTTTTATGAGCTTGTAAAGGATGCTGATATTCTGGTAGAGAACTTCAGAGGTGGAATTACAAAAAAACTGAAAATCGACTATGAAACCATCAAGAAAATAAATCCTGCCATTATTTATGCCTCAGGCTCAGGATTTGGACAGTATGGCCCAATTACCCACCGTCCCTGCTATGATATTGTTGCCCAAGCAATGGGTGGAATGATTAACTTAACAGGGTTTAAGGAGACGAATCCTGTGAAGGTAGGGCCATCTGTTGCGGATCATGTTGC
>NZ_DALYUL010000002.1:120209-125416 GCF_031981185.1 Anaerotignum sp. | reverse complement strand
TGCAGGTATTTATTTGGCCCTTGGTGTTATGATTGCTCTATATAACCGCAAAGTTACGGGGGTAGGTCAGCAGGTAGACGTGGCTATGTTTGATACCATTTTCAGTATTTTGGAAAATGCACTGGTGAACTATACCATGGGGGGAGAGATTACCCAAAGAAATGGCAATGTGGATCCATCTATCTCTCCTTTTGATGTATATGAATGCAAGGATGGTTTCGTTGCACTGGGTGTTGGAAATGACAAGCTTTTCAAAACCTTTTCTGCAACCATTGGGCATCCTGAGTTGATGGAGGATCCTCGGTTTGCAACCAACGACCTAAGGTGCAACAACTACATACCCGATTTACAAAACTTGATTCGTGGGTGGTGTAAAGGCTATACCAAAGGTGAAATTGAAAGCATTATGGATGAAGCAGGCATTCCTTGCGGCCCTGTTTTAAACGTGAAAGAGGCGATTGAGCACCCCCATATACAAGAGAGAGAAATGATGGTGCATTGTGAGCACCCCACAGCTGGAGATCAATATTTCCAGGGCTGTGTGATAAAGCTATCCGAAACACCGGGCGAAGTGTCAGCGCCATCGCCTCTTTTAGGACAACATAACCGAGAAATTTTTGGTCTTACAGAAGAAGAAATAAAGAATTTAAAAGGAGAAGGCGTTTTATAATTTGAAATATGTATGCTTTGGTACGTAAAAAAAATAGATGGAGGTGCAGATTTCATGAGAAAGGTATCAATATTAAGCTATAACATGACCACAGCGGACGGAGCCAATCAAGATGGTTTAATTCCTATTGGACGTCAATTTGATTTTATCGGCGATGTGGAAACTGAAGAAATGATTTTAGTAGATGGGGATGAATCCCTCTGCCTGGGTTATGAAGATGTGAAATGCTACAAGGATGTGTATGTAGGGGATATGATTGATTTTAAAGCCACACTGACCAATGTGGGAAATACCTCAAGGGATTGCTGGATTGAGGTGTTTAAACTGGCCACTCCTGCTTTTCGCGAAGGAAAAACAGATTGCAAGCAGGGTGATATGGTTTGGTTTGACCAGCCCGTTCTGTGCACTGAGGGAAAAGTGCGTCTTGTTGTGAAAAAGCATTTGCAAAGAGGCGCCCAGCCCGAAGGCAAAGTCGTTGAACCTTGGCGTCCTTTGGAAGATTTTCCGGAATAAAAATTCTTTTGTTGAAGAAAGGGGAATGATTATGAGTGAACAAAGCGTAACATATCGTTACAGAATGTCAGATAGAGATGTTTTTTATGGCGGCGGCGTAGTAAACGGTGCAAGAAGCATCACCCTTGCCAATGATACAGCAAACCGCTTGATGGCAAAGGTGTTCCAAAACACAGGCCATTGCGTAGAGGTCAGAAAAGTGCGTCTATATGAGCCTTGCTTTGCAGGGGATTATATGGAATTTATGGCAAAGATTAAAAAAATGGAAGGAAATCGTGCGGTGATAGAGGTGCGTTCCTTTAAAATTATTGAAGTACCTGAAAATCCTCCATTTCCAAGTTCTATTGACGTTCTCCCTGAACCACCGTTGTCTACAGTTGTCCAGTTTGTATACGAAACCTATTAAGCTTATGAATACTATTGCCTGTATTAAAAAAAGAAGAAGCATCAGACGATATTTACCCAAAAAGGTTGCCCATTCGGTTATCGAGGAGCTAATAGAATGCGTCAGATGGGCACCTTCGTGGAATAATTGCAAGGCAGTACGTTATACGGTGGTTGAAAAGGCCGAGCATCTACAAACCCTTGCAACTACCTTGGTTGCTCCTGAAAATATTCATATTGTCAAAAATGCACCCTTAATTTTTGTCATTTCCAATGTAAAAAAACGTTCCGGCTTTGAGCGGGATGGTCATCTTTCTTCAGCAAAGGGAGAAAGTTGGGAAATGTTTGATGCAGGGGTTGCGTGCCAAACCTTATGCCTTGCAGCAGCGGAGCTGGGGCTGGGAACTGTAATTATGGGCACATTTGATGAGAAGGGGATTTCCAAGTTTATTCATTTGCCGGAGAGTGAGGAGATCATTGCTTTGGTGGCTTGTGGATATGCCGACGAAATACCTATGGCACCAAGGAGAAAAGAAGTAGGAGAGATACTGAGGTATTTGTAATAAGAACGAAATAGCTTGGGATGAACCCATAAGAGCGGGCGTTTATGGGTTTTCACCTTTATAGGAGGTGGACACAATTTCAGATAGAAATCTGTGTAAAAGCACACTATCGTTCTCAGGACATGGAACAGCAGGTTTTAATTGGCTGCCTCAAACTATATTTTCTATGGTATAAGGGATTCAAGGAAAATAAAAGTTTCAAGACTTAATTGAAGATATTGGGGTTTTTTAAAGGGTGTCGATTTGATCGACACCCTTTTTCTATACTTTTTGTGCTATTTTTTCTTTTTTTCAATGGGTATTATTATTTTGGTCACATGTTGATCAATATTATTAATATCTAATGGAGAGATTATGAACTCTTCAGAAACAGGACCAATTATTTTGTACTGATTTTGATTGATCCATTGAACCAGTCGAATATGGGTATGAATGATATCAGCATAGTTTCCCAAATGTATTGCAGTGGCTGCAGTGAAATCGCCAAAGGATCTAAAGCAATCTCCTTCCTCTGAGGAATCAACGGTAATGCCAAATTCAATGTCAGTATCCGTATATAAAAATTGTTCTAAAGGGTTGGAATAATATGTAACGATGATAGTTCCCTTATTTTTTAAATTCAAACTATCGCATAAATCAAGAATTTCCACCCATCTATGGACGGAAACATCAATATTTGAGTAATTGGACATGGTTTTACGTGTAAAAACCAAATGCATTTGGGGAATTTGTTCTATTTTTATATCTTCCGGAGTTACGGCATCTTTGATATTTAAAAGATCTACACCTGTTTTTAAGCGTTGTAAAAAAGCGCTGGTGGATGCATATTTTCTTTGCAGACAATTGATTTCATCCAACAGATCCGTAAGCTTTAGTTCAATGTTTTTTTCCAAATCATCCGCTTTGTTTCCTGTTATGATGCTTTGAATTTCCTTTAGGCCAAAATCCATGGAACGGAGCTTGCGAATAATGCAAAGGGTTACAAGCTGATTTTTACTGTAATATCTGTATCTATTAACCTCATCCCGAAATTCGGGAACAACCAGTTCTATTTCATCATAATAACGTAAGGTCTTACTGGGAATGTTACAAATTTCTGATACTTCTCTTATAGAGAATTTGTAGTCTGCATTCATTCTCTCATCCTCCCCATAAAAATGATATGAATTAGTATAACACAATCGCATAATGATATCAAATCTAATGAACAAAAGGATCAAATAATCATGTTTTTGTATGTTTTTTTTGCACACTTTTTATTTTCCTTGTAAAAACAGATAAAGAAAAACCAGTTAAAATCCTGTGGTAGGAATGTTTTGACAAAAATTTATTTTTTTAATTTAAATTTCATTGGAATTATCATTGACATTCCCCTTACTGCAATGAGTATAATCAGGCTATGGTTATTGTTAAAGTGCAATAAAAAATATCAAATAAAAGCGAAAAATTGACATAGGTTTACAGAGGAAAACTTGAACTTATCTAGAATATTTGAAATATACATAATAATTTGAATTTATTTTTAAAATATTTGTAGTTTTTTGTTGTTTGAAAAAAAGAATAATATTTTTTATTTCCCAAGAAATAGTGTGAATTTTCTCTTTTACTATGGTAAAAAAATCGCAAACATCCTGGATTATTGCTATGAGGAATCTTTTCATAGTTTTTAATAAGTATAAACATAAAAGCTATCGATAAAAAATAATTGGAAGGGGGTTGGCTTGAGAAACGGGATTGGAAAATAGAAAGCTATTTACTAACAAGGGAAGGTGAGCGTTAATGGACTTAATGATTAAAAACGGTACTATTGTAACAGAAAAAGAAATGTTTCGAGGCGATATTGCTGTGAAAGACGGAATCATTGCTGCAATTGGAAAGAACCTTTCAGACATTCCCTGTGATACCATTGTGGATGCGGAAGGGAAGCTTGTTTTGCCGGGCGCGATTGATGCACATACCCATTTGGCAATGCCCTTTGGCGGAACAATTTCTGCAGACGGATACTATGCAGGAACAAGAGCGGCAGCCTGTGGCGGAACCACCACGGTTTTTGATTTTGCGTTGCAAGACTTTAACGAGAAAATGTTAGATGTAGTAAAAAGAAGAGATGCCTTAGCTGCTCCCGAGGCTGCTGTGGATTATGCGTTCCATATTGGCGTAAAAGATGTTCATGGTGATCTCTTGGATTCTATGAAAGAGGCTGTAGAATTTGGTGTTCCATCCTTTAAAGTTTTTATGGTTTATGATTTTGGTGTAACAGATGGTGTTTTTTATCAGGTACTTGAAAAAGCAAAAGAAATAGGCGCACTTATTTGTGTTCATGCAGAAAATAATGAGTTGGTAAACACATTGGTAGAAAGATATACTTCCGAAGGAAAAACAGCTCCATGGTATCATTATATGTCTCGCCCTGAGTTTGTAGAGGCTGAAGCAGATTTTAGGGCAATTTCATGGGCGAAATCTTTAAATGCTCCACTTTACATAGTACACTTGGCGAACAAAAAAGGTGTGGAATACGTAGCGAAAGCAAAAGAAGAGGGCTACCAAATTTATGCTGAAACTTGTCCCCAATATTTGAACTTCACCTGCGATGTCTATAAGAGAGATGACGCAAGAAACTTTGTATGTTCACCACCTATGAAAGGACAGGAGAGTCAGGATGCCATTTGGAAAGCATTAAAGCAAGGCGTAATTGATACAGTTGCTACAGACCATTGTCCATTCCAACAGTCTGAAAAGGATTGGGGAAAGGATGATTTTAGAAAGATTCCAAATGGCTGTGCTGGTGTAGAAAATATGTATCCTTACATGTTGGCAAAAGCAAATAATGGTGAGATTACCTTTATGAAGGCAGTTGAGGTTTGCTCCTCAAATCCTGCAAGAATTTTTGGTTGTACCCAAAAAGGCAGCTTAACGGTTGGTAAGGATGCAGATATTGTAATATACGATCCGGATAAAGACTTTACGGTAACCTGTGAAACCATGCATTCCGACTATGATCACACTATTTGGGAGGGCACAAAGCTTCATGGGTATCCTGTAAAAACCTTTTCAAGAGGCCGCCTTGTGTACGATAA
>NZ_DALYUL010000002.1:114762-120199 GCF_031981185.1 Anaerotignum sp. | reverse complement strand
AATGGAGAATTTAAAGGTGAGCCTGGCTGGGGCAAATTAATTAAAAGAAGGTTAAGTCCAAAAAATCTAAAATAGATGGAGAGGGTTATATGAGTAAATATACGCAGCAGGAAAAAAACGGTCTTTATGAATTAACACCGGAAGCAACCGCCGAGCTCAGCAATTCTCAGTATTATAATTCGGATTTGGCGCCAACCACTGTAAATGAAAGAACATGGAATGCCTTTAGCATTTGCAACCTTTGGGTTGGCATGTCAATTTGTGTTCCATCCCTTGCCCTTGCATCCTCTTTGGTTGCTTTGGGTATATCACC
The DNA here is from genome assembly GCF_031981185.1 of Anaerotignum sp. GTDB lineage: Bacteria > Bacillota > Clostridia > Lachnospirales > Anaerotignaceae > Chakrabartyella. The sequence continues at coordinate 119,886 of NZ_DALYUL010000002.1, read as the reverse complement.
TATGCTTGCAGTAGTCAACGTTATTTTGGGCAACCTGATTGTTTTAGTCCCCATTCAGCTAAACTCTAAAATCGGTACAAAATATGGTGTTCCATTCCCTATTTTTTCCAGAATGACCTTTGGAAATAAGGGCACACAGTTACCTACTTTTTCAAGGTCGATCATAGCCTGTGGTTGGACAGCAGTACAAAGTTGGGTAGGTGGGGGAGCCATTGCTGCATTAATTGGTGTTGCGATCCCCATGTTTTCAGATCAAAGCATGAAAGTTGCACTTCCCGGCAATGATGGCGTTGTTGTGGGTCAATTAATCGGGTTTTTCCTATTTATGCTTTTGGTTTTCGTTGTTGCTTACAACGGCATGGAGAAAGTAAAATGGGTTCAAAATATTGGCGGCCCCATTCTGATCATTGTTATTTTAGGTTTATTAATGTGGTCATTAAATGCGATTTCCGGGTCAGGTCATTCCCTAGGGGATGTATTTGCCGTTGGAAATGATGCAACACTCATTGAACAAAATGGTGGTTTTACCTTTGTATTTATGGCGGGTTTAACAGGAAATATTGCCTTTTGGTCCACCATGGCTTTAAACATACCAGACTTCTCCAGATATGCAAAGAGCCAGAAGAGTCAATTCATGGGACAGTTGGTGGGCATGCCAATTCCTATGGCGCTGTGTGCTTTTGTTGGTGCTTTATTTGCACAGGCAACAAAATATACAGTGGGTGAAGCGTTGTTTGATCCTACCAGTGTATTCTATTATGTGGATAATAAACTTCTTGTTGCAATCTGCGCAATTGGTGTAATTATGGCAACTATAACAACTTGTGTTGCCGCAAACGTGGTTGCTCCTGCAAATGGTTTTTCTAATATCTCTCCTAAAAAAATTAGCTATAAAAGAGGTGTAATCATTACTTGCTTGATTGCAACCTTTGTAACTCAGCCTTGGTGGATTTACGGTTCAGGTGCAAGCTATATCTTTAACTGGCTGAACAATTATGGAACCATTATTGCTCCTGTTGCTGCAATTTTAATTGCTGACTACTTTATCTGTAAGAAACAGCTTGTAGATGTTGCAGGGTTATATCAGGGAGAAGGCGGTAGATATTGGTACAGCGGTGGCTGGAATAAAAATGCAATGATTGCATGGGGTGTATCCTTTATTATTCCGCTACTTGGAAATACAGCATTAAAATATCATGCCGGTTCTAATTTAAAGCCAAACTTTATTCAATTTTTAGCTGCTAACGGATATATGGTTTCTTTCATAATTGCCATTATTGTTTATGTGGCTTTAATGAAATCAGCACAAGGTAATGTAAGCTATGGCTTTGTAAGTGAAGAAGAACACAAAGGGTTTACGATGAATGATAATTAATCATTATTTCATCATCAATGTGTTATTAAGATTCGTTCATAACGGACAGTGTATATTGCACCTCTGTATTGCATTGTATTAGGATTGAATGTAATACAACTGGGGATACCGCTTTGAAAGCGGAAAATCCTAATGGCCCGTTCAATAAAGAGAAAAAATATAGAAAGAAGGAATGAATGATGTACAAATGCAGTTTAGAGCGAACCAGTGACAAAATCAGAACTTTTTCTAAGTTTGGTGATGCCGGCCACGGAGGAATTACCAGATATTCTTTATCTGACGAGGCAAAACAGGCAAGGGAATATTATATTGAAAGAATGACAAAAATCGGCGCAACCATTGAAACTGATGATTTTGCCAATATGTATGCCACACTACCGGGCAGTGATCCAAATGCAAAAAGAATTGTTATGGCATCCCATGCGGATTCTGTTAAGAATGGCGGCAATTACGATGGTATTTTAGGTGTCATTGGAGCGATGGAGGTTTTGGAAACTGTAGCCGCTGACAACATACCCCATAAGCATCCTTTAACAGCAATGATATGGACAAACGAAGAAGGTTCCTTATATCCTCCAGCAATGATGAGTTCCGGTGTTGTATGCAATGGCTATTTGCCGGAAGGAATTGCGAAGAATTTCAAGGAAGAAAATATGCTTGCTTCCAAAAGTGTTTTAGATAAAATATCAACCTTTGGTGAGGCTCTTGAAAAAAGTGGGTATAAAGGCAAAAAAGAAAACCGTTTAAATCCTGATAACTATAAGGCAATGTTTGAATTACATATTGAACAGGGTCCTATTTTGGAAAATGCCGGATTAGACGTTGGTGTAGTTACCTGTGTTTTGGGAATGTTTAACACCAGAGTGAAGTTTTATGGTCAGGCGGCTCATGCAGGCACATTCCCTATGGAATACCGTCAGGATGCCCTTTATGCAGCAGCACAGGCACTTTGCTATCTCCATGAGGAAATTGATAAGCTTGGTTATCCCGAGTTGGTATATACCACAGGCGAGGTAGTAGTTCATCCCTGTGTACATACTGTCATTCCTGATTATGTGGATTTCTCCCTTGATGTTCGCCATGAGAACCCGGAAGTACTGAAAAAGGTTTATCAGATTGTTCGAAGTCTGGATGGCCAGGAATGGGCAAAATGCCGTTGTGAAGTGGTGGATCAGTGGAATCGGGATACCGTTTATTTCGATAAAAAGCTGGTGGGCTTTGTAAAACAAGCGGCAGAGGAATTAAATACCAAACATCAATATATCAATAGTGGTGCAGGCCATGATGCACAGTTTGCTGCATATGTTTTGCCAACTACAATGATATTTGTTTCTTCTGAAAAGGGATTGTCCCATTGTGAACCTGAGCATACAAGTGACCAGGTTTGTGCTGAGGGAATTAGCGTATTGCTGAATGCGGTTTTAAAGTGTGATAAAGAATAGTTTTTGAAAATGAACATTTTTTATGACTAAGACTGCTGGGAGGCGTCTGAAAATTTTGAGGCGCCTCCCTCTTTCATCACATTTTTAAAAAATAAAGAAAGAGGAGAATGGAATGACTGGGAGAGAAATGGTTTTTAAAGATGAAAATTATTTTTATCTACAGGGACTGAAATTTATTGATGCAGAAAGAAAAATGTGATTCATTTTCAGTTTGTTCCAGAAATAACAGAATTGGGTGAAAGTTCAGGCTCATATTTTTTTAGCCTGAAGATATGAGAGGAGTTGAGGAATTTGAGTAAAGTAATTAAATCAACGTATGTTTCTGAGGCTGTTGAAGGCTTTACGCCAAGGACAGCAATGGAAGAAGCTTCAAGATGCTTACTATGCCATGATGCCCCTTGTAGCAAAAGCTGTCCCGCAGGTACGGACCCTGCAAAGTTTATTCGCTCTATTCGCTTTAGAAATGTAAAGGGTGCGGCGGAAACCATCAGAGAAAACAATGTGCTGGGTGGCAGCTGTGCTAGAGTCTGTCCTTATGATCGGCTTTGTGAGGAAGCCTGCAGCAGATGCGGCATTGATAAACCCATTGAAATTGGAAGATTGCAAAGATTTGCTGTGGAGCAGGAAGAAGCTCTTGAGATGAATATATTAAAAGCACCTGAAATGAAAAAAGCTGCTAAGGTTGCTTGTGTTGGTTCTGGTCCCGCATCTCTGGCTTGTGCAGCAAAGCTTGCGTTGGAAGGTTATGAAGTTACAATTTATGAAGCGGAGGAAAAGGCAGGCGGCGTATTAACCTATGGCATTGCTCCTGCAAGATTACCTCAGCATGTGGTTGACCATGATATCGACACAGTGAAAAACTTAGGCGTGAAGTTTGTATTTAACACGAAGGTTGGAAAAGATATTTCCGTGGAAACCCTCCAGAAAGAGTATGAAGCTGTATTTATCGGCGCTGGTTTATGGTTGGAAAAACTGCCTGAGATTCCCGGTACAGAGTTGCCCGGCGTATTGGCGGCGGCGGATTTCTTGAAGAAAGCCAGAAAATCCGAGGGTACATATGATCCTGGCAGAAGAGTTATCGTAATCGGCGGTGGCAACGTAGCCATGGACTGTGCGGTTTCTGCGAAATTGTTGGGTGCAGAGAAGGTTGATATTTATTACAGAAGAACCATTGAGGAAGCACCTGCGGATATGGCTGAATTCCAGTATGCGCTATCCTTGGGTATCTCTATTACCACAAACTTTGCTCCTGCTGAGGTAGTGGGTATAGATAAAGTTGAGGCTATGAAGTTCAAAGGAAGAGATGGGGAATCAGAAGCAAAGGTTGCAGTGGATACCGTTGTTTTTGCCATTGGACAAGGGGCTGAGGATATGACAAGTTTGGCACCCTTCTCTGTAAATGAAAAAGGCTTGATTGTGACGGAAGGTGGTTGCAAAACAAATATTGACGGAATTTTCGCTGGCGGCGATGTGGTTTTAGGCGGAAAAACCGTGGTTGAAGCTGTTGCATCTGGAAAAGCTGTGGCAGAAGAGATGATGAAGTATCTTGCACAGAAAGAGGTGAACTAAAATGGGGATTAAAAAAGATTTATCCATAGATTATTTAGGTGTTAGATGTGAAAATCCGTTTTTCCTGTCATCATCCCCTGTAGGCAGCAATTATGAAATGGTGGCGAAGGCCTTTGAAACGGGCTGGGGCGGTGTTTTCTACAAAACCATTGGTATTTTTGTTGCAGATGAGTGTTCACCCCGTTTTGACCATGTGAAAAAAGAAGGAATGCCTTGGTTAGGCTTTAAGAATATGGAACAAATCTCCGACAAGCCAACAGAGGTAAACTTTGACAATATGTATAAACTGAAAAAGGCTTATCCTGAAAAAATTATGGTTGCCTCTATCATGGGTTCTAATGAAGATGAATGGCGTAAGCTTGCCAAAATGTGTGATGAAGTAGGCGTGGATTTGATTGAGGGGAATTTCTCTTGTCCTCAGATGACCTCCCATGCCATGGGTTCTGACGTTGGATCCAATCCTGATTTGGTGCGGGCTTATTCCAAGGCGGTTTCAGAAACCACCAAGATTCCTTTTATTGCAAAAATGACGCCTAACATTACAGATATGACTATTCCTGCCCTTGCAGCAATGGAGGGTGGTGCAAAAGGTATTTCTGCAATCAATACCATAAAATCCATTACCAATATTGACTTGGAAAACATGACAGCCATGCCTGTTGTAAACGGAAAATCATCTATTTCAGGTTACTCCGGTGCGGCAGTGAAGCCTGTTGCATTACGTTTTATTGCACAAAT
>NZ_DALYUL010000002.1:88427-114752 GCF_031981185.1 Anaerotignum sp. | reverse complement strand
CGGGTATCGGCGGGATCGAAACTTGGAGAGATTGTTTGGAATTCTTACTGCTGGGATGTAGAAATCTACAGGTGACGACTTCTGTTATGCAATATGGCTATCGTGTGGTTGAGGACATGTCCAATGGTTTGATGCATTGGATGGATGAAAGAGGCTATGATAAGCTGGATGATTTCATCGGAACGGCCTTGGGCAACGTGATACCTGCGGAAGACTTAAACCGTGATTTCAAAATTCTACCTGATTTTAATGACAAGAAATGTGTTGGCTGCGGTAGATGCTATATTTCTTGTTATGATGCAGGTCATCAGGCTATTGATTGGAATACAGAAAAACGCAGACCTGAATTAAATGAAAAATGTGTTGGTTGTCATCTTTGCTTAAACGTTTGTCCCGTTGCAAACTGCATCACACCGGGAGAAGTAAAATGGAAAGATGGAAGACAAAAAGCTGAAATTGCATTGAAAAAAGACTATGAATAAATAACGTTTCATGCCGTTATAAAATTCTCTTCCCAATTTAAATAAACAAAAAAAGCACTCTGAATTGCAGTAATGCGGTTTGGGGTGCTTTTCTGATGTAAGAAAACCATTTTCAAATTTGGGGTCCATTTGTAAAGTAGTTATAGTGTACTTCTGAAATTCTGAGATTCCTCTGAAGTTATCATGTTTAAAACCCCTTGCACCGCATAGGACAAGGGAGTTTTTTATATAAATGGAGTAGGAGATTAGGAGGTATTTTATGTTTACACGAAAAGAATTGGTAGACTTGGAAAAAGTGGATCCGCTTATGGTGAATCTTGATGATTTGATAGACATAAATGATGTTGAAATACAAACAGACCTTCCAAGAGAAGAAAGAATTGCTGATTTTATTAGACAAATAAAGAATCCATATTTATTTAAGTGCGGGAATATCGTTGTTAAAATTGAATTTTCTCAGGCAGAAACAACCCTAACTGAGCGTTTAAAGCAGTATATGAGAATGACTTAGTTGCTCAAAGGATTATAGAGTGCCCTGTATACTGCCATTTTTACAAATTTGGGAGGGGTTTTATGTATGGGAATGAAACACCGAAAGCCTATCGGGCAGGCATTTATTTGCGTTTATCAAAAGAAGATGGAGACAAAATTGAAAGTAATAGCGTACAAACCCAAAGAGCGTTGATTCATTCATTTGTAAGAAAACAAAACGATGTTCTTGTTGTCAGCGAAAAAATAGATGATGGTTTTAGTGGGGTCACCTTTGATCGGCCGGCATTTCAAGAACTTCTGGAGGAGATCAAAAGTGGGGCTGTAAATTGCGTGATTGTAAAGGATCTTTCTCGTTTTGGCAGAAACTATATTGAAACGGGGAAATATATTGAGCAGATTTTTCCATTTCTAGGGGTGCGTTTTATTGCAATTAATGACAATATTGATACTGCCAAAGAAAATGGATATACAAACAGCATTGTTGTACCTTTTAAAAACTTGTTGAACGATGCATATAGTCGAGATATTTCAATAAAAGTTAGGTCGCAATTGGAAATGCGACAAAAGCGGGGTGACTTTGTTGGGGCATTTCCTGTTTATGGATACATACGTGCTCAGGATGATAAACATAAACTGAAAATTGATGAAACCGCGGCAGAAATTATTCGAAAAATATTTGCCATGCGCATGGATGGATTTAATAATTTATATATCGCTGATTATCTAAACCGCTTAGGAATTCCCTCTCCCATGGAATATAAAACCCTAAAAGAAGAAGGGTTTTTTACTTCATTTAAACAAAATCCAAAGACCAAATGGTCCCCTATGGCAGTTGATCGCTTATTAAAAAATGAAATGTATACTGGAAATATGATTCAAGGAAAGGAAACAACTTTGAATTATAAAGCGAAAAAAAGGACGAGAAAACCTAGAAGAGATTGGATAAGAGTGGAAAATACCCACGATGCGATTATCCCCAAAGAAGATTTTGAAATTGTGCAGCAAATTATGGGCAACGATACAAGAACAGCTCCCCAAAGGGAGGAATTGTATTTATTATCTGGCATGCTGAGGTGCGGTGGTTGTGGGAGTAGCATGGTTCGCAAAATTGTGAGAGCGCGGGGAACTACATATACTTACTATATTTGCTCGAAAAACAAAGAAAATAAAAATGAATGCTCTAGCCATAGAATCAGAGAGGATGCTGTTTTAGAAGCTGTGTCGGTATTATTGCAAAAGCATAGTGCAGTATGCAATCAGTTTCAAGGGGAAAGTAGCAGTGAATGTAAGCAATTTTTAAAAGCCCAGGAGAAAATGCAAAAGATAACGGAGCAGATACGATATAAGAATGAAGAATTAAAAAAATATAAAGCATTAAAAAATTATATTTATGAGGATTATAAAGATGGTATTTTGACAATGGTTGATTATCAAAATATGAAGGAGTACTACGAGAGAATATGTATGGAGATTGGAGAAAGCATTCATTTTTTAATGCTGGAAAAAGAACATTTAGAAACCTCGGATTTTAAGCAAAAGTGGTGTATAGTAGAATCTCAAAAAAAAGACTATTTCCAGGAATTAAGAAGATCAGCTTTGGTTTTAATGATAGAAAAAATCATTGTTTTGGATGGAAAAACAATAAAAATATTATTGCGCTATCAAGATGAATTTGTAGTTAACAATGAACTGATGAAGTAAGAAAGCAAACTTCAATTATGCACCTTTTATTTCTGTGCAAAGGGGAAGTGGAAAATGGCAAGAAAAAGTAGAAAAAATAAGAAGCAATGCATGGAAATGGTTCAAGAACCCATACACTATTACGCAGGTATTTATGCAAGGCTCTCAGATGAGGATATTCCATCTCAGGGTTCCTCAATTGAAAATCAAATTCTGATTGGGCGAAATTTCATAGAGGAACATGAGGACATGGATTTTGTTGATAGCTATATTGATAACGGACAAACAGGCACTCATTTTGCTAGGCCTGCTTTTTTAAGGTTGATGGAGGATGTGGAAGCAGGGAAAATTCATTGCATAATCGTCAAGGATTTTTCAAGATTTGGCAGAAATTATCTCAAAGTTGGAGAGTACTTGGAGAACATCTTTCCTTGTAAAAAGGTGAGATTTATTTCTGTAAACGATAATTTTGATAGCAATTTCAAAGGGAAGCAGGATGACTTGATTGTACCGCTAAAATCCATATTGCATGATAGCTATGCAAAAGACATCTCCAAAAAAGTCAGCACCTCCATAGATGTGAGGAAAAAAAGCGGCAATTTCATGGGAGGTAAGCCCCCCTTTGGTTATATTCGTTCACAATCCCATCCGCATCATTTAGTTGTACAAAGGGAGCAGGCCGAAATAGTTAAGAAAATATTTTGCTGGAGACTTCAGGGTTTAGGTGTTTCTAATATAGCTGCAAGATTGAATGATATGGGAATTCCAACTTGGCGAAAGCTTAATTCCAAACGGCCGAATCAAACTGATAAAGGCCTTTGGTATGGCTCTACCGTAACAAATATTTTGAAGAATCCTTGTTATTTGGGTTGTCTTGTGGAACGGAAAACAGAGAAGGTGTTATATAAGGGTGGAGTGACAAAGGTGATTCCAAAAGAAAATTGGAATTTGATTGAACATACCCATGAGCAGATAATTTCTGGGGAGATATTTTATCAGGTACAGCGATTGATGAACCAAAGGCCTATATAAATATGAATCTGGAAAGGAATTCTTTGTAAGGAGTGAAATGTTTTGGCTCTCAAAATAGGAATATATCTCCGTATTTCCGATGAGGATGAATATGGTAAGGAAAGCGACAGTATAAAAGGGCAGAGAGAAATCATTCATGATTACTTATCTAAAAATCTACGGCTTGCATCATATGAAGCATTGGAGTTTTGCGATGACGGATTCAGCGGAACAGATTTTCAACGACCAGGAGTAACAGAGTTGCTCAAACGGGCTCAAGATGGGGAGATTGCTTGTATCATTGTTAAGGATTTTTCCCGTTTTGGTCGAAACTATATTGAGGTAGGCAGCTATTTAGAGCAGGTATTTCCGTTTTTGGGCATTCGTTTTATATCAGTAAACGATAATTTTGATAGCGATAAGTTTTCAGGAAATGGGGAATTCATAGGGATAGCATTTCAAAATTTAATTTATGACCTTTATAGCAGAGACTTATCTCAAAAAATTTCCAGTGGGAAACGGGCAAAGGCAAGCCAAGGAAAGTTTATTAATGCCTTTGCGCCCTATGGCTATCTAAAAACCATTGAGCAAAGGCTTGTTGTTGATCAGGAAGCGGCTGCTGTTGTGGAAAGGATTTTTGATATGGCATTACAGGGGACACCTAAGGTTGAGATTGCCCGCATATTGAATAGGGAGCGGGTACCCAGTCCTTTATTGCTACGAAAGATGAGAAAAGAGAAGCTTAATTGCCATTGTGTGAACGAGGAACTATTGTGGTATCCCGCAACGATATCAAAGATTTTGAAAGACCAGCGATATGCGGGTGATGGCGTGTATGGGCGGGTGAAACCAAGGGAAGTAGGTAGCAAATTGGGAAGAAATGTGCCAAAAGAGGATTGGATGATTGTACCCAATTCCCATGAAGCCATTGTAAAAAAAGAAGTCTTTGATAAAGTGAATGCTGGGTTTAGAAGCTACCATGCAAGAGAAAACCCACAGGTATACCCGCTGTGGAAAAAGGTTCGGTGCGGTGTTTGCAAACACGGAATACCACGAAAAACTTATGAAAAGGCAAATAAGGCGGATGAGACAGCATCCTATTGCTGCACTGCTTCAAGGAACTCGGAAAAATTTTCTTGTTATTATAAAAAAATCGAAGAATATTGTATAGTTAGCGCTATTATGACTTGTTGCAATCAATTATCAGAGCTGTTATATGATGAGAATTTGGATGAACAGCGTCGTCAGCAAATAGAAGAAAAAATTGAAATTGACCATAGGCTGATTGTTCAAAATGAAAGGAAACTAAAACAATTGGCCCTCGCCCAGATAAAGCATTATGAAGCATATAGAGAAAATAAAATAAATAAGCAAGATTTTTTAGAAAAAAAAGCTGAGCTTCAAAAAAGAATCAAGGAGATCGAGGAAGTTTTGGCACGTGAAAATGATAGATTGGGGATATTACAGCGGGAATTGAAAGATGCTTTTGATGGGAAAAAATTTTATTTATTAACAAGTTTGACCAGAGCGGCGGTGGAGACGTTTGTTGATGGGATAATCATTGAGAAGAATGGCGCCATACGAATAAGCTGGAATTTTAAAGATGTTTTTCAAGAAAAAGCTGAAATTTCTGATGGGATTTACACAAAATAAGTCTGAAAAAAATTGTTTAGCCCTATAATATCAGAAGAGTATGATCGGGATATTCCTAAACGTTCAGCAATTTCTTGCTGGGTTAAAATGTCTTGATTACATAAACCATATCGTAGGATAATAACTGTCCTTTCCCTGGGGGTGAGGACGGTTTTTATTGCGGCTATCATTTTTTCTGATTTGATAGAAAAATCGATGGCTTCCACAAAATCCGGATTGTCACTGTTTATGATATCCAGCATTACAATTTCGTTTCCATCTCGATCGGTGCCAATGGGTTCGTGGAGTGAAATATCATTTTGATATTTTTTTCCGCTTCTTAGCCACATTAACAGTTCATTTTGCACACACTTTGCTGCGTATGATACAAGCCGTACATTCTTCTCTACGTTATAGGAATCTACGGCTTTAATTAAACCGATAATGCCTATAGAAATCAGTTCTTCGGGTTCTCTTGCGCTGCCGGAATATTTCTTTGCGATGTGAGCCACTAGTCGAAGGTTATGAAGAATCAACTTATCTTTAGCTTCTTTTTTTTCTTCCTCGGTTCCTGATTGATAAAGTTTTAGGTAGTAGGCCTCATCTTCTTTAGATAGTGGTTTTGGAAATGCACCGGAAGAGGAAAAGGCAAATAAAAATGGCAAAATGGCAAAAAAAGCGAACACACACTCACCCCCGAAAGATTGAAAATGCTCTGAAACCATGGTATAGATTTATTGTATGTTGCGATTTTCCGTTGCGTGCGTGTCTGAAAAAAAGTTTTTATGTCCTTTTTTTCGAGGACATGTCGTGACAAGGGAGAATTTGATGATGGATTTTGAGAGCATAGGTCAAAAAATCATGTATAGTTATTAAGGAAGGAGGAATTTCATGGAGCTAAAATTTTTAAAACGGAATAGAACACTAATTATCAAAATAGACGGAGAGATTGACCATCATACTTGTGAGGTTTTGCGAGGGGAAACGGATCGTGCTTTTGAAAAGATGGGAGGGAAGAATATAATTTTCCGCATGGGAGGCGTTTCTTTTATGGACAGCTCCGGGATTGGCGCAATTATTGGGCGGTATAAAAATATCCAAAGGCTAGGAGGCAGAATTGCAGTTGCGGAGGCGAATGAAAGAGTTGAACAGATTTTTCGGCTGTCAGCGATGCAATCCCTTATTCCATCATTCCCCAATATAGATTTGGCTTTGGAATATGTGGAAGGAGGGAAAATTTAATGGAATATGAAAATGCTTTTCGCGTGTTTTTCGCCGCAAAATCTCAAAACGAAGGCTTAGCAAGAATAATGACGGCGGCATTTTTATCTCAATATGACCCCACGTTATCAGAAATTACTGATGTGAAAACGGCAGTTTCCGAGGCAGTTACAAATGCCATTATTCATGGGTATGAGAATAAAACTGGTGAAGTTGAGTTGTTTTGCGGTTACAGCGAAGGAAAGATTTACATAGAGGTAGCGGATCAGGGAATGGGGATTGTCGATATCAATCAGGCAAGAGAACCCTTATTTACCTCCAAACCCGAATTGGAACGCTCAGGCATGGGCTTTACCATTATGGAAACCTTTATGGAGGGAGTCAGAGTAGAAAGCAAACAAGGAGAGGGTACCAGAATTTTTATGGAGAAAACATTGACTACGGAATGAGGGGATGCCATGGATAGGACACAGGAACTCATTCGGCAGGCAAAAGAAGGAGATAGGCAGGCGAAGGAGACACTATTACAAGAGAATGCCGGTTTGGTATGGAGTGTTGCCAGGCGTTTTCAGGGTAGAGGCGTAGAATTGGAGGATCTTTATCAAATCGGATCAATTGGACTGCTAAAATGCATTGAAAAATTTGATTTTTCCTATGAAGTGAAATTTTCAACCTATGCCGTTCCTATGATTATTGGCGAAATACGTAGGTTTCTAAGGGATGATGGAGCCATCAAGATAAGCCGAAGTTTAAAGGAGCTTGCTGCAAAAGCAAAAAGAATGCAGGAGAAACTTCAGCAAGAAACCAACAGAGAAGTAACCTTGCAGGAACTGGCGGCCGCATTGGAGGTTGAGGTAGAGCAGCTCATTCCCGCCTTGGAAGCAAAAAAAGAGGTGGAAAGTCTAAATGCGCCTATTGGCCACGAAGAGGATTTGCAGGTGCAGGACAAGCTGGCGGCAAAGGAGGATGGAGAACAGGTAATTAATCGAATTTGCCTCATGGAGGCATTAGATAGCCTTGAGGCCAAGGAAAGACAAATTATTGTTCTTCGCTACTTTGAGGATCGAACACAAACGGAAGTGGCAAAGCGCATGGGCATTTCACAGGTTCAAGTTTCGCGCATTGAAAAAAAGGTTCTAGAGAGGATGAGGAAGCGATTGTCCAGCGAATAATGCAGCAAAAGGACGATTTCTAGTAGAGGAATGGGAAAGGCAAAGAGTGTCTTTAGAAGAAGCGTAATATTTGAAATGAGCGAAAATCATTGAGAAATATTAAGATGACCGATGAAATAAAGAGTGAAATTCCTTTTGTTCCTTGTGTTTTTAATGCAATAAGAAAGACTAAAATATAATTATTTGATTCAATAATAAAAACTTTATTAAGGATATGGGTGCAATATTTGTCATATATATATATGAACAAGAGCTCATGGTAAGCATATTATGCTGTCATGAGCTCATTTTTTTTGGTTTTTGCTTATAATTTTCTGCCACATTTGGGACAATAGGTATATTCAGGTGATAATTGAAAGCCGCAGTCAGGGCAATATGTGCTGTAGTTTTGCTCCATGCCTACAAGTTCTAAATCATCTTCCCTTAAGGTTACGTGTTCTCCTCTTTCGATGGCCTTTCCTATTTCATCGGGAATGGAGAAAGTACTTTTACAACAGCTTGAAACTGCATAATATTTTTTGCCCCATTTGAACAAAGGTATAAAGAAAAAGCTAAAATACGTATAAGTCATAAAAATTGAAACACTGCCGTAGCGTCCACATTTTTTGCATATTAAAGTTTGCAAAAAGCCTAGATCTTTTTGGCCTTGGGCGATTCCCCCGATAAAAATCATAAAAAGAGCACATCCTTTAAAAAAATAATGAATTTATTTTACTTCTTATGGCTAACATGATAAAATATTTCCATATAATTTGCAAGCTTTTCCGAAAGGAGGTAGTCTAAATGAAAGTTGCCCGTTTGGTAATGAGTGCTGTTTCTCTTGCAGTTTCTGCTGCACTGTTAACCTTATCCATTATTGATATGCTCTGTTCCGAGGAGTACTAAGATGAATTGTTTTTGCTCATATGGGAAAAATGAAACTATTCTTTTAATTTAAAATAACAGAAAATTAAGAAGTAAAATGCCATTTTTTCTTTTTTAAAGAAGAAAAATGTGGTATTATATTAATAGATAATTGTTTTGCCGAAATATACAATTGTCTATTAAAAATGAGGAGGAATTTATATGGTAAAAGTAGGTATTAACGGATTTGGCCGTATTGGTCGACTAGTTTTTCGTGCGGCAATGGAGCGTGGGGACGCTGATGTTGTTGCAGTAAACGATCCATTTATCGATGTGGAATACATGATTTACATGTTAAAGTATGATACAGCACACGGTCGGTATAATGCGAAAATGGAAGAAAAAGATGGCAAGCTGATTGTAAATGGTAAAGAAATTATTGTTTATAATTGCATGGATCCTAAGGAAATTCCTTGGAAAGAAGCCGGCGCTGAATATGTTTTGGAATCTACCGGTTTGTTTACAACAATGGATAAGGCATCAGCTCATTTTAATGGTGGAGCGAAGAAGGTTGTTATCTCTGCACCATCTGCAGATGCACCTATGTTTGTTATGGGTGTAAATCATAACACATATACAACGGATATGAAAATTGTATCCAATGCTTCTTGTACAACCAACTGTTTGGCACCTTTAACCAAAGTTATTCATGACAACTTTGGAATTGTTGAGGGCTTAATGACAACTGTTCACTCTCAAACTGCAACACAAAAAACGGTAGATGGACCTTCGAAAAAGGACTGGAGAGGTGGTCGTGCCGCTTCTGCAAACATTATTCCTTCCTCTACAGGTGCGGCAAAAGCGGTAGGTAAAGTTATTCCTGAAATGAATGGAAAATTAACAGGTATGTCTTTCCGTGTTCCCACAATTGACGTTTCAGTGGTTGATTTAACTTGCAGATTGGAAAAATCAGCAACTTATGAAGAAATTAAGGCTGCAATTAAAAAGGCTTGTGAAAACGAAATGAAGGGCATTATGGATTATACGGAAGATGATGTTGTATCCTCCGACTTCTTAACCGATGCTCATACATCTATTTTTGATGCAAAGGCGGGTATTGCGCTGAATGATAATTTTGTTAAGCTTGTTAGCTGGTATGACAATGAATGGGGCTATAGCAATAAAGCACTAGATTTGATCATTCACATGAACAGTGTAGATAACGCATAACAAAAAAGAATAAATTCAATTGAAATAAAGCTCCCTCTCTTTCACTAGGTGATGGAGGGGGACTTTTTTTGAAGAAAGATCTGATTAAGTTAATATGAGTTTGAAAAATTAATTAAAGTTTCAAGGAAGAGCTAAATATTAAACTACGATTATTTTCATGGCGTTTATAATTAAATGCATGCTTTTAGAGGAGTTTCTTCTTAATTTTTTATTGTTTTGCGAGAGAAATTTTTAACTCAAAAAAATAGTAAATATAATATAGGACAAAAAACGTCCCACAAATTTATGCAATAATGAGGTTTAGGACGAAAAACGTCCCGCTTTCATATCTAGTTTTCATAAACTTAAAAACATAAAATGGAAGGATTCTGGTTAGAGTTCTGAAAATTATTTATTTGCTGATTTTCAGCTTTTTTTTTTGCTAATTGTGCTACAATAATCATTGCAGAATAGTTTTTCGAACAATGAGAGGGGATACACTATGGCAATTAAGGTTGGTATCAATGGTTTTGGGCGGATCGGCAGAGTGGTTTTCAGAGTTTTAATGAACCGTCAAGACGAATTTGAACTATGCGGTATAAATTTAAGAAATGCTGAGCTAGACTATATGGTTTATCAGTTAAAATATGATAGTGTTTTTGGACGCTTTAATGGAGAAATTGAAATCGGAGAAAATTGTATCATTGCAAATGGTAAAAAAATTCGTGTTTTCAGCGAGAGTGATGCAGGTTTAATCCCTTGGGCAGAATGTGGTGCAGAGTATATCATTGAATCTACAGGGGCTTTCAACACTGTTTTGAAAGCAGGATTACATAAAATTGGTGGGGCAAAAAAAGTAATTTTAACAGCTCCCTCTAAGGATGATGTTATGCCAACCTTTGTAATGGGCGTAAATCACTTGGAATATAAGAAAGAACAGGATATTGTATCTAATGCTTCTTGTACAACAAACTGTTTGGCTCCGCTGGTAAAGGTTGTTCATGATAACTTTGGCATTGAACAGGGCTTGATGTCTACCATCCACTCTGCTACGGCTAAGCAAAAGGCAGTAGATGCCAGAGCGGGAAGAGACTGGAGAACAGGACGTTCTGTTTTTGGCAATATCATTCCATCTTCAACAGGAGCAGCAAAAGCAGTTGGACGTGTTATCCCCGAATTGCAGGGCAAACTGACAGGTATGTCTTTCCGCGTACCTACAAATGATGTTTCTGTTGTGGATTTGACGGTACGGTTAAAAACACCTACTACTTATGAGCAAATATGCGAAAAGCTGAAAGAGGCTTCCAAAACAACGATGAAAGGTATTATCAGTTACATGAACGAAGAAATCGTTTCTTGCGACCTTTTGGGAGACCCAAATACATGCATTTTTGATGAAAAAGCCGGCATCATTCTTGATGATAACTTTGTAAAATTAATTGCATGGTATGATAATGAATGGGGTTATAGTAATAAAGTAGTTGATTTAATAGCCCATATGTATTCTGTTGATCAAGCATAATTTGGGTATTATGAAGCTTTAATAAACTACCAACGTATTAATTGGTATGTATGAATGTTTTATTTATAAAATCTAGTGTGTTAGTGATGACTCCTTTCTTTTATAGAAAGGAGTTTTTTAGTTAGCTTTAATTATTTTTAATCACAAATCTTCTTATATTGAAAATGCTATGAAGCTTCTTAAATTAGAGGGCAATTATAACATATCTATTTCTGTTATAGACAAATCTAGTAATGAAGAGGGAAAAAGAGAGCGATGACATTAAAAAAAGTAAAGCGATTCATTTGTATGCCAGAAATTAAATTCTTTAATGTAGTTAATCCGAAGAATTCGAAAGCATATTGAAGAATAGAAGCATAATTTTTATAAAGAGGTTACCGACGACAGTGATTTACAGTATTGGATTGTATATCAGTTCTTTGACTTTAATACAATTTTCAGTCAGATGTAATAACGCAATTATCCATAGCACCCAATTTGGGTGTTTTTTTATGGGAAAGGGAATAGTAACACTAAATTTTTTACAGAAATAAGCATTTATCAAATATTGCCAGAGAGGAATGGGTATGATAACTGTTAGGTTGGAAATTAAGATTGTATTACGTTTTGTGAAATTTTAGATATCTGCATATCTTTTTATTCATTTTTTTTGTTTTAATAAAAGTTATTATAATAATCAGATATAATGTGCAACACTCCAGAATGCGAAAATTACAAATTATAGAAAAAAATTGTACAAAAACAAACAATTATTTTCTACTAACATTTGCTTGTTTTCAATGAAAAAAGAGGGTATATTATATAATGATAGTAAAAAATGTAATTAGAATAAAGATTTTGATAAAGTGAACCATAGTTTTTGTCACAAAATCAGATTGTGAGGACAATATATGCATTGGTATAAGAAATTTAGGCATATTTTTCTGATTGCAATTATTTTTTTTGTAGTCACCTCTTTTCAAACATTTGAATATTTAAGTTATAGCAAAAGTATTATACAAGAGCAAAAAAAGATTGCGTTTCGTGAAGATGCTGAGGCAATGGGATATCGTTTTCAGCAAAGATTGGAGCAGCACTTGATTATGCTGGAGGCTTTGGCTGATTATGTTGTAAAAGAAGATGATTTTTCAAAAGAAAATATTATTCATTTCAGAGAATATAACACTTTATTAGGTGACTTTAAGGAAATTGCAATTGCTGATATTGAAACAGGAGAAGCGGCATATTTGGATGGCACCATTGTGGATGTTTCCAAGAAGAAATTCTTTCAAGAAGCACTTGGAAAAAGCCGTAGCATACAGTTTTTTCAAGAGGAAGGACGAGAGGATGAGGAATTTATTTTAACAACTCCGCTGTATTCCGATAATATATTAAAAGCTGTATTAATTGCCCATGTAAGCTATGAGTCCATGGAGAAATATATTCTCTCAGACTTGTATGGCAGAGAGGGTTTTTTGTGCGTGACGGATAAACAGGGAAATATAATTGGATGGCATCCAGGAAATGAACATTTTGACGGACAAAACAACATATTGACTTTTTTCAATGCAAATAACATTTCCTTAGAAAAAACTTTGGAGAATGGACAGGAGAAAGGTAATTTATTTATCTATAACAGTGAAAGCAAGGTTTGGTACTCTGCCTATACGCCCCTTAAAATAAATGGGTGGTATTTATTATATACGTTGCCAGAGTTTCTTGTTGGACAAAATGATAGTTTATTTGAGGCATTAAAAAAAGATTTAATTATAAAGATGCTGTTGATAAATATTGCCGCATGCATTCTTATTTATTTTTTAATCCGGAATGAAAAGGCAGCGGTAGAAAAGGAAAACAATTGCTTAAGAACAGCAGAAGAAGTTGCAGGAATGATTTCCTTTGAGGGAGATTATCGAAAGGATACTTTCGTAGTAAATAACAATTACTTTAAACAATTTGGAAGAAATCCGGTTATGCACAAAATTAGTGATTTTATAAAGCCACATCCTTTTATTTTTGAGGAAGATAGAGCGGTTTTTATGAAGCTGGGACAAGAGTTAATTGATGGTAAGGAAACGGGTAACGCTCAGTATCGACTTATGGGGAAAGATGGGAAGATACAGTGGCACCAGTTTGTTTATCGTGTATGGCACGATAGGCATGGCATGCCATTGAAGTGTTATGGCATGATTGTTCCCATTGATCAACAGATGAAGGTAATATCAAAGTTGCAAATGCAGGTGGAAAAAGATCCATTGACAGGGGTGCTCAACCGCATGGCATTTGAAATTTATGCGAATTTAAGTCTCAATGAAGAAACGGGTAACCAGAAACATGCGTTACTTCTACTCGATCTGGATGATTTTAAGCAGATAAATGATGGATATGGTCATGTACTGGGGGACCATGTGCTAGTTGCAACGGCGGAGCGTTTAAAGGCTTGCGTTCGTAACAGCGATTATGTTGGACGTCTTGGTGGAGACGAATTCGCAGTTTTTCTTAAAAATGTGAATAGAGAACAGGCCGCAAAAAAAGCTGCCGAAATATGTGAAGCCCTTGAAAAAGAGGAGATGAAGTCTGATGGAGCAATTGTTACCTGTAGTATAGGTATTGCCTGTTTTCCTCAAAATGGGACGAACTTTAATGAATTATATTTACGTGGCGATCAAGCGTTGTATAGGGTTAAGGGGAAGGGAAAAAACAGTTTTATGTTGGCGGATTAGAGTTTGTGTAAGAATTGGAATCTGTTTGACTGAATGTCAGAAAAAAATTCAAAAGACTTAGCATGAAATTTTAAAAAAAGACTTGCATCATGTTAAAATATATGTTAATATAGTCAAGCAGTTTTCCGTGCGGATGTGGCGGAACTGGCAGACGCACCAGACTCAAAATCTGGCGGTAGTGATATCGTGTGGGTTCGAGTCCCACCATCCGCACTAAACAAAAGTCATGTATGAGAATTTTAGCTCATATATGGCTTTTTTGTTTTTCGAAAAAACAGCATAAATAAAGGTTTGTATTTGGGATGGTAGAGCCTGTGGTATTTTATCACCCCAAACATTTGTAGTATACCGATAGCAAGTCTAGGGGAGAAGGGCTTGATTGTAACTTTCATGTAAAACCTTATAGTTCTTCTTAGACTTCGTTATACTTTTTTCTTTTAAACTTCATATATATATTTTAATGAAATTTACTTGACGGAGGATAAAAAATGTGCACTTCGATAACCTTGAAAACACTTGAAAATAAAAGTTTATTTGGAAGAAATATGGATTTTTCTCATGATATTGAACCTCATTTTTTTGTGGCGCCGCGGCAATATACATGGAAAAGTGCTGCAGATATGAAAAGCATTACAACAAAATATAAGTTTATTGGAATTGGGCAACAGATTGACGGGCTTTTAGCCTTTTTTGATGGGGTAAACGAAACTGGTTTTGCCGCTGCGGCTCTTTATTTCAGCGGATATGCAAAATATGATTCTCTTTATCATAACACAAAAAAAGTTCAACTTGCTGCTTTTGACTTTCTGAAATATTTACTCGGAGGATGCGAAACAGTTTTTGATGTAAAACAGGCTGTAAAGGAAGTAAGCCTTATCGGCATTGCTGATCCTGTAACAAATGCTGCCGCCCCCCTTCATTGGATTGCCACAGATAAAAGCGGAGAATGTGTGGTTATTGAGAAAACCGAAAAAGGTTTTTCTATTTTTCAAAATCAGATCGGTGTGCTTGCCAATGCACCGGACTTTCCTTGGCATATGACAAACCTGAATAATTATTCCAATGTCATATCAACCCAACGTGAGGATGTTCAGTGGGGCAAGGTAAAGCTTTCCCCACCCAGTCAAGCTGGAGGTACCCTTGGTCTTCCAGGGGGATTTGCTTCACCTGAAAGATTTGTGCGAACAGCATTTATTAAAACCCATACATCCATACCTCCAGATGATGATTCTGCTGTTGGGGTTTGTTTTCAGTGCCTGAAAAGTGTAAGTATTCCTAAGGGTGTTGTAATTACAGGGCGAAACACATCGGATTATACCTTGTACACGGCCTTCGTAAACCAAGAAAAGGGAGAGTATTTTGTGAATACCCATAACAATCAGCAAATTTATAAGGTTTCCATAAATGATGGTGAATATGGACAATTGCAACATCAGCTTATCGATCTGGGCTCGATATTTAAACCCGTTACGTTTCTACCCTTTTAATATTCAAATCTAGACCATTGGATTGTGAATGCTATGCTTCAAAAACCGCTGCGTTAATTTTAAATAATGCATGAAGGCACAACAAATACCCCTTTACAAAATGAGAGGTATAAAGTTGTGCCTTTGCTTTCATAATCATGGATGAAGGGAGAATGTTTTATCAGAGTTCTTTAGAATGAGAATAAAGCTATTATTAAAATTTTTTTTTGTTTCAAAGGGATGTGATTAATTCATATGGTTTTTAAAAAACTGAACGATGTCCCTTTCTATTTTATCTGTAATTTCATGTCCTACCCCTTGATAGGTGGTGAATTCTACCGCAGAACAACCTTGCATTTCATAAATCTGTTTAGACAATGCCCACCGTTTTTTCATATCCTTATCCAACACAATGAGAATCATTCTTTTTTCCTCTTCACCAAAAGCGTCATCATAAGGTAAAGTATCATTGTCATCCTCTTCCCCCATATAAATCAATTGTGGAACAGTGACATACTGGTCTAAATTAAAAGGGGTACCTGTTATTTCTTCTATATCAGAAATTCCTACTGGATAAATTAAACATTCACCATTCATATTATTAAGGGGCAAAATCGGCATACTATTTACACCACCGGATACTGCTGCTTTAACGATTTCGGGATGAAGTGCAACAAAGCGATTTACAAAAGTACCGGAAGCAGAAAAACCGTCCATCAGAATTTTAGGTTCTATAGCTATGCCTTTCCTTAAACACAGTGTGCTTATATCATCGATAATATTGATTAGCTGCAAATCTATTCTTGCCAGTGAGCCTGTATTGTTAAGTAGGGTGTCACGGTCAAGTGCATGGGTATACATGAGATCATTGCTTTGGGGTCTCTCAAATGTTGGAACAAGGAGAATACACCCTAGTTCTTCTGCCATGTTTTTCTTTGACTCTAAGATGTTTTTGGCGTTATCCTGAAAAACTTTTTTATCATCACTGGGAAACCCGGTATTATTTGGTTCTATCAGAAGGTAAGTTCCTTGTCCATTATTTTTGAGATTTTGGGGAATGTAATAATAGTATCCATAATGAAATCCTCTATCAGGATTTGCGGCTATATATTTAACTGGATTACTCATGAAAGTATTCTTACATAATAAAAATCCAAAACCAATAACGACAAAAACCAATAAAAAGCAAATGTATTTTTTCAATTGACGCCTCCAGAAAATTTATTTTTGTACCAAAATTTCGTTCTTGTGTATGCATTTGTAAGTATACCATATCCCACAATATGTGTATAGAAACGCCAAAGGATTTTGTAAAATTGTTGTTTCTTTAAAATTTCCATGTGGGAGGGTAAAACAAAAATGTATGTCCGAAAACGACTGGAAATTACAGAGGAAGAAGTTTATAATTTGAAAAAAGGAGGTGAGCAAGTATGCTAGACACGGATAGTGCACTTTATGACGCATTTGTAGCTAAGGATTCTCGTTTCGACGGACGTTTTTTTGTAGGTATTTCTTCCACGGGTATATATTGTCGCCCTGTATGCCGAGCCCGACAACCAAAAGCAGAGAACTGCACATTTTATGCTACCGCTGCACAAGCGGAGCTAGAAGGATACCGTCCTTGCCTTTTATGCAGACCGGAACTTGCTCCAGGGACCTCCATAACCGATGCCACTACGAAGTTGGCACATAAGGCGGCAAGAATTTTGGAAGAAAGATGTGGAGGAGGGGAGAGTATAGAAAAAATTGCAGGGTTGCTTGGCTGTACGGATCGACATTTACGCAGAGTGTTTACAAAAGAATATCATGTGACACCACTACAGTATCTTCAAACATGTAGGTTACTACTTGCTAAAAATTTACTTACAGACACGAATCTAAATGTATTAGATATTGCTATGGCGTCTGGATTTGGAAGCTTAAGGCGGTTTAATGATGTTTTCAAAAAGCATTACCATCTTACCCCAACGTCATTAAGAAAACAAACTGTAGCAGAAAATCATAAAAATTGGGAAATAACTTTCGCTTTAGGGTATCGCCCGCCTTATCAGTGGGAAGATATGTTGAATTTCTTGGCAGGTCGGGCAATTGCAGGGGTTGAAGTGGTGAAAAACGGTGAATACATGCGTACTGTTCATTTGAAAAATGCAAAAGGAATGTATGACAGCGGCTGGATACGGGTGGGGCATAAGCCTCAAAAAAATGTTTTAAGTGTTACCATGAGCGAAACTTTATTACCAGTACTTCCCCAAATACTTGCAAGAATACGGCATTTGTTTGACTTATATTGCAATCCGGAAGCGGTGTATGAAACGTTAAAGGTTATGAACAACATTCGTCCTGGTCTTTGTATTGTAGGAACCCGTGTGCCAGGGTGTTTTAATGCTTTCGAGATGGCGGTTCGAGCAGTGCTTGGACAACAAATTAGTGTCAAGTCTGCTAGTACATTGGCGGCGAGATTGGTTAGTCAATATGGTATGCCAATTCAGACTGGAATTGAAGGCTTAACCCATGCTTTTCCTTCTCCTGAAGATATATTGGCGTTGGATGGGCCTATTGAGAATCATTTTGGTCCATTGGGTGTTATAGGCACCCGTTCCAGAACGATTTATGAACTAGCACGGAAAATTACCCAGGGAGAAATTGATTTTACTTTTTTCCTGCAACCTGAGGAAGAAATGAAGAAATTGATGGAAATTCCAGGCATTGGAAACTGGACCGCCCAGTATATCGGTATGCGTGCAATGGAATGGCCTGATGCTTTTCTTGAAACAGATGCTGGTGTGAAAAAAGCACTACAGCCATATACATCGAAGGAATTATTAAAAATGGCTGAAAGCTGGCGACCGTGGCGTAGCTATGCCACGATTAACCTTTGGAACTCATTGTGAGGGGGGAGAATATGTATTATACAACAACATATATGTCGCCTGTGGGTACCATCACCATGGCGTGTGACGAGCACAGTCTTGTTGGATTATGGAATGAAGGGCAAAAATATTTTGGGGGGAATATTGCTCAGCAAATGACTGAGAAGGAGGACATGCCCATATTTGAAGTGGTTAAAAAATGGTTGGAGCGCTATTTTGCAGGTGGGAAACCTGATATTTCTGAGTTGCCTTTGGCACCCATTGGTGGTGAATTTCGGCAAATTGTATGGTCTATTTTATGTGAGATACCCTATGGACAGGTGATTACTTATGGGGAAATTGCCAAGAAAGTGGCATTGAAGATGAAGAAAAATCATATGGCGAGTCAAGCAGTAGGGGGAGCCGTTGGCCATAACCCTATTTCTATCATTATTCCCTGCCATAGAGTTGTGGGTTCCCAAGGGAATTTAACAGGCTATGCAGGGGGCATACAAACAAAAGTCAAATTGCTTGAATTAGAGGGGGTGGATGTTTCCCTTCTATATATACCAAAAAAGGGAACGGCGCTTTGACATAGTAGAATACGCTCGACATTTGTGTGGTTTTTGCAGTAAAGATACATGTGTTGAATGGATCAAAAAAGTCTTGGCAAAAGTATGGTTAAAATTACTATTTCACCTTGAAAAATGTTTTGGAATGGCTATTCAATCATATTTTGTGCTATAAATGAGATAAAGTCTGGCATGTTCATCTTCATAAGGGGATTTTTCTAACCTATACGTAATGTAACGAGAATTCACAATTAAAGCCCCACTAATAAATTGAATCCTTTGGTTGAGTTGCATATTTTTTTCGGTTTGGAAAAAAGTCTGTATAAAGGATTCTTTCCTATTTTTTATTGACATTTGCTTCGAGTTAGTATAAGCTTACTTTGTAAATTTGTTATTATTTCGGCACATTGAATGGCTGGAACTTAATGAATATTTTCAGGTCATATTTTGTAAAAGTGAGAAGACAATAAAAAGGTATTGTGAGAATGAACCATATAATTTGAAAACAAAAAATGTTTGATAGTTACTGGCTCTTTTCAAAAATATGGGTGAAACTAGCCGTGAGTTAGCATTGGATAACAAGTGGGGGTGGGAATATTTGCCCTCGTAGAAAGTTCTGTTGATTACTGAATTTATTAGAATTATGGAAGGATAGCGAAAAAAATTGAATGCAGCTGAAAACTTAATCCAAAAGGAAATTATAATTAAAAGTATGAAAAGGAATGGGCATAGGCTTACGAAGCAACGGTTGACATTGATTAATATTATCCTTGAAAACAACTGCTCTTCCTGTAAAGAAATATATTATAAGGCATCAAAAGTAAATCGAAAAATAGGCGTGGCCACTACATATAGAATGATACGATTATTAGAAGAGATTGGGGCAATAACTAGAGATAATCTTTTTAAGCTTGAATATAGAAGCGAGCATGATGAAGATAAGCATTGTAACATAAAGTTAGAGGATGGTTCTATTCATCAAATGCTTTTGCGAGATTTTGATATTGCATTAAATGCAGGCATGATAACCTGTGGATTTTTTTCTGGGCATCACGTTGTGTCTGTTGAATTGAATGGTGTAAGCATTGAGTGGGAAAAAGAATAATAGTTTTTCTCATTTTTTATAAGGCAAAAACACATTAGAGCCAGCAGTATTATTTTCCCATTGCACCATAGAAACCCCCAATAGCAACAGCATCTAAAACAGAAACCTACAACTGTCCTCTGGGTAACCCCTAGAGACCTTGACATTATTAAGGATAGAGGGTAACATGAAAATTAGTTAGTTATAACTAATTTAGCAAGTTTGGGCTAAGCTAATTTTAGGATGTTAAAAAATTCGATGTAGTTCATTGTTTTGAAAAAATAGTCTGAGGATTAGGCTTCCATGCAAAAAAATCACGAAAGACCTAGTTTAAATATAGTTGGAAGGCGATTGGAAGGTGGTAGACATGGCAGTTACGGAAAGAGAAAAAAATCTATTTGGCTGTTCTGTGCAGGTTGTATCTCGCTCTGAGGAGGAAATTGTATATAAATTGACAGATAAATCAGGGGATGTGCTTATGACAAGCCATCAGATTTTTCCGGGGATTGAGCTTATTTATAATGATGTTCATGCTAGAAGATGCTATGTTGAGCGGGCACCGCGAGGAAATTATTTAGAAATCAATCATTGCCGCGAAGGGCGTATTGAATTCGCATTTCATGATGATTATTTTTATTTAACAAAAGGAGATTTTTCCTTGAATGTAAAACACGAATCTCCCCATGAATCTTATTTCCCACTTAGTCATTACCTTGGAGTTTCTGTTTTAATTGATCTTGATCGGGCTCCAGAAAATCTGAATTGCATTCTGGGGGATATTAATGTTTGCCCCCAGGAATTGGCAAACAGGTTCTGTAAAGACAGCTTTTGTTTTATTGCCCGTCCCACAGCACAATTGGAATATCTGTTTTCGGAATTATATTCTGTTCCCCACAATATTCGTAAAGGATTTTTTAAAATAAAGGTGTTGGAGTTATTATTACATCTGTTTCATTATGAGGATACTGCACAAAATGAAATTTGCAAAAGAAGTGTAAAAAAATCTAGTGTAAATCTGGCAAAAGATATATGCAATTATCTGACGGAGCACATGGATAGTCACATTACAATTACGGAGCTTGGGGAGATATTTCATGTTTCACAGACGACCTTGAAAAAAAGTTTTAAGGATGTTTACGGCGTTTCTATTTATTCCTTTATCCGTTCCCAAAAAATGCAGGTGGCGGCGTTGCTATTACGTCAGACGGAATGTACAGTTTTAGAAATAGCCGGAAAGTTTGGTTATGATAATGGGAGCAAATTTGCTTGTGCTTTTAAAAACATTATTGGGATGGCTCCCAATGAATACAGGAATAGCCATGTTGAGGAACATACTGCCGTATATGCTGAAAAAAGGGCATAACGGGAAATGGATTATTAGCAATTCAAATCTTGGATTGACAATTGTTGCAACACAAAGAGCCATATTATGATTTTCTTTAAATATGATGAGGCGGTAATTTGTTTAGCAAATGACAACTCTGATTTGATATCTGATTGAGAACAAAAAATGCCCATTTGGAGTTATAAATAACACAAACGGAGCGGATTTCTGTGCCTGACTGATTTAAGATAATAAAGATGACGCCGTAAGAAGTCAAAATTATCAACGTAGGTTAGTTAAAACTAATCTAAAGAAAGAGGGTTAGAAATGAAAAAACAATCAGATATCTCAAAATTATTTGCATATGCAGAGAATTTCAAATACCTAACAATTTTATCTTGGGTATTATCAGCCGCCAGTGCATTGGTGGCACTACTTCCATTCGTTTATATATGGAAGTTTATCAAAGAGGTTTTGGATGTTGCGCCAAATTTTAATCAAGCTGTTAATTTGGTACATAACGGTTGGATGGCTGTTTTATTTGCGGCTTTGTCTATGCTTATTTATATTGGAGCATTAATGAGCTCACATATTGCGGCTTTTCGTGTGCAATCCAATATTCGCTCCCAAGCCATGCACCACATAACCACCCTACCACTGGGATTTATGGATGGCATCGGCAGTGGCAAAATGCGTAAAATTATCAATGAATCCAGTGCAGCGACAGAATCTTTTTTAGCACACCAACTGCCGGATACCTTTGGTGCCTTAGCAACGCCATTGGGATTACTGTTTCTTTTGCTATATTTTGATTGGAGACTGGGGGTTCTAAGTTTAATTCCCATTGTTATTTCCTTTGTTATTATGGGTTTCATGGCTGGGCCATCTATGAAAGGCAGAATGGAAGAATATCAAAATTCACTTGAACAAATGTCTAACGAAGCGGTGGAATATGTGCGTGGAATCCCTGTGGTAAAAACCTTTGGGCAATCGGTTTTTTCATTTAAACGGTTTAAGGCCTCCATTGAAAATTATGAAAAATGGGTACTGTCATATACAAAGGAATTGCGTCTTCCCATGCTTTGTTATACCACAGCAATTAATGGGGTCTTTGCAGTTTTGATTGGTGCTACATTGTTTTTCACATCCAGTGGTGTAACAAATGAATTTCTTTTGAATCTGCTTTTTTATATCATTATTACACCTATTATCACTGTGACGTTAAACAAGATTATGTATGCCAGCGAAAACAAAATGGTTGTTGCAGATGCCTTGCAGCGAATTGAAAGTATCATGGAGCTACAACCGTTGGAAGAGACCGCAAATCCTATGCATCCAAAAAACAACTCCATTTCCTTACGGGACGTATCCTTCCGGTATAAGGATTCTAAGAGAAACGCCTTAGATGGAATTAATTTGAATATTGCTAGCGGGGAAATTGTTGCCTTTGTAGGGCCTTCCGGTGGAGGAAAAACCACGTTAGCCAGCATCATCGCAAGGTTCTGGGATGTAAAGGAAGGGGAAGTTTGTGTTGGAGGCGTGGATGTTAAGAGAATTGAAAAAAAAGAATTGATGGATATGGTTTCCTTTGTATTTCAAGATAGTCGTCTTTTAAAGGCACCCATACTGGATAATGTACGCATGGGAAAACCTGATGCTTCTAGGGAAGCGGTATTAAAGGCGCTTCATGCCGCTCAATGTGACGATATTATTGAAAAATTCCCAAATGGAATCGATACTGTGATTGGTGCAAAGGGCGTATATCTTTCCGGCGGGGAACAGCAACGCATTTCTATTGCAAGGGTTATGTTGAAAAATGCTCCTATCTTAATTTTGGATGAGGCAACAGCCTTTGCAGATCCTGATAATGAAGCAAAGGTTCAGAAAGCCTTTTCAGAATTATCTAAAGGAAAAACGGTCATTATGATTGCCCATCGCCTTTCTACTATTACCAATGCCCATCGTATTTTTGTTTTGAAAGACGGAAAAATTTACGAGTCTGGTAATCATGACGAATTAATGAGCGATTCCGGTCTTTACGCACAAATGTGGCAGGAATATAATCGTGCCGCTCAATGGAAAGTAGGTGTTATCAATGATTAAGTATTTACAGCATAAATATGCCCTTTCTGATAAAGGAGCAAAGGATATGATAAAAGCCTTTGTGACTTGTACTTTTTCTAACATTGCGCTGATGCTACCAATCTCTTTGCTTTATTATCTTACATCCGATTTGATGCGAGGTGGAGTACCAGATGGAAGAAAGTCATTTTATATTATTGGCTCAATCATTTGCCTTATTTTAATATTTGTAACCACCTATTTTCAATACAACGCCACATTTCTTGCAACATATGTAGAAAGCGGGAAAAGACGAATTACTCTAGCAGAAAAACTGCGCAAGTTGCCTTTGTCATACTTTGGTAAAAAAGATCTAAGTGACTTAACAAGCACAATCATGGCAGACTGTGCTTCGCTGGAAACGGCTTCATCTCAATGGATTCCCCAATTGTTTTCGGCAATTACATCCACTGTTTTAGTTGCAATCAGCCTATTCTTTATTCATTGGCGCATGGCTCTCGCTGCTTTTTGGGTACTTCCCATTGCTTTTCTCATTGTGCTGTTATCTTCTAAGGTACAACATTCCTTAGGCGTGAAAGAAATGGCCGTGAAAATGGCATGTGCCGATGGTATTCAGGAGTGTTTGGAATCTGTAAGAGATTTGCGGGCCAATAATGCAGAGGAAAACTATTTGAAAGGATTGGATAGAAAAATTAAGGCCGTTGAAAAACGTGCCATCGTGACAGAGCTTGGTACTGCCGTTTTTGTGGCATCGGCGCAAATGGTTTTGAAGCTTGGCATTGCTACAGTTGCGTTGGTGGGCGGATTGTTGTTGACAGAGGGAAGCCTTGATATTTTGACTTTCTTTATGTTTTTGTTAGTGGTTTCAAGGCTCTATGATCCAATGCAGTTGGCTTTGCAGAATCTTGCTGCTATGATTGCTACAAACGTTCAATGTGAACGCATGAATGAAATTTTATCTCATCCCATCCAAACGGGAATAGACCGTCTAAGCAATGAAGGCTATGATATTGTATTTGACCATGTGGGATTTGGATACCATCAGAAGGAACAGGTTCTTCAAGATATCTCCTTTACTGCAAAGCAAGGAGAGGTAACGGCTTTAATTGGTCCTTCCGGTGGGGGAAAGACAACGGTTTCAAGACTTGCCTCACGGTTTTGGGATATCACCAAAGGCAAAATTACAGTTGGGGGAATGGATGTCTCCCAAATTGATCCCGAATGCCTAATGTCTTTGTATTCCATCGTTTTTCAGGATGTAACATTGTTTAACAATTCCATTTTAGAAAATATTCGTATCGGTCGGAAGAATGCCACAGACGATGAGGTAATTGCGGCGGCAAAGCTAGCCCATTGTGATGAATTCGCTGATAAACTGCCCAAAGGGTGGAATACCTTGATCGGCGAAAATGGTTCAGAGCTTTCAGGAGGCGAGCGCCAGCGCATATCCATTGCCCGAGCATTTTTAAAAGATGCTCCTATCATTTTGCTTGACGAGGCAACGGCTTCCCTTGATGTGGAGAATGAATCCAAGATTCAAGAGGCTCTTTCTCGCCTGATACAGAAAAAAACTGTTTTAATTATTGCCCACCGCATGCGTACAGTAGCTGGTGTAGATAAAATTGTAGTCTTAGATGGTGGTTATGTTGCGCAACAAGGAAAACCGGAAAATTTGCTCTCTGTGGAGGGGATTTATCAAAACATGGTACACATTCAGGCAGAAACCAATCATTGGAAACTAGTTTGAAATGACTCTATCAAATTAAAAATAAAACTTTTGGATTCTATAAAGATCAGTCTAAAAGGATATCAACGAAAAAGGCCATCGAAATTTTGATGACCTTTTTTATTTATAAAACAGTTCTTTAGAAGATATTAAGAAATTATTGTACATTTTAAAGAACTTTATCAAATTGTGTAGATAAATTTTGAAAGCAAGGAAAACCCCTTGAAACCTAGCATATTTATGGTTTTTATTTAAAAATTTACATAATTTTGGAGAATTACAGTTGACATTTTTCTTCATATTCTTTATACTAAAGTTAACAATTATGTAACAATTTGATTTGTTGACTACGGAGGAGAATCTGTTATGATAATTACCAAGGCACTCAAGCATGTTTGTATTACAACATCAATGATTATGGCTACTTCCACAGTTGTGTTTGCTGCGGATGCTGGACAAGCTACCGATTCTGCTGTAAATGTTAGAAAAGAAGCGAATGCAGGGGCTGATGTTGTTGGAAAAATAGATAAAGGCTCTGAATATACGGTGGTTGGAAAAAGTGGAGATTGGTATCAAATCTCTTATGAAGGTGAGAAAGCTTTTGTTGCTGCCGACTACTTTGAAATGACAAAAACAGATGCAATGGCAACAGGCAGCAGCATTAATGTTAGAAAAGCACCTTCGGCTTCGGCAGATTCCTTAGGGAAGTTAAAGGAGGGCCAAGAAGTTGTTGTTACAGGTCAAAGCGGTGATTGGTATCGCATCGAGTTTGATGGTGATACTGCATATGTTAGTAAAGATTATATCTCGGGAGATCTTTTGACAAAGATTACTTCCGTTGCTTCTACAGCTACAGAAAATGCGGGACAGGAAATCGAGAATACATATGGCGTGGTTACTTCCTCATCAGGGGTAAAGCTTCGAAAAGAAGCGTCAATGATTTCCATTGTTTTAGAGGTACTGCCTTATGGTGCTGAAGTCAATATTGACCGTGTTGGACAAGAATGGGTTAGAATTGTTACGGATGATGGCGTGAAGGGTTATGTTAGTGCAGAATTCCTTTCTATACGTAAAGGTGAACGCACAACTAGATCCAAGGATTCGTCCAAGGGTGCAGAAGTTGTTTCTTTTGCCAAGCAGTATATCGGTACACCCTATGTTTGGGGTGGAACGAACTTATCTACAGGCGTTGATTGCTCCGGGTTTGTTTATGCAGTTATGAAAAATTATGGCATCAATTTAAACAGATCATCTTA
>NZ_DALYUL010000002.1:72354-88417 GCF_031981185.1 Anaerotignum sp. | reverse complement strand
ATGGGATTGAAGTTTCCAAGTCTGATTTGCAGGCGGGAGATTTGGTTTTCTTTAATGCCGGTGGTAACAGCGGAATTTCTCATGTTGGAATCTATATGGGTGACGGAAATTATATTCATTCAACAGATGGCGCGGCTTATGGTGTTACAACCACTTCTTTAAGTAGTAGCTATAGCGCAAATACATATGTTACAGCAAGACGTGTGATTAGATAATCCATAGTTCATAAATTTAAGGGCAGAAATCATCTGCCCTTTTTTGCGCGCTTAATTATTGGTTATAGTTTTTTGCAAAGTGGAAGAAGATAATTGGTGCATTTAACCAGTTCTTAGAACGGATGGAAATAAAAAATACCCCGAAATTTCGTTAGGGTATTTTTATTTTATAATTGCAAACCATTATACAAAGACTCAGTATCTTTGTCACCAAAAGAATTAAAAGACTCAGATTACTATTGCTGAATGTTACATTCAGCAATAGTAAAATACATGAGAATGATTACTTATAGTTTGCTACTTAATCATACACTATCTTCTATATTTTTTTCTGCGCAAAGAACGCAGCTTCCTTCGCTTTTTTCTTTTCAAATGCCCGATAGTACGTGTCACTGCAAAGACAATTAAACAGGAGAGAAGGATCCCTAATAAAATAGTACCAATTGTTTTGAGTAGCTTCACTTTTGATTCTTTTTCCTGTGCTAAATGAGCTTCTTCCGAAGTTGCGGCCACCGCTGACTGGGCTACAAAAGATGTTGCAATGCTTGTTGCTCCGCTTTTCGCAGTAATTGTACCAATTTCCTGTCCTACTGAGATTGGAGCATCAATTGTTTCTGGACAATTGACATCAATTTTAAGATCTGACAGCGTTGTGTTTGTTGGAATGGTTTTATAAACATCTTCCTTGGGTACAGCTTGAATATTGCCCAAGGTGGTTGTTTTGCTTTTGTAGGTTTCCACCACTTTTACAGTCTTTATGTAGTCTTGAGCGGAAAAAACTTTTACTGTTTGAAAATTTGCAAAACCATATTCAAATAAAGCTTTTGAATCTACATAGTGCTCGGCACCTTTACATTTTAATACAACAGCGATGAGCTGGGTATCCCCCTTTTTTGCAAAGGTAACCAGTGTATTCAGTGCTTCCCAGGTATACCCTGTTTTTCCTCCGGTGGCATACTCGTAGTAGTAAATGGAGTTTGGGTTAAGCATTTGATGCTGTCCATGAAGATAACGGGTTTCCGTTTGCTTATTTGTTGGAGGAATTTCATAATAAGTATTACTCATCATCTTTTGATAGGCTTCTTGTTTTAAAAGTTCTCTGGCAATGCATGCCATGTCGTAGGCAGTGGTATAATGGTTTTCATCAAAAAGGCCATTAGCATTTAAAAAATTCGTGGATTCACAGCCTAATTCCTTCGCCCGTTGAGTCATGTGTTGGGCAAAAGCGGGAATGGAACCATCCACGTATTCTCCAACGGCATTGGCCACTTCGTTAGCGGAACGGAGCAATATGCCATAAAGGGCTTGCTCCAAGGTGATTTGCTCATCCTCCTGCATGGCAATATGAGCACTTCCAGGCTCTATACTATAAACAGCATCATGGGAAAATGTAATGGTGTCGCTTAAATTTCCTTTCTCCAACGCTAAAAGTACAGTCATAATTTTTGTAATGCTAGCGGGATACATTTTACTTTTACTGTTTTTTTCAAATAATATTTCTCCTGTGGTTGCATCCATAAGGATGGCAGCCTCTGCGTTTAGTTCAGGAGCTTTCATGGTTTCAATTGTAACTGGATTTGTTGCATTGTCCCCTTGTAATGTTTCGCCAAAGGCAGAAAAGCATGGTACAGTCAGAGACAGGGATAGAATAAAAATTAAAAATGATTGTTTCATTGACATCTCCTATATAACTTTAACTTTTGGAAAATTTGTGTTAGAATAAAAAGGCTTGGGAGAGAATTTAGCATCTATTTTAAATTGTCATTTTGACGCAGAAAAAAGTTTCATTACGTGTGTTTACTCCCTGGTTTTGTGATAAAATATAAATGTTTGCAAGGGTGTATTTCATAAGGGAATTGCATCGTATTCATTTTATTATACATGCTTTCCAATTATAACAAATTAATTTGCAAGACAAAAGGGGTTTTTATAAAATTTGGACAGAAAAAAGGAAGATTTGTCTCTCAAGAGAAAAGGATTGGGAATTCTTTTGCTAATCCTTCTGGTTTTTGCAATTACACTGAGTTATCTTTCAACAAAGACAAGGGGGTCTTTGTATATGGGCTCTGCCGTTACGGTGGACGAGCTGGAGGGCAGATGGACAGGGGAGTACAAGCTTTTTTTGCCGGGTACAATTGAGGCAATCAACATTAACACGGCTAACCAAGAAAGTTTGGAATGTCTGCCTGGTGTGGGAAAAAAACTTGCAAAGGAAATCATAAAATATCGGGAAAAAAACGGACTTTTTCATGGTACGGAGGAAATCATAAATGTTCCCGGAATTGGCATTAAAAAGCTGAATGCCATGAAAGAGTATATTATAGCTGAATAAATAGGAGGTTCTTATGGCATTTCATGTTTTGGTTGTGGATGATGAAAAACTCATTGTAAAAGGAATAAAATTTTCTTTGGAGCAGGATGGTATGGAGGTTACTCCCGCTTATGATGGCGAGGAGGCCTTGCAGTTGATAAAATCCTCTAGCTTTGATTTGATTGTATTAGATGTTATGTTGCCCAAAATGGATGGGTTGCAGGTTTGCCAGCAGGTAAGAGAGTTTTCTCAGGTGCCTATCATTATGGTTACTGCAAAAGGCGAAGATATGGATAAAATTATGGGCTTAGAGTATGGCGCAGATGATTATATTACGAAACCCTTTAATATTTTGGAATTAAAAGCGAGAATCAAAGCCATTTTACGCCGTAGTGTAAAAAAAGGCACAGCGGAAGGTGCTGCCAAGAATATTTTGAAGGCAAGAGATTTGGAACTTTCTTATGATAGCCGTCGGGTATTTATTCAAGGCAAAGAAATTAATCTTACAGCCAAGGAATTTGATTTATTGGAACTTTTGATGGAGAACCCCGGAAAAGTTTACAGTCGGGAAAAGCTGCTTGACACGGTATGGGGATATGACTACCCGGGGGATGTGCGAACGGTTGATGTTCATGTCCGTCGATTGAGGGAAAAGATTGAAGCAAATCCCAGTGAACCCAAATACATTTTTACAAAATGGGGAGTTGGTTATTATTTTAATTAAGAGCAAACAACCTGAACGGAAAGAGAAAAAACCCCATTTTCTTAGCTTGCGTTGGATTCTGTTGGCTACCTATGTTGTGGTTGGTATCGTTCCTCTGATGTTAATTGCAAGCACCATATTGCATTCGGTACAGGACTACTTTATTGAGGAAAGAAAAAAAGAATTGCTCAGTGAGGCGAATGTGATTTCAGGGCAGATAACCTCCCATGATTATATGTATAACAAGGATAATAGAGATTCATTGGAAGAAACCATGCTAGCTATGAGCCATGAAAATGATTTTCGAGTTCTCGTTTTAGACTCGTCTTGTTTGGTTGTTTATGATACAGGGTACAGCGAGGTTGGAAAAACGGTTTTGATCTCCGAGGTTATTGAGGCTTTAGGCAATAAGGATATCGCCAGAGTTCAAGAGGATAGTATGGTTTATGCCGCAGTTTCTATTTCGGGAAGTAATAACTCCCGTGTAGGCGTGGTTTTGGTTTCTGATGATCTGAGTGACATTTCGGTGACTGTAAATAATATTGCAAAGAAGGGCAACCTGCTTTTGGCAGGACTTGCAATTATTGTGATCATTATGATGATTATCATGTCTCAAATTTTTACAGAACCTATTAAGAAGATAATTAAAGTAATTCAAAAAATGTCTGAGGGGCATTTTGAGCAAAGGGTACAGATGCATTCTCAAATTCATAATGAGATGGTGGATTTGGCACTAGCCTGTAATCAAATGGCCGATCAGCTGGAAAAGGTGGAATCTACTAGACAGCAGTTTGTTTCAAATGTTTCTCATGAATTAAAGACGCCATTAAGTTCCATTAAGGTTTTAAGCGAGTCTATCTTACTGCAAGAGGATGTACCGAAAGAGATGTATGTGGAATTTTTACATGATATCAATTCTGAGGTTGATAGAATGGCAGCAATTATTAATGATCTTTTGACCTTAGTTAAATTGGATCAAAAAGAAATTCCACTGAACTTTAAGGAAATGGATTTGAACGAGATGCTGGAGGGAATTATCAAAAGGCTTCTTCCTTTGGCACAAGAAAAAAACATCCGCATTCGTTATGAAAAGGCAAAAGATATCACTGCAACTGTAGATGGAATGAAGCTGACTTTGGCTGTTTCAAATTTAGTCGATAATGCAATTAAATATACGCCTGAGGGCGGTGAAGTAGAAATGAAACTGGATGCGGACCATCAAAATGTTTTTATTAGTGTGACGGATACAGGAATTGGCATTCCCGATGATGAGGTGGCCAGAATTTTTGAGAGATTTTACCGGGTTGACAAAACACGAGATAGGGAAACAGGGGGCACGGGTCTGGGACTTTCTATTACCCATAGTACAGTTATGATGCACAATGGGAGCATAAAGGTTTACAGCAAAGAGGATGAAGGTACTACCATATTGTTGCGAATTCCGATACGTCAAAATGTATCATAAAATTTTGTAATAAGGCCTTTTTATAGAAAGTTAAGAAGGAGGATGGATTTTGGCAAAACTTAAAAAAGTAATTTCTATTATTGTAATTGTAGGGATGGCTTTGCTTGTTATCATTTCAGTGGGTCTATTTTTAAAGGAACAGTTTTTTGATGATGGAGAAAGTACCACTGAACTTTACTATATGAGCGCCAATGGAAAAATGAAAGCTACGGAAATAGATATCCAGACAGGGTCTGAGGTTGATATGGTCCATGAGATTTTAGAGGATTTAAGAACTGGAGTTAAGTCAGATGGAATTAAACCCACGATTCCCCAAGCTTTGGAAGTAAACGATGTTGTAATCGCAGAAAATGTTGCTACCATTGACTTTAATTCTGCTTATTATGGCTTAAATAGTGTGGATGAAGTGATTTGTCGCTCATCCGTTGTATGGTCGTTGACTTCCCTTAAGTTTTTGAATTCAGTGGTATTTACTGTTGAAGGTGTGCCCTTGAAATCAAGAACTGGAGAAGTGTATGGGGAAATGAATCGGGAGAATGTATTGATTGATCCATCTGTTTCTGCCACTACAACGGAATATGCTATCTTGAAATTGTACTTTTCCAATGCGGATGCCACAGATTTGATAGTTGAAGATCGGGTGGTCGAAGTAAATGCAAATCAACCACGGGAAAGAACGATATTGGAGCAGCTCATAGCGGGACCTAAGGAAAAAGGCAATTATGCAACAATACCAGCTGAAACAAAAATTATGGATGTAACCACCACCAGC
Organism: Anaerotignum sp.; assembly: GCF_031981185.1. Lineage (GTDB taxonomy): Bacteria > Bacillota > Clostridia > Lachnospirales > Anaerotignaceae > Chakrabartyella. The sequence continues at coordinate 82,951 of NZ_DALYUL010000002.1, read as the reverse complement.
GATGGTGTTTGCTATGTAAACTTAAGTCAGGAATTTGTTGCAAAACACAATGGAGGCACAACGGGAGAATTGCTTACGATCTACTCTATTGTAAATTCTCTTTCAGAGTTGGATAATGTAAATAAGGTTCAATTTCTGATTGAGGGTGAAAAGGTAGAGGCCTTCAAAGGCCATATTGATTTCAGCACTCCATTTGTTGCTGTAAAGAGCTTGAAAACGGTAAGTTAAATTGCCATGAAAATAAAAAGACTGGCCCTGTGGGCACTAATATTCACGATAGGTGGAATATATATGCGGCTAGGTATATCTAAAGAGATATGCCTAGCTTTTTTTGTTTTTATCCTTCTGTGCATATCACATTTCATGATAAAAAAACATGTTAGAATGGCAGGCACATTGATTGTTATGGTCATGCTAGGCTTTTTTTTAGCAGGGAATGCTGTAAAAAATTCCTATATTGGGTTAGAGGGGCAAACTCTCGTCAAATACAAGGGTGTTATTTTTGAGGAAGGGAAAACTGCCTCCGGTAATCAAAAGTTATTTATGAATTTGCAGGTTCCTTTTCAAGAAGGGAAGAATAAGACAGTAGTGCTTTATGCAATTTGGACTGGAGAGAATTCTTTTCAAATTGGAGATGAAATATTGATTACAGGAGAGGTTTTACCTTTGGATGGGAAAACGGTTCCCGGTGGTTATGATGAGCGGTTATATTTAAAAACAAAGAACGTTGATTATAAAATGTATCCAGAAATGATTCATAAGACCGGTGAAACCAATAGCTTTTCTGTGAAATTGCAAAAGGTAAAAGAGCGGGTCTTTGCTGTATTTGATACGGTTTTGCCCCAGCGGGAAAGCGGAATACTAAAAGCAATGGTAACCGGGGAGAAGGACGACATAGACCAAGAAACCAGAGATTTATACATAAGAGCTGGTATCAATCATATTCTCTGCGTTTCAGGGCTTCATGTTTCCATTTTTGTGCTCTTGGTTCATTTTTTGATGGAAAAATGTTTGAAACAAAGCAAGAGAAAAGTGGCATTGGCTACCATTGCCTGTTGTGTTGGCTTTTTGATTTTTACTGGATTTTCACCTTCCTCAGTTAGAGCAATCATTATGATTACTGTTGCTTTACTTGGTCGTGTTTTCTTTAGAAGAAGTGATATGCTGAATAATGTGGCTATCGCTGCCCTTTTGCTTTTACTTTTTCAGCCGCTGTATTTATGGAACCCAGGATTTCAGCTGTCATTTATTACTGTAGTGGGAATTTGGATGGGATTACAAGTTGTTTCCAAAGAAAAGGATATGATGAGTAAAATAAAGAGAACCTTCATTCTTTCTTTATATGCATCGTTGTTTAGCTATCCACTAGTGGCATATCATTTTTTTAATATATCGTTAATTGGCGTTTTTTTAAATCTACTGGTTTTGCCTCTTTGTGGGCCTTTGCTTTTCTTTGCTTTTTTGACGGGGATAGGGGGGCTGATTTTTCCGCCCATAGCAGCGATTTCCGCAGGAGGGGCCTATGGAATTTTAAAGTTTTATCAAATTGTTTGCACCATTGGGGTTTCCATTCCGGGAGGCTATCTATTGGTTGGAGCACCTTCCCTGCTTACCATTGGGGTATATTATCTTATTTTGTATATGTGTAGTTTTTATGGTAGGAAGTTTTGCAATGAAAAAACCATCTTTTGTGCAATGATTGTTTTGGGATTTTCTGTTTTCGGCAATAGACTGATTTTTCATAAAAATACCATTGCCTTTTTGGATGTGGGTCAAGGGGATTCAACGGTTATTTCTACTTACGATGGAAGAGCTGTGGTGATTGATGGCGGCGGCTGGTTCGGTGCAGAAATTGGGAAGAATACGGGGATGAAAGTAGTAAAACCTTATTTGGAATATTTAGGAGTTAAGGAATTGGATGGTATTTTTTTAACTCATTTTGATTCCGATCATATGATTGGCGTAGTTGAGCTTTGCCAAAGCGTACCCACAAAGGCTGTCTATATATCGGAATATCCTTGTTCGGATATGGAAAAATGGAATAGCCTAAAAGAAGTATTGGAAAAACAGGAGATTATGCTGTATACTGTGAAGGAAAATGACGTTTCAAATTGGGGGAACTATGGGAAGATCACCTGTTTTTATCCTCCAAGTGGTGTGAAATTTATTGGCGATGATGATAACCATGGTTCATTGGTTTTAAAATACGAATATGGTGGAACAAATATATTGTTGACTGGAGATGCCGCAGTGGAGGATGAGAGAATACTTCTTTCAAAAGGAGCGGATATTTCGGCACAAATTTTAAAGTTGGGACATCATGGATCAAAAAATTCCAGCAGTGAAGCTTTTTTAGAGGCAGTTGCCCCTCAGGTAGGCATCATATCTTGTGGGAAAGAGAATCTGTATGGACACCCCCATAAAGAAACATTAAAAAGAGTGAATGACCAGAGGATTACTGCTTATCGAACGGATAAGCAGGGAACCATTTTAGCGGAAATATCTCCAAAGGGCAGCTATGAAATAGATGCTGTTGCAGAAAGGGAGGCAGTTTATGAAGGAATTAAAAAAACAATGGAAAAATGGTGAGTTTCGGAGCTGTTATCTTTTTTATGGCTCCGAGACATATTTAATAAAAAATTACGAGAAGGCACTTATGGATGGGATATTATCTCCGGGTTCTGAGATGATGAACCATGATATTTTTGAAGAAAAGCGGGCAAGTGCTGATGCAATCATGGATGCTGCCGATACGTTACCCTTCTTAAATGAAAAACGCCTGATAACCATTAAAAACAGTGGTTTTTTTCAAAAAGGAAATGCAAAGGAGGAAGGAGAGAAATTGCTTGAATATTTCTCAAATTTGCCTGAGAACGTATGCATTCTTTTTATAGAAGAAAAGGTGGAAAAAAATAGTCGCCTCTATAAGGCTATCACAAAAGTAGGAGAAGCGATTGAGTTTAAAATACCCACCGAAAAGGAATTGACAGCTTGGCTAAAAAAAGAATATACTAAAAATGGGGTTGCCATTGAAAATAGTGTCTTACAGTTCTTTCTCCAGACCGTTGAAAGTGATATGGAAAATATAATACGAGAAATGCAAAAGTTGATTTCTTATAAAGGCAATCGAGGAAGTATTACAATGGAGGATGTGAAAGAAGTCACCACGCCTTCGTTGGAAGCAAAGGTTTTTGATTTGGTTCGTGCGGTGGCTGAGGAAAAGCCGGCAAAGGCCATATCTATTTATCGAAATTTATTGCTTTTAAAGGAGTCGCCCTATATGGTACTTTCTTTGATTACAAGACAATTTCGTATGATTTTTACTAGTTCCCTTTTGTTTGAGGACGGATTGTCCTACGTTGAAATTGCGCAGAAGTTGGAAATTAGAGATTTTGCTGTAAAGGAATATGTACGACAGGCAAAACGTTTTTCTAAAGGGGAATGGAAAATGGCTCTTGAGGATTGTTTGAAGACGGATTTGGACATAAAAACGGGACGAGCTGCTGAAGAAGGAGCAGTGGAACTGCTGATTATGAAATATAGCAGTAAAGCACTGAGAAATCATGGCTGAAAATAGATAGGGACATCCCTCCATTAGGGATGTCCCTTTAATGTATTGTATTATGAAAGCTTTGCCACCACACGGCAAGGTAAGCCTGTCATTTCTGAAAAATTCATTGGGCATGTATAAGCTTGAAAATAAATGCTATGTTTTAGCACTTCCGAAAGATTACACAAGTTTTCCACAATGAAAACTCCTCTGTCAGCGCAAAATTGATCCATGGGGGTATGTTCCTGCCCGCGACGTACGCCGGCAAAGTCAATACCGATGATAGAAATTCCTTTTTCTACCAAAGCATTTATTAAGTCCATGGAAAGTTGGGGGTGCTCTGAAAAATAGGCATGGCTACCGTAGCCTTCTTTTTCAATAAAGCCAGTATAGAAGGCAATAAACATATCTGGTTTTACCTTTTCCAAGTCAATATCTAATGGCTGAATTTCCACATTTACAATATGGCTAACATCAAAGACAATTGCACTGCGCTCCATATATTCTAAAGGAAAGTCTTTGTTCATCACATCAAAATGAGTTCCCAAATGCCCAAAGAGAGCCTTTTTCTCATTTCCTTGAGCATCAGTTAGCATTTTCGGTGTGATTTTTAGTGTGATATCAATTAACATGGCTTTTCCTCCCATATTTATAGTCGTTTATTTCAATCATAGTGTTTGATGTTTTTAAACAGACTGAAACTTTTTATTTTTGTTTTCCAATTGTCTAACTCCTTCATTCCAAGAAGAGTTTTTAAAAAGGTATCTTTCAAAGCCATTTTTAACGCTTCTCACGAATAATATGGGTTGTTTTATGTTCTTTTTCGGATTAGAAAAAAGCGATAGCCTTTAATTGGATATCGCAATTTTTTTGGTAACATTTTTTATTTAAACTTCGTGATAGGTTTTTAATATATTGTTTGCCACTTCCAGTTTACTTTGTCTGCAATCCATGGCATGCTTTTCAATATAACGATGGGCCTGAGGTTCAGTCATGTGTAGATGCTGAATTAAAAGGCACTTTGCCCTATGAACAGTACGGAATTCAGTTAGCTGCTTTTGAAGCTTTTTATTCTTTTCTTGTATTTTTGCAATACGATTTTCAAATGCAATTGCAAATTTTACAGTGCGCTCGAATTCCGAACGCTTAAAAGGCTTATACAGTATAAGAATGCCGTAATCTTCTCCGCTGTATTCCTTTATGTTTCGATAGGATTCTGGCAACAACAAAATAACAGAAGCATCTGTTCTTTGCGTCATAAAAATCGCTAAATCCTGAGCGGATTCACTTGGCAGAGGAGCATTTATGATAATGAGAGAAGGTGTTGTAGAAGCAATTAATTCTTTTGCCTGCTTGCTGTTGGAAGCGTAGAGAATTTGTGACGGAGAATAGTAGTCCAAAAGGCCAACTAAATTTTCTTTCTCCGTCTCCTTTCCTGCTATAATCAATATCTGATTCATAAAGCTCCTCCTTTCAATTTTTAGTTGTTAAAACATAGTAATATATGCATCTCTTTCTGCCCCAACGGAAACATACTTGATAGGGCAACCAACGGCCTCTTCGATATATTTGATATAAAGTAGAGCTTCCTTTGGCAAATCTTCAACCTTGCGGCATCCGCTGATATCACAGTTCCAACCTTTTACGGTTTCAACAACGGGTTCAGCATCTTTCAAGACAGCGGAGTAGGGGAACTCTGTTACTTCCTCCCCATTGATTTTATATTTTGTGCATACAGGAATTTCATCTAAATAAGATAAAACATCCATTTTTGTCAATGCGATTTCGCTGCATCCTTGTACACGGATTCCGTAACGGCTTGCCACAACGTCAAAGGGGCCAACACGACGAGGTCTGCCTGTTGCAGCGCCATATTCTCCGCCTGCTTCTCTTAAAGCATCGGCACCTTCACCAAACATTTCGCAGGTAAAAGGACCTTCGCCTACACAGCTGGAGTAAGCCTTCATGATACCAATGACACTATCCAATTGCAAATTGGGAACACCAGCGCCAATTGGTGCATAGGCAGCAATGGTTGAAGAAGAAGAGGTGAAAGGATAGATACCAAAATCGATATCTCTCAGCGCACCTAACTGAGCTTCAAACATAATTTTCTTGCCTGCTTTTTCTGCTTCTGTAATATATAGACCTGTGTCAATAATGTTATCCTTAAAAGGAGTACCAAAAGTATCCAACCACTGTAAAATTTCTTCATATTGAACAGGGGCAGCATGATAAACACCTTCAATCACCAGGTTTTTATAAGCAACCAAATTTTTCAGTGTAGCAGGATAGGTTTCAGGATGAAGCAAATCACCCATACGTAAGCATTTTTTCATATATTTATCGCCATAAACAGGGGAGATACCTCTACGGGTTGATCCAAACTTAGCATCCCCTAAACGATCTTCTTCCAAGCAATCCAAAAGCTTATGATAAGGCAGGCAAATGATGGCTTTGTCACTGATTTTCAAGTTTTCGGCTGTGACTTTTACACCAGCACTTTTCAAGCGATCAACCTCGTGATAAAGATGCTCCAGGTCAATTGCCATGCCATTTCCCATGATGTTTACTACATCTTCCCGCAAAATGCCGGAAGGCAGAAGATTTAAAACAAATTTTCCTAAATGGTTAATTACGGTATGCCCTGCATTATTACCGCCTTGATATCTGCAAACAATATCATAATCATGTGAAAGCAGGTCAACCATACGACCTTTGCCCTCATCTCCCCAGTTGGTACCAACGATAGAAGTTAACATGAAGATAGCCTCCTTAAATTTTGATATAAAAATAATGATTGAACTTTTGTATCATATAGAAATTTTAATAGCGTTAATCAGGAATGTCAATGGAGCACATAATGAATTATTATGCTATTTTTTAGAATTATTAGTCATGAATAAAACGCTATTTCAGGATTTTGCATATTTTGGTTTGATAAAAGGCAAGTATTTACCATTTTGCTTTATCTTTTATGTGCCGAAATATTAAACAAAATGAAACTTTATGCAAAATAAGGAGAATAAATAAATTCAAATTTGGCATAGGAATTTTTTATACCCACTATTAATAATCGAATGAAAAAAGCACCGATGACATTTCAAATGCCATTGATGCAGATTTGTTTTATAGTATAGATATGATTAAATTATTCTTTATAAGAATAACGTTTTATTACTTATATTAGTTATCAACGTTCTCAGGGGTGCGTTTTTTCTTCTTTTTTTCTGAATTTTGACTGTCAAAGGTGTGGGCACGTCCTAAGAAATATGCAATTTTAATCAGCTTTTTCTCTTCCGTTGTCAATTCCTTTTCCGTTAGATCAGCAATATGACGAAGCAAAGCCGCCATGTTTGTACGGGGCGCCTTTGGCACGGAAATCATTAGTGCTGCTGGTTTAAAGGTCGCGGGAGAAAGCTCTTTGGGTCGTACAACTTTAAAGACCTTTGCTGTATATATTGCATCAAATAAAGCATCATGAAAAGGTGAATCAACGGTGATCTTCAATTCTGTTACTGCGTTTTTCAGCCCGATTGCTTGCCCAGCTTCATTATTCAAAAATGAAGAAGCGAATTTTTGAACATTTACATATTGATTGGGTATGCTGTTTGTATCCAGTTTATAGTATAAAATATTGCGAAATAGAGATTTTATATCATCCGTGCCCCAAGTACATAGAATTGCTTCCTCATCTGAGATAAAAGAGGCAAACTGCTGAAAGGCCTCGATAAAGTCCGGCTGGACTTTTAATTTTTCTTCGGTGATTCCGGTTTTTTTCAACAAAAGGATGTAATCTCGGATAGATTTTAGGCTGAATCAATGCATTAAAAGTATCAATTTGCTGAAAAGAATCATTTAATTTTACGGCTCCGATTTGAATGATTTCAAAAGGACATTCAGGCACCGGAGCAACAGTCTCCCCTGTTTTGAAAGGAAAGGATTGATTGAACTCTAAATCCAAAACGATATAATTCATGAAAGTTCCTCCTGTCTGAACCAAGTATACACCATTTTTCATATGAAGGGAAGAAGGAAATTTGAGCTATTGTATATCTATTTTTGTAAAAATAGCATGAAAAATATGTTGTCTTTCGGGAATGATAGAAGGTTCTGCCAGAATGTTTTTGATGGAGTCAATACGAAGTTCTATTTCGGTAAATTTCTTGTAGTAATGGTCAGAAGGGATTGGGGATCTGTATTCAAAAGATTTTCTTCACTATATGTATCTCTAGTTTTCATAGCTACCCCAAAAAAGGCTCATTTGTTTTTGTATCGTGAATTATCTTGTAACTATAATTGTCAGATGATAAAATGATATAAAAATGGCGCACAAAAGCTTAAGGAGGCAAAACATGAAGCTTCATTTTACTGAAGAACAAAAAAAGCAAGAGCTGAACAAATTCTATTTGGAAGAGGATGATCTTCTTTTGGAGGCAGAATTTCTAGAAGGAGAGGGCAAGAATTTTTTAATCTCCGGAGTTGCTACCATTGAGGGAGAAAGATATCACGAGTTTGAAATCGTATTTGAGTTAGCAGAAGATGCTTCTGAAGACCCAGTTTCTATTATAAATGCAGATTGGGTTTGGTATGATTTTAATTTCTAAATAAAAAGGAGGAAGAAATATGGATCAATTTAAATTTTTTATGCCAGCGGAGACTTTTTTTGGTCGTGGATGTGTCATGGAGAAAAAAGAGACATTTTTGACACTGGGCAGTAAAGCAATGTTGATAACGGGACGAAGCTCTGCCAAGAAAAACGGTGCGCAGAAAGATGTTACAGATGCATTGGATGCATGCAAAATTCCTTGGGTTTTGTTTGATGAAATCGGTGAGAATCCCGATGTGGAGACCGTTGTAAAAGCGGCGAAAATGGCTCATCAGGAGAAGGTCGACTTTCTCATTGGTATTGGAGGAGGTTCTCCTATGGATGCGGCCAAGGCGATTGCTGTTTTAGCTGCAAATCCTGATGCTGACAGTGAAATTTTATTTACTCAGCCTGATGCAAAGGCTTTAACAGTGGCGGAAATTCCCACAACAGCAGGTACAGGCTCAGAAGTAACCCAATATTCCATAATGACCCTCCATGAAAAACGTACAAAGAGGGCAATCGTACAGAAGGTCTTTGCCAAAGCATCTTTTTTAGATCCGAAATATATGGATGAGCTTTCAGCGGAAATTACAAATAACACTGCTGTGGATGCGTTAACCCATCTTATCGAAAGCTACTTATCTGCCAATGCAAACTTTTTTAGTGAAAAAATCGTTGAGCTAGGGTTATCTCTATTTAAAGATTGCATCCCAGCTCTGAAAGAGAGGGTCTATACCTCTGAAGTGAGAGATAAACTCATGCTAGCGTCCGCTTTGGCTGGGGTTGCCATCGCCCAGACCAGTACCTCCATTCCCCATTGTCTTGGCTACTTTTTGACTTATGAAAAGGGTATTCCCCACGGTAGAGCAAATGGTATCGTGACCCAGGCCTATTTAGAAATGTTCCCCAAAGAAGATAAAAAGGTGGGGCAGCTTCTGCATTGCTTGGACATGAACGATATTGAGGATATGGGTGCATTTTTGAAGGATGTTTTAAATACTTCAGAAACATTTACTGTGGAAGAAGTGGCTTATTACACAGAGAGAGCAATGGAAAGTCCTGGTAAAATTGCAACTTTCCCATACCCAGCTGTAAAAGAAGATATTTTCAAGGTGTATGAAAAGAGTCTCCTTTCCTAAGTAGCTGGCCAAGTTTCAAAATCTTCCTTTTTTCATAAGCTAATAGAAAAAAGTGGGGGGAGATTTTATGCCGAGAGTATATCTTAGCCCATCCTTGCAAAACTATAATCTTTTTATAAATGGCGGTACTGAGGAGGAATATTTAAACCTAATTACTGATGCCATGGAGCCATATCTGTTTGCTTCAGGAATAGAATTTACACGAAACGAACCGGAGATGCCGTTATCTCAATTAATAATAGATGTAAATACAGGCGATTATGATGTGTTTTTTTCCATGCATACTACCACGGCGCCTCCTTTTATAACGGGAAAACTACAAGGAGCAGAGGTGCTTTACTATTCAAAAAATCCATATGGAAATGAACTGGCTCAGGCCGTTGCCAAAAATATAAAAAGCCTTTATCCTACTCCTGAGAAGGTAAAGGCTATACCCTCTGCCACACAAAAGGAATTAATACAGACAATGCCTCCGGCAGTGGTGGTGGCATTGGGTTACAATGATAACATTGGGGATGCTCAATGGATTAAAGATAATATCCGCTATCTTGGAAGGGAACTTTCCCGTTCCTTGGCAGATTATTTTGGGATTGCTTTTGTAGAACCTGAAGAGGATTAATGATCTTTGTGACATGCTGTGTACTATGAAACAAATGGGAAGTTTGTTGTTTCATAATGGTCTAACTATTGAATCAATTGTAGATAATACTAAAAAAAGAACGTCCTTTCTGCATGACATTTTTGCAAAAGGACGTTTTTTATATAAAGACTCAAGTAAAAACCTCGCCGAGACAGCGAGGTAGAGTAAGTTCTTTTTCGTAGGTTATATATAATTATTGCGAACAACAATCACTGAACTCTTTATTTATAATAATTTGCAATCACGTCACGAATCATGGGATAGAGTAAGGCATACCCCGCATTACTCAAATGAATGCCATCAAACTGGAAGTAGTCTTCAAAGGCTTCTTCTTTTTTTGACCAAAGTTCAGAGAAAAAGTCAATTACAGGACAGTTATATTCTCTTGCAATTTTTTGAACGGTCTCTGCATAAAGCTTTACACGGTCCGTAGTTGTGAATGGGAAAAAATCCGTATCAACCACAGGAGGTGGTGTAATGAAAATAGGTAAAGGGGTTCCATTATTAAATTCTTTGCTGTGTTGCAAAGAAAGTACAAGTTGTGTAATGGAACGCAGATTTTTTTCATACTCTATTAGAGGACGGTAGTAATCTTCTAACATTGCGGAATCATTTGAACCAAAAAAAATGAGTACAATTTGAGGATGAAATAATAACACATCCCTGTGAATGCGCTC
>NZ_DALYUL010000002.1:70800-72344 GCF_031981185.1 Anaerotignum sp. | reverse complement strand
AGGCTTCTCTGGTTGTATCTCCGTTAATGCCCTTATTGATGATACGCCACTTTGGGAAATCTTTCTTAAGACACGCAGGGTAAGCAATATGATCTAAAACGCCGTATCCATAAGTAAGACTGTCACCAAAAGCAACGATTGTAAAAGGATCCATTTCTTTCACTCCGATTCATTCAAAATTGTTTGAGGACGTCTCGTCATCTATGCTGGGAAAAAAAGGCAATATGGTTTTTTTGTGGCTTCGGCTGACAAAGGCTTCCTTGTCTGAGTTAAAAAAGAATATCCCCCAAGGTTCCTTTGACTTATCAACATAAGAAATATTTTCTAGGTTAACAATAAATGAACGATGCGTCTGCACAAAATTTTTGTCAGATAGAGTGCGCTGAATTTGATAAAGGGGACATGGTACATGAATTGCCTCATTCTTAAGATGAATGATTGATTTTTTCATGGTGCTTTCGATATATAGTATTTCGCTGTAAGGGAGATTGTAAAGTCCCTTAGGGGTATTGATCTGACAAAACTTGCGTTCAATAGAATGAATTTTTTTGTACATGCCCACATAGTATTGTAACAAACTATTTAATGCTTCTTTCTTTTTATTATCCAAGGGAAGCAAAAAACATTCACAGGACCGCCAATGGACAAAAGCAGTTACAAGATATTCGATTTTGCTTGAAAAAAGCAGAATCGGTGTGTGTAGATGTTGCTCATGGTTTCTTAACGAAAAAATGACACTGCGCACGGGCATGATGTCTTCTTCAAAACTGAAAAAGAAACAATTAAATTCATGATGTTCAAAAAGAGTGAACCATTCTTCTTTTGTACTAGCACAAGAAACTTCGATATGACCGCATTTTCCACAAAAATCTATTAAATATTCTTGTGTGGGTGCGTCAAAAAAGCCTAGCAAAATCGAAAACATTTTGGCACCTCTCTAAAAAAATTTTATTAACAGTATATCACAAAGCATGAATGAAAAAAAGATATTTTGTTAAAAAAACAAAATTTATGCATGAAAAGTAGGTGATTTATTGCAAAAGCTTGAAGAAATTTATAAATTACTGCCTACCGATGTAGAAAAAAGGATAAAAACAGAGGTGGCATTTCAGGACGAGCAGATACAAGAGATACGCCTTCGTGCCCTAAGACCACTTTTTGTAAAAACAAATAAGAAAAAATATTTCTTATCTGATGAAAATGGGGATTGGATCATCTCCAGTAGGCATATTAAGGAAGCGGTGGAGAAATTAGGAGGTTACTCTTTATATGCTTTTGAAGAGGAACTGAAGCAAGGATATTTAACAGTTTTAGGTGGACACCGTGTAGGGTTTTGCGGCAGAGCCGTTCTGGAAGATGGAAAAGTAAAAACCCTGCGGCAAGTCAGCAGTTTAAATATACGAATTGCAGGAGAGGTAAAAGGTTGTGCAGAGGAATGGATTCCCTATTTATTTGAAAATAACCAACTGTGTCACACGTTCATCGTATCCCCTCCTGGGTGCGGAAAAACCACCCTGTTGCGGGATATGATTCGCTGTCTCAGC
>NZ_DALYUL010000002.1:47928-70790 GCF_031981185.1 Anaerotignum sp. | reverse complement strand
TCAGCTATGGAATCGGCTGTAAAGAAGGATATAACGTGGGTGTTGTAGATGAGAGAGGGGAGCTTGCGGCAATGAAGGATGGAGTCCCTCAAATGGATATTGGCCCTTGTACGGATGTTCAAGAAAATTGTCCGAAGGGAGAAGGGATGCTTTTTTTGCTAAGAAGCATGACCCCTGATGTGATTGCAGTAGATGAACTTGGAAAGGAGGCTGATTTTATCGGAGTTGAGGCATTGCTTCATGCCGGAGTTACACTCATTTCTACGGTACATGGAAGTGATATGAAGGGCATGTTAAAAAATAAAAAAATTAAACAGATGCTGGAGGAGATGGAAAATGGAAGAATCTTGTTTCTTAGCAATAGATGGGGGATAGGTACTGTGCAGGAAATATGGGACAACTTGGGGCAAAAACGATACGAAAGAAGGGTGGAATCATGCTCATTCAAGCAATAGGAGCAATCTTAGTTTTGGCGGCAACAACCCTTTTTGGGTTTGCTTTTGCAGCCAAAGAAAAATATAGATTGAAAGATCTTGAGGAGATTGAACGGGGAATTTTGCTGATGAAAAATCAAATTTCCTATCTGGGCACGCCTTTGACGGAGTTGCTTGAACAAATCAGTTGGAAAACAGAAGGGATTACCGGTCAGGCTTTTCAAGAGATTTCTAAACAGATGGAAGAACGACGGGGAAATTCTGCTGAGGAAATCTGGGAAGGTACATGGCTTAAGATAGGAAAAAAATCATATTTGACTGCTGTGGATTTGGAAGAGCTTGTTTCTTTTGGAAGAACCCTGGGTTTTATCGAAAAGGAACAACGAGAAGGCAGTATGGATATGCTTTTGCATTATTTGCGGGAAAGACAAGAAGGAATCAAAAAACGTTTGGAAAAAAATGGAAGGCTTTATTACAGCATGGGTGTGCTTAGTGGTCTTTTATTGGTCATTACATTGCTGTAAGCATATGGGGGAGGATTAGGTATGGAAATCAATATTGTATTTCGTATTGCTGCAGTGGGCATTCTGGTGGCTGTTTTGAATCAGGTGTTGATTCGTGCAGGGAGGGAAGAACAGGCCATGATGACCACTTTGGCGGGACTTGTGGTGGTTTTGTTTTGGGTAATTCAGTATATCAGCACTCTTTTTGAAACGGTGCAAACGCTGTTTCAGCTTTAGGGGGGTCAAGCCATGGAGATGGGGCGAATAATCGCACTGGGACTGGTAGGGGTGATTTTTGCGGTAATGCTGAAAAAGGAAAATCCGCAAATCAGCCTTATGGTTTCAGTGGTAACAGGGATTTTAATTTTTTTTATGATTTGTACACCGTTAAGTGGATTAATTGGGCTATTAAGAGATGCCGCCGACAAAGCAGGCGTCAGCAGTGGATATTTTGGAATTGTACTTAAAGTAATCGGAATTGCTTATTTGGCTCAATTCGGAGCACAGCTTTGCGCTGATGCAGGAGAAGGGGCTGTGGCCGCTAAGGTTGAGCTGGCGGGGAAAATATTAATTATGGCTGCTTCTGCGCCTGTTCTAACGGCATTATTAGAATTAGTAATGAATTTGGTTTAAAGGGGGAGGCAGATGAAAAGAATTTGTATCGTTTTTTTGCTATTCCTTGCATTGTTACCTTCGCCTGTTTATGCAGAGGATCTTTTGGAAAATCAATTGGACTCTTTGGGGCTGGAGAATGTGGATGCCCGTTTGGATGACGGGACAAGCTTCGCTTCCCTTGTGAGGGACATTATCTCTGGTGATTACTCTTTTTCTTTCGAGGATTTACCTCGAACCATTATGGATTTGGCATTTGGAGAGTTCAAAACCCAGGGGCGCTTGCTTACCCAGTTGCTTTTGGTTGTCATTTTGAGTGCTGTTTTAAAACAAGTCAGCGGCTCATTTCATGGGAAGTCGGTGGGGGAAATGGGGTTTTACATATGCTACATGGTGTTAATTGTAGTGATAATCACCTCGTTTTATAGCATTTCCGCATCGGTTGTGGATCGGGTTGACAGCACATGCAAGGTATTTCTTGGGATGCTTCCGGTTTTTTTAGTGCTTTCTGTTTCGGGGGGGAATTTTACCCAAACGGCTTTAATGGGACCTACTATTATGGGGGGGTCGACTGCCTTATCCTTTGGCATAAGAGATTTTATTGTGCCGGCCATTCTTCTGGCGGTGGCGTTGGAAATGGCAGATCATATTTCGGAAAAACCAATTTTATCCCGTTTTGCGCAGTTGCTTCGCCAGGGAATCACATGGACCTTAAAGGGCGCGTCAGTCCTTTTTATGCTTTTGCTTTCCCTGCAAAAGGTGGGTGGTGGTGCACTAAACGGCCTAGCGGCAAAAACAGCAAAAATTGCTGTGGGCTCTGTGCCTGTTGTTGGCGATGTAATGGGTGGTGCTATCGAAACTGCTGCAGCAGTGGCGAAAACATTAAAAAGCGGAACATTGGTGGGGGCGGCAATATTTTTATTATTGCTGTGCATTCCTTTGCTGGTCAAGCTGGCGGTCATTCTATTGGTATTTAAAGTAACGGCGGCGGCATCAGAATTTATTTGTGAAGAACGGTTGGTGGACTGCATTAATGCAGCGGGGGATTATACCGCTTTATTGCTAGGGGTGGTTTTTCTTACGGAGGGAATGTTTCTTTTTTCCGCCTTATTACTTTTAGGCGGGTTATAGGGGGGAATTGGAATGATGGAGGCCTTAAGCGCATATATAAAAACTATAACGGCTTTGACCATTTTCTCTGCACTGGCTTGTATGCTGATGCCGGATGGCTCCTTTCGCAAGTATGTGGAACTGGTTCTTGGTGTATTGGTATTAACCGCTGTAATCAGCCCTTTTTTAAGGATTTTTGGTACGGATCAAGGGCATATGGAGCTTGGTTTGCTTCAAAATCAAGCACGGCTGGAAAAGAATTTCTTGTCAAGCAAGGAATATGAAACAGTTGAGCAACAGCGAATATCAGCGGCGTATGGTCAAGTGCTGGAGGATAGAGTCAAAGAGGATCTGACAAAAAAATATAAGGATATAGATTGGGTAAATGTTACCTTTTGTCAGGATTTCGAGGATGAAAACTATGGCACCATAGAAAGCATTACCATCGGTTGCGCCGAGGGAAATGCAGAAAAAATACAAACCTACGCCGCCAATAGGTATGGATTGACAGAAGAAGCGGTAACGGTGGAAAAATGATGAAAGAAGGGTGACATAAGATGCAAAAAGACTTTTGGCGGGAGTTATTTCGGCCGGAAAATAAAAAGACAGGCAATAATATCATTTTGGCATTATTGATAGGTGTGCTTTTGATTATTTTGGGAAAAACTTTTTTTCCCACGGAAGAACCCGCGGCGGAGGTTAAGGCGGATAAGCAAGTAGCACAAATACATAAATCCAATGAACAGGATATGGAAGCTCGTATGGCAGAAATTCTTTCGAAAATTCAGGGGGCGGGACAGGTTGATGTAATGTTGACTTTTCGTGTAAGCACTGAAAGTGTGGTGGCTCATGAAGAAAAAACGGAGGAATCCCGTTCTCAGGAAAACGGAAAAACAAGTGAAAGTTTAAATAAAGAAACAACTGTGGTTATGACTGAGGATGGAAAGGGAAATACATCACCTTTGGTGCTGACAGAGAACTCTCCAAAAGTAGAAGGGGTGGTGATAGTGGCTCAGGGCGGCGATAATGCCGTTGTTTGCAAAGCGTTAAGCAATGCGGCTCAGGCATTATTGGATGTACCGGCTCATAAAATTGCAATACTAAAAATGAAATAAGGGGGAAAAAAAATGTTTGTCATTAAAAGAAATCAGGTAGTGGTTACAGCACTGGCAGTTATGATTGCAGCGGCAGGTTATTTGAATTTTCAGGATAGTAAGGCTTCTCAGCAAACGAAAACTGCGTTACAGCTCACGGAAGAAGGGGACGCCTCTGCGGCAATTCAGGATTATGACACCCTTCCCGATGATATTTCCGCAAATGAAATTGGTTTAGACCCGATTACTGCGGAAGTTTCCAACACCACGGGGGATGGGGCAGCTGTGTTTGTAAGCGCAGATGCAACCTTGGCGGGCTCACAATTTTTTGCAGAAGCAAAATTAGATCGGGAGCAGGCAAGAGCAAAGCAAAAAGATATTTTAACAGAAATGATGAATAATGAAAACGTTAGTGAGAGCCAGAAAGATAAGTGTGGAGACAGCATGTTGCAATTGCAGGAAAGAATCGAAAAAGAGACTGCAGCTGAAGCAATGATTGAAGCAAAAGGCTTTACTGAGGCTTATGTGCGTATTGATGACCAGACCGTTGATGTTGTTGTAGATAAGGCAACATTGTCGGATTCTGAGGTTGCACAAATTGAAGACATTGTAAAACGCAAAACAGGTTTTAAGGCTGACCAAATTAGAATTAATCCGTTAAAAAAATAAAACTACCATAACATGAAATATCAGAATTCTTGTACATCATATTTGTCATTTTGGGCATTACTATATTTATCTAATGTAATAATGCCAAACATATAAATTGGTAATTGTTATTTAATCGTAACAAGGCATTATGTAGCAAAATTCATTAGACGTTAAGCGGCTTAGACAGAGACATTAATATACCAAAAAACGGTTCCGCAACTGCAAAGAATTGCAGGTATTCCATCAGACTTTTTCTATGGAGACTTGACAAGAGAGCGGCTGCAAAACTGCTGTTGGGCATTTATGTTTCGGGTTGAGGCCGCTTAATTTTATTTATTTAAGTATGATTAAAGGATGTATATTTCATTGCATTCCAACCCCGTTTCTGATATAATGAAACCCGATAATGCTTATTTTGTATGAATTTTCTAGGAATGCATAGAATCATGTATAAAGAAGACAGGAGGTATTTAAAATGTCTGAAAATAAAGTAATGGGCGGTCAAATAGAAATTGCCGATGAAGTAATTGGCGTTATTGCGGTTACTGCTGCCCTTGAAGTTGAGGGCGTTTCAGGAAATGCACCTAATAATGCTTTAACAGAGCTTTTTGGGAAAAAAGGGCAAACAAGATGTTTGAAGGTTGCCAAGGATGAGAATGAAGTAGTTCTTGATATGGATATTATTGTAAACTTTGGCACAAAGGTTCAGGTTGTGGCAGAAGAAGTACAAAAGAAAATTAAAAATGCAGTTGAAACCATGACGGGACTTCAAGTTCCTGTTGTTAATGTTAGCGTTTCGGGAATTGTAAAAGAAAAAATTGTTAAGACTGCAGAAGAACTGTAAACAGTGAGTTGTCGGGATACCACTCCAAATTTCGGGGTGGTATTTGTCCTTTTTATTTTTGTGGAGGATTTGAAAATATGAGCCGTAGAAGTGCCAGAAAAAATGCGTTTTTCCTTTTGTTCCAGATGGATTTCAATCAGGCGGAGGAATATGAACAGGTGAAAGAAATTTTCTTTGCAGAAGCAGAAGAGCCTGTGGAAGAAGATGATAAAGACTTTATTGTAAGCGAAGTTGAGGGTACAAGAGCCCATATGGAAGAAATCGACCAAGTTATTGGAGAATGTGCCAAAGGTTGGAACACAGACAGAATGTCTAAGGTCGACTTGGCAATTCTTCGTTTGGCTGTTTATGAGCTTCGTTTTAGCGAAGATACACCAGTGGGTGTTGCTATTAATGAGGCAGTGGAATTGGCAAAAAAATTCAGCTCTGATGAAGCCCCAGGGTTTATCAATGGTATTTTGGGCAAGGTTGTACAATAACAAATATGCTCAGAAAAATGAAAAAACTTATTTTTGGAGTTGTATACAAGAAGTATACGATTTGCCAAAAAACGACTTGTTTTTCCATTTTTCATTCGTGAAAGATGGTTTTTTGTTAGCTTGAGATTACTCTCTTTACTCCACGGAAAAAACTTAGAGATAATATATTAGGTAGTCGTGATTTTTTTTGAGGAAATATGGGAATGAAGATAAATGGAAATGAAGGATAAAAACTTCATAAATCTGTCAATATTAAAGGAAGAGCTGTCTGGCATGAAGGAGGGCTTATGATTGAACCTAAGGTTTTTTCTGTAGGGCAAATAAATAGGTATATCAAAAACCTGATGGAGAACGACTTTATTTTGAGCAGTCTTTTGGTAAAAGGAGAAATCTCAAATTTTAAAGCCCATTCAGGCGGACACCTCTATTTTAGTCTAAAGGATCCTGTAGGGGCGATTTCTTGCGTTATGTTCCGTCAGGATGCCTTAAGTTTACCTTTTGAGCCGGAAAATGGTATGAGTGTCATTTTATATGGTCATGTTTCCCTGTATGAAAAAACAGGGCAATATCAGCTTTATGCTGAAATGATGGAGCCTATAGGCATTGGTTCTTTGCAAATTGCTTATGAACAATTAAAGCGGAAGCTGGAAGAGGAAGGTCTGTTTGACGAAGATTTTAAACGGGAAATCCCCTCCCATGTGGAGAGCATTGCCGTTATTACTTCCCCTACGGGAGCGGCAGTGAGAGATATTATTCAAGTTGCTAAGCGTCGAGACCCTAGAGTAAAAATCGCTGTTTTTCCTGCTTTGGTGCAAGGGGAAAGAGCCGCCGATGACATTGTTCAGGCATTAAAGCTAGCCAACGAATGGGGAAAAGCCGATGTGATTATTCTTGGTCGTGGTGGCGGTTCCATAGAGGATTTATGGGCGTTTAATGAGGAAAGGGTGGCAAGGGCAATTTTTGCTTCTGAAATCCCGGTGATTTCTGCCGTAGGGCATGAAACAGATTTTACCATTGCGGATTTTGTATCCGATTTAAGAGCCCCCACTCCCTCTGCTGCGGCTGAAATGGCTACTCAACCTTTGATACAAAAAATACAGTTTGTTTCTCAGCTTGAAAAACGCTTGGAAAGAAACAGTATGGCAATTCTAGAAGATGCCAAGCGCAGGCTGTTATATATAAAGGAACGCCCTGTGTTAAAACGCCCATTGGAGCGTATTCATAATACACAACTTCTTTTGGAAAAAATAGAGTTGGCTATGACAAAGGCCACGAATCAGAAGCTCCTGCGCCATAGTGAAAAGATTGGAATGCTTGACACAAGGTTGTATGCATCATCTCCCTTTTCGGTGATGAAACGAGGTTATATGATAGGGATGAGCCAGCGCAATAATGTGGTTGTTTCTGTCAAGCAAGTTGAACTTGATGAAGTGATTCGTTTAAGACTTCAAGATGGACATTTAAAAGCAAAGATATTGGAAAAGGCGGTGATGGATCTTGGCGAAGAAAAAGCTGACATTTGAAGAATCCATAGAACGGCTGGAAGAAATCGTTGAGAAGCTGGAGCAAGAGGAGGTTTCTTTAGACGAAACTGTTGCTTTCTATAAGGAGGGCTTGGCTCTTTCCGGATTTTGCAAGGAAAAATTGGCTGTGGCAGAGGGGGAAATTCTTTTGCTGCGCAAGGAAGCGGGTTTATGGCAAGAGGAACCTTTTCAAACAGAGGAGCAGGAGATATGAAAGATTTAAATGAACAAATGAATCAATGGATTGCATATATTGAAGAAAAGCTGGAAGGGTTTATGCCGAAACAAGGGGCGTTTCCCCCGGTTATTTTTGAAGCAATGGCTTACAGCCTTTTTGCTGGTGGAAAACGTCTGCGCCCCATGATGCTTTTGGCGGCTTGCGAAGCCGTTGGCGGAGACAAGGAAGAGGCTGTTCCTTTTGCCTGCGCCATGGAAATGATTCATACCTATTCCTTAATTCACGATGATTTACCTGCCATGGACAACGATGATTATCGCAGAGGCAGGCTGACCAATCACAAGGTTTATGGTGAAGATATGGCAATTCTTGCAGGAGATGGTTTGTTGCATCAGGCTATGGAGGTTATGGCAGATGCTTGTTATAACAATCCCTCAAAAAAAACCACGGGAGCTATGCAGGCCATTGCTAACGGTGCAGGTGTTCACGGAATGTTAATCGGTCAAGTGGTAGATGTTTTTTACGAAGGTAAGCCTTTGGAGGCAAATATTCTTGAATTTATTCATATAAATAAAACAGCGGCAATGATTCGTGGAGCCTTAAAGGCCGGTGCTATTTTAGGCGGTGCAACAATTGAGACAGCAGAAAGTTTTGCTTTGGCCGGTGAGAAAATCGGTGTTGCCTTTCAAATTTTGGATGATATTTTAGATGTAACAAGCACCATGGAGGAATTGGGCAAGCCCATTCATAGTGATGAACGAAATGAAAAGACCACCTATGTTACCCTTTATGGTATTGAAAAATCCAGAGAAATTGCTTGCAAGCTTTCCGATGAGGCGATTTCTATATGGAATGAGTTGGGAGAAGGCAGCATATTCTTAAAGGATTTAACAGAATATTTAACAAAAAGAACTTATTAACAAAGAATCTGGGATGACGGAAGAAAGAAGATGGGAGTATGGGATTCGGAGAAATCACATATAACGTGCCTTTATGGGCGGCTATGATATCTTGGGCCATTGCTCAAGGTTCAAAAATCATTTTAACATTAATCACAGAAAAACGGTTTGATGCCACCCGCATTGTGGGAACAGGTGGTATGCCAAGCTCTCATTCAGCTTTGGTTATGGCTCTCACTTTTAGTGTTGGAAAATATAACAGCTTTGGTTCTCCACTGTTTGCCATGGCTTTGATTTTTTCCTTTGTTGTCATGTATGATGCGGCAGGAATTCGTAGAGCGGCAGGAAAGCAGGCCGAAATTATCAACATGCTGTTGCTTAAACATGAAGTGCCTGATATGGAGAAGTTAAAGGAATTGTTGGGACATACGCCGTTAGAGGTATTTGTCGGAGGACTTCTGGGAATCGCAGTGGGTTTTTGGATATAGAATGGTAGAGAGCAGGTGAAGCTGTGGGAGGATTATTGGACAGAATCCAAGCCACTGGAGATATCAAAAAAATGAAGGAAGAAGAACTGGAGCCTCTCTGTAAAGAGATGAGGCGCTTTCTGCTGCAAAATGTTTGCAAAACCGGTGGACATTTGGCCTCAAATCTTGGGGTGGTAGAATTAACCGTAGCACTGGAATATATCTTCGACCTTCCAGAGGATAAAATCGTATGGGATGTGGGGCACCAAGCCTATATCCATAAAATATTAACAGGTAGAAAAAAAGATTTTTCAACCTTGCGCCAATTGGATGGCCTAAGCGGTTTTCCAAAACCCCAGGAAAGTGATGCTGATGCTTTTGCCGCAGGGCATAGCTCCACATCTATTTCAGCTGCCCTGGGTATTGCAAAGGCAAGGGATTTGCAGGGAAGGAATCATAACGTGTTAGCTGTTATTGGAGATGGCTCTATGACGGGCGGGCTTGCTTATGAAGCATTCAATAATGCAGGACGTGATAAAACAAATTTTATTGTGATTTTGAATGACAACCAGATGTCCATTGACAATAATGTAGGTGCCATCAGTAAGCACTTAAATAGCCTACGTACCAGTAACCGATATCGAACGTTGAAGGATAATTTTAAGCAGTTTAGAGACCAGGTTCCTGTTCTTGGAAAGGCAACATATTTGGTTCTGGAAAAAGTTCGAGACAGTGCAAAGCTGCTTTTTTTAGAGGGAGCAGTCTTTGAAGAGTTTGGTTTAAAATATATAGGACCTGTGGATGGTCATAATTTAGAAGAGATGCTTGAAATATTTCGCAATGTAAAGGATGCCCAGGAACCTATCTTAATTCATATCAAAACAACAAAAGGCAAAGGCTATTTGCCGGCTGAAAATAATCCCGGTCCTTTCCATGGTGTTGGGCCCTTTGATATAAAAACAGGAAATGGTCTGAGCAAGAGTGAGAACCCAAGCTGGTCTGGGGTTTTCGGCAAAAAGATAGTGGAGTTGGGAGAAAAAAATCCAAAGGTGGTTGGGATTACAGCGGCAATGTGCAGTGGAACAGGTTTTGAAGCCTTTCAGGCTGCCTTTCCCGAACGTTTTTTTGATGTTGCCATCGCTGAACAGCATGGAACCACATTTGCCGCAGGATTAGCAAGTCAAGGAATTGTACCTGTTTTTGCAGTATACTCTTCGTTTTTACAAAGGGCGTACGACCAAGTGATCCATGACGTCTGTATGGAAAATTTACATGTAGTATTTGCTATTGATCGGGCTGGAATTGTTGGCGCAGATGGTGAGACCCACCAAGGTGTTTTCGATCTTTCCTACTTGACACATATTCCTAACATGACAGTGCTTTCGCCCAAAAATGCTTGGGAGCTGGAGGAAATGTTGGAGTATGGCGTAAATGTTTGTGAGGGGCCTGTTGCAATTCGCTATCCTAGAGGGACGGCGGAAATAGATTTTGCAGAACATAAAGAGCCCATTCATTATGGGAAGGCAGAGGTTATACAAAAAGGAAAGGGCATTGCCATATTGGCAGAGGGGCATATGCTGCAGGCAGTGAAACAGGCTGCAGAACGGTTGACTCAAGATGGAGTGGATGCGCCAACTGTAGTAAACATGCGGTTTATCTCGCCTTTGGATGAGGAACTGTTACTTGAAATCACAAAGGATTGTAGTGAGGTTTTTACGGTGGAGGATAATCTTCGAAAAGGTGGCTTCGGTTCAAAAGTTTTGGAGTTTTATAGTGATGGTGGTTATCGAATTTCCGTGACCAATTTGGCATTTCCCGACAAATTTATTGAACAGGGTTCACAAAGCCAGTTATTTGCCCGCTATGGCTTGGATGCCGAGGGTATTTACAGAAAAATTAAGGGGAAAATAGGAGAAAGTTATGGCGGATAAGGAAAGACTTGATGTCTTGCTGGTAGAAAAAAGCTTAGCCACCTCAAGGGAGTTGGCAAAGGCATATATTATGGCAGGAAATGTATATGTTGATGGGATGAAAGAGGATAAAGCAGGCACAAAGGTATCCGTTTCGGCGGCGATTGAGGTGAGAGGCCCTCAAATGAAATATGTGAGTCGTGGTGGTTATAAATTGGAAAAGGCCATAGATTCTTTTGGAATTTCTTTGAAAGGAAAAGTTTGTTTAGATATTGGGGCATCAACGGGGGGATTTACGGATTGTATGTTGCAAAACGGAGCCACTAAGGTATATGCCATTGATGTAGGCTACGGACAATTTGCCTGGAAGCTACGGACAGATGAACGGGTTGTGTGCTTGGAAAAAACCAATGTACGTTACATTACCCAAGAGCAGGTACCTGATGCGGCAGATTTTGCCTCTATTGATGTTTCCTTTATTTCCTTGACCAAGGTGCTACCTGCGGTGTTGGGAGTCATGAAGGAAGATGGTCAGCTTGTTTGTCTCATTAAACCTCAATTTGAAGCAGGCAGAGAAAAGGTTGGTAAAAAAGGTGTGGTTAGGGATATTGCAGTCCATAAGGAAGTCATTGTGGCAATTGCAGAGTATGCAATGACCCAGGGGATTGGTATTTTGGGTCTTAGTTTTTCGCCAATCAAAGGACCAGAGGGCAATATCGAGTATTTAATCTATTTGGATAAAAAACAGCAGGGTATGACCAGGGAGGAGGTTTATTTCCTTTTAGAAGATATCGTGGGAAAATCTCATGAGGAGCTTCAATAGGAAATAGAATGACCTATGATAAAAGTCGGATTGATTCCCAATATTGAAAAAGATAAGGACTTGGCTGTTACCAAGCGTTTAACAGGGCATTTATTAGACAAGGGATGTATCCCTCAGTTGCCGGAAAAAATTGCTGAGCTTGCAGACTTAGATATGTATGCGAGAAAAGAGCATGAGATATATGAACATACAGATTTTATTATTTCCCTTGGGGGAGATGGCACCTTGTTGGGGGTAGGCAGAAGAGCCAGCCAATTTAACACACCTATATTAGGGATTAATTTGGGCACGTTGGGGTTTTTAACGGCAGAGGAAAAGAACAGGGCCGAGTATGCCATTGATAAAGTCCTAATGGGCGACTACAAAAAAGAAAAAAGAATGATGCTGCAAACTTCCATCTCAACGGAGGAAGGGCGCATTGACGGCATCACAGCATTGAACGATATTTGTATTTCTAGAGGCTTACTTTATAAAATTCTAGAATTTAATGTATTTGTAAACGACGAATATGTAGATACATTGCGGGCGGATGGAGTCATCATTTGTACGCCTACAGGTTCTACTGCATATAATTTATCTGCGGGGGGGCCTGTTTTAAAGGCGGATGCGCAAATTATCGCTATTCCCCCCATTGCCCCCCATACCTTGACTAGCCGTTCCGTTGTGGTTTCTGCCGACGACGTAGTGACAGTGGAGGTAAATCCAAGAGAGGATACAGCCTTTACCATTAGTGCAGACGGACAAGAGAGCTGGAGCCTAACAGGCAAAAAAGTTGTTCAAATTCGCAGAGCAGGGGTTTATACAACCATAATTAAAACGAATCCGCAAAACTTTTATGATGTTTTGCGTCATAAACTATCAAGATAAAAATGGCATAAAAAAAGGAGGCGCGGGCTATGAAAATTGCCAGACATGCAAAAATTCTTGAGTTAATCGAGAATTACGATATTGAAACACAGGACGAATTGGCACAAAGGCTGTGTGATGAAGGATTTATGGTTACACAGGCAACGGTATCCAGAGATATTCGAGAAATGAAGCTTACAAAAATTGCGACAGAAAAAGGAAGACAGAAATATGCAGTTATCTCTGGAAATGACACGGAAATAACAGAGAGACTGACCCGTGTGTTTAAGGAAGCGGTAGTTAAAATGGATTACGCACAGAATATGATTGTCATTAAAACCCTTGAGGGTATGGGAATGGCCGTTGCTGTTGCCTTAGATAACATGCAAAATTCAGAAATATTGGGAACAATTGCGGGAGATGACACAGTTTTTTGTGTGGTTCGTACCCATAACCAGGCAGCTGTTATTATTGAAAAGCTGTATCGTATTATTCATAGTGCATAAATTCCGATAGGAGGGAATGTCTATGCTGGAAAATCTGCATATTAAAAATGTTGCGCTGATTGAAGAATGTCAGGTTTCTTTTGGAAAAGGACTGAATATTTTAACGGGAGAAACGGGAGCGGGTAAATCTATGCTCATTGACTCCCTTCAATTTGCTTTAGGCGGAAGAATGGGCAAAGATTTTTTGCGCAGAGATCAAAAAATGGCTTTGGTAGAAGCACTTTTTTCTATAAAGGACTCCGGTTTTGGAAGTAAACTTCTGGAAAATGGGATTGAACCTGAGGAAGATGGAACTGTTCTGGTTAGCCGTACTTTAAGCGATATGGGAAAATCAGTTTGCCGTATCAATGGCAGTATGGTGACAATCAGTATGTTGCGGGAGCTTGCCACAGATTTAATTGATATTTATGGACAGCATGAACACCAATCCCTTTTAAATCCTTCGAAGCATATTCGTTTATTAGATCGATTTTGCATCGAGGGTTTTGATAAGGCTCTAGAAGACTATAAAAAAAGCTATGAAAAAAGAAAAGAAATTGATGCTGAGCTGGAAAAATTGATGGGTGATGAAGCCCAAAGAGAACAGCGTATGGATATTTTAAACTTTCAAAAGGAAGAAATAGAAAATGCCGCTTTGACTCCCGCTGAGGAAGAGGAATTGATAGAGAAAAAGAAACGTCTGACGCATATGGAGCGTTTGATACGTTTAACCATAGAGAGCACAAATCTTTTATATGACGGAACGGAGGACATGCCTTCTGCCTGGGATAACGTCAGTGTGGCTGTTGGGAAGCTTAGAGAGTGTGCTACCTTAGATACGGCCATTGAAGGTTACTACAATGACCTTGAGGATGTTTATGCTAGGTTAGAGGATATTTCCAGAGAAATAAAACGATACTCCCAAAATTTAGAAGATGACCCTTCTGAATTGGAGCTGGTGGAAGAGCGATTACAAACCATATATAAAATGAAGCGGAAGTATGGTGGAAGTGTAGAAGCAGTTTTAGATTTTTACCATAAAATTTCAAAAGAAATTGCATTTTTTTCAAACAGTCAGGAACGGGTGATTCAGCTAAGTGGAGCAAGAGAGAAGGAACAACTTCTTTTAGAAGCTGCTGCGAAGCAATTAACTGCTTTGCGAGAAGAGGCGGCAGAGAGAGTAGCCAAGCAAATTGAGGGCTCTTTAAAGGATATGGAAATGAATAATGCCAAATTCTACATACAGGTGACTCCTCGGGATGAGTGGAATGCTATGGGTAAAGATAAGGTGGAGTTTTTAATCTCACCCAACAAAGGGGAGGATTTGAAGCCTCTTTCTAAAATTGCTTCCGGTGGAGAAATGAGCCGTGTTATGTTGGCATTAAAAGCCGTGTTGGTAGACGCAGATGAAATTGAAACTTTTATTTTTGATGAAATTGACACCGGTGTTAGTGGCAGAACCGCAGCGAAAGTAGGAAAGAAAATGAGCCTCATTGGTGAGAAAAGGCAGGTTCTTTGTATTACGCACTTACCTCAGATTGCCGCAATGGCGGACAAGCATTTTCTTATTGAAAAGGAAACAAAAAACGATCAGACCCTCACAATGGTAAAAAGTTTGGATGAGGAAGCTTCCATAGGGGAAGTTGCTCGTCTTATGGGAAGCACAACAGTAACCCAAGCTACCCTTACAGCCGCAAAAGAATTGCGGGAAGGTAAGAAAAGCTCTGTTCGCTGATGGGGACAAAAAAGCGGCATTATCGTTTAGGCGAAAATGCCGCTTTTCTGGAAAATTTTATAATTTAAATTCTTCTGGTTTTTGGGCAACCTGAAGAGGAGAACTCTGAAAAATGTTGTTTGCATAAGGATCCCCACCACCATTATCCTGTCTGCTTAAGAGCCATTGGATATAAAGAAGCAACTCTTTTTTTCCACGGTCATCTAACTTACCGAAATATTCATTCAAAATTTCGTAATCATCTGTTTTTTTGTCGGGTTCATAGGGTCGTCGGATTTCATTCACTCCTAAAAGAAAATCCAGAGATACATTAAAAATAGATGCAATTTTTTTTAAGTCGGAGATAGAAGGTTGATTATGACCTGACTCGTAGTTTGAAATAGCGGTTGCGCCATAAGTTAACTCTTTAGCCAATGCCGCCTGTGTAATTTTTTTTTCTTTTCGAAGCTGTCTTAGCCTTTCATGAAATTCCATAGAAACACCTCATTATAGTAGAGAGCATATTTTATATAAGAATGATTATAGAGTGAAATATCGTAGGGCGAAAGATATAATCATAAAAACGGAAAAAATTTCAAAAAAAATCATGGATTATGGACTAAAAAGGAATCATTATTATTATTGATGTCTATTGTCAAAAAAAACGTAGAATGTATTGACAAGTCTAGAAAAAAATGATATTTTTAAATCACAGAAATCATATAGGAATACTATGATATAAAAAAGACGCCGAAAGGAGCATTTATATGGCAACGAAAATATATATGGACAATGCAGCAACAACACCGGTAAGGGATGAAGTATTAGATACGATTCTTCCTTATTTCAAAGAGTTTTACGGTAATGCATCCAGTGTGTATAGTATTGCAAAAGAGAGTAAAAAAGCACTGGAAAAGGCAAGAGAACAGGTGGCAAAGGGTATTGGTGCAAAGGCAGAAGAAATTTATTTTACTGCTGGTGGCTCAGAAAGTGATAATATGGCGCTGAGGGGCGTTGCAGAAGCTTTGGCGAAAAAGGGTAAACATATTATTACGACAAAAATTGAACATCATGCAATTTTGCATACCGGTGAATATTTAGAAAAACATGGTTGTGAAGTAACTTATTTATCTGTAGATGAATTTGGAAAGATTTCTTTGGATGAACTTGAAAAAAGTATTCGTCCTGAAACAATTCTTATTTCCGTTATGTTCGCAAATAATGAAATCGGTACAATTCAGCCTATTGCAGAAATTGGAAAATTAGCCCATGAAAAGGGGATTTTGTTCCACACAGATGCAGTGCAGGCTGTTGGGCATGTTGCAATTGATGTAAACGAAATGAATATTGACTTGCTCTCCATGAGTGGTCATAAGTTGGGCGCACCAAAAGGCATTGGAGCAATTTATATTCGTAAGGGTGTTCCCATTCAGCCTTTGATTTTTGGTGGTGCTCAGGAGAAGAAAAAACGTGCAGGTACAGAAAACATTCCAGGGATTGTTGGCTTAGGCAAGGCAGTAGAGCTGGCAGTTGGTGAAATGGAAACTGAAACAAAGCGTCTGCATCATTTAAGAGATAAATTAATCAACGGAATTTTAGAAAAGGTGCCTTATAGCCGTTTAAATGGACACCCTACAGATAGATTACCCGGTAACTGTAATATTTCCTTTGGTTATATTGAAGGAGAATCCATGTTATTATTGCTTGACGCACTGGGTATTGCTGCATCCAGTGGTTCCGCATGTACTTCAGGCTCTTTGGACCCTTCCCATGTATTGATGGCCATTGGCTTGCCTCATGAAATTGCCCATGGTTCCTTATTGACCTTAGATCGTGGCAATACAGAGGAAGAAGTTGATTTTATCTTGGATAAAATCCCTGAAGTTGTTCAAAAATTAAGAGACATGTCTCCCTTATATGAGGAAGTTGAGAATAAAAAAGCTTGATGTAAGAAAACGAAGGAGGAAGTTTAGATGGAATACAGCGAGAAAGTAATGGATCATTTTATGAACCCCAGAAATGTTGGTGTCATTGAAGATGCAAGTGGCGTAGGTCAGGTTGGCAACGCAAAATGTGGCGACATTATGAAGGTTTATTTAAAAATAGAAGATGGACGAATTGAAGATGCAAAATTTAAAACCTTTGGATGCGGTGCTGCTGTGGCAACTAGCTCCATGGCAACAGAGTTGGTAAAGGGGAAAACACTTCAGGAAGCATTAGAGGTAACAAACAAAGCGGTTATGGAGGCATTGGATGGATTGCCCCCTGTAAAAGTACACTGTTCCTGTCTTGCAGAGGAAGCACTTCACGCAGCTTTGTGGGATTATGCAGAAAAAAATGGCGTGAAAATTGAGGGCTTGAAACCACCTGTAGATGACGTGGATGAATTGCATCATATGGAAAATGAAGAATAAAATAGCGTAATATCTAAAAAGACGGCTGAATGAAAGCCGCCTTTTTTATTGCTCCCATTTGCTAGAAAAGGTAACCGTTCACACTGGTTCAGTAAAAACGCTAGTCGGGGCGGGAGGAATTTGTTTTTCTACCTGTTTACAGATTTCATTGGAATTGCCTATTTGGATAAAAGATGCAACATGGTACACTCATTACCCCTCCAGGAGTGGATTGGATTTTCAAAGGAATTATCACGAATTTGAAAGAAGAGTTAATTAAAAATCAACAGAAAAAATTCCTTAATAGTTGCAGAAATTCTTTTAACTCTAAAATATAAAAGAAAATGATATTTATTTACACAATTTTACTATTTACGACAATTTGAATATCAAAAAATCACTAACAATTAATTAATTGTTTGGTATAAAGTGACAAATATTTATTTTTCTAATTTAATTTAGAGGGAAATCGGTACAAGTGAAGAAAACTATTATATGTATATATTGTTTAAAAACGATATTGTGTATACAAAATTATGCAATGTGGCTTTTGTCATTAAAATTGAATTAGGAGGTTGGTATTATGAAAAATTACACTGCAGACAAAGTTAGAAACGTAGTTCTATTGGGTCACAGCGGTTCCGGTAAGACAACATATGCCGAAGCAGCTCTCTTCTATTCCGGTGCAACAAAGCGCTTTGGAAAGGTTGATGAGGGCAATACCGTTAGTGACTATGAAGCAGAAGAAATTCGTCGTAAGGTATCAATCAATACATCTGTATTACCCGTTGAGTGGCAGGATACAAAAATCAACTTCCTAGATACACCAGGTTATTTCGACTTTATTTCGGAAGCAAAAATGGCAATGAGCGTGGCAGATACAGCATTGATTTTGGTTTCGGCAAAATCAGGCGTGGAAGTAGGCACAGAGAAAGCTTGGGAATCTATTGAAGAGATGCATCTTCCAAGGTTTTTCTTTGTAAATCAAATGGATGATGAAAATGCTGATTTTGAAAAAACGTTGGCTGACTTGAGAAGTAATTTTGGAAAAGCAGTTGCGCCCCTGCAAATTCCTTTTAATGATGAAGACGGTAAATTTATAGGTTTTATTAATTTGATTAAGAGAGATGCAAGAAAAAAAGTGAACGGCAAATTGCAGGCTTGTGAAGTGCCGGAAGATAAAATTGACGAAGTAGAAGTTCTCCGTTCCATGCTGGTGGAAGTTGCTGCTGAAAGTAGTGATGAATTGATGGAGAAGTTCTTTAACGATATAGAATTGACAGAAGAAGAGATTTATGATGGTTTGCTGTTAGGAATTGAAAACCGTAGCATTGCCCCTGTTATGTGTGGCTCGGCAACATTGGGCTATGGGGTGAAATTATTGATGAATACCATTGTTAGATTCACGCCGCCGGCAATGGAATCAAAGAAAAATTTTCATGCTTTTATTGATGGTACGGATACTGTGTTATGCAGTACGGAGGATAAAAACTTTTCTGCTTTTGTATTTAAAACCATTTCAGACCCTTACATTGGTCGTCTAAATTTATTCAGAATTATGACAGGAAAACTTGATAACACCATGAGTATCTATAATGTTGAAAAGGATACTATTGAAAAGGTGGGGCATCTTTATATTGTGCGAGGGAAAGAGCAAATTGAAGTCAGTGAATTACATACAGGAGATATTGGGGCATTGGCCAAACTTTCCAATACGTCTACCCAAGATACTTTGACTTCAAAAGAGCATCCCATTGTTATTCCAAAGCTTCCTCTACCAAGCTCTGTTTTATCCATGGCAATTCAGCCAAAAGGAAAGGGCGATGAGGATAAACTTTCAGCCGCATTGTCAAAAATTAGAGAAGAAGACCCTACCATCAAAATGGAAGTAAACAAAGAAACAAAACAAACAGTTATTTCCGGCATTGGTGAACAACAGCTGGATGTTATGGTGAATAAATTAAAAACAAAGTATAAAATCGAAGTTGATATGATTGATCCTATTATTCCATATAGAGAAACGATTAAAGGAAAGTCATCTGTCAGAGGACGCTATAAGAAACAATCCGGTGGACATGGTCAATTTGGTGATATTGTTATGGAATTTGAGCCTAGCGGTGATATGTCTTCACCTTATGTTTTTGTGGAGAAGATTTTTGGTGGCTCTGTGCCAAAACAGTATTTCCCTGCTGTTGAAAAAGGTTTGCAGGAATGTGTTTTAAGCGGTGTTTTGGCAGGTTATCCCGTTGTTGGTTTAAAGGCTACGTTGACAGACGGTTCTTATCATCCTGTGGATTCATCTGAAATGGCGTTTAAGATGGCAACCTCCGTTGCTTTCAAGGAAGGTGTGCCCCAGGCAAAACCTACCTTGCTGGAGCCCATTGAGCATGTTGAGGTGCTTATTCCTGAAAAATACATGGGAGACATTATGGGGGATATTAATAAGCGCAGAGGCCGTATTTTAAGCATGGATTCTGTTGGCACCAAGAAATGTATTGTGGCAGAGGTGCCTGCGTCGGAAATGCATAAATATGCTACCGATTTACGTTCTTTAACCCAGAGCCGTGGCGATTATAAGCACTATTTTGAACGCTATGAAGAAGTGCCAGCTGAGATTCAGAAAAAAATTATTGAACGCAGATTAGTAGAGAAAGAAAAATAAAGTTCTAGTGTAATTCATATCAATCGCAGACACGAACCATGAATGGTTTCTTATTAGAATCCTTCCACGGCAAGTGTCTGTTTTTGTTTTAAAGATGAGAAATATATCATCTTATGTAGAAGAATGGTTTTATTTCATTGCGTAAAATTTATATTGCGTGCAAAAGTCACTGACAAATGAATAAAATTATGTTATGATTAACTCCAATGTAGGAAACAATTGGTATGATAAAAAGTAGTTTTTATAATTGAAAAAATTTTCTTTTATAAAAATGATGCTGCATCCATCTGTGAAAATCCAATTGAATAAGGGTTTTATCTTAAGGATGAGTGGATTTATTTCCTATGTTTAGAATGAGATATCTTAATTTGAGAAGAATATGTTTAGAATTGATTCGGAGAAGCAAGGAGGTTATCATATGCTTGATGTTGCAATTATTGGCGGTGGCCCTGCGGCACTATCTGCTGCGCTAAACTGTCGTCAGAGAAACAAAACAGTATGTGTTTTTGGCAGAAGCTTGGACAGCTCATTATTGTTTACAGCGGAAAAGGTGGATAATTACTTGGGATTGCCTGATGTGAACGGCGAAGAACTGCTCAATCAGTTTTATTCCCATGCAGTAAAAAAAGGCGTGGAATTTCAGGAGTGTCGTGTGACACAGATATTAAACGTTGGTGAGCATTACATGATTAATGCAGAAAATAACTTTATTGAAGCGAAAGCCATTATTCTTGCGACAGGCCTTAGCAAAAGCAAAGGCATTGCAGGTGAGATGGATTATTTAGGCAAAGGCGTTAGCTATTGTGCAACTTGTGATGGTATGCTGTATCGAAACAAAAAGGTAGTGGTTGTAAGCGAAAATGAGGAAGGGGAGGCAGAAGCGAATTTTTTGGCGGACATCTGCCAAGAAGTATCCTATATCCCTCTTTATAAAAATATTGCTTTTCTGAAAGAAAACGTAAAGGTTGTAAACGCAGCGCCCAAGGCAGTGGTTGGTGCTGATGATAAGGTTGGGGCGTTGGAAACTGACAAAGAAACAATTTCTTGTGATGGCATTTTCTTCGCAAAAAACACGATGCCTCCGGACAGTCTGGTATTTGGATTGAAAACGGATGGAAAAAATATTGAAGTTGATAGACGTATGGCCACGAATTTACCACGGGTTTATGCCGCAGGAGACTGTACCGGTGCACCATATCAAATTGCCAAGGCAGTTGGAGAGGGTTTGGTAGCAGCATTGTCGGCGGTTTCTGATATAGATAAAATGAAGACTGTATAATAGACTCCCTTCAGGCAACAAAAGGAATGGACAGAAGATTTGTCCGTCCATTTTGGGAAACTAATTGGATATTCCCAAAATTTGAAAAGCCTGAAGGGGTTTTTTTGCTTCTTCCCAGAATAAAGAGGAATAGCAGTTATTGATTAAAATTTACTAAAAAGTGTTGGTTTTAGTAAAAAGGAAGAAAACAAAAGGAAACAAAAGATATTTTTAGAAAAAATGAAGTGTATTACTATTTTTAGCATAATAAGTTCTAATTTAACCAAATTGTGGCTAAAACCAATGTAAATAAAATTTGAATAATCTTGAAAAAATGCTAATATAATATCAGAAATCAGCACTCGGCTAGGCTGAGTGCTAACAGATACAAATAAGGAGGTAATGATATGAAACTTTCACCATTAGGAGATAAGGTAGTATTAAAGCAGTTGGAGGCAGAAGAAACTACAAAATCAGGTTTGATTTTAACTTCTCAGTCCAAAGAGAAACCCCAGGAAGCAATTGTTGTTGCGGTAGGCCCCGGTGGCATGGTTGGGGATACTAAGGTTGAAATGGTTCTAAAAGAAGGGGATCATGTTATTTTCTCCAGATATGGCGCTATGGAAATCAAATTTGACGGCGAAGAATATCTGGTTATGAAGCAAAATGATATTTTGGCAGTAGTAAAAGACTGATTTAGGAGGCGTTAAGATATGGCAAAGGAAATTAAATATAGTACAGAAGCCAGAAGTGCGATGGCAGCAGGTGTTGATAAATTAGCAAATACAGTTAAGGTTACATTAGGACCCAAAGGACGTAATGTTGTCTTGGATCGTAAATTTACATCTCCGTTGATTACAAATGACGGTGTAACAATCGCAAAAGATATCGAGTTGGAGGATCCTTATGAAAATATGGGTGCTCAGTTGGTAAAAGAAGTTGCTACCCAGACAAATGATGTTGCCGGCGACGGTACCACTACTGCAACGGTTTTGGCTCAGGCAATGATTCAAGAAGGTCTGAAAAATATTGCCGCAGGTGCAAATGCAATTATTTTAAGAAAAGGTATGCACAAAGCAACAGAAGCAGCAGTAGCTGAAATTAAAAAAATGAGTCAGGCTGTTACAACAAAAAAACATATCTCCAATGTTGCTGCAATTTCCGCAGGGGATGATGAAGTTGGCGATATGATTTCCGACGCCATGGAAAAGGTTACAAACGATGGCGTAATTACAGTAGAAGAATCTAAAACCATGAAAACAGAGTTGGAATTGGTGGAAGGTATGCAGTTTGATAAAGGTTACCTTTCTTCCTATATGTCCACTGATATGGAAAAAATGGTTGCAATTTTGGAAGATCCTTATATTCTTGTAACTGATAAAAAGATTTCTAATATTCAGGAACTGGTTCCTGTTTTGGAACAGGTAATGCAGACAAACGGCAAAATCTTAATTATTGCTGATGATGTGGAAGGGGAAGCTTTGGCTACCTTGGTTGTAAATAAATTAAGAGGAACCTTCACATGCGTTGCCGTAAAGGCTCCTGGTTATGGCGAAAGAAGAAAAGCGCAGCTTGCTGATATTGCAGCATTAACAGGTGCTCAGGTTATTTCTGAGGAAATTGGTCTGGATTTGAAAGAAACAACATTGGATATGCTGGGTCGCGCAAAAACAGTTCGTGTTGAAAAAGAATTGACAATCATTGCGGATGGCGCAGGCGCAAAAGAAGAAATCGAAGGCCGTATCCATCAAATTAGAAAAGCAATTGATGAAACAGATTCTGATTTTGATAGAGAAAAATTGCAGGAAAGACTTGCAAAACTTAGTGGTGGAGTAGCTGTGATTAAAGTAGGTGCTGCTACAGAAACTGAAATGAAAGAAAAGAAACTTCGTATGGAAGATGCTTTGGCAGCTACAAGAGCAGCTGTGGAAGAAGGTATTGTTGCCGGCGGTGGAACTGTTTTGGTTCATGCAATTG
>NZ_DALYUL010000002.1:31466-47918 GCF_031981185.1 Anaerotignum sp. | reverse complement strand
AAAGTGTGAAAGCTGCATGTGAAAACTTAGTTGGTGACGAGAAAACAGGGGCAGCCATTGTTATAAAGGCACTGGAAGCACCTTTGCGTCAGATTGTAGAGAATGCGGGCTTAGAAGGCTCCGTAATTGTGAATAAAGTAAAAGAAATGCCAGAAGGCGTTGGATTTAATGCATTAACAGAGGAGTATGTTGAAATGGTAGAGGCAGGTATTCTTGATCCTGCAAAGGTAACAAGGAGTGCTTTGCAAAACGCAACTTCCGTTGCATCCTCTTTCCTGACAACAGAGGCTGTTGTTGCAGAATTGCCTTCAAAGGCTCCCGCTATGCCTGATCCAGGTATGGGAGGAATGGGCGGCTATATGTAATAGATTACTGCTGTCAATAATAGTGAATTTCAGAAAATCCCCCTGCAAAAGCAGGGGGATTCTTCATGTGAGACCTACATAAAAAAAAACATTCATTCATTAAACGTTCAGTTTGTCATACAAACATGTTTAAAACTCCTTATTTGCCAAGGAAAGCTCTAAAATAAATGTATAAAATGGTTGGATAATGGAAAAACTTCAAAAAATAAGATAATATTTCTTAATTTTGCATACAAAGTTTATAGAAAGGGGAAAGGGCAAGAAAGAATTTTCATATATCAATTACCATTAAAATGAAATAATTTTTATTAAAGAAAAAGAGAAAAGGACATATTAAATTAACATAATATTGAAAAAATGTATTTTTTGTCGAATCTTTTGCAAAGTGTCTTCGGTTGAAAAACACATGTGCAAATCATGAAAAAAATGTCCGTCCAGAAAAAACTTTTTTGGGTTTTTCTATTGACTTTGACAAAAAAGTTCATATATAATTGCTGTACTAGGAAAAAAAGATTTTTCATTCAACAGTATCATTTAGTTGAGTTGAAAGGGGGAATTTGGTTTGCTGCAGGTGTTCGATATTATAGGTCCTATTATGATTGGGCCATCCAGTTCACACACCGCCGGTGCCGTACGTATTGGGAAATATGCACGTTCTATTTTAGGGGACACGCCTGTTTCTGCAATTATTCGTTTTAGTGGCTCTTTTTCAAAAACTTATAAAGGGCATGGTACTGATAAGGCAATTGTTGCCGGCATTTTAGGCATGGAAACAGATGATGAGAGAATACGCACAAGCATGGAAATTGCAAAAGAAGAGGGTCTTGCGTATACCTTTGAGGAAACTGAAATTGACGGTGCCCATCCAAATACAGCACAAATCATTTTAAAGTCTGCTGACGGTAAGGAAATTTTGGTGCAAGGAGCGTCAATTGGCGGTGGCAATATCATTATCAATAGAATCAATAATACAGAGGTTTCTATTTCCGGAAAATCGGATACACTGATTATTCCTCATGAGGATGTGCCCGGAATGATTGCAATTGTAACAAATATCCTTGCAGAACATTGCGTGAATATTCATGGGTTTTCTCTATGTAGAGATCACAAAGGCGGAACAGCGGTAATGACCATAGAAATTGATGGTAATATTGATGAATCTATTAATAAAGTCATTTTAGAACAACCCAATATTTTGGCTTCGACAATATTAAAAGCTATTTAGTGAAAATTTAAATTGAATTATGGGCCCTTGTTGTGTCAGTCTCAGTTCCCAATTGGGAAGAGAGTTCCCTTTGGCATCTATGAACTGACCTGAAAAAAGAAGGTATTGAGACATTTTTGATTTTATGAAGTAACAAACAGCTTTGATGATAAATTTAAATTTAATAAAGTCTTTCGAAATGGGGTTAGAAAATGAAATATGATTCTTTAGCAGATTTGGTTGTACAAGCCGAAAAGCAAAACCTGCCTCTATGTAGGTTGATTTTAAAAGATCAGGCAGAATCAACAGAGACAGATGAAACTGTACTATTTGAAAATATGAAGCGTTCCTTAATTGTTATGCGTGAGTCTGTAGAAACGGGTTTGGATGATCAAAAGCGTTCTGCCAGTGGACTTACTGGTGGTGATGCTTTTAAAATGAATGAAGCTGTACAGGCAAACAAAAACATATGTGGGAAAATTTTCGGAAATGCAATGGTAAAAGCCCTTGCGGTTTCCCAAACCAATGCTTGCATGGGAAGAATTGTTGCAGCGCCTACTGCTGGCAGTTGTGGTATATTGCCTGCAGCATTGTTAACAATTTCCGAAGATAGAAATATTCCTGACGACGATGTAGTGATGTCCTTATTCACCGCATCAGCAGTGGGACTGGTTATTGCAAATAAGGCAAGCATTGCCGGTGCAGAAGGCGGATGTCAGGCAGAGTGTGGTGCAGCAAGTGCAATGGCTGCTTCGGCTTTGGTTGAGCTTTGCGGGGGCACACCCAAGCAGAGTGAACATGCATGTGCCATCGCATTAAAAAACATTTTAGGCTTGGTTTGTGATCCTGTTGCAGGATTAGTTGAAATTCCTTGCATTAAGAGAAATGCAATGGGGGTTGCCAATGCTTTTGTAGCAGCAGAGTTGGCTTTAGCAGGCGTGGAGAGTGCAATTCCTGCCGATGAGGTCATTTATGCAATGAAAAAGATTGGAGAGGCAATGTCTCCAACTTTAAAAGAAACGGCAGAGGGCGGCTTAGCTGCCACGCCAACAGGTAAAAAACTTTGTGAAAAAGTTTTTGGTCATTGTTAATCATTATTTTATCTTTCGTACAACCATTGTTACTGGAATAATAATATTAAAAAAATAGGAGAATGGATAAAATGGGTAGTTTATTACAAAAATGGAATTCTTGGTAAAGTAATTCCAAACATAGCTATTATTGCTCTTTTGGGTGATTTATTTGTTGGTGCATTAAAGGGTGTTGCACCAATCTTAGTATTTTTCTTGGTAATGAGCTCTTTGGCTCAGCATAAAAAGGGCGCAAAAACTAACATGGGTACTGTTATCGCCCTGTACTTAATTGGTACGTTCTCTGCTGCTGTAGTTGCAGTTTTAGCAAGCTTCATGTTCCCTGTAACTTTAACTTTGACAGATATAGCAGCAGAAGCTGCTGCACCTCCAGATGGTGTTGGCACAGTTATTAAAACTTTACTTTTAAACGTAGTTCAGAATCCAATTTCATCTCTTTCAACAGCAAACTACATTGGTATTTTGGCATGGGCAGTTGTTTTTGGTCTGGCATTAAAGCACTCTTCCGATACAACAAAAACAATGCTGAACAATTTTGCAGATGCAGTTTCTCAGGCTGTTAGATGGGTAATCAGCTTTGCACCTTTTGGTATTTTGGGTCTTGTTTATACAACAGTTTCTACAAGTGGTTTGGGTATTTTCACAGACTACGGCAAACTTTTATTAGTGTTGGTAGGATGTATGGCAGTTGTTGCTTTGGTTGTAAATCCAATCATTGTGTTCTTGAATATCAGACAAAACCCATATCCTTTAGTATTTAAGTGTTTAAAGGACAGCTTCATTACAGCATTCTTTACTCGTAGCTCTGCTGCGAATATTCCTGTTAATATGACTCTTTGTGAATCTTTGGGCTTGGATGAGGATAACTATTCTGTATCCATTCCTTTGGGCGCAACAATCAACATGGCAGGTGCTGCAATTACCATTACAGTAATGGCCTTGGCGGCAGTAAATACATTAGGCTATACTGTTGATATCGGCACAGCGATTATATTAAGCGTTGTTGCTGCAGTTTCTGCTTGTGGTGCTTCCGGCGTTGCTGGTGGTTCCTTGCTCTTGATTCCTCTGGCATGTTCCCTGTTTGGTATTTCTAATGATATCGCAATGCAGGTTGTAGGTGTTGGTTTCATCATCGGTGTTGTTCAGGATTCTTGTGAAACAGGCTTGAACTCCTCTACAGATGCATTGTTTACAGCAGCTGCTGAATTTAGACAGTGGAGAAAACAAGGAAAGCCTATTAAATGGTAATTTTTTTTTAAACTATAAGTTCGTAAATGGTTGTACGAAAATAGTTTTATGAAGTATAACAAAGGTGTTATCTATGTAATGCAAAATCAGATATATAAAAAAGCGGTGATTTAATCACCGCTTTTTTGCATGTTTAAAATAACCCACTCAGTAGTGGTATAGTATTTGCATGAACAAATTACTGAGAAAAAAAGACTAATTATATTAAATTGCAAATTGAATGGGTATGAAAAGTATAGTTGTTTTCGGAGGGTATTAAAAAAAGCAAACATGGAAATAATTTTGTTGATCCATGTTTGCTTCGTAATCTTTTATATAAGTTGAATTTATTTTGTTTGACGTGGATAGACCATATTTTCTTCCTTAAGGCAAGATAGCACTTCATCGACAAATTTCTTGCATTCTATTTTCGTTATTTCTAGATTATGATCTAAATAATTTCCACACATTTCTGCTTTTGCCGCAGGAAGCTCGTCGGAAAAGTGACTCATATAGTCATAGCATTCTTTTAAAATATCTGCCACATCTTTGGATTCCAAGTCTCCTTTAAAGATAGCATACATGCCTGTGCGGCATCCCATGGGACCAATGTAGATTGTTTTTTCCGCCCAAAGGGAATGACTACGAAAGAAGGTAGCCATTAAATGCTCAATAGTGTGCATAACGGCGGTATCCATAACCATTTCACGGTTGGGTTCTTTCATGCGGATATCAAATGTAGTTAATACCCCGTTTTCAACAGTATCCTTTCTGGATACATAAATTCCTCTTAAAAGTATATTGTGATCAATGCCAAAGCTGGTAACATCCATAATTTTCGTCCTTTCTTTTTACATTCTCAAACAAGGTCATTTTAACTGTTTTTATAAAGAATTTCAAGTGGAACTTTATATGCAAGGGGTTGTTAGATGGAGATTTTTGGGGTAAAATGTTTTATAATGTGTACAAAACTAGATAAAGAAGGAGAATGCATATGGTAAAAAAAATTTCAAGAGATGAGGCATGGGAAGTACTCATAAAATATAATAAAGAGCCATTTCACTTGCGTCATGCAGAGACAGTGGAAGGCGCAATGCGCTATTTTGCAAGGGAACTAGGTTATGGCGAAGAAGAGGAGTTTTGGGGTAATGTTGGTTTACTTCATGATGTAGATTTTGAAATGTATCCTGAGGAGCACTGCATCAAATGTCAAGAAATTATGAAGGAGCATGATTTGGAGGAGCCCTTGATTCGTGCAGTGGCTAGCCATGGATATGGCATTTGCTGTGATATTGAGCCAATCCATGAAATGGAAAAGGTTTTATTCGCTGTAGATGAGCTGACAGGCTTAATTGGTGCGGCGGCATTGATGCGTCCATCAAAAAGCGTGCAGGATATGGAATTGAAATCAATTAAGAAAAAATTTAAGGATAAAGCTTTTGCTGCTGGCTGCGATAGAGATGTAATTCGAAAAGGAGCAGAGCGACTTGGTTGGGAACTGGATGAGTTAATGGTGAGAACGTTAGAAGCCATGAAGAATGATCCTAGAAATTAAAATTCATTTGTGAAGTGGAATGAAAAGAAAGTCCCGTGAAATTAGATTGTGAATATCGGTAGGATTTTTAATCATAAAAGGCTCAGAATGAGGCACAATATATAAATAAATGAACTTGCTTTACATCATAATAAATGTCTAAGAAAACAAATGCAATTCGCTTTTAATAATTAATACAGACAGCAAAAATAAAGAAATATTTTTTTGACATTCATATTTTTTATGAATGTCAAATTTTTTTAAATTCTCCTTATAAATACAGTAATAATTATTTACAATAGGGACACAATAATATTGAAATAAAAACAAAGGAGGGAACAAACATGGAAAAATGTAATGAATGTATTAAATGTACTGTTGAAAAATGTAGACACCATCATAATGCAAAAAATTACTGTACACTTGAAGCAATTCAGGTTGGTACACACGAAGGAAATCCTACAATGGATCAGTGTACAGACTGTCAGTCCTTCGTAGTAAAATAAGATAACCGGTTATTTTTTTGATAGCGGGCTTCTTTTTATGAATTATCATAAAAGGGAGCCTGCCTTTTCTATTATTAGTAGAAATTAACTTGCTAGGATAAGCGGCTATGGCGTAAAATATAACAGAGGTGATCGTAAAATGAAGCTTTATCTTATTAGACATGGAGAAACAGATTGGAATTTGCGAAATATGTTTTACGGCTGGACAGATTGCGATATTAACGAAAAAGGAATCAAGCAAGCACATAAATTGAAAAATTTTTTTAATACTGTTACTTATGATAAAATATATTCTAGCGATTTGCGCCGCGCAGCCCATACTGCTGAAATTATAGCAGGTGACAAAAATATTCATGTGAAGAAAAATAATTGTTTTCGGGAACTGTTTTTTGGAGATTGGGAGGACAAAGAAGGCTCCTACATAAAAGAAAACCATAGTGAGGAATTGAATCGTTGGATTAAGGATTGGAAAACTTCTTCTCTTCCCGGGGGAGAGGCATTTTTGGATTTTTATGAGCGAGTGACAATGGGGTTAGACAAAGTTATTAAAGACAATAAAGGAAAAGAGATTATTATTGTCTCTCATAATGGGCCCATGAGTGCCATGCTTTGCCATTTGACAGGGGCAGGCCCCGATGGATTTTGGAGATTCTTTTCCGAACAAGGCTGTTATAGTTCTGTGTTGGTTTCAGATGCAAAAACCACAATAGAGAAAATAAATTGCCCGGTAAAATAATTGAAAGCGACACTGGCATCATGCACTGTTGGAGCATATTGCTATTGTTTTGAATGACGGAATAGTTGCCTGATGGCTGAGTACAAGGAAATTTAAAAAAAATCTGACTGTAAAGGAAAAATACTTGACAGAAAGATTCTTTTTTAGTATGATGTCTTAGGTGGTTGTAAAGTGATTTTCCTTTACAGGGGGAATGAAAGATGGACGAGATATTAAGGCTAACCTTTCTCTATGATTTTTATGGAGAGCTTTTGACAGAAAAACAAAAGTTGGTGTTTGAGATGCATTATCAGAACGATCTTTCTCTTTCTGAAATCGGAGAAGAGTTATCAATCAGCCGACAGGCTGTGCGAGATCAGCTTAAGCGCACAGAGAAAATTTTGATTGGATACGAAGAGAAGCTGCGTTTGGTAGAACGCTTTCAACAGCAGCAAAGAGCTGTGCTTAAAATGAAGAACATTCTTGATGAAATCGGCACAGGTGATATTAGTAAAGAAACAACGGAAGCGATTGTTACCATGAAGCAGATTGCTGATGCAATACTATCCTAAAAGGAGGGCGATCTATTATGGCATTTGAAAATCTTTCCGCCAAGCTGCAGGAAGTATTCAAACAGCTTCGGGGAAAAGGTGTTTTGACTGAAGATGACGTAAAGGCTGCCATGCGAGAAGTAAAGATTGCACTTTTGGAAGCAGACGTAAACTTTAAAATAGTCAAAGACTTTATTAAAACGGTAACGGAACGTGCTGTTGGCGTTGAAGTTTTGCAGGGGTTAAACCCGGGACAACAGGTTATAAAAATTGTAAATGACGAGTTGATTGCGCTGATGGGAAGCACCCAAAGCAGATTAACTTATTCGAACCGCCCCCCTACTGTGTATATGATGGTAGGTTTGCAAGGTGCTGGTAAAACCACCAGCAGTGGCAAATTGGCAGGTCAGCTTAGAAAGCAGGGAAGAAACCCTCTTTTGGTTGCCTGTGATATTTACCGTCCTGCTGCAATTAAGCAGTTACAGGTGGTAGGGAAAAATTATGGTATCCCTGTGTTTGAAATGGGTACCGAGGTAAGCCCTGTGGAAATTTCCAAAAAAGCTTTGGAGTATGCCGCAGAGCAGCACCATGATGTAGTTTTGATAGATACCGCAGGTCGTTTGCATATCAACGAAGAGTTGATGCAGGAGTTGTTGGATATCAAATCCACAGTGAGACCCCAAGAGGTACTTTTGGTGGTTGATGCTATGACAGGGCAGGATGCCGTAACCGTAGCAGGCAGTTTTGACAGCCAATTGGGTGTTGATGGCATTATTATGACGAAGCTTGACGGTGATGCCAGAGGCGGTGCCGCGCTTTCCGTAAGAAGTGTTACTAACAAACCAATTAAATATATCGGTATGGGTGAAAAAATGGAGGATCTTGAGCCTTTTTATCCCGACCGCATGGCTTCCAGAATTTTAGGGATGGGCGATGTTCTTTCTCTGATTGACAAGGTGCAGCAAAATATTGATGAGCAGGAAGCAATGGAGATGCAAAAAAAAATGCGCTCCAACGACTTTACTTTAGAAGACTTCCTTTCTCAAATGCAGCAAATTAAAAAGATGGGTCCACTGAAGGATTTAATGGGAATGATTCCTGGGATGAACGGGCTTAACCTTGAAAAGGCCATGGACGGGGTTGACCCTGCAAAAGAAATGGTTAAGGTAGAAGCCATCATTCATTCCATGACCAAAGAGGAACGTTCCAATCCATCCATTCTCAATGGCCCAAGAAAAAAACGCATTGCCAATGGCTGTGGTAGAAGCATTGCCGATGTGAATCGTCTGCTGAAGCAGTTTGAAGAAATGAAAAAAATGATGAAGCAGATGAACAATATGCAAAAAGGCAAAAAAGGAAAACTTCCTTTTTTCCGATAAATTAAGTTTAATATTTTTAGGAGGTGAAATGATATGGCAGTAAGAATCAGATTGAAAAGATTGGGTGCGAAAAAAGCTCCTTTCTATAGAATCGTTGTTGCGGATTCCAGAACATCCAGAAACGGAAAATCCATCGAAGAGATTGGTTACTACGATCCTACAAAGGAACCCGTTGTTCTGAAAGTTGATGCAGAAGCAGCTAATAAGTGGCTTACAAACGGTGCACAGCCTTCCGAAACTGCAAAGGCTCTGTTGAAAAAAGCTGGCGTAATCGGCGAATAATCCGAAGGCGGGAGGCTTGACTATGAAAGAACTATTAGAGGTCATTGCAAAAAATCTTGTGGATTATCCGGATAAGGTTCAGGTAACCGAAACTGAAAATGAACGTACCTTGGTACTGGAATTGAAGGTTGCTCCTGAAGATATGGGAAAGGTTATCGGGAAACAAGGAAGAATTGCAAAAGCAATTCGTACATTGGTGAAGGCATCCGGCGTTCACGAAGATAAAAAAATTATCGTTGAAATCATTCAATGAAAAATTTGCCCACATTTTGGGTACGATAAGGGTGTCGACGTAGTCGGCACCCTTTGAAAAAGCCCAGTTTTGCATTTAAATGTTGTCTTAATGGCAAGGTGCGCTTGCATCCTGCCTGTTTTTGTATAAAGAATTCATAATTTTTGAGGTGTGTATGGAACAGTATTTTGAGATTGGAAAAATTACAGGTACCCATGGGATTCGAGGAACAATGCGGGTGTTTCCTACAACACAAGATCCCACCAGATTTGAACGCTTAAAAGAAATTATTGTGGAAATCAGGGGAAAGAGAGAAACCTTTCATATACAGAAGGTGGCATATCATAAGCAGTTTGTTTTACTTACTGTGA
Organism: Anaerotignum sp.; assembly: GCF_031981185.1. Lineage (GTDB taxonomy): Bacteria > Bacillota > Clostridia > Lachnospirales > Anaerotignaceae > Chakrabartyella. Next base: position 38,461 of record NZ_DALYUL010000002.1, on the reverse strand, counting down.
AAGAAGTTACTGATATTAATGTGGCGGAGCTATACAAAAATGGAACTATTATCATACCTGATTCTGCGGCTATCCCATTAGAAGAGAATGAATATTACACCAGAGATTTGTATGGTTTAAAGGTTATTACAGAAGATGGCGAAGAATTAGGTGAATTGATAAAAATTTATGTAACCGGTGCCAACGATGTTTATGGCGTACAAAAAAGTCCTGAGGAAAAAGAACTTTTGATTCCTGCGATCAAAGATTGTATTAAGAAAGTAGATTTGGAAGCAGGCATTATGACAGTGGCACTTCTGGAAGGGTTGAGGTAATGAAGCAGTTCTTTGTTTTAACACTATTTCCCGAAATGGTTCAAGAAACCTTATCCCATAGTATTTTGGGAAGAGCACAAAGGGATGGCTTGATTTCTGTTGAAGCCATCAATATTAGGGATTTTTCCAATAGTAAGCATTTGCAGGTAGATGATTATCCCTATGGAGGAGGAGTCGGCATGGTTATGCAGCCTCAGCCAATTTTTGACGCCTACCAAAGTATTTTGCCAATGGCGGGAAGCGGCACTAGGGTTCTATATATGACTCCCCAGGGAAAACCCTTCACCCAGCGTGTGGCAGAGGAGCTGGCCCATGAGGAAAACCTTATATTTTTGTGTGGCCATTATGAGGGGGTGGATGAACGGGTGATTGAGGAAATTGTTACAGATGAAATTTCCTTGGGTGACTTTGTTCTTACTGGGGGAGAGTTGGCGGCAATTACCATGATTGATGCCGTTTCTCGTTTGATGCCTGGTGTTCTTGGAAAAGAGGCTTCCTTTGAGGATGAGAGCTTTTCTCAAGGACTTTTGGAATATCCTCAGTATACCCGTCCTCCTGTTTTTATGGAGCATGAGGTACCGCAGGTGCTTTTAAGCGGTCACCATGGTAATGTTGAGAAATGGCGCAGAGAGCAGTCTCTTCTTCGTACTGCCCAAAAGCGACCGGATTTATTAAGGACAGCTGATTTAAGTCAAAAAGATATTAAATTTTTAAAAGAAAATGGCATCGAGGTGTAAATCACCGGACATGCCTTTTTTATGGCCGGAGATTAGGCAACACCCGCATATTTGCTTATATACCTATCTGACTTCATTTTAACTGAATAGAAGCATGGTTGCCCATCTGGGCGTACAGAATGATGTGGTACCCTTAAAGACTCTGGTGATAGTAATTATAGAAATAATTGATACAACTATGAATGGGAAAGTTAATATTTAGGAGGAACATTTTTTATGAGTAACCACACAAGTACCGCAAATCCCGCGCCTCTTGGTCTTCTTGGTTTTGGTATGACCACAATTTTATTGAATTTACATAACGCAGGAATTATATCATTATCGGCAGTCATTATCAGCATGGGCATTTTCTTGGGCGGTTTTGCACAGGTTGTGGCAGGGATTATGGAGTTTAAAGGGGGCAATACCTTTGGCGCAACAGCATTTACTGCATATGGAACCTTTTGGTGGTCATTGGTTGGAATTTGGCTCTTGCCTTCTGCGATTCCTCAGGGTGGCGTACAGAGCGCAGATGAGCTCTCTATGGCCTTTTATTTGTTACTGTGGGGTATTTTCACCCTTGCTATGTTTATTGGCACCTTAAAGCATAATATGGCTTCAAGAGTGGTCTTTGGTTCTTTAACGGTATTATTCTTTTTGCTGGCACTAGGCGATTTTACAGGTAGTCATTTTATTAAATCGATTGCAGGGTATGAGGGCATTTTCTGCGGTGGCAGCGCAATTTATTCAGCCATTGGTCAGATATTAAATAATGAGTTTCAAAAAGAAGTTGTAAAACTATAAAAATGAAAAAAGCAGTCATTTCCTGTTTGACACAAAAGGAAATGACTGCTTTTTTATTATATTTTCAATATTTATTTATTCATGTTGCGAATATGCATGTAAACGGTGTTTTTTGAAATACCCAAATGATCTGCAATGGTTACCACAGAATCTTTTAAGTTAAATATACCTTTTTGATATAAAATAGAAACGATTTCCTTATTTTTATTGGAAGAGGAAATAGCAAGATTGCTATAAACTGCTTTTTTTGCTTCTTCTAACGCGTGAAGCATCAGTTCTACTGTGTTTTCAACAAATGTTTCTGAAATATTTTCCTGCTTTGTACTTTCGGATGGCGTCATAAAGTGCACTAAATCAGAGATGGGGGATGACAAATACATATTGATACATAGCAGACCAATTATATTTCCCTTATCTCCCATAATAGCCGAGATTGAGGATTTAAAGGTTTCTCCCCGTTTATTTTTGGCAAAATAATAGAGATGATTTAGATTAGGTTCCGCCATCATACGGTTGAGAAACGATAATGTAACTTCCGAAATAGAAGCGCCAACCTGCCTGCCGGATAGGTGACCGTTAATGATATGCATAACGGAATGATCCATGTTCTCAAGATTATGTATTACCACTTCACAAAAGTTTCCTAAAAATTCAGCAACACCTTCTGCTACATTTACATATGAATATAAGATCGCTCTGTCATGTTCTGCTAATGAAAAGCTCTGACTTTCCATGGTACACCTCCAAAAATATTATAAATTAAAGTATATCAAAAATAGTGTATCTTTTCAAGTGCAGAAACAGATTCTGTTAAAAAGGAAACAAAATTAGATTAAAAATATTATAAACACAGCTAATTCAAAAATGATTGAAAAGAGCTAAAATTTTATATTTTCGTTTTTAAAAAAGTTAAATCTTTTTTGGGCGGTATAAATTGTTTTATTCCCATTAAAGATAAAGGCAAGGGCACAAACAACGATGAAGTAAATTGTATTTTCAGGTCCAAACACCTCAACACCAATCAGAATGGGTGCCAATAATGTATTGGTTGCACTACCGAAAACTGCTGAATAGCCAAGGGCAGCAACCAGAGTAACAGGTAGGCCAAATAAGGTTCCTAATACCATACCTAAGGTTGCACCGATAGAAAATAGTGGAGTGACTTCGCCCCCCTGAAAGCCCACAGATAGGGTGATAACGGTGAATAAAAGCTTAAGCAGCCAATCGTATTGATATATTTGTTCACCCATAAGGCTAAATTGGATCAGGTTTGTACCCAGGCCACAATATCTACCGTTATGCAACAGTAAAAATAACAAGGATAAAATGCAACCTCCAATAAAGATTCTTTTCATAGGATTCTCAATAAGGACTGTTAATTTATTCTTGCAGAAGTTTAATAAAAGGGCAAATGCCCCTCCCACTACTCCAAATATGATTCCCAAAAGGACAAGCTTAAATAAAAGTTCAGATGATAAGGCTAGTGTGTTTGGAAGGCTAATGGAAAATTTCTCTAAGCCCAATAGATGAGAAGTTGTGCTGGCTGTGAAAGATGCAACCAAGGCAGGAAGCAAAGCCTCATATAAAAACACACCGGAAACAAGTACTTCCAGAGCAAAAAAAGTTGCTGCAATTGGTGTTTGGAAAAGACCGGCAAAGCCAGCTGCCATGCCGATTACCAATAGAATGCGAGGATTGTTTAAAAATTTTAGCTTTCTTGCCACGGTGTGAGCAACTGTGGCGCCTAGCTGTACAGCAACGCCTTCCCGTCCGGCGCTTCCGCCAAATAGATGGGTAATCCATGTGGTTAAAATGATTAAAGGAACAAGCATTTTTGGAATACGTTCCTTATCACCATGGCCGGTCTGAAACACAAGGGTCATACCCTTTATGCTCTCTTTACTGAGAAAACTGTATAATAATGTGATACTAACCCCTGCGATGGGCAAGAAGGGCACCAAAAGCATTGAATGCTGGCTTCTGTATTGGGTAATTTTCAATAAAACTTCCCCAAAGAGTGCATCAATACCGCCGATAATAATCCCTACAAATAAGGCAATTATAGAATATAAAAATATTTCTTTGTACTCTTGCATGATATTTCGTATCAATAGTATCCTCCTAAATGCAAATAAATAAAATCTCATTTTTGTATATAAAAAAAGATAATTCTTTGCGTTGAGATTAAAAATCATTCGTTTTTATTATATCAGTACAGATTCGGTATGACAATGCCTTTGGGCATCGAAAAAAGAGAAAAGGCCGCCTGTACCAAGAGGATTGTCTAAAAAAGGGCGTGGCACGTATAAACAGTTTTTGCAAAACAGCTTTTGCGATGCAACTTCATAAAAAAATCCCCATGTAAGGTATTTCCTTACAATAGGGATATTTATCTAGTATGAATCATGGAATCAAGAGATGGGGCTAGAAGAAACTCATCCGTACTTCCAACCAATAAAAAATGAGTCACCCGGGGCTCGAACCCGGGACACCTGGATTAAAAGTCCAGTGCTCTACCAACTGAGCTAGTGACCCGCAACGAAATTTAGTATATATGATAACAGAAAAAATGTCAATCATTTTTTTTTGAAATTTGACAAAAAATTTATATTTCTTTTCTGTTTGTATTGGGATAGAATAAAAAGAAGATTAAGAATTCTGTAAGGAAGTTTGTATTATTTTGTAAAACTATCCTGTTATGATAAAATAGTAATATTATGCGAACTTAGGGGGGATTTGTTATGGATAAATTCAATATTTTGGTTTGTGATGATGACAAAGCAATTGTTGATGCAATAGAAATTTATTTAAAACAGGAAGGGTATCATATCATTAAAGCTTATAATGGCTTAGAGGCATTAAAGGCTTTAGAGGAAAATGAGATACATTTGATTTTGCTGGATATCATGATGCCCAAGCTGGATGGTTTAAACACGACGGTTAAAATTCGAGAAACCTTAAATATACCGATTATTATTTTGTCGGCGAAATCTGAGGATACAGACAAAATTTTGGGGCTGAATTTTGGAGCAGACGATTATATTACAAAGCCCTTTAACCCGTTGGAGCTTTTGGCAAGGGTGAAAAGCCAAATGCGCCGATATACTGCTCTTGGCAGTATTGCGGAAAAAAGTAATGTAATAAAAATTGGAGAGCTTGAGTTGGATAAAGATGCCAAGGAGGTTCGTGTCAGCGGAGATCCTATTAAGCTCACTGCAACGGAATACGGCATTCTTCAGTTATTAATGGAAAATGCAGGAAAGGTGTTTTCTATTGATCAAATTTATGAAAGAGTTTGGAATGAATTGTCTTTTGCCCCGGAAAATACAGTTTCGGTACACATCCGCCGCATCAGAGAAAAAATAGAAATCAATCCGAAGGAGCCTAGATATCTAAAGGTGGTGTGGGGCATTGGATACAAAATTGAAAAAATATAGAAGCTACCAGAGGAAATGGAAGATAGCAGGGGTAGCTCTCCTTTTTATTTGTGCCATGGCCAACTTTTTTTGCGGGATTATAACCGCGAATATTTCTAATCACTGGAACAGTGGTATCATCGAGGCACATACTGTTTATGACACCTACGAGTTTAAAAACAGCTTTGCCCAAGCACTGGATGAGGTGATACTCTCCGAAGTGTACTATCGCAATGAAAGCAGGATTACCAGTGGTGAGCTGATTGACAGAGAGGAACTGCTTACAGACTTTAAACGATACTATGGCATTAAAGAAGGCATTATCACTGGGAATACTTCCATTAACGAAACCTTTGACGGATTGATTACCCATGGAAGTATCCCCAATTCATTAAAACATAACTTTGATGAGTATAAAGAACTCGTAGAAAGTCGCCTGCCCCTTTATCGGAAAATGTACATTCAAAATCAGGTGGATGACTTTAAAAGCAGCATTCGCTATTTAAATGGAATGACAAATTTTCTTTACTATGTGGAAGATAGCAGTGGTAATGTTGTTGCAGGGAACACAACAAGGGGAGAAATGAGCAATATTGACCGGACTGTTGTTCTTTCTTCTGGCTTTAGTAGCGATAAAATTGGGGTAATGGGTTATACCACCAATAACTCCATCATGGAAACCAGTGATTATAAAATATACGCGGGAATTCAGGATCCTTTTGTATATGGAGATACTTTTTATTCCCTTGGTCAGGAATATGTTTTTGCAAAGGCAGGATTACCTATTTTATTTGGCGTATTTACTGCTTCAACGATTATCATCATTTTTTGTTTGGTTTATTTGATACGTGTTGCAGGACAAAGTGAGAAGGGTGGAAAGGTTACTTATATAGCAGTAGATAAAATCTATAATGAGGTTCATTTTTTACTGGTAATTGGTTTAACAACCTTTGCTGTCATTTTTGGAGTTGCAATTTTATCAAGCATTTTAAGTGAAACAGCTATTTTTTGGGCATATATTTTTAATACCATATTAGGCATTATTTATATTTGCGATATTGCTGCCATCATTTCTTATATTATGTCTGTTTCCAGACAAATCAAAGGCAAAATCTTTCTGCGAAACACTTGGGTATCTGTAACCATTCGCCGTATGTCAGAATTGTTTACAGGGAAAACCTTTCGAGGCTGGATGATTTTTGTTATGCTTAGCTATGGATTGGGAAACTGCGTACTAATGGGATTTATTATTTTTGCAGCACAAATGGAATATTACTTGATCTGTTTCTTGTGTGCGTTTGGCTTATTCCTTTTCAACGCATTTTGTATGTACTTGTTTTTAAGAGCTTTACGATCATTGAAAAGAATTATGATTTCCGCCAGAGAAACATCAAAAGGCAATCTGCAATACAAATTAAATTTGGAAGAAATATCTCCTTCTTTTTCGAATTTTGCAATGGATATTGCTAATATACAGGATGGATTGAAAAATTCCGTTGAGGATGCGGTAAAAGGCGAGAGGATGAAAACAGAGCTGATTACCAATGTTTCTCACGACTTGAAAACGCCTTTAACCTCCATTATTTCTTATGTTGATTTGCTACGAAGCCTTAGATTGGAAAATAAAGCGGCTTCAGAATATGTGGAGATATTATATGAGAAGTCCTACCGTCTGAAGCAATTAATTGAAGACCTCATTGAAGCCAGTAAGGTTTCCAGCGGTAATATTACAGTTTCAAAAATGA
>NZ_DALYUL010000002.1:25105-31456 GCF_031981185.1 Anaerotignum sp. | reverse complement strand
TGAAAATAGATTATCGGCAAATTACGTTGCAGGCCATTGGAGAACTGGAGGAGAAAATTGAGGCTGCTGGACTTGAAGTGAAGGTAAGCTGTCTTGAGCCGTTATACATTTCCGCTGATGGCAGGCATTTATGGAGGATTTTGGAGAATTTAGTTTCCAACGCGGTAAAATATTCGATGCCTGACTCTCGTGTGTATATCGATATTTTTCAAGCGGAAGGACGGGGGATTTTGGTTATGAAAAATATTTCTGCCACCCCTATTGATTTTGATGAAACCAGATTGACTGATCGATTTGTTCGGGGGGATGCTTCCAGAACCACCGAAGGCTCGGGACTGGGGCTTTCCATCGCACAGAGCTTGGCGGAAGCACAAGGAGGTACCTTCGGCATTAAGGTGGATGGAGACTTATTTAAGGCAATCGTTAGTATGCCCCTTTGGGAAGATGGAGAAGAGCCTTTTATAGAAGATGAAGTTGAGGTGCAATAGCGATAAGAGGAAGTCTTTAAATCTCTTATATTTGCGTTTCACGAGATACTAGTTTTTATTGCTATCATAGGAGAATAGGCATTTCAAGATGATTGATTGCAGTAAGGATTAACTTGTAGAAACCTTGTAAGAAACTGAAAGGGTGTCGATAAAATCGACACCCTTAACTGTTGTATTCTAACTGTTGTAGAATATTTATTTATCTGAACGGTAAGGAGAAGTACATAAAAATTACGGAATTAAAATCGCTTTACAGCATTCTCCGCTTTTCATTAAACGTAAACCTTCTTGGAATTCCTCCAAAGGCAGTGTATGGGTGATTATAGGGGAAAGGTCTAATCCGCCAGCAATTAGGCCCTTTGCATCTTCCCATGTTTTATACATTAGTCTTCCGGCAATGCCCTTGATAACTTTTCCGCTGTAAACAAATTCAGAGAAGTTAAAATCAACGGAGCCATCAGGTAGACCGGCTGCTGCCATTTTGCCTTCAGGTGCCATACATTCAATGGCTGTTTTGATTGCTCGGATGTTACCAGTGAACTCGATAACTACCTCTGCACCATACGCAGTTTTTGCTTTGATTTCTTTTACCACATCAACTTCCATGGGGTTCAGAACTTCGTCAGCACCCATTTTCAGAGCCAACTCCCCCCGCTGTTTGTTGATTTCTACGGCAAATACCTTGGCAGCACCACATTTTTTTGCAACTGCGATGGACATAACACCAATGGGGCCGCAACCGTTGACTAAAACGGTTTTTCCGGCAACAGGGAATTCCATTGCGGCATGAACTGCCACACCAAAGGGTTCCATAATTGACACGATTTCTACAGGAGTGGATGGATCGTAAACAATGGCATTTTCAGCCGGAATTGAAATATATTCTGCAAAACAGCCATCTCGCGCCACACCGATGGTTTTTGTATTGGGGCAAACATGCTCGTTGCCATTGTGACACAAGGAGCAGGAATTACAGACAATATGCGTTTCTGCTGAAACTAAATCACCGATTTTGATTGTGGTTACATGATCACCCACTGCAATCACTTCTCCTGCAAACTCATGGCCGATAATGGTGGGGGGATTAATGCGTTTTTGGGACCATTCATTCCATTCCATAATATGAACATCGGTTCCGCAAACTGCCGCCGCCTTCACCTTGACCAGAATGTCGTTGGCACCGTAAGTTGGAATGGGTCTTTCTGTAAGAGCCAATGCACCAACTTCGGGTCGTTCTTTCACTACACATTTCATCATTTGTGACATAGTGTTTCCTCCTTAGTATAAAAAAATGAGAAAATAGCACATTTATTTGATTTCATTTTATGATAAGTACACTGTTTTGTACAATACATAATTTTTGTCTTAAGATAACTTTCTTTTATCGTTAGAAATCAAAGTTTCATATTGTAACAATATTTATTTCTAAATACAAAAGACCCCAAAGCGCTTCATACATTTTGGGGTCTTTTCTGTAAATTATATTGATGTTTTTACTGCATTTTCAATGAAATCAAGAATCCTTTTGGTTAATGGCTGGAGATGGCCATTCTTTTGATATAGAATCCCGATTTGCAGATACATAGGCTCCTGAAATGGCCTTGTGACCAGTGCTTTGTGGGCATATAAAGCCCGGGACATATGGTTTCCATCCACATTGATGATGCCGGAGCTATTGCCCAATAAAATCTCCTCAATATAACTAGTTTGATGTAAATGTTTTGAAACCACCTTTAAATGAATGTTTCTTTTTGCGGCTTCCATTTCCAATCGCTTTGGTAAATAAGAGGATGCACCAAGGCTAGTTATGGGGGTTGTGTTTAGAAGTTGTATAGGAATTTTATCATATTTCGCCAAATGGCTGTCTTCTCTTAGCAAAAGGCATATTTCTTGCCTGTATAGTGGGATGGAGGCAACAGAAAAATCTGAAATATCTTCGGGAATTACGTTTATGGCAACATCAACTTCTCCGTTGGAAATTTTCTCAATGTGATAATAAGCGCCACCTTCATCAAAAAAAACCTCTTCATTTTCTTCTAAAGAAGGCAGAAAATATTGATATATTCGATGAACAATATCGGGAGGGGCTGTTGGGGAAAGCCCTAAGCGTAGGATTTGTTTTCGATTTCTGCTTTTTGCAAGCATATCCTTTTCAATGGAACGCAATTCTTCCAAAATAGGTATGATTTTTGCAGTAAATTCCTCTCCTTCTGGGGTGAAAAGTAGTTTTTTGGGGGTTCGAATGATAAACTTTACATTAAAGTCGTCTTCAAGTTTCCGAATTGCAGCTGAAATAGCAGGCTGAGAAACAAAGAGCGCTTCAGCTGCCTTCGTAAAACTTTTATATTTATAGATTGCTTCTAAGTATTCCAACCCTTTAAGTTGCATATCCATACCCCTTTTGTCTTGGATCATAAATTTTATTTATCTTTATTATAACACAAAGAAAATGGAAAAACAGTATTTCAGGGACATGTTTGTCGAAAAGCAAATTGAAGGAAATTCATGGAAATTGCAAAATAACAAGGATGAAATTAGAATTAAAAAAGTTTTTTTGTCGAAAAATATCTAAAGTTATGTTAACAAAAAATACTTGTGAGCAACAACGTAAATTTTGGATATTTTGTGAGATAATAAATAAAGGATATTTTGTTACTATGGAGTTTTTTTACTATGTCGTGAGAATGGTTTTAATTTTAGTGGATTATTCAAATTTAAGATAAAATCTGATTTTAATTGTTTATAGTGATGGAAAATAACAAAAAAATGAGTGTAGCGGATGAACGAAAATAAGAGCTAGTTCTCCTTATTCTGCTAGACAAATTGAGAAATAAAATGGCTTGGAAATTATGTTAACTATAAATGACTTGAGGATATAATGATAAGTCTAAAGCTAAAATTTGGAAATCCTAAAATTAGAAAAAAATTTGTCAAATCTATTGACAAAACCGATTTTTATGAATTAAAATAAACCTGTTTTCAATCGCATATAGCGAGAACACTTTTGACCAGTTTTGTTTACGAATGAAACTCAAGGCCATACGGACAGCCGGGTCAACTGCCGATTGTGGAATTTTATTCCACATTATTGATTGCGTTAAGAGCGCAACTTTTATAAGTTGGCAACTCAATTGCCAGTTGGTTACTTCATAACCAAGTGTACTAGGGTACACACTTGTGAAACGGTCAATAGCAGGAGTAGTAAAAGTAGTTCTTACTATATAGACTCTGAAAACATTTTGGCGACAGGCGAGAATCTTTCTGCTGTAAGGGTAGAGGTCTAGATTTTTGCGTATGCCTTAATTCATTGAGCGATTTATGAGATGTGCCATAGGATACTGTGGTGCATCTTTTTTTGTTTGGGGGGTTCGGAATGGAAGATAAAATGAAATTATATGGCTTTAATAATCTTACAAAATCTTTGAGCTTTAATATTTATGATATTTGTTATGCCAAAACGGCAAGGGAACAGCAGGATTATATTAAATATATTAATGAGCAGTATAATTCAGAGCGTTTAACTGCCATTTTAACAAAGCTTACGGAAATGATTGGTGCTACAGTGCTGAATATTTCCAAACAGGATTATGAGCCCCAGGGTGCTAGTGTAACGTTTCTCATTGCTGAGGTGAATATGGCAAAATCCAGAAGCGGCGAAACCGTCGTGGCCCATTTGGACAAAAGCCATGTTACCGTACACACCTATCCTGAGTATCATCCGGAAACCTCCATTGCAACCTTCCGTGTGGATATTGATGTGGCAACTTGCGGGGAAATTACACCCTTATCTACGCTGGATTTTTTGATTGGTAGCTTTGATTCCGATATTATCACCATGGATTACCGTGTGAGAGGGTTTACTCGAAATATGAAGGGGCAAAAGCTGTTTATAGACCATAGCATTACGTCTATTCAGGATTATATCCACAATGATATTCTCCAAAAATATGACGCCATTGATGTAAATATTTATCAGTCTAATATTTTTCATACCAAAATGCTAATTAAAGATTTGGTATTGCAAAATTACTTGTTTAATTCCGATGTTTACGAAATTCCGCCCAAAATTCGTTTGGATATCACAAACGCTTTGCGGCAGGAAATGATAGAAATATTTAGTGGGACAAATGTATATCAGGAGGTGAAGCCTTGAAGGATCAAAATAAAATGCCTTTGATGGAAGCCTTGGAACGGATGCGGCATGACCGATTGGTGCCCTTTGATGTTCCTGGGCATAAGCACGGAAAGGGGAATCCGCAGCTAACAGATTTTTTGGGTGAAAAGTGCATGTCTGTGGATGTAAACTCAATGAAGCCTTTGGATAACCTTTGTCATCCTGTCAGCGTGATCAAAGAGGCGGAGGAGCTTGCCGCGGAAGCTTTTGGCGGGGCGCAAGCCTTTTTCATGGTGGGAGGTACAACCTCTGCGGTGCAGACCATGATTCTATCCAGTGTAAAAAGTGGGGATGAAATCATTTTACCCAGAAATGTGCACCAAAGTGTAATCAATGCCTTGGTGTTGTGCGGCGCTGTACCTGTATATATTAATCCGCAAATGAACAAAAAGCTAGGGATTGCTTTGGGAATGTCAGTTTCGGATGTGAATCGAACCATTGATGAGCATCCTAACGCCAAAGCCATTTTGGTGAATAACCCCACTTACTATGGCATTTGCTCGGATTTAAAGCAGATTACTGAAATTGCCCATGAAAAGGGTCTATTGGTTCTTGCAGATGAAGCCCACGGCACCCATTTTTATTTTGGGAAGGACATGCCCATTTCTGCCATGGCGGCAGGTGCGGATATGGCGGCAATCAGTATGCATAAATCTGGGGGTTCTCTAACTCAAAGCTCCCTGTTACTTTGTGGCAAGGGGATAAACGCTAATTATGTGAGAAAAATTATCAACCTTACCCAAACCACCAGCGGTTCTTATTTATTGCTTTCCAGTTTGGATATTTCCAGACGAAGTCTTGCCCTATGGGGAGTGGAAACCTTCGAAAAGGTGAAGAATTTTGCGCAGTATGCAAGAGATGAAATCAATGCCATTGGCGATTATTACGCCTATTCAAAAGAACTAATCAACGGAGACAGTGTATTTGATTTTGATACCACCAAGCTTTCTGTGAACACATTGGATTTGGGGCTTGCGGGCATTGAGGTATACGATTTGCTGCGGGATGAATATGGCATTCAGATTGAATTTGGTGACTTGGGAAACATTCTTGCCTACATTTCAGTAGGGGATAAAAATAAAAATATTGAGCGACTTATCAGTGCGCTTTCTGAAATTAGACGTATTTATAAAAAAGACAACAAAGATATGTTGGATACGGAATACATTAGTCCGACCGTTGTCATCTCTCCCCAAAGAGCCTTTTATGCCGACAAAATAAGCCTTCCTTTGGCAGAGTGCGACGGAAAGGTTTGTACCGAGTTTGTTATGTGCTACCCGCCGGGTATCCCAATCTTAGCCCCAGGGGAGCGTATTACCCGGGAAATTATTGCTTATATTCAATATGCCAAGGAAAAAGGCTGTGTCATTACGGGGCCTGAAAGTATGGATATTACAAGGTTGAACGTATGGAAAGGAGAAGAAAATGGATGATTTATGGTATAGCGAATATCACACACCAAATGTGCGTTTTTCTGTAAAGGTTTCCCACCAGCTTCACTATGAGGAAAGTAAGTACCAGAAAATATCAGTGTTTGAATCTCCTGAATTTGGACGATTTTTGACTTTGGATGGCATTATGATGCTCACAGAGCGAGACGAATTTATTTATCATGAAATGATTACGCACACTGCTATGGCGGTGAATCCTGAGATAAAAAAGGTATTAGTCATTGGAGCTGGAGACGGC
>NZ_DALYUL010000002.1:22098-25032 GCF_031981185.1 Anaerotignum sp. | reverse complement strand
TTTGGCCCTGGCGAGGTACTATTTACCAAGGAATTTTACGGAAACTGCTGCCGTGCTTTAACGGAGCAGGGGATATTGATGAATCAGCACGAAAGCCCTTTTTACGAAGAAGATGCAAAAGCTATGAAGTCTGCCCATCGCCGTATTTCCCATGCATTCCCCATGAGCTTTGTGTATCAGGCCCACATCCCCACTTATCCTTCGGGACATTGGTTGTTTGGGTTTGCATCAAAATCACTGCATCCTCAGAAGGATTTGAAAGCAGAGGTTTGGAATGCATTCGGGATAAAAACAAAATATTATAACACGGAGCTGCACCAAGGAGCCTTTGCCTTACCCAATTATGTAAAGGAGATGCTGGAGGATGCTTAAAAATATACAAACTTTTTTGGCCTGCGAAGCTGAATATGAGGATGCGGAAATTGTGCTGTTTGGTGTTCCCTTTGATGGAACTACCTCCTTTCGCCCTGGTACCCGCTTTGGACCCTCAGCCATTCGTAGCGAATCTTTTGGGATAGAAACCTATTCCCCTTACTGCGATAAAGATATGACGGATTATCAAATTTTTGACGGTGGAGATTTGGAGCTTCCCTTTGGCAATACGGAAAGAGTTCTGGAAATGATTCAGGAATACACGACGGAGATTCTTAATGATGGCAAGGGCTTTGTCATGCTTGGAGGGGAACATTTGATTACCTTAGGGGCGGTGCGGGCTGTGGTGGAGCGTTATCCTGATGTTCATATTATTCATCTAGATGCCCATACCGACCTTAGAACGGACTATTTGGGAGAAAATCTTTCCCATTCTACCGTAATCAAACAGGTATGGAACCTTGTGGGGGATGGAAGAATTCACCAATTTGGCATTCGCAGTGGTGAAAAATACGAGTTTGAATTTGCAAAGAAACATACAAATCTCCATAAATTTGACCTTGAAGGATTTTCGGAAACTATAGCCCAATTAAAGGGTAAGCCTGTATATTTTACACTGGATTTGGATGTATTAGATCCCTCCATTTTTTGCGGAACAGGTACACCTGAAGGGGGCGGCATTACCTTTAAAGAACTAATGGAGGCCGTTTTGCAGCTGCATCAGTTAAATATTGTAGGATGTGATATTAACGAGCTTTCGCCCCATTATGACCAAAGCGGCAGTTCCACTGCCATTGCTTGTAAAATGACACGAGAAATATTACTACAGATTACAAAGTAAAGGAGACAGAAAAAATGGGAAAATGTATGATTATCGGTTGCGGTGGCGTTGCCAGTGTTGCAATTCACAAATGTTGCCAAAACAGCGAGGTTTTTGAGGAAATTATGATTGCCAGCCGAACCAAATCCAAATGTGATGCATTAAAAGCAAAGCTTGATGGAACAACAAAAACAATCATTCACACAGCACAGGTTGATGCTGACAATGTGGCGGAATTGGTTGTACTTATCAATGCGTTTAAGCCTGATGTAGTGTTGAATCTGGCTTTGCCTTATCAGGATTTGACCATTATGGAGGCTTGCCTTGCAACAAAAACCCATTATGTGGACACTGCAAACTATGAACCTTTGGATACTGCAAAGTTTGAATATAAATGGCAATGGGATTACCGTGAGAAATTTAAAGAGGCGGGCATCTGTGCATTGCTAGGCAGTGGTTTTGACCCAGGTGTTACCGGTGTTTTCTCCGCTTATGCCCAAAAGCATCACTTTGATGAAATCAATTATATTGATATTCTTGACTGCAACGGTGGTGACCATGGCTATCCTTTTGCAACCAATTTTAACCCTGAAATTAATATTAGAGAAGTAACTGCTAACGGCAGTTATTGGGAAAATGGTGAATGGATAGAAACAGAACCAATGGAAATTAAGCGTGAGTACGATTTTGCAGAAGTTGGTAAAAAAGACATGTATTTGCTCCATCATGAAGAACTGGAAAGCTTGGGCTTAAACATTAAAGGCATTCAGCGTATTCGCTTCTTCATGACCTTCGGCCAAAGCTATCTGACCCATTTGAAATGCTTGGAGAATGTGGGTATGACTTCGATTGAGCCTATCGAATTTGATGGTAAGAAAATTGTGCCTCTGCAGTTTTTGAAGGCC
This sequence comes from Anaerotignum sp., assembly GCF_031981185.1. GTDB lineage: Bacteria > Bacillota > Clostridia > Lachnospirales > Anaerotignaceae > Chakrabartyella. The sequence goes on along the minus strand of NZ_DALYUL010000002.1, from coordinate 22,935 downwards.
GTGTTGCCTGATCCAGCAAGTCTTGGCCCCCGTACCGTTGGAAAAACAAACATCGGCTGTATTTTCCAGGGGAAAAAGGATGGGAAAGAAAAAACATATTATCTGTACAACGTTTGCGACCATCAAGAATGCTATAAAGAAGTGGGCAGTCAGGCAATTTCTTATACCACAGGAGTGCCAGCTATGATTGGAGCAATGCTGGTGATGACTGGAAAATGGAATCAGCCCGGTGTTTGGAATATGGAAGAGTTTGATCCCGATCCATTCATGGAAGCATTAAATAAATGGGGCTTGCCTTGGGTGGAAGATTTTAATCCTGAGTTGGTGGACTAATGGATGAGCGATTATATTCTGTGGAAACACCATGTTATGTGGTTGACGAGAAGAGTTTAATCGAGAATCTCGTTATTTTAAGAGACGTTGCCGATCGTGCAGGCTGTAAAATTCTGCTGGCACAAAAGGCGTTCTCTATGTTTGCGGTTTATCCACTAATTGGGTGTTATCTGGATGGCACAACTGCCAGTGGTTTATTTGAGGCAAAGCTTGGCTATGAAGAGATGGGCAAGGAAACCCATGTTTTTTCGGCGGCCTATATGGAAAAGGAGTTTCAAGAAGTTACAGAAATCTGCGACCATATTACCTTTAATTCCTTTGCCCAGTGGCAAAAATATAGAAAAAGAGCTCTTGCGGCAGGAAAAAGCTGTGGCATACGGGTGAATCCCCAACACTCCACCCAAGCCCATGGTATTTATGACCCTTGTGCTGAAGGCTCCCGTTTAGGTGTGACCAGAGAAAATTTTAGAACTGATCTGCTAGAGGGAATAGAGGGTCTGCATT
>NZ_DALYUL010000002.1:0-22088 GCF_031981185.1 Anaerotignum sp. | reverse complement strand
TGAACAGAACAGTGATGCCTTAATTGAAACCTTGGCAGCAGTAGAGGAACAGTTTGGCGAATTCCTACCTCAGATGAAATGGGTGAACTTTGGCGGTGGTCACCATATCACCCGGGAGGATTATGATCGAGAAGCGTTGATAGATTGTATTTTACGCTTCAAAGAAAAATATCATTTGGAAGTATATTTGGAACCAGGGGAAGCAGTGGCTTTAAATGCAGGGTATCTGGTGAGTTCTGTATTAGATGTTGTCCATAACGGTATTGATATTGCTCTTTTGGATGCATCGGCAGCATGTCATATGCCTGATGTGATTGAAATGCCCTATTGTCCACCTCTGTGGCAGGGAGGAGAACCTAAGGAAAAGCCCCATACTTACCGCTTGGCAGGGGCAACCTGTTTGGCAGGGGATGTCATCGGGGACTATTCCTTTGCACAGCCCCTTTCTGTAGGGGACAAACTGATTTTTATGGACATGGCAATTTACTCTATGGTGAAAAATAACACTTTTAATGGAATGTGCCTTCCATCAATTGCAGTTTTAAAGGAAAATGGAGAATTGGACATCATACGGAAATTTGGATATGAGGATTTTAAAGGAAGACTCTCATAGAAATAGGAGAGACACTTGTAAACTATAATTTGAAACCACCAATTTAGAATAAATGTAGTAAAAAATATGGTAATAAGCAAAATGATAAATAAATTAGATAAAACTTTGGATGAAAATGAAAATATCTATGGTTATAAACTTTGGAAGGTTTTGTAATAAGCAGAGGGGGAATTTATTCTTCCCTCTGCCTAGAAGCTAGGGGGAAAATAGAATGGTTGTAGCAAAATTCGGCGGTAGTTCACTTGCAGATGCAGCACAGTTTCAAAAAGTTAAAAATATTGTTTTCGCAGACAGCCGCCGAATGCTTATCATTCCCAGTGCGCCTGGTCGTAGATTTGATAAAGATGAAAAGGTGACTGACCTTCTTTATCTTTGTCATAGTCAGCAGGCATCAGGGATGCCCTTCCAAAAGACCTTTGAGGAAATTCAAAAGAGATATTCCGATATTGCCAAACAGCTTCATTTATCGTTAGAGCTTGAGCCGTTTTTTCAGGAAATTCAACAGCAAATGGAAGAGGGGGCTTCGGCTGATTATTTTGCCAGTCGAGGGGAGTTCTTAAATGGAGTGCTACTGGCTAACTATTTAGGGTTTGAGTTTTTAGACGCGGCAGAGGTTATTTTTTTTAACGAGCAGGGTGTCTTTGAAGCTGAAAAGACCAATTATGTGTTGAAGCAGAGATTGGATAAGATAGAAAAGGCAGTGATACCCGGGTTTTATGGAAGTAACCCTGATGGAAGCATACGTGTCTTTTCCCGTGGTGGAAGTGATATTACAGGAGCCATTGTAGCCCGTGCTGCCCAAGCAGAACTATATGAAAATTGGACGGATGTTTCAGGTTTTCTCATGGCTGATCCTCGTATTGTTACAGATCCTCGTCCAATTAGCCATATTACTTATCATGAAATGCATGAGCTTTGCTGTGCAGGAGCCACGGTGCTTCATGAGGACTGTGTGTTTCCTGTAAGCAGTGCTGGCATTCCTACGAATATTCGCAATACCAATTTGCCCCAGCACCCGGGAACAATGATTACATGTAGTGCTTTACAACGAGAGGATTTTGCAATTTTTGCTGGTGTTTCAGGCAAAAAAGGTTTCAGCCTTTTGGTGATTGAGAAGGAAAATCCTGACCATACATGGTCTTTTGTGCAAGAGGTTTTACGCGTTGCGAAAAAGTATGGCATAAAATTTCAATATCTCCCATCAGGAGCCCATTGCGTTTGTTTGCTTGTTGAAGCAAAACAGTTTTTTGAAAAGCAACAGGATTTTGAGCGTGAAATTACAAAAAGCAATGTACCATTTTCTATGACTGTTCAGCCAAATATTGCAGGTATTGTTCTAGTGGGATATGGGATTATACATAACCGTCTTGCGGTCAACCGGATTTATACAGCCTTACAGCGGCATAATATTGATGTTGCTATGATTAATCAAGGCAGTGGTGAGCTGAGCACATGGGTAGGTGTTTCGGAGAATGAAATGGAAGAAGCAATTTGCGCAATTTATGAGGAGTTTCTTTGATTTGAAGTATGACGTTGTTTCAATTGATATAAAAGAGACCCATGTAGATTTGATATAGTTTTGAAGGCTTAATTTAGAAGATCATTCTTTATATTTAAAATTGTATATTTGCAATTGAAATAGAAAATAACTTGTCATGCGCATAAAAAAAGAAGCCATTTTGGCTTCTTTTTTTTATGATTAAATTGGCATTGCGCCTTCTTCGTTCATTTTTCTATTATATCTATGCTCGTTTAAAACCACTTGAGAAATATTCATGGCATGGTCAGAAATACGCTCCAAATTTGCAAGTACTTCAAGGTAATGAATACCTGCATTTACATTACATGCTGCATTGGAAAGTCTTTCGATATGGCCAGCACGCAATCTCTTTTCTAATTCGTCAACCTGTTCTTCATAAACAGCAGTTTTTGCAGCCGAAGCAATGTCATCGTTTTCCAAGGCCTTCAAAGCATTATCATAGCTGGAAAGAGCAGCATGAATCATTTCTTCCAAATCTTCCATGGCAGTATGAGTAAAACTCAAATCCTCATGTTTCATTTCTTCTGCCAACTCGGAAATATTTTCTGCATGGTCGCCCACACGCTCCATATCGCTGATGGTATTTAAAAGAGAGGTAACGATTTGATTTTCACGATCGCTAATTTGTAATGTACAAAGCTTAATAAGATATTCGGAAATACCATCACAAACTCTGTCTACCACAGATTCTCTTTGCTTTACTTCTTCAAATCTTTCCGGTGAGGGGTCATTGAGTGCATCCAATGCACACTGGAGATTTTCTCTTGCAATGCGTCCCAAACGAATGGTCTCTTTTTTAGCACCTTCTACCGCAAGACTTGGTGTTTGAAGCATACGTTTGTCCAAATGAAGGAGCTGACCTTCGTCTCCCGTTGTAGATTCTGTAACACCATTAAGCTTCATAGCAACGCGGATGATCCATCCGGAAAGAGGGAAGACTAATAATGTTGTACCAATATTGAATGCAGTATGGATTGCACTGATTTTTGTTTGGGAAACGATACCTAAACCAACCTCTGGACTAGCGGTGGAGAAGTAAATCATTGCAATAACACTGAATATAATTGTACCAATAATATTAAACATCAAGTGCATATAACCAACACACTTTGCATTTTTGCCTGCGCCAATACCGCTGATTAATGCTGTAACGCAAGTACCAATATTCTGCCCCATAATGATGAAAACTGCAGCATTGATGGGTACTAAACCCGTAGCTGCAAGAGAGAGCAAAATACCTTGAGAAGCAGAAGAACTTTGAATAATTGCAGTAACGGCGGCACCGACTAAAATACCCAGCATCGGATTTTGACCTAGTGATACAAAGGCATCTCTAAAGACTTGAGATTCCCGCAAGGGAGATACACTATCGGACATGGTATGCATACCGATAAATAAAATACCAAAGCCAATAATAATAGAAGCAATTTCTCTATGCTTCATCTTCTTTCCGCCAATTTGAAGAATAACTCCCACCATGACTGCTAAAGGAGCCATCGTGGCTGGGCTGAACATTTTTGCCCATTCGGAGCTGGATACCAGCCAGCCTGTTACTGTAGTACCAATGTTGGCACCCATAATAACACTCATGGCTTGTGTCAGGTTCATTAGGCCTGCATTTACAAACCCTACAACCATAACGGTAGTTGCGGATGAACTTTGAACGATTGCCGTAACGAGGGCACCCAAACCAATACCCATAACTTTATTTTGTGTTAAAGCTTCAAGAATTGATTTCATTTTTGTGCCTGCTGCATTTTGTAAACCTTGAGCCATATAGTTCATTCCGAAGATAAACATGGCGAGCCCACCAATAAATGGGATGATTATATTTACGTAATCCATTTCTTCCTCCAATAAAAGTATCTAGTAGTAACACCTGCAAAATAGCCACAGTTATCATAACATAACGTGACAACTGCCGCAATCAACTTTTATCTGCTTTTAACATTTTGTGCAACTATATGAATTTTAAGTAAAAATCCTGTAAACTTTTGCTGATATGTTCATATTGAAAAGGGGAGGATGATTCCGCCGCCGGCTACAAATTCACCATCATACAATACAAGAGACTGACCGGGAGTAATTGCCCGTTGAGGCTCATCAAAAGTGCACTCTAGAATATCCGTATCTACCATTTTCACGGTACACCAAGCCATTTTATTCCCATAACGAATTTTACCTTGCAATCGCATGCCATCTTCAAATTTTTCCAGTGCCATATGGGCCAATTCTCCAACACGGAAGGTTTTTTGAAACAAAGACTCATTTTCACATAGAACAACTTGATTTAGATTTGGATCAACGGCATAAACGTACATTGGCTTTCCAAAGGCAATGCCTAAGCCTTTTCTTTGCCCTACAGTGTAATGAATAATACCGTTATGCTTTCCCAAAACAGTTCCCTGTAAATCAACGAAGTTCCCGGACTTGCCTTTATCACCACTTTCATTGATGATAAAGGATGCATAATCTCCATCGGGAATAAAGCATATATCCTGACTATCTCCTTTTTTAGCAATAAAGCCATCAATCTGTTGAGCAATATTTCTTACCTCATCTTTTGTATAATCTCCAATGGGTAAAAGCATTGCTTCCAATTGATCCTGTGTTAGACGATATAGGGCATAGGTTTGGTCTTTTTCCGCTGTTTCTGAATTGCGAATAGCATAGCGCCCTGTATGGGGATGTTTTTCAACCTTTGCATAGTGCCCTGTGGCAATATAGTGAGCACCAAGCTGGTGGGCTTTTTGCAAGAGTGCCTCGCCTTTAACATATCGGTTGCATACCACACAGGGATTTGGCGTAAGCCCTTGATAATACCGACGAATAAAATCGTCAACCACATTTTCTTTAAATTCTTTTCTGAATTCCAAGACAAAGTGGGGGATTCCCATTTTTTCTGCAACCATCTTTGCATCTTCAATTGCCTGTGCACCATTTTCACCTGGCCATAGATCCATGGTAACTCCAATAACATCATAGCCCTGTTGCTTTAGTAAGTAAGCGCAAACGGTACTGTCTACGCCGCCGGAGAGTCCTACAATTACTTTATTGTTGTTCACTTTTCCCTTTTCCTCCCTTTGAAATGATTCTCAATAAATTGTTTTCGTGCACGTTTTCTTTCATGCTGTAAGTATTTTTTAACGTATGCGAAAGTGGCATCCTCGCCACATTCTGCAAGCATCTGCAAAAAGTGCTCCAATAGCCTTAAAGAGTCCTTGTGCATAATCTCATGAACAAGACGGCTTTGCAAATGATATTTCCAAGGGCTTGCATCTGTATATTTGTCCTTCTGATAGGTCTTGCAAGCTGCAATGCGATCCATAAACATTTCTGCCACAAAACGGACAGGCATTTTCATACCACCCAACAGACGCTCCTGGCCTCTGCTGTAATCTATCCAATATTCAAAGTGGTGTTTATTTCTCCCTTTATGATGCAGCCATGAACTGGAATACCCTTTATCCTCCCGTTCGGCATTGTTTGGACTACGATCTCCTTGATAATACTTTGCACCTACCAAAAACTCGGTGGGTGAAAACTTAGAAAGATCATGGGTCAATCCCTGCCAATAAAGCCCCACTCGAAAACAGTGTTGTCGAACTAAATATCTGTGGTGCGTAATTGTTTTCAGGTGCTCCATTGCTTTCATCTTTATACCTCCATATAAAGAGCTTGTGATCAATAATAAAGCTCTTACCTTATTTGAAATTAAAATAAAAAACAACTATGTAATTTTTTCTCTCCTGCACAAAAAGACACTCCTGTCAAAGACAGAAGAAATAAAAGTAAAGATAATTTACCCCGTGAGAGTATCCCTGGGGAAATCTCCTAGTTTATCTGCACAGGCGCATTGGGCAATACTAGATTCCATATATATAGGAAGATTTTCCAATGGTTATGGGGGCAAAACCCCTCTTATTTTGTTGAAAAGCCAATAAAAATCAGCGGCACAGGCCATTGCCCGGCCGCTTTATTTTTTGCCAAAGCTTTTATTTTACTAATTTAGAAATTACTTTGAAGTGCGGAGATTTAGCTCCACCCGTTAATTCAAAAAGGGCAGCCTCACATGTTGTTAAGAGGGCACCTTCTGCCTTCATTCTTTCCAGCCCAATTTCCTTGTCATAGGGGCTTCTGGAACCAACACAATCGGCAACGATAAATACGCGGTAGCCTTCGCCTAAAAGGTCAAGCACTGTTTGCAAAACACAAATGTGTGCTTCTACGCCGCAAATCAAAATTGTTTTTTTATTTTGCGCTTTCACCCAATTTGCAATTTCTTCACATTCGAAACAGCTAAAAGTGTGTTTTTCCATATACTGAAAAGACTCTAATACACTGGTGAATTCGGGAACTGTTTCCCCCAAACCTTTGGTATATTGTTGTGACACCGCAAAGGGCACACCAACCTCGGTCAACCCTTTTGCCAATACCACTGCTTTTTTTACTATTTCTGCATTTTGGTTGATAACTGGAACCAATTTTTCCTGAAAATCAATAAATAATGCCGCTGTATCTTCCGCATAAATTCTCATCTACAATTTCCTCCTAAATCAATGTTAAGTGAAAAGCCAATGCAGACGGAAACATTCAAACACGCTACCATTGTTTAACCATAGTACATTGGGCTTTTTACCTACATTTTACATGATATTAAAAGGGTTGTCCATTGAATTAAACATATTTTTGCATATGCTTTAATGCGCTTTTTTCCAGACGGCTTACTTGAGCTTGGCTGATTCCGATTTCCGTACTAACCTCCGTTTGTGTTTTCCCTTCAAAAAAGCGCAAAGATACGATTCTCTTTTCACGGTCAGAAAGATGATGCATTGCTTCACTTAACGAAAGGTTTTCCAGCCATAACTTATCGCCATTTTTTTCATCACTCACTTGATCCATTACAAACAAAGTGTCACCACCGTCATGATAAACGGGTTCGTATAATGATACGGGGTCTTGGATTGCATCCATTGCGGTGACAACGCTTTCTCTAGACATGCCCATTTCCCTTGCAATTTCCTCTATGGTAGGCTCTTTTTCTCGTTCTGCCATAAGGCGTTCCTTTGCCTGTAATGCTTTATATGCAGTGTCCCTTAAAGAACGACTTACCCGAATGGAATTATTATCCCGAAGGTAGCGTCTAATTTCACCAATAATCATCGGACAACAATAGGTTGAGGGCATTACCTGCATATTGATATCAAAATTGTCGATTGCCTTAATTAATCCGACGACACCAACTTGAAATAAATCATCCATATTTTCGTTCCTGTTTTCAAATCTTTTTATGATACTTAAAACCAATCTTAGGTTTCCTTCAATCAATTTTTCTCTGGCAGATTCATCGCCTTCTTTAAATTTAATAAAGAGCTCTCGTGCCTCTGCACCACTTAAAGTTGGTAAATTTGAAGTGTTAATACCACTGATTTCTACTTTTCCATAATAACCCATTATGCCCACTCCTATCAAGCAATTTGGCAACAAAAATGGAGAACCATTTCAGTTGAAGATAATAAAAATCTCCCCCTGAATGTAGTAATTTATACCTTGCAAATATCGTCATTTTCTGTTCGGTTTTTTGAGAAGTTAAGAATTATGAGGTTTTGGGAGTTTTTATGATTACAGGTCATGTGGTGTTCTAAAAAATAGGAGGTCTTTTGAAATAAATATATATGCTTTCTGGGAACAAGGGGCGACAGGGGTACCCATCAGGTATTAATTTCAAATCATCAAGCGCGTTTTAATGAATTTATCAATGAAACAATAGAAAATAGACTGGACTTAATTTCATTCTTAGTGTGCTCATTTTTTTAAAAAGAATTAAAATAGCATTGTACAAATAACGCACAATGTATACAATTTTTGCAAAGTTATTGACGGATACAAAGACAAAAGTACTTTGTGAGAAGTATATTTTGAGAATACTACTTTATTTTTCTAAATAAATTAAGTTGCATTTGTTAAAAAACACTGAAAAGTGAAAAGTTAAAATTACTCATAAAACAATAAAAATTAGTTTATTGTGCACAAAAACTATAATATAAATTTAGATATATACAACAAAAATATTTAAAAATAGTATTGACAATAATTTTTTTAGATGTTAAACTGCGTTAAGTAAAGCAAAGGTGCTGGGCGATATTGCCCCGGCGCCTTTTTTGTTGTCTAATTTAAAAGGGGGTAGTGTATATGGATGCGATAGGGTTATTTGAACAGGCGTCGTCCGATTTATTTGGTGTTTGGTTTTTGATGGGCGCGGTATTGGTATTTTTCATGCAAGCCGGGTTTGCCATGGTTGAAACAGGATTTACCAGAGCAAAAAATGCTGGTAACATTATCATGAAAAATCTTATGGATTTTTGTATTGGTACTGTAGTATTTTTGCTCATTGGGTTTAATCTCATGATGGCAGAGGATACCCTATTTGGATTTGTTGGGATTCCTAATTTGATTCTTTTTACTGATTTTGGGAATTTCCCTTGGTCCTCTTTTGTTTTTAACTTGGTTTTTTGTGCCACAGCGGCCACCATTGTTTCCGGTGCCATGGCCGAGAGAACAAAGTTTAACGCTTACTTGATTTACAGTGGGATCATCAGCTGTCTAATTTATCCAATCGAGGCTGGCTGGGTATGGAACAGCAACGGATGGTTATTCCAAATGGGCTTTGTTGATTTTGCAGGTTCAGCGGCAATTCACATGGTTGGTGGTATTACCGCGCTCATTGGTGCTAAATTATTAGGCCCACGTATTGGAAAATACACGAAAGGGAAAGACGGAAAAACAGTTGTACACGCAATCCCAGGGCACTCCCTGACATTAGGGGCGTTGGGTGTATTCATTTTATGGTTTGGCTGGTACGGATTTAATGGTGCTGCTGCAACTCAGGTTGGACAGTTGGCGCAAATCTTTGGTACGACTACCATTGCAGCAGGATTTGCAACTGTGACAACAATGATTTTCACTTGGCTGAAAAATGGGAAGCCTGACGTTTCTATGACATTGAATGGTTCTTTGGCTGGCTTAGTGGCAATCACTGCTCCTTGTGCAAATGTTGATGCTTTTGGCGCAATCATTATAGGTATTGTAGCTGGTTTCTTAGTTGTTGTGGTTGTTGAATTTATTGATATAAAATTACATATTGATGATCCCGTTGGCGCTGTTGCAGTGCATGGTGCAAATGGGCTTTGGGGAACATTAGCCGTTGGTCTATTTAATATTTATGAGAGCGATACTATTACCAAAGGGTTATTCTACGGTGGTGGCGTTGAGCAGCTTATGAAGCAGTTTATTGGCGTTTTGGCAATTGGTGCTTGGACGGCTATAACTATGTATATTGTCTTTACAGCGATCAAGAAAACAAACGGCCTTAGAGTAGCACCTGCTGAGGAAATTGAAGGGCTTGATGTTAGTGAGCATGGTCTTGCAAGCAGTTATGCAGATTTTATGCCGGTTATCAATTCTTACGGCGGTTTGGTCGGCAGTGCGCCTTCTAACGAGTTGATTGAGGAAAAAATTTCGGTATCTATGGATGAAGCAGTTCCGGTTGAGTATAACTTCTCCGCAAATCCTCTTGTAAAACCGAAAATTACAAAGGTTACGATTATTACGCGCCAGAGCAAGTTTGACGAATTAAAGAGTGCCATGAATGCAATTGAAGTAACAGGCATGACAGTCATTCAGGTTGTTGGTTGTGGGTTACAGAAGGGCAGCAATCAATACTACCGTGGTGTACCTGTAGAGATCAATCTTTTACCCAAGATTCAGGTTGAGATTGTTGTAACAAAGGTACCTGTTGAGAGGGTAGTTGAAGCGGCGAAGAAAGCTCTGTACACTGGCAACATTGGCGACGGCAAAATCTTTATCTACAATGTTGAGGATGTAATCAAAATCAGAACCGGAGAGACTGGTTATGACGCAATGCAGGGTGAAGAGTAAGACTGTAAAGATTTAAGACCAAGACCTTGGGCTTGAAAAAAGCTTTAAGACCTTGGGCTTTGCCCAAACCCACTTGCTTTTTGAAAAAAGCAAGACCAAAAACTTTTATGAAACCCGCATATTTATGCGGGTTTCAGTTGGTTAGGGGTGAGGCATATAATTACTACTCTTTTTAGTATCTTTTATTTTTGGCACGTTGTTTGATTTCACAAGACAATGATAAGATGAATTCTTCTACAGAAGGTATTTTGTCTTTACATTTAACTCCTTCCTGAATATTCATTTCTATTTCTGAGTTCCTATCATGCCTATAAGCACTTTCAATAGCGGCTTGCATTTCTCTTTTTACTTCTGAAACAGAAATTCCATACTCTTCAGCAATTTTTTCATAAATACTACTTAAACGCATAATATTGTCACCTCTTAATCAATAATATAATTAAATGATAGATGATTGTAATTTTATAGAATTTAATTCCTTATTTCTCAGGATACAGATAATACAATTCCCTAAAATTAGGGATGTTGTGGTGTATAATACATCACAGGTGGTGATATTATGATCGAAAATTTTTTTAGCAGGCGAATCTCACAGCTACGAACTGCAAAAGGGGTTTCTGCAAGAGATATGAGCTTATCTTTAGGGCAAAGTGAAAGCTATATCAATAAGATTGAGAATGGGAAGGCCTTTTTGTCTATGCAAGCATTTTTCTATATTTGTGAATATTTCGGCATTGCTCCAAAAGATTTTTTTGATGAGGAAATAAGCAATCCGATTCTAATTCATGCATTATTAAAGGACTTAAATATGCTGGACGAAAAGCAGATAGGAAATATACATGAGATTGTAAAGGACTTAAAAAAGTGAAGAAAGAAATTGCATGCAAAAAAATCTATAGGGTGTCTAAAAATAGACACCCTATAGATTTTTTATTTTTTTGCTTGGTATTTAAATTTGTGAGAAACTGCTTCAATAAACTCATCTACCGTAGGAACTTCTCCGTGATATGTAATGCTTTGTTGTAATACCATTTCACTTAGTGTTTTGTCCTTTTTCTTATAAGAATTCTCGATTGCATCCTGCATTTCTTTCTTCACTTCAGTTACAGATATTCCGTCCTCTTTTGCAATTCTTTGATAGATACGTCTCATATTCAAGTGAAATCTCTCCTTCTTAAATATTTAATATTGTATTTAAACAATTTTACAACATTTAATATTGTAAGTCAATTATAATAAGATTTTAAAAATTGTACATAGTATAAAATTAAAAGGTACAATGTTGTATATAAGGAGATGATGAGACATGTATGATAGGTTTATATCTGAAAGAATAGCAAAATTACGAACAGCAAAAAGGGTTTCTGCCCGTGATATGAGCTTGACCATAGGGCAAAACGAAAATTACATTAACCATATAGAGAATGGCAAGTCTATGCCTTCAATGCAGGTGTTTTTCTATATTTGCGAGTATTTCAATATCACACCAAAAGATTTTTTTGACGAAGAAACCAATAACCCCTCATTACTAAATGCCGTTTTGAAAGACTTGAATGCTTTAAATGAAAATCAGATTTTAAATATACATGAAATTGTGAAAGGACTAAAAAAATGAAGCAAGTGGCTAATACCACATGCTTCATTTTTATTTCGACAAGTTCAGTCATTTCGATTTTTAGTGCTTCAATGTTACAGTTTTTGTCTCTGAATTCCATGAAACGTGAGTGTCGTCGACCTCCATAATCTTCATCCAATCCCTTAAAGATACGAATAAACGTCCATCTTGAATTTCAGTCGCTGTTGCAAGATCAATTGTGGTGCTATCCTTTGTCATGGATTTTTGATTGGCAACAAGAGTAAAGAGTTTGTTGTTATAAGAAATTTGTGCTGTTTTTGTGGTTGCATCCCATTTAATATCTACATTGGGATCTGAAAGTACCAATAAAGCACGTAATGGCAGCATGGTGTAGCCGTTGGTAATATAGGGTACAGCATCTGCGGTATAGGCAGTTTCGCCATTTTTTTTGATTTCTTTGTTGCCGATAGTAATCAAATAAGTATTTTCCTTTACTTCTTCCGTAGGCTTTTCTTCGGGAGTTTCCACAGGGGTTTCGGGAGCTTTTGTTTCAGCTTTCGATAAAGTCACAATTTCTTCATCTTTGTCACGAGTTTCTTCATAATCAAAGGTAATGCTTTTGGGGTCAACTCCGCTTTTTGTGACAACAAAAACTGCATCGTCGGTAAGGTCATCAGGGAAGGTAACCTTTGCATCATCATTTACGGTAACTGCAACTTTATTTGCTTTTAAGTCATAAATATAAATTGCATGTCTGGGTGAATCTACATTGATTTCAGCTTTACTGTCAATGGATAAAACGCCACTGTTTACGTAGACACCACTAGCACCGGCACTTTCAATATTGATTTCCAATTTTCCTTTCCCATCAATAATTAAGTCACCTTCACTGTAAACACCGTTGCAGTGATAAGAATTGGTGGTGATTTTATTATCTTTTCCTTCTAAATAAAGTGTACTGTCTTTTGGTAGCAAAATGGCTGAGCTCTTTTCGCGGATACCTGTTTTTACCACACCTTGAAAGTTGTTCAGCGTTAGTATTTTATCACTGGCGTCCCAGGTCCAATTGTCCCCTTGTTGGTCAGCTTTCACCTCTCTGAAATCCATCATCATAAGACTGATTTCTGTTTCTGCATCTGCCGCCAGAGCGGTAACGGGAGCAAAACCCATTACTGTGCAACAGCATAAAAGAATGGAAATAATTTTTTTCTTCATTTTGAAACCTCCTTTTGATATATTTTAGCATGTTGTGAAAAAAAGTGAAGGAAAAAAACTTTTTTATTTCTGACGAGTAAAATCTGGAAAAGTTCCCAGAAGATTAAAATTGAGTGTGTTTCTTGTGGCATCAACATTTTATATGGTGTATAATAAAGTTTATTGAGAATTTGAAAAGGAAAAGAAGTGGAGGATTTACATGAGATATATCAATGAATTAAGGGAAGGCGAAAGCATCGTTGAGCACTATTTGTGCAAAAGCAGACAGAGTCTGAAATCAAAAAACGGGAAAAGCTATTTATCCCTTAAACTACAGGATAAGACAGGTATGGTGGATGCTAAGGTTTGGGATATGAATAAGGATATTCAAAGCTTTGCAGAAAATGATTTTATCAAAATTGACGGTTCTGTTACTGTTTTTAATAATGATTTGCAGATTAATATAAAAAGAATCAGACGTAGCATGGAGGGAGAATATGACCCTGTGGATTTTATTCCATCTACGGATAAAAATATTGACGAAATGTTCCAACAGCTTTTGGACTATATCAAAACCATCGAAAGTCCTTATATTAAGGAAATGCTAGAAGATATCTTTTTGCGCCATCCTTTGATTAGTAAGGAATTTAAGTATCATTCTGCGGCGAAAAGCATGCATCATAGCTTCCGTGGTGGCTTGGTGGAACATACCTTGTCTGTTACCCAAATTTGCGACTTTATGTCAACCAGGTATCAATTTGTAAATCGGGATATTTTGATTGCATCTGCTATGCTCCATGATGCGGCTAAAATTATAGAATTATCAGATTTCCCGGAAAATGATTATACCGACGATGGTCAGCTTTTAGGGCACATTTTCTTGGGTGCCGAATTGATTAAGGATACAGCAGCAAAAATCAACGGCTTTCCCAAACAGTTGGAGTCTTTGTTGAAGCATTGTATTCTCTCTCATCATGGTGAACTGGAATATGGGTCTCCTAAAGTGCCTGAAACAATTGAGGCATTTATTTTGCATTGCGCCGATAATATGGATGCGAAAACAAAGATGATTGAAGAAATGCTAGCGGCGGATAATACCCAAGGGAATTGGGCAGGCTTCAATCGAATGTTGCAACGAAATATCCGACGTTCGGATTATAAATAAGAGGAAAAAATATGGAGAGAAAAACGATTTCAGCCCACGAAATCAATAAATATTCTTATTGCCCTTATCAATGGTACTATGAGAGACTATATGGCAGAAAGGAACTGCGTCGGCTGTATCAGGAGCGAAACGAGGCACTGGCGTTAGGGGATGGCATGAACGCAAACTTTACAAAAGGGCTAGAATTTCATAAGAGAGATTATGCCAAGCTTCGTTTGAGAAATTTGGCGTGGAAAGTAGGGTTACTGCTTCTAATCCTAGGTGGTGTAATGATTTACTATTTAATGCGAAGTGGTGCAAATGTTGGATTTTATTAAAAACTTAGAGTGGGCAGATTTATTTTTGATGATATCAGTATTGATTTTATTGGTACTGTTTTTGTTCCGTGGACGTGGTGGGTCTATAAAAAAACTCCCCGCATCTAATCGTATGGGAGGATATTCTTTATTTTATGCCGACCAAAAGCAAAACGGAAAGAATGAAGAAAATTTCGGTAAGCTATTGCACTCTACAGAGTATGAGTTACAAGGCAAGCCAGATTATATTTATAGAAAAAGGTTTGGGAAGAGACTCGTTCCTGTGGAGCTAAAAAGCGGTAAAATTGGAGATGACCCTTTGCCGCATAGAGGGGATTTGTTGCAACTAGCGGCATATTTTTTGATTATTGAAGATGTTTATCAGGTTCGACCTAAGTTTGGAAGATTGGTATATAGTGATTATATGTTTGTTATAAAGAATACCAAGAGCCTTCGTAAAGAAGTTTTGAATACAACGAAAGAAATGCGGGAAATGCTGATTTATGGTGTAGGTAAAGCCAATCCAAGCTTTGTAACTTGCCGTTATTGTGTGTGTAATGGTACGGTATGTGAATATTCAGGGACAGAAATTATTGGAGGAAAAGGAAATGAGTCTTCCTGTGGAGAAGAATGAAATATATGAAATGACCATTGATGCATTGGGTAGCAATGGAGAGGGTATTGGTAGAATTGAAGGGTTTACCATTTTTGTTGAAGGGGCGTTACCCGAGGAAAGAATCAAAGTATTAATTTTAAAAATAAAAAATAGCTATGCTTATGGAAAATTGGTGGAAATTCTCTCTGAATCCCCATATCGGGTGGAACCCCACTGTCCTGTGGCAAAGACTTGCGGAGGGTGTCAGTTGCAGCACTTGTCTTATGAAGGTCAGCTGGAATATAAGGCAAAAAAGGTAAAAGATGATTTGGAACGTATCGGGGGTTTGAAAGATATTGGGAATGTGCCTATTATTGGCATGGAAAATCCATGGAGGTATCGAAATAAGGCTCAATTTCCCGTGGGGAGTGGGAAGGATAGTAGAACTGAAATTGGATTTTATGCAAAGCGTAGCCATAGAATTGTAGATTCATCTGTGTGCTTTTTGCAGGATATTGTAAACGATGAAATTATTGCCGTTGTTCGGGATTTTATGGACGAATTTAAAATACCAGCCTACGAAGAAAAAAAGCATAAGGGGTTGGTGCGCCATATTTTGACCAGAGTGGGAAAAAATAGCGGCGAAATTATGGTTTGCATCATAATAAATGGAAAGAAACTTCCTTATAGTGAAATTTTGGTTGAACGGTTAAGAAAAATTGATGGTGTAGTTTCAGTTGCCCTTAATGTTAATAAGGAACAGACCAATGTAATTCTGGGTGGAAAAGTAATTACCCTTTGGGGGAAAAATGTAATAGAAGATACCTTGGGTGATATATCCTTTGAGATTTCTCCATTATCTTTTTATCAAGTAAACCCAACGCAAACTGAAGTTTTATATAATAAGGCTGTCGAAATGGCAAACCTGAATGGTGACGAAACAGTTTTCGATTTATATTGTGGAATTGGTACAATATCATTATTTTTTGCTAAAAAGGCAAAGAAGGTTTTTGGTGTGGAGATTGTACCAGAAGCAATTGTTGATGCAAGAAAAAATGCAGAACGAAATGGGATTCAGAACGTATCTTTTGAGGTTGGTGCAGCAGAAGTTGTCATTCCTAGATTATTTGATGAGCAGGGGATTACTGCAGATGTCATTGTGGTGGATCCGCCAAGAAAGGGATGCGACCAAATTCTTTTGAATACGATTTCTTCTATTGCACCGAAAAAGCTAATTTATGTTTCTTGTAACCCAGCAACGCTGGCTAGAGATGTGGCAATCTTAACGGAAAAAGGGTTTCAGGTAAAAGATGTGCAGGCAGTGGATCAGTTTCCTATGACGACACACGTTGAAGCGATAATAATGATGACGTATTGTGGTGAAAAGGCGAAAAATGAGGTTTAGTCCACAATATGTTGTGGTTTTGGAGCGATTTTAGAGCGAAAAAACAGGCAAAAATGTCATCTGTTTGAGGGCGAAAAATAAGCAAAAATATAGATGACATAAACAAGCAGTTGAAAAAACAATGTCGGCCACCAAAAGCGAGAAGATTACAATGTTTGTTTGTTGAACTGCAACGTTTAAAATTGTAGTAAAAATAATTAAAAGAAAAAAACCAAGATAAAGTCTTAAGGCTTTATCTTTTTTATATCCAAGTGTTTTTGTCAATAAATAGCAAAACATACCTTCTTCAAGAAGGTTAATGAATAATTCCCATCCAAACCATAAAATTGACATATGTATCCCCCGTAAGATGTTTTTAAAACTCACCAAATACATCATAGCATGACAAAAATAGACATACAATCATAAAAAATCTTATTTCACAACCTAAAAAGCCTATTTCACGACCAACCACTAGAATTTGGTAGATTAAATTGTTATTATACCTTCGTGAAAGGGGGATAAGTGGAAAGGTGAGATTAACTTTGCTTCTTCAATTTAGAAGGAAAAAATATTCTGCTCTTTTTCATAAATAGTAGGTTTAAGTATCGTTTAGTTGGTATGTGATTCAGCATTTTTGCGATTAAGAGGTGCCGCAGTATGTTATCAAGCAAACAGTATTTACTCGATTTTCCTGGGGATCGTGAAAAATTATTGTTGCATGATATATAGAGAATACTCCATATGTAAATTACAGGAACTGTTTTAACGAGGTCGTTATCAAAAAGTTCTTACAAAGTTATTGGAAGCGATGTTCGATTATATGTGGATTATTCCCATGGACATGGAGGAGATCATTTTGCCGCTGGATGGGTAAGGGCGACTGCACCTCGCTTTACTGCTAGAGCAGAAGTTGGTCAGGGTCAAGACTTGACACTACAGGTTCAAATAATAGAAATGTAGGAGATACGGCTGAGGCTTCTTCATATTTAGCGGTGGGGATTGTTAAAAATGCAAATCCTCGCATTTTCTATAGTTGGTAATTTGAATAGTTAATGGCTGGCGGCAAATGTAATCTTCATAGATACTTTGCCGTCTGTCGTTGCATAAGGGAGGAACTATGAAACAGATCAAGAAAAATTTCTGTGTTGTTGCTATTATTTCTTTATTTACTATATTAACTGCTTGTGGCACCGTAAATAGCTCAAAAGAAACTAAAAACGAACAGAGTAGTATAGAACTAGAGCTAGAAGAAGAGATCCAAACATTTCAGGCGGGCGATTTTGAAGGCTACATGAATTTTATTGCTAATGTTGAAAATTTTGAACCATGTTATAGAACCGTATTTGCTTTTGAAAATGTTCAGGGTGGTATAAAGGATGTTCCGATTGAAGAAGTAAATGCTATGTATCGAGAAATAGAAGATGAATTTGATTACATACTAATAAATGAGCACTTCCTTTCTTATCACGGTGATTACAATAAGGGAGTTTATAAAGGAAATACAAGTTTTGTGTATGGATATGAAGCATATGAGGCCGCAAATGGCAGTATTTCTAACCCCATTAACTTTAAGGATGTTGATTGGGAAGGTAATGAATTTACGTCAACATCATTAAAGGCAATTCAGCTGGGACAAGGAATTTACAAGCGATTTGTCGAGGATGTTGCAGAAGGTAGGAATTTGCAACAATCTGATTTTATATTGAAATCGCCAGATGACTTAATTAAAGTCGTATTAGGCAATAAATATAAAGAACTTTTTAAAATTGGAGATACTTTTTCGTTGGATTTTGATAAAGTTATGAATTTTCAGGTTGTTGGTTTTTATAAACCAGATATTAGTTTTTCAATGGATATTGGTGCGCAGCATAAGGTTAATTTTGACTGTGCCATTGTTATGCCGCATTTAATATTTGATTATAAACCAACAGATGAAGGTAGTCGGTTTCAACAAGGGTTTTTAACAGGAGAAAAGCTTTCCGGATATATTGCTATTAATGAATCAACCAAAGAAATAAATGAGGATACATATAAGGAATATACAGAGAAATTAGAAAAAATTGCAAATAAACATGGAATTTCTGGTTTATATAAAGTTCCATATTGGCCAGTAGGTTTCGTTTGGTGAATATAGAAAAAAATAAAAATTACTAAGCTACACAAAAAAGGACATTCAATAAAATCATACATCCCTTGCCAAGTAGCTGAGGAGAATAATTAAATTTAAAGCGTTATGATAACCAGCATTCGTATGAGAGCTGTTTATTTTTTATATTGTTTGTTGAAGTTCCTCTTTCTTCTTTTGTTCTATATTAATTAATATACTTTGAAATATTCCCGGTAATAAATTTGCTTTATTTAGAGGAAAGTTGATTGAAAAAGTAAATACAGAACAAACCACCAGATAAATCAAAGTCATTCGATGCTGATAGTAGATGGAACTGTCAGCGTATTTAAATCATAGTTTGTAAAAAAAGATACCATGGAAAAAACAACTGTGTTTGAAAGAATTCTAATGACAGATGCGGAACAGCCCCAAAAAAACCGAGAGCTATAATTAGATTCAAAACAAGCAGTTGAAAAAACAATGTCGGCCACCAAAAGCGAGAAGATTACAATGTTTGTTTGTTGAACTGCAACGTTTAAAATTGTAGTAAAAATAATTAAAAGAAAAAAACCAAGATAAAGTCTTAAGGCTTTATCTTTTTTATATCCAAGTGTTTTTGTCAATAAATAGCAAAACATACCTTCTTCAAGAAGGTTAATGAATAATTCCCATCCAAACCATAAAATTGACATATGTATCCCCCGTAAGATGTTTTTAAAACTCACCAAATACATCATAGCATGACAAAAATAGACATACGATCATAAAAAATCTTATTTCACGACCTAAAAAGCCTATTTCACGACCAACCACTAGGATTTGGTAAATTATGTTGTTATCATACCTCGTGAAAGGGGGTCAAGTGAAAAGTAAAATTAACGATGTATTTAGATTTGATTGGGAGGGATAAAATGATAAAATTTAAAGAATTTTTGAGAAGTAACTGTGTTAAATTGTCGGCACATTTGCTCTGCACTTCGGCATCCTTTTTTGCGATCATGATGTGCCACGGAAGACTGTATGAACCAAAGGTACCAGAAAGATTAAAGAAGTAAAGAAGAGTATGATGGGGTTAATTAATGTTTTTAAGTACGTGAATACTTAAGGAATCTGTTATTTTTAAAAGAGAGTACAAAGAAAGGATGATTATTTTGAAGAATAAATTTATATCAATATTTTTAGCAGTAGTTCTACTTTTTAGTAATTTTGTAACACCGGTGTTTGCAGCGGATGGTGTGAAAGGAAATGTATCAGAAAGAAGTATTCAACAACAATTATCTAATAGATATACGGATGCAATATATGGAGATAGCTGGCAGAGAAAATATACAATTACTCTTCTGGATGAGCAAACAAACAAAAAAAGTGTCTTTGTAATTCCTGCAATAAATAATGGGAAAATAGATAAAAATGTTTTTGTGTCGAATTTACCTAAAAATTTAAAATTAGTTGACTTTCAGGTGGTTGAAAATACTAATTTTGTAAATAATAACAATATTAGGTTGTTTGCTGTTGAAACACTTTATGACATTGGTTGTTTAACATTATCTTTAGCAGAATTTGCAGTGAATCCAACTTTTTGGAATGGATTTAATGTAGTTTTGGATGGCGCTGCAGTTGTTCTGCCTTTTGTTCCATCTGTAACCGGCGTAACCCGAATGATTAAGAATAGTGACAAACTCGCTGATGCAATGAAGTGGGGTGTTGCTAGATATGATGATTTGCGAGACGCCAAAAAAAACATATCAAGGTTTAAAGGTTATGAAGCACATCATATAATCGAAAAAAGGTTTTCAAAAGTATTTGGTGTTAGCGAAAATTCGATGTTTGCAATTACTATCCATAAAAATGATCATAGATTAATTACAAATAAAATGGCAGAGATGATACCTTATCGGTCAGACTATTCTAGGTTATCAGAAAGTTATGTAAAAGATAAAATGATTAAGGGATATAATGAATTGTATCAGGAAACAGGAGATGATTTATATAAATTTTTAAGTAGGTTTGTTGAAGAGAGTGATCAAATTAGTACAAGCAAGCGTGTAAAAATAAAAGTTCCTTAAATAATATAATAATCTGGTTTTTAAATGATAATTAGTATAAAATGTAGAGTATTAATACTCTGCATTTTATACTTGAAGGGAGAATATCTGTGAAAGTTTTATTTTTAGGTTTCCTTAAGCTGAAATTTGACTCCAATAAATATATAAGCTTTAAAAATTATATTGAATTTAAAGAAAAAGTTGATTATGTATTTGAGGTAAATAATATTGAATTAGAAAAAATTCCTGAAAAACCTACTTTGGATGATAGCTATGCTTTTTATGATTTTATGTTAGAATACCAAAGTGAAAAATATTACGAATTCATGAACATAATGGAAGAATTTAAACTAAATGATCAAGTTCATTATAGATTAGAATTTAAATTTACAAATAAAGAGATGGAGCAGGCACCTTTACTTTCTATGGCAACACATTATGATTTTTATGCAACAAATATTAAATTTCCAAGTGAGTTTGGGACAAAATATGATAAGGTTTTCGTTTGTCCAAAATGTGGATCAATAATTTATAAACAAATATCTGAACTATATTGGAACACGGCACAAATGAAGAAAAAATTATTTCTAGAGATTCCTGCTGATTTTTATAGTGGAAGCCATGCAATTATAATTACAGAAAGACTTGCAAATATATTTAAAGAGCAAGGTTTTACCGGATATTCCCTAGAACCGGTGATACATGTGGGTAAAAAGGATAAAGAAATAAAGTGTTTTCAAATGATAATTAATCATACGATGCCTCCATTTTCAGAAAAAATGCCTTATATTATTGATGAAGATGATTGTTTGGTTTGCAGCAAAAAGGGGCGAATTAAGTTTCCACCATATTATGATGAAGCCTCTTTGAATTATTATGAAGATTTCAATCTATCTTACGAAGTAAGTTGGGGCAAAAAGAGTCGACAATCTTTGTTATTAGTTAGTCAACGGGTAAAACGACTGTTTGATTCTTTAAAAATAAAGCCTGTTTATGAACCTGTAGTGATTGTGAAAGAGGAATAGCTTTAAAGAAAAACTATCCCCAAAATGTCTTTAGAAAGCGGAAATTAGTATGAAGGTATTATATTTAGGTTCTCTTATGCTCGATTATGAACAAAATAAATTCAAGAGCTTTAAAAATTATATTGAATTTAAAGAAAAAGTTGATTATATATTTGAGGAATATAATGTTGAATTAGAAAAAACTCCTGAAAAGCCTACTATGGAGGATAGCTATCTTTTCTATAATTTTACATTAGAATATGAAAGTAAAAAATATTACGAGATTATGAAGATAATGGAAGAATTAAGATTAATAGATCAAGTTGTTTTTAGACTAGAAATTAATTATACAAAAAAAGAGATGGATCAGACACCTTTACTTTCCATGGCAACATATTATAATTTTTACGCAACAAACATTAAATTTCCAAGTGAATTTGGGACGGAATATGAAAAAGTACTTGTTTGTTCCAAATGTGGATCAATTGTGTATAAGCAAATATCTAATTTATATTGGAATACTGCACAAATGAAGAAAAAG
The DNA here is from genome assembly GCF_031981185.1 of Anaerotignum sp. GTDB lineage: Bacteria > Bacillota > Clostridia > Lachnospirales > Anaerotignaceae > Chakrabartyella. Next base: position 87 of record NZ_DALYUL010000002.1, on the reverse strand, counting down.
CTGTTTCTAGAGATACCTGCTGATTTTTACAATGGAAGCCATGCAATTATAATTACAGAAAGACTTGCAAATATATTTAAAGAGCAA
>NZ_DALYUL010000001.1:195714-211477 GCF_031981185.1 Anaerotignum sp. | reverse complement strand
TTGGCGAATCCACCAGATTGAAAGAAGACCTCAAGGATGAAGTAGTTGCAGTCCTGTTGGGTCATGAAATTGAAGGTCAGGTTAACAAACTTTTCCACTATGGTGCAGACAAGGTTATCCTTGTTGACAGCCCTTATTTGAAAGAGTATGTAACAGAGCCTTACACAAAAGCGATTACAGCTATTGTTAACGAATATGATCCTGAAATCATGCTGTTTGGTGCATCTTCCATCGGTCGTGACGTGGCTCCTCGTGTAGCTAGCCGTGTAAAAACAGGTTTGGTTGCAGATACAACAGGTTTGAGAATGGCAAAGACAGAAGAAGAATTCGCGAAGGAAGCAGCTATGGGCTGTGAAGATCCTACAAGAGCACTTCTTATGACTCGTCCTGCATTCGGCGGTAACATCATGGCAACATTGATGTGCCCTAGAACAAAACCTCAGATGGCAACAGTACGTCCTGGTGTTATGAAGAGAATTGCAAAAGACACAACAAGAACAGGCGAATTGATCAAATTCAACGTTGATTTTACAGACGCTGACATGAACGTTGAAATTCTTGAAGTTGTTAAGGCTGACAAGAAGGCTGTTGACTTGACAGAAGCAAAATTGATCGTATCCGGTGGCCGTGGTATTGGTGGTGCACAGGGCTTCGATTTAATCAGAGACGTAGCAGATGCATTGGGCGCAGAAGTTGGTTCTTCCAGAGCATGTGTTGACGCTGGTTGGATTGAAAAAGATCGTCAGGTTGGTCAGACAGGTAAGACAGTACGCCCTGACTTGTACATGGCTTGTGGTATTTCCGGCGCAATTCAGCACGTTGCAGGTATGGAAAACTCCGAATTGGTTATTTCCATCAACAAAAACGACACAGCTCCCATTTTCGAAGTTTCCGACTTGGGTATCGTTGGTGACGTTAAGGTTATCCTGCCTAAATTGGCTGATGCAATCAGAAAATACAAGACAGCAAAGGCTAACAACTAATTTTTTTGTGGGATATTTTAAAAATGTTAATAAGGCAATACCCTCATTTGATTGCATCTTTGGGCAAAGATTAGGGTTTTGCTTTAAAAATTTCGGAAGCCCCGCGCCTTTTTGGCGTAGGGTGCTTTCGGAATGCAGTCAAAACAGAAGTTTCCTTTGAATACATTATACAAAATACAGTATTCTAATTTGTTTTGACGCAATATAGTCTACTTTTACTTTTAAGAATGGGTTTGTTTTTAAATCGATAGGGGGGTTGTCGAGATGGAAAGTTATTCTATTTTTTTCCCAGGCTATACGGCAGGTGAAGACGCATATCGTGAGATTGAAGCCGTGTGTTCACCTTATGGGACAAAGGCGGTAGTCATTGGCGGCAAAACGGCGATGGAAAAGACCAAAGAGTATTTATTGGAAGCAACGCAGGAGAGCTCCATAAAAATTACCGATTTTATTTGGTATAAAGGAGAGGCGGCTTTTGAGTATGCTGAGGAATTGCAGCAATTGGATGTGGTAAAAGAAGCAGATATGGTTTTTTGCGTCGGGGGCGGCAAAGCAATTGATTGTGCAAAATTAGTTGCAGATCATTTGAAAAAACCTTATTTCACTTTCCCAACCATTGCAGCAACCTGTGCATGTATTTCTGCATTGGGAATTTATTATCACACAAATCATGTATTCCGTGATTTCTTCCGTGTGGAAAGACCACCTGTGCATGTATTTATTTCAACAAAAGTTATCGCAGAGGCTCCAGAGGTATATCTTTGGGCAGGCATTGGTGACGGCATGAGCAAGGAAGCAGAGGTGAAATTTTCTGCAAGAGGCAAAGAGGCAGAATTAACCTTATCCGAGCAGGCTGGAGTTGCTATGTGCAGCTGCTGTACAGAACCTTTGTTGAAATATGGTATCCAAGCCATGGAGGATTGTCGGTTAAACCGCCCTTCCGAGGCTATTGAGCAGGTTGCTTTGGATATTTTCATTAACACTGGTATGGTATCTAACATGGTAGATTCCCATAAGTATAATACCAATTTGGCACATGCGCTGTTTAACAGTATGACCATGCTGCCTCAGGTTGAGGAGAGACATCGTCATGGCGAAGTTGTTTCTTACGGCACTTTGGTTTTATTGACACTGGATAAGCAGTATGACTTATTGGATCGTTTCTTTGCGTTCTACAAGGGAATGAACCTGCCTACAAAGTTGTCCGATATCGAGGTATCCGTTGAAGAATTGGATCCTGTTTTAGAGGCAGCAGTGAAAAAGTATGACTTGGATTATACGCCTTATGAAATCACAACGGAAATGATTAAGGCGGCAATTTTGGAGCTGGAAGATTTCAATCTAAAGGCAATCGCTTAATGTAATTACATAGCGTGAAAATTTTGAGGCAAAGGAGAGATCCTTTGCCTCGAATTACGAAAAAAAATAACTTTTTTAGTTAATATGTAAAGCCGTCGCTTCCAGGATTTGTAATTAAAAATTCCTGTAAAGCAGTCTGGCTTTTTTTCTTTGCCTTTTTTAAAAAAACCGCTACTTTTAGCCTTTTTTGAAGCTTGACAGCTGTCGCATATGCTTTTATACTTGTGAAGAGAAAAATTGAATTAAGGAGTGCGTAGGATGGCATATTTTCCAAGAGTAGGCATGCGTATGATTAAAACAGCAATCGCTGTGGGAATATGTTTTTTAATCAGCAGTTTAACGGGCGGAAACGGCAAGCCTATTTTTTCTGCCATTGCTGCAATTATTTGTATGCAGCCTTATGTGGAGCATAGCGTGAATGTGGCATTTAACCGTATCGTTGGAACGATTATAGGGGCCTTTTTTGGGTTGGTTGCGGCATCTGTGAGCCTATACATTCCTGCTGAATATGAGTATCTGCATTTTTTTGTGATATCCTTAACGGTTATCCCTGTTTTATATACAACAGTTTTGCTAAAAAAACCAGGAGCCTCAGCTTTAGCGGGGGTTGTTTTATTAAGTATTACTTTAAGCAGTGGCGATTCCACACCCATTATGGACGCTGTCAATCGTTCTGTGGAAACCATTGTGGGAATTTTGGTTTCTTTGGGGGTAAATATGGCTCACTTGCCGCGGCGCAAAGAGAAGGATTTCCTTTTTGTGTCAGGATTTGATGGGGCAATTTACGGAGAAAAAACGGGTATGACCCCCTATAGCATTTTTGAATTGAACCAATTGCTAAAGGATGGCATGGCGTTTACCATAGCAACGGAAAGGACGCCTGCATCGCTGATTGCGGATATAGGCATGCTTCATATGAAACTGCCAATTATCGCAATGGATGGAGCTGTGCTTTATGACATGAACGAGAAGCGTTATCTGGCTTGTCATGGTCTTTCTAAGGAGTTGACAGAGAAAATTGAGGATTTTTTACGTAAGTTGAATCTTCATTATTTTCTAAACGTTGTTTGGCAAGATGTTTTATTGATTTATTATCATGACTTTAAAAATGAAGAAGAACAGAAACTTTATCAACAACTGCGTCTTTCTCCCCATAGAAATTATGTTTATGGAGAGCGTCCTAAGGAGGGCATTGTTGTTTATATTCTCCTTGTAGTAAAGGATGAAACGGCGGATTTTGTTACGGAAAAATTGGTGGAAATGGATAAAGAGGGGGAACTTCTCTTTTTAAGGGATAAGTCGGAGACCCCAGAAGACTACTGTCATTTAAAAATATATCATAAAAATGCTACAAAGGAATATATGATGAATAGGCTTTTGGAAAAGATGCCCCAGAAAAAAACGGTGGTCTTTGGAAGCAACAGGAATGATGCATCCATGATGCAGGCGGCAGACTTGTCTTTTGCTACCATAGATGCCAGCGATGATGCCATTAAGGCGGCAGATTATCAGCTGAAGGGTACAGGAGACAGCATTGTCCGTAAGATGTTCCACATATATGAGCCTTTGCATTGGCAATCTTTGCCCAAAGAGCTGAGGAATGAAAAAAGAAAAAGGTGAAATGAATGCAGGAAAAATTACACGAGTTATCCAGAGCGGAACTTCTGCTGGGGGATGAAGGTTTAAGGAAGTTAAAGCAAGCCAAGGTAGCTGTTTTTGGCATAGGGGGAGTGGGCTCCTTCGCCACGGAAGCATTGGCAAGGGGAGGCGTTGGACATTTAACCTTAATCGATGGAGACTGTGTGTCCTTAACAAATATGAACCGCCAGCTCATTGCAACCCAAAAAACTGTGGGACAGCTTAAAACGGAGGTAATGAAGGAACGTATCCACGATATTTTACCGCAAACAACAGTAGAGACCCATTCTGTTTTTTATACGAATGAAAACAGGGAGCTCATTGATTTTGGAGAATATGATTATATTGTGGATGCTATAGATATGATTACCTCAAAGATAATATTAATTGAAGAGGCAAAAAAGGTAGGCGTGCCTATCATTAGCTGCATGGGAACGGGAAATAAGCTTGATCCTTCCAAATTTGAAGTGGAGGATATTGCCAAGACTTCTGTTTGTCCCTTGGCGAAGGTGATGCGCAAAGAGCTAAAAGATAGAGGCATACGGGACGTTAAGGTGGTTTATTCCAAAGAACTTCCAAGAAAACCTCAGGAGTCTATGGAAAGCGGAAAGAGGCAGATTCCGGGTAGCCTTTCTTTTGTACCTCCAGCAGCAGGAATGGTTTTGGCAGGTGAGGTTATTTGCCATTTGGCAGGAATTGTGCGGGATTAAAAAAAAGGCTAAAGTGGCGAATAAAGTAAAATTATTCCAAATAATATCGGAAAAGTGGAGAGAACTATTAAAAAAAAGAAGCATTTCTTATATTTTTCTGAAACATTTCAAAATCCCTTGAAAGGGTAAATATATTTGGATAGAATAAATGTAACTATAAAATATGAATTCTTTTCTTCTTCACAGAAAGCCCCCACGTTATACATCCAGTGGCTAAATGGCAGGCTATCAACGTGAAGGCGAATGAAAGAAGAATGGCTAACTTGAAAGAAGATTGAAAGAGCTAGTTTTTTAAAGGATGTCGATCTTTTCGATATCTTGATACCGTAAATTGCGGTTTCCATGAATTGTAAAGGGAGGTGTTAGGGTGAAAAATAAAATAAAAGTTGCATTCACTATGGCTTTATGTGCAATGGTTTTCTTAAGTGGATGCAATGGAAAACCGACCTCCAATGTGGATATAGCTTTGGCAGAAGGCGGAACGGATAATTATATTGCTTTGGCGAAGACGAAGCTGGAAGCAGCCCCAAGTTTTGCAGCTGATTTTTATGCAGAGGCACAGATGGGTGATGAGGAAGACAAAACCATTTCCAAAGCGAAAATTGAAATGCTTAGAGAACCATTGGCAGTGGGGATTTTAACCCAAGATTTGTTTGGAAAGTCAACTATGGATTCTAAAATTTATTTGGAAAAAGTGAATGATGGTGTAAACATGTATATGTCATATGATGGACAGTGGACTGAAATGACATTGGCAGAAGAAAATGCAATGAAGTTTGTGGGCATGTATGATGCCGTTAAGGATATGAGTATTTTGTTGAATGCGGGGGATGAATGGAAACTGGTTTCCGCCATTAGCGGTGTTGTGACCATAACAGGGAAGATACCGGCACAAAAGGTTTATAATGTATGCGAAGCGGGATTTTTCCTGCAAATTGCGGGCATGAATGGTGTTGGTGAGAATTATTATTCTGATGTGGAAGCAGTTCCTTTTGAAATCCAGTTAAAAGAGGATGGAACACCTCTTTCTTTTACCGTCGATTTTGGAAAAACATTGGAAACTGTTATGAATCATGTGCTGCAGGAATTGGGTCAGGAAGGAACAGAGGCGATCAAGGTTGAAAAATATACGATTACACAAAATATTTCCAAACTTGGAGAAGTGAAAAAAATCGATATTCCATCTGGAGCCAGAAGTGCAATTAACTATGAAAAAGAAATATCTCTGATAGAAAATAATTCAACTAAGGATAAAAAGTAGTCAAAGCTTATTCCGTTGTATGCCTGAAAAAAACTTTGAAAGAACACTATATTTTTCAAAGGATGGATACATATGTTGATATTCTGAAACCCTTGTGAAAACAGGGGTTTTATTTTTTGAAAAAATGAAGAGGAAAGAGATGAATTTCCCAAAAAAAACGTGAGAAGTGCTGATAATGAAAGGATTTTATAAATAATACTGTTTTTTTTGTGGGATGATGCTATAATGAAAAAGATTGACTTGAAAAAAGGAGAGAATATACTATGATCGCAGCACAGGGTGTCAGCCTTCAGTACGGGGGCAGAGTGCTTTTTAATGATGTAAATATTAACTTTACAAAAGGGAATTGTTATGGGCTTATTGGTGCCAATGGCGCCGGAAAGTCTACATTTTTGAAAATTTTATCTGGGGAAATTGAACCCAATAAGGGGTCTGTTGCCATAACCCCCGGCGAAAGAATGGGTGTTTTAAAGCAGGATCACTTCTTGTTTGATGATTTGGAAGTTGTTCAAACAGTTTTGTATGGTCACAAAAGATTATATGAAATTATGAAGGAAAAGGAAGAACTGTATTCTAAAGCAGATTTTACAGATGAGGATGGCATTAAGGTTTCCGAACTGGAAGGGGAATTTGCCGAATTGGACGGATGGTCTGCCGAATCCAATGCAGAAATGTTGTTGAACGGCCTAGGTATTACCAATGAATTGCATTATGTTAAAATGAAGGAACTGACTGGTACACAAAAGGTGAAGGTGCTTTTGGCTCAGGCATTATTTGGGAATCCTGATATTTTGCTTCTGGACGAGCCTACCAACCATTTGGATATTCACGCAATTAGATGGTTAGAAGACTTCTTATTGAACTTTGAGAACACCGTTATTGTTGTATCCCATGATAGACATTTCTTAAATAAGGTTTGTACCAATATTGCCGATATTGATTACGGCAAAGTTACAATGTTTGTTGGTAACTACGATTTCTGGTATAGCTTTACTCAGATGACCCAGCGTCAAATTAAAGATCAGAATAAACGGGTGGAGCAGAAAATGAAAGAGCTGCAGGAATTCATTCAGCGCTTTAGCGCAAATGCTTCCAAGGCAAAACAGGCAACCAGTAGAAAGAAATTGTTGGACAACCTTCAGATGGATACCATTAAGCCTTCCAGCAGACGTTATCCCTTCTGTAGCTTTAAGCAAGACAGAGAAGTGGGAAATGATGTTTTATTGGTGGAAAATATTTCTAAAACCATTGATGGTAAAAAGATATTGGACAACATTAGCTTTATGATACGGCCTAATGAAAAAGTTGCCTTTGTAGGCAAGGATGAAATTGCAAGAACTACGTTATTTCAAATTTTAATGGGAGAAGTAGAGCCTGATGAAGGAAAATTCAAGTGGGGCATTACAACCAAAACAGGCTATTTCCCTAAAGATAACTCAGAATATTTTGAAGGCCGCAAGGAATCTTTGATTGAGTGGTTGAGACCTTTTGCCAAGGAAGGAGAGCAGTATGATGCGGATATCCGTGGATGGTTGGGACGTATGCTCTTTAGTGGTGAGGAAGCTCTGAAATCTGCCAATGTTTTGTCCGGTGGTGAGAAAGTGCGTTGTATGCTTTGTAAAATGATGATGAGTGGAGCAAACGTTTTGATTATGGACGAGCCCACAAACCACTTAGACTTGGAATCTATCACAGCGTTAAATGAAGGTTTGTCTGAATATAAAGGTACGCTGCTTTTTGATTCTCATGACCATCAGTTTGTACAAACCATTGCTGATAGAGTTATTGAAATTCTGCCCGGTGGAATTATTGATAGACAAATGTCCTATGATGAATATTTGGAAGATGAAGAAATTAATAATTTGCGCTTAAAATTGACAGAGGAGGCGTAAGCATTGATTAACGGAAAAATCGACTTTAGAAGTGATACAGTTACTGTGCCAACGGAAGAAATGAGAAAAGCTATGGCAAGTGCTGTGGTTGGTGATGACGTTTACGGAGACGATGCCACAATGAACGAGCTAGAGAGGCTGGCGGCAGAAATCTTCGGCAAGGAAGCGGCGCTTTTTGTTCCCACAGGGACAATGGCCAATCAGCTTGCTTTATTTACTCATGTTCAAAGGGGAGAAGAGGTTATCCTTCCTGATAATTGCCATATTATTGCCCATGAGGCAGGGGCTTCTGCAATCATTGCAGGGGCACAATTGCGCTCTGTACTCAATGTGAGGGGGGAGATGTCTCTGGACTTGATTGAGGAATATATCAGAAAAGACCCAGATGATATTCATCAGCCAAGAACCGCACTGATTAGTTACGAAAATGCTGATTCCGATGGGCAAGTACGTTCTGTGGATTACATGAAAAATGTGAAGGCTCTTGCAGAAAAATATCAGTTGCCCGTTTATGTTGATGGTGCCCGTATCTTTAATGCAGCCACTTATTTAAATGTTGATGTAAAGGAAATGGCACAATATGCAGATACTATTTCTGTTTGCTTGTCAAAAGGTCTCTGTGCCCCCGCCGGTTCTGTATTAATGGGCAGTAAAGAATTTATTGCCTTGGCAAGAAGAAAACGTAAAATTCTTGGTGGCGGTATGCGGCAGGTAGGAATTTTGGCGGCGGCAGGCATTCTTGCTTTACAAGAAATGTCCAAAAGATTGCAGGAAGATCACGATAATGCAAAGTATTTATGTGCACGCTTGCAGGAAGTAGAAGGCTTGTCGGTTTATGAGGAACGCCAGCAAATTAATATGGTGTTTTTCAAACTAAAGAACTTCCCTCTGGATTCAGGAGCACTGGTAAGTTATATGGCTGACCATGATGTACGTATCAACGGTGAGGACAACGGAATGATGCGGTTTGTGACCCATAATTATGTTTCTAAGGAAGAGATTGATAAAGTAGTACAGTTGTTAAAAGATGCCCGATAAAAAGTGTTGCCCTTGTATTTCGGGGGCAGCTTTTTTTTTCAAAGTTTAAGATTTTTTGCAATGGTACCCATTCTAGAGGTAACGGGCATATTATAGAGTAATTTTTGGTGAGAACAAAGGTGCAATCAATTGATGGTAATAGCTAGAATAGAGTAAACGAAGTAGTGTGGCAGCGAATTTATGGGGGGATGAAAATGTGGAAAATATTTTTGGCGTTGGCAATGGGATTTGCAATTGGTTTCTTCGGACTGCTTAAGGAAAAACAAGTGAAATTAAATTGCCGTTTGCAAACCCTTTGGTTGATGCTCTTGATTTTTTGTATGGGGGTTAGCATTGGCAGAAATGGTGAGGTGATTCGAAATTTGCCTTCATTGGGAGGGCAGGCTCTTCTATTTGCTATTTTCGCAATCATTGGAAGCATCCTTTTCGTTTTTCTTTTTAGTAAGCTGTTTTTTGAAAAGGAGGGGAAAAAATGAGTTTTGCTATTTTAATTGTTTTGGTATTGGGCATTCTTGGCGGAATGTATATGCCCATGGAAATTGCAGCTTTTTTGGATGAGACATCCTCTGTTATGCTTTTAATATTACTATTTTCCGTTGGGATTGATTTGGGACTGAATCGACAGGTTTTTGTTCAGGTTCGCCAAATGGGCTTTCGCATCCTCCTGATCCCTCTTGGTGTTATTTTAGGTTCATTATGCGGTGGTGCCATTGCTGCACTGATAACGCAAATGCATTTTAAGGAAGGAATGGCCATTGCTGCAGGCTTAGGTTGGTATAGTTTGTCTGGAATTATTCTAACAAATGCGGGAAATCCCGTTGGAGGAACCATATCCTTTTTATCTAACGTTTTTCGGGAGATGCTTACCTTTATTCTGATTCCTTTTTTGGTAAAATACTTAAATTCTTATAGCGCCATTGCACCAGCAGGGGCCACTGCTATGGATACCACGTTGGGAATGATTAGCAAACATACTGATGGAAAGACTGCAGTCATCGCTTTTATGAGTGGAATTACTTGTACGTTGCTTGTCCCTGTTTTAATACAATTTTTCCTGTGAAAGAAAAAATATCGAGAAATCCCTTGACTTTTATGGTCGAATATATTATTATTACTTAGCGAGTTGTCCACGTGCGGATGTGGCGGAATTGGCAGACGCGCTAGATTCAGGTTCTAGTCGGGGTTTCCTGGTGCAGGTTCAAGTCCTGTCATCCGCATTATAAAAAAGTCCATGTGTAAGGGTTTAAACCTACACATGGACTTTTTTTGTGGAAAGCTTCAGGAGATAATTGTCGCTGACGAAGCTGGGAAGTTAAATGGAGAAATAAGTAAATTTATGGTATGCTGGTTTACAGATACTTTAATTTATTTTTCTGAAGGGGTGATAAAAATAAAACGTTTTTTTGAGACATTTGTGATATGTTTTATTCTGTGTGGTATTTTCCTTTTCTTTGGTTCGCTGATTATGGAAAGTGTGATTGCAGTAATTGCAACGATTGCTTTGTTTTTTACAATTTTAATCTCTAGCTATCTAGAATTACAGACGAAAATAGAAGCGCTGGAAAATCGAATCAAAGCACTTGAACCTATGGAGGAACAAGGCGAATCAGAGATGCAAGAAAACGAAAACAAGCTTGTTTGATGGTTACCAAACGAACTAATTCTTGCATTATGACAAGTTATATGGTAATATCTTCAATAAAATAATTTTGTCGAGTAATGGGGCTCCTTTCAGTACTGATTTGTTAATACAATGAAGTGCTGAAAGGAGTATTTTTTTAGGGAGGCTTGGTTATGAAAAAATATGAAATTGTGGTTATTCATGGAATTTGGGCCCTTATTTTAGTTCTCTTATGTTTTGTAACGGAAACAAATCTATATAAAATAGTCAGCATATTAGGATGTGTTTTTGTTGGGGCGATTACGCAGTTTATATGGAATAGAACCTTGATGCAATGGAAAAATGACGAAAATAAATTGTCTCAGGAATTGGCAGTGGCCTCAGGGAGTATACAATCGGTTTCAGCAGAAATTGAACTAACTGTGGATGAAAGCAATACATATTCAAAAAACCTATTTCAGCAGTCCACCCAAATGGCGGGACAAATGACAGAGGTGAATCACATTATTGCGAAATCTTCGGCGGAAATTAAAAATTTAGTTTCATTGACCAGTACCACCAGAGATATGGCTTATCAGCTTGATGAAAATAGCAGGAGTTCGGAACAAACCATTTGCAATAGCAAAGCGGAAATTATGAATATTGTTGAAGTAATTGGAAAAATCAAGCAAACAAGTGGTAATGCTGCCAACGCCATAGAAACCTTGAAGGAAACATCAGAGAAGATTTCGGGTATGCTGAAAGAAATAACTGCTATTTTATCAAATATGAAGCTGATTTCCATTAATGCATCCATTGAAGCAGCCAGGGCCGGTGAGGCAGGGCAGGGCTTTACGGTGGTGGCTTCTGAATTTAAAAGTCTTTCGCAAATGACTGAGGTATTTGTCAAAGATATTGAGGCACAGATTTTAGCCATGAAAAATGATGTAAACAATGTTTACCGTGACATTGCACAGAATAACGAAAGCGTGGAAAGTGGTGTGGCTTTTTCTAAATTAATAGAAGAGAATCTCCAAAGAATGAGCCAATCCTTTCAAAAGGTGATTACCACTGTTGAAGAAATCAATACCATTAGCGATGAACAAAGTAAAATTTCTGATATGGTGGGAGAGCAAATGGAAAGCATGGAAGAATTGGTAAACATAACGAGCTTAAATGCAGATGGGGTTTATCATTCTGCGTTAAGTCAGAAGGAAAGGGTAGAAAATATTGCAAAAATGAGCAGAAAGTTGGGCATTGCTTCCGATGAATTGTGGGAAATTTCCAATAGCACTATCCAACTGCCTGGGATATTTAAAACGGAAAAATTTTTGGCAACCCTTAATGAGACTGCACAAGAATACTTTAAAATTATCCAGACGGAGTTGGTGAGTCACCAAGAATTTTTAACCAATGATTCGAGCCTTCATGATAACATGCTTGGAAAATTTAAGGATGAGCATGAGGATGTAGTTGAAGCGGTATGGACCAATGATATAAACGGTAGATTTTTTAGCTCTATTCCCTCTGCTAGCATAGCAAATGCAAAAATTAGGGAATGGTTTCAAGCAAGCATCGGGGGAGAAAAATATATTTCTGGAATTTATGTGTCGGGAATAACGAAAAATCCCTGTGTCACTCTGGCATTACCTTATTATTCAAAAAAAGGAGAGCTTATTGGTGTGATAGGGATGGATCTTAATTTAAATGGATTAGCTACAAAGTAAAAAGAAACTATTTCTCTACTTTTTATGGTTGAAATTTGTTTGGAGGGTCTAAATAATTCTAGTAATTTTGTATTTATGTGGGGCTTTACGATTGTTGATATCGGTGAGGCCAATTGTAAACTAAAAAGTGATTTAGGCAGAGATGTTGTATAAAAAAAGTCCGGTTTTACGTCATAGTAGTGACATAAAAACAGGACTTTTACTTCGTTATTTCAGTGAGAATCGTAACACACAAAGGCTAGGCCTAGCAGGCTATATCCTCACCAGGGGTACGGCTCACACCCAAAAGGAAGAATGCCATACCAATGATACATAGAGCTGAGAAAAGCCATAACATAAGGCCTACGTTGAAAAATTGTAATAGATATCCCCCAACAAGGCTACCCAGAATATTTCCAATGGTTATGCCAATTGTAATTAGAGATTGGCCTTTTACTTGGTCATGTTTTTCTAAGGTGGTGCTCACATAATAAACAATTGCTGCCGTAAAGGGAGCAAAGGAGATTGCTTGAAAGCTTAACGCAATATACAGCAAAGAGATATTGGTAGCAAGAGTAACACCAACTGCTTTAAACACAAAAAATATGGCGGTGACTTGTAGGAGCTTTCCGCAATCCCATTTACGAATGATCTTTGTACACAAAAGCATGGCCGGTACTTCCAAAAGGGCGGTAAAGGCCATAATCTGACCCAAGGCTTCGTTCCCTTTTCCAATTCGCTTTAAAATATGTATCATGTAGTTATTGATTGCACTATGAGATATGAAGACGCAGGCAATTCCAACCACAAGTAAGGCAAAACGCGGATTATTTTTTAAAACAGTAAGAGTGCCACCCTGAAGGGGATTTACGGATTTCTGGGAGTCCATTTCAGGGAACTGCTTCAAAATTAGCAAAATCACTATGGTTAATCCACAAGCTATCATGGGGATACACTTGGTGGAAAAAATTATAGTCAGCGTTCCTAAAAAAAATGTTAAAACAGAATAGGCAAAGGAGCCAATGCCCCTTGCCACGCCAAAATTTAGGGGAATTCCATTTTGAATCATTTGCATGCCGAATGCACTTAGAATTGGCTGCATGGAAAGCCCCAACAGGATAATCAGCCCATACAAGACAGCTACAAGTATCATAGGTGGGTTGAACGCAGTCAGGAGCACAAAAGGTACAATTTGGGCAAGGCATAAAATTTTAAAAGCTCCCTTTACCGTAAACTGCGTACCTTCATCTGCTGCTGATGCGATGATCGGTTGTAAAAGGACGGAGAGAAAGCTAGAAACAGCAATTAAAAGTCCAATACTTCCATTGGTAAAACCTTGGTCTAATAGATACACCGCAGCAAAGCTGGCAATACATCCATAGCTCATCCAGTAGGTTCCTTGCAATGCCCCGTAAAAATAGACTAAATTATCCTTCTTCATATTTAGACCTCATCCAATTTAGTGGGTAATAATCTCTGCACCATCTTCTGTCACAAGGACGGTATATTCCCACTGGGCAGATAAAGAACCATCTTTCGTGTAAATTGTCCATCCATTTTCTTCATCTTGGAAAAACGCTTCTTTTCCTGCGTTTACCATAGGCTCAATGGTGAAAACCATACCGGGAACCAAAAGCATACCCGTTCCTCGTTTGCCAATGTGGCAAACATAAGGATCTTCATGAAAATCATTGCCAACACCATGCCCGCCAATATCTCGCAAAACGGTGTAGCCGTTGGCGTGAATATATTCGCTGATGACAAAACCGATATCACCTAGAAAGCCCCAAGGCTTTACTTCTTTTAATGCCAAGTCTACGGATTCTTTGGTTACCTGAATTAATTTTTTTGCTTCCGGACTGACTTCGCCAATGCAAAACATACGGGATGCGTCAGCGTAATAGCCGTTTAAAATAGTAGTAACATCAACATTTATAATATCCCCATCTTTTAGGACTTCATCGGGAGAAGGTATACCATGGCAAATGACATTGTTAACTGAGGTGCATACGCTTTTGGGGTATCCACAGTAGCCCAGGGGTGCCGGTGTACCTCCATGGGAGATGGTATATTCGTGTACCAAGGTATTGATATCTTCTGTAGAAATACCGGCACATATTTTTTCTGCCACCATATCTAAAATTTCTGTATTTAATTTTCCGGCCTTTCGAATACCTTCAATTTGTTCCGGTATTTTAATAATCTTATGTGAGGGGACTTCTGCCCCTTTTGCTTTGTATTGTGCAATTTTATCATCCATTGCTCCATGGCATTGCTTATATTTTTTACCGCTATTGCACCAGCAGAGATCGTTACGACCGAGTTTCATAAGTAGTCAGATCCTTTCTTTAAATTTATTTCGAGTACTGAACAATTGGCTTCAAGGCTTTTCTTTTAAAAATGAGCAATGATACATTGCAAGAAAAGGATATGAAATGTTAATTTTTTTCAGAACATCGAAAAAAAAGATTTACAAATTCATTTTTCATAGTAGCATAAAAGGAAGGGAATAACAATAGAGATATTGCTTGATGAGAATTTGCATCAGTGGTACCATTTGAACAATAAAAGGAAGCAGAAAGGATGAAAAAGTATGATTTATCACAGTATTGAAGAATTAATCGGAGAAACCCCATTATTAGAGTTGACACAGTTCGAAAAGAAATATAATCTTCAAGCAAAAATATTGGCAAAGGTTGAATTTATGAATCCAGGAGGCAGTGCTAAGGATAGAGTGGCAAAGGCCATGATTGAAGATGCGGAGGAAAGAGGAATATTGAAGGAGGGTGCCACCATAATTGAGCCTACCAGTGGGAACACCGGGATCGGCTTAGCGGTTGTGGCAGCGGCGAAGGGGTACCGCGCCCTTATCGTTATGCCCGATTCTATGAGCATGGAACGGCGTATGTTGATGAAGGCCTTTGGTGCGGAATTGGTGTTGACCCCAGGTGCAAAAGGGATGGCAGGCGCCATTGAAAAGGCAGAGGAATTGCAAAAAGAAATTCCCAACTCCTTTGTACCAGGGCAGTTTGATAACCCAGCCAATGTAAAAGCCCATTACGAAACAACGGGCCCCGAGATTTTTCGAGATACAGAAGGTCAAGTTGATATATTTGTAGCAGGAATTGGAACAGGAGGCACCATTTCCGGAGTGGGCAAATATTTAAAAGAAAAAAATTCAAAGGTTCAGATTATTGCTGTTGAACCGGCATCATCCCCTCTATTGTCTAAGGGTGTGGCGGGCTCCCATGGAATTCAAGGGATAGGTGCAAACTTTGTTCCTTCTATATTAGATACTAAAATTTATGATGAAATTATTGCTGTTGAAAATGAAGAAGCTTTTCAATTTGGTAAAGAAATAGCAAAAACGGAAGGGCTTTTGGTGGGTATTTCTTCTGGTGCTGCGATTTTTGCTGCAATGAAAGTGGCAGAGCGTCCTGAAAATGCAGGGAAGAATATTGTTGTGTTTTTGCCTGATACTGGGGAGCGCTATCTTTCTACTGCCATGTTTGGGGATGAGTAATGGAGAAGCGAAATCACTTCACGGCGGCACTGGCGGCAGTTTTGATGTTGATA
>NZ_DALYUL010000001.1:177094-195704 GCF_031981185.1 Anaerotignum sp. | reverse complement strand
AGATCATATTGGAGCGCTGTTTTTTCCTGAACAAATTGGGTTTCGGCTTATAGGTAGGCTGTCTTTTCCTTTGTTTGCATATGGCATTGCCCAAGGGGTAGAACATACATCTAATTTTCAAAGATATCTTTTTCGTATTCTTTTGGCGGCAGTAATTTCTCAGCCCATTTATAGATTGGCCTTTGAAAATACCAATTTAAACCCTCTATTTACCTTAGCATTGGGCGGGGTAGTGCTATGGCTATGGAAAAGAGAAGGAAAAGAGAGGTTTTTGGCAGGGGCCTTGCTGATTTTATCCTATTGGGTGAAATGCAGTTATAGCTGGTATGGGGTTGCTACCATATTTTTATATGGATTTTATGAATCTGCTCGGGCAGTTTCATTTTACTGGCAGGGCATTCTTCAGGTGGTTTATGGGTATTTTACAGGAACTTGGCTACAAGGCTTATCCATTCTTGCTTTTCCCTTGGCGGGAGTGAGATGGAAAAGAACAATACATTTACCGAAGTATTTTTTCTATGTTTTTTATCCGTTACATCTAATTATTTTAGTTGGCGTAAAAAATATAATTTTTTAGAAAAGGTCTGGGGAATTTCCCCAGACCTTTTCTAATTTTTGCTAAAATCTTTATTGTTTTTTTGTTGTAACAGAAGAATGGTTCGTAAGACAACGGCAACAATAGGTCCAAGAATCAGTCCCCAAAAGCCGATGCAGCGATATCCAAAGTACATAGAAAACAGAGCTAGCAAAGGGTGCATCCCAATTTGGTCACCAAGTATTTTAGGTTGCATCAATTGACGTACAACTTGAACTACGCCGTAAATAACAAGATAACCAATTCCTAAGGCATTATTGCCTAGTGCAAAATGAAGTATTGCTCCGGGCCAAAGAATGAATCCGCTACCAAAGAATGGAAGGGCATCAATGATGGCAATGACAACACTCAACAATAAGGCATAAGGGGAGTTTAAAACATACAAACCAATGATACAGATAAGAAAGATGTAGCCCATCAGTATCAACTGTGTTTTGGCATATCCCCAAAGGGAGGCGGCTAAATCCCGTTTTGTGGCTTCTAGGGAACCACCAAGGAGTGGTTCAACATGGGTTTTAAACGCCTTGTGAATGCTTTCTTTATCCTTTGTAAGGAAAAAAGCAGAAAATAAGGCAATGAAAAAACCCAATAAAATCTTTGGAACAGCGGCAATCATTGAAACAGAGCCACTGCTTTGAACCACGGAAAGGAGAATGCCAAAAATTCCATCTTGTAAATTCGCAGTAATGTTTGTGATTTCATCAGGTAAATCCACAAGGAGGCTATCTATTTTTATCCAAAACAGGGTGAAACCTTCTTCCATTTTTTCTATATAGAAAGGGAGGTCATTTAGTAGGTTTTGAAGCTGTTGGTAAAGCTGGTTTCCTGCGAAATACCCTAAAGATCCAAGGACAGAAATAAGAATAAGTATTCCCACAAGTGCCCCTGCCCAGCGGGGAATGTGATATTTCTCTAATTGATCCGCCAATGGAATAAACATAAGGCTTAATAGCCAGCCTAAAATAAAAGGCAAAAAAATCGGAAATAAGTAACGGAAAAATAGAAAACAAACCAATATTCCCCCGCAAAGGATGATTAAGTTTTGTACTGCTTGTTTATTCTTTATATAAAAATCCTCCATAGAATCCCTCCTGTACGGATAAATTGTTGTATTATGTATATTGATTATAATACAAAATTAGGTTTCAATACAAATTTTCCGAATAATTAAAGAAAACTTAACCATTGGTGGATTTATAGATAGGATTTACTCAAAAGACGTTTAATTTGTAACCCGTTTCAGCTTTTATTTTACAAGGAGGTTCCCATTTGGGAATCCCCTTGTTATGCTATGGGAAGATTAATTTCCCTGTTTTTTCATTTCGATAGAGAGGTTTACCATCTCAATGGCTGCCAATGCAGTATCATAACCCTTATTTCCGGCCTTTGTTCCTGCTCGCTCAATGGCTTGCTCAATATTTTCTGTGGTGACAACACCAAAAAGAACAGGAGTGTTGGTTTCCATGGAAAGATGGGCAATTCCTTTTGAAACCTCACTACAAACATAGTCATAGTGGGTGGTTGCGCCACGAATGACAGCGCCAAGGCAGATCACCGCATCATATGCGTGGCTGTTTACCAGAAGTTTCGCCGCAGGAGGGATTTCAAATGCCCCTGGGACACGTACCAATGAAATATTGTCTGCATCGACACCGTGGCGTAGGAGAGCATCCTCCGCGCCATCAATGAGCTTTCCAACAATAAAATCATTGAAACGGGACGCCACAATTGCTACTTTCATTTCTGTTGCAATTAAATTTCCTTGAATCAATTTCATGTTAGTATTCCTCCTAATTATACGATTGCAAAAATTTTTATTTAGAGCCTTTATTGCTTGTATGTATTGGTTTTCGACTTGACCTGGAAAGCTTAGACTATACCCTTTTTAATTGGCTGGCCAAGATAGTTTGCCATTATTTGCAGTGCCAGCGAAGGGTAAACGCCTAAACGTGTTTGGCTTAGCTTTCGTGATTAGCCCCTAAAACTATTAAAGGGCTTGGGAAAAAATATGTCCCATTTTTTCTTGCTTGGTTTTTAGATATTCCAAATCGTATTCTTGGGGCTCGATTTCGATGGGCACACGCATCGTAATCTCTACGCCGAAACCCCCAAGGCCATATACCTTTTCAGGATTATTGGTAAGTAGATGTAACTCTTTGGCACCTAAATCCTGCAAAATTTGTGCGCCAATCCAATATTCTCTTAAATCAGGGGCAAAGCCAAGGGCAATGTTGGCCTCTACTGTGTCTTGCCCTTGTTCCTGAAGGGCATATGCCTTTAATTTGTTGATTAAGCCAATGCCTCTGCCTTCTTGGCGCATATATAAAAGAATCCCTCTTCCTTTTTTCTCAATTTGTGCCATGGCTGCGGCGAGCTGTTGGCCACAGTCACAACGGCAGGAACCAAATACATCTCCAGTCAGGCATTCCGAATGCACTCGACAAAGGATGTCCTTTCCGTTGCCAATTTCCCCTTTCACCAAGGCAACGTGATGCTCCCCTGTGATATCGTTCACATAGCCGTAGATTTTGAACTCGCCATAAGGGGTTGGCAGGTTTGCCGCTGCCTCGCAATGCACATGTTTTTCATGGCGACGGCAGTAATTTTGCAAATCATGTATGGTAATAAATTTTAGATTATGCTCCTTTGCAACTTTCCAAAGCTCTGGTGTGCGCATCATGGTGCCATCCTCTGCCATAATTTCGCAACAAAGACCACATTCCTTTAAGCCAGCAAGACGCATTAAATCCACCGTGGCCTCAGTATGTCCTTCCCGCTTTAAAACCCCGCCTTTTCTGGCAATTAAGGGGAACATATGCCCTGGTCTGCGAAAGTCCTCTGGCTTTGCATCCCCCTCCACGCATTTAAGGGCTGTGATAGAGCGTTCTGCCGCCGAAATACCCGTGGTGGTATTCACATGGTCAATGGAAACCGTAAAAGCTGTGGAATGATTATCTGTATTTTCCGATACCATTTGGGGCAGACCAAGTTTATGCCCCAGCTCCTCGCTCATTGGCATGCAGATTAATCCTTTCCCGAATTTCGCCATAAAGTTTACATTTTCTTGGGTGGCGAATTCTGCGGCACAGATAAAATCGCCTTCGTTTTCACGGTCTGGGTCGTCGGTAACAAGAATAACTTTTCCTTGCTTTAATTCTTCTAGTGCTTCTTCAATGGTGTGATAGTTATACATTTTTTCTCCTCCTAAAATCCATTCTCTCTTAGAAATGCTAAGGTTAAAGGTTTCTCCTGCTGTTGACTGTTATTTTCAAAATAACGTTGTATATATTTGGCGATAACATCTGTTTCCAGATTTACGCTATCCCCGATGTTTTTATCTAATAAAATGGTCTGTGTACTTGTATGGGGGATAATACCCACAGAGAACTGGGTCTGCTCTACAGAAATGACTGTTAGACTGACACCATCAATGGCGATAGATCCTTTTTCGATTATCTGCCGTAGGAGTGGGGGGGCTGCGGTAATAAAAAGGCGGGTTGCATTTCCCTCTTGCTTTCTTGACGAGATTATGCCCGTTCCGTCGATATGACCACTGACCATATGCCCCCCAAAGCGTCCGTTTGCCGCCATTGCCCGCTCTAGATGAACAGGGGAACCTTTGTGCAGCTGTCCAAGATTACTCCGTTTCAAGGTTTCAGGCATTACGTCGGCGGTAAAAGAGGTTTGTGATACGTTGGTAACAGTGAGGCAAACGCCATTTACTGCAATACTATCGCCCAGTTTTGTTCCCTCTTGTATTGCTTTTGCGTGAATAATCATCTGGCCACTGCTATTTTGTGTAATTATTTTTTCTATAAAGCCGATTTCTTCAATCAAACCTGTAAACATAAAGCATCTCCTTTTTCATAGGTCTTTTTAAGGAATTCGTGGGGAATTACCCGAACCTTACATGCAGTCCAAGCAATTTTTTCTAAAATCTTCTGTAGACGGTCTCTATTTCAAAGTGATAAGGTCAGAGATTTTTTTTATCCCCTGGATTGGATTCTATTTCATATTCCAATAAAATATCGCCATCTAAAATCTGACTGTCCAATAATTTTAGCTCAAAGGCGTCTTCCGGCTGGGGAATGCCTTTTCCTGCCACTGGGGATTTTGCATCTTTACCGCCAAAAATTTTAGGGGCAAAATAAATATATAGTTTTTGGGCTAGACGGGATTGCAAAAAAGAAAAATGAATACTTCCACCACCTTCAACCAATACGCTGTCAATGCCATTTTCCCCTAACTTCTTTAACAGATTGGTTAAAGATACCTGGTTGTTTTCATCAGGTAGTTGCCACAAGGTAAGACCCATGCCTTCTAAAGCTTCTTTATTTCCAAAGCTATCGTTGGCATAAGCGATAATGGTTTTATACTCTTTTGCTGTTATGCAAATTTGGCAATCCAAAGGTATACGTAAGTGGCTATCGCAAATAATCCGGATAGGCTGTACTGCGTGTTCCAGTCTGCAATTTAGAAAAGGATCATCCTGCAAAACCGTTTCAATACCTACCAAGATACTGCTGTACACATGGCGCAGATTGTGGGCATGGTGTCGTGACACGTCGTTGCTTATCCAACGAGAAGCTCCAGTTACAGTAGCGATTTTGCCGTCGGCAGTCATGGCATATTTAAGAGCCACATAGGGCATTCTTGTTGTGATGTAGTGAAAAAATACCTGATTTATTTCGTCGCATTCTTTTTGTAAAAAATGAGAGGTCACAGTGATACCGTGTTCACCCAAAGTCTTTATGCCGTTGCCCATAACCATAGGGTTAGGGTCAGAGGAACCAATGACCACATGTTGAATGCCAGCTTCAATAATGGCATCGGTGCAAGGAGGGGTACGCCCTTGATGGCAACAAGGTTCCAGTGTAACGTAAATGGTGGCTCCTTTTGGGCTTTCCTTACAATCGATAAGAGCCATACGTTCAGCATGGAGTTCGCCGGCTTTATGATGATAGCCTTCGCCGATGATTTTATTGTCTTTTACAATAACTGCGCCTACCAAAGGATTTGGACTGGTATAACCCAGTGCGTTTTTTGCCAAAGTGATAGCACGCTTCATATATTTTTCATTTACCATAGGGATAACTTCCTTTCCTTCAGGGGAAAGGTGGGAGAGAGTTCCCAAAGAAGTGGATAGAGAAAGAGACCTCTGTATAAGAGGGAAATTGCGATTTTTTGCATTTGAAGTATACACAAAATAAAACCGCAAATTCACAATAAAAAGCCCTGTATGTGCCAAAAAAGCTCATACAGGGCATATCAAACATTTTGAAACAGCAAAAAAACCTCCCATGATTCTATGAAAAGAAATTATGGTATGCCAAAAAGGCACAGAGTTACTGCTGTGAAAAGGGACAATTGAAAAAAATAGATTGCCACTTTTATGTTTGCTCTTCTTCCATCCAGACTATACTGTCGGTTTTGGAATTTCACCAAATCCTGCTTTCGCTCGCGGACTTTACCGCCGATCGGGAGTTTCACCCTGCCCTGAAGAGGTATTATGTTTTTACGACATCATTATACACCACTGACTTTAAATTGCAAGAGGAATTTTTAAGAAAAAACCTTGTCTAAATTATAAGGAAGAAAGGATATAAAAGTGCTACTAAATTTTTTTTATTAGCGTTTTTCATATAGGAGATACTAGTTTTTTTGTATAAGATGGCAGTTGTAACTTTGTCGAAAATATTGTACAATAAAGGAGACAATGTATACAGTATTATTATTCATGAGGGTGTATTTTGAAAGACATTAGATTAAGAGCAAGAGCAAAAATCAACTTAACATTGGATGTAACAGGCAAGCGTGAGGACGGCTACCATCTGATTCAAAGCATTATGCAGACGGTTAGCTTATACGACGGAATTTACATGAAGCGAATCCGAAAAAATGAAATTATTCTAAAAAGCAACTTGGCTTGGCTGCCAACGGATAACCGCAATTTGGCGTACCGTGCGGCGGAGTTGATGAAGGCCAAGTATGGCATTACGGAAGGTGTTTTTATCGAAATTGATAAGCGCATTCCTGTGGCGGCAGGCTTGGCAGGAGGAAGTGCGGATTGTGCTGCAGTATTGGTTGGAATGAATCGCTTGTTTGAATTAGGGCTTTCCATGAAAGAATTGGAAAGCTTGGCTTTTCTTTTGGGGTCAGACATCCCATACTGCGTTCAAAGGGGAACAGTGGTATCTGAGGGTGTTGGAGAAATTCTGACGCCAGTGAAATGCCCATGCCCTATGTGTTATGTTGTACTGGTAAAGCTTCCTGTCAGTGTTTCTACGGCGTCGGTATACCGTGGACTGAATTGGCAGAGTGTCCAGGATCATCCCGATACAAAAGGGATGATACAAGCTATGGCTGAGGCGGATATTACAAAAATGGGGCGGCTTCTTGGAAATGTTCTGGAGACCGTGACAATACCCATGCATCCGCAAATTGCTCAGCTGAAGGAGGAATTGGTTCATCTAGGCGCAGAAGGTGCCTTGATGAGCGGGAGCGGTCCCACGGTTTTTGGACTGTTTAAGGAAGAAGAGGATGCAAAAAAGGCGGCGGCGACAATCCGGAAAAAATTCGGTTTGAAGGAGGTTGTAGTCACCAAGATTTACCACAGTAGCAGTGGTAAGAGAGGAGAAGAAAGAAATGGAAGAAACGAAATTTAATATTAATACCAATGAGTACTTGCCACTTCGGGACGTAGTTTTTCATACCCTGAGAGAGGCAATTTTAGTGGGAAAATTGGTTCCCGGCGAAAGACTGATGGAGAATCAGCTGGCAGATAAGCTTGGTGTAAGTAGAACCCCCGTTAGAGAGGCATTGCGTATGCTGGCTTTGGAAAATCTGGTGGAGCTTGTACCCAGAAAGGGCGCTCAGGTGTTGGATATGAGCGAAAAGGATATTGTGAATATTCTTGAAGTGAGAGGTGCCTTGGAGAGTCTTGCCACTAGTATAGCTTGCACAAAGATGAAAAAAGAGGATCTTCAGCAGTTAAAGAAGTTGGAGGGAGAATTTGAGCGTGCCATTGACGAAAACGATTTGGAACGAATCATTCAATTAGATGAGGATTTTCACGATCTGATTTTAAAATCAACAGAAAATGACAAACTAGCTCAGATTTATCAGAATCTTCGTATTCAGCTTTACCGCTATCGTATGGCACATTTGAAGGTAGATAGCACCATCCCTGCCGTTGTTGCCCACCATAGAGGAATTCTGCGTGCAATTGAAAATCATGATGCTGAAGAAGGGGCAACGGTTGCCCATGGTCATATCAAATATCACACGGAATTTATTTTACGTTCCATTCGCAATAAATAATCAATATAATCCCCAAGAAATCTTAGGGAAGGGTGTCGGCTTGGCCGACACCCTTTAACATTCAACTTCTTTAGACCTATCCTTTCGTATAAGAAATTTACTTTTATATCTAAATAAGCAGTGGATCTTGTGTGAATTGCTTTCCTTTGTTTTATAATAATTACTTTGTCCAACATTCAAACCATAGGTTCCCCTATGGTTTTTTACATGTATTTAAATTGGGTTAGTAACTGAAATATCGACGGATACCAGTCTAAAACAAGAGCATTGTTATCATTGGTGTACAGTTTTTCAGTTATACTGTCTTTTGCTTGCAATCCGCTGTTGAATAAATTACAATAATACTAGTTTTAGTCGAATGAGACGAGGGAAAGTAGGTGGTATCAAAGTGACCGATGGTAAGGAAAATTTTCCCCGTAGAGATGAGCGGGTAATATACGGAGTAAAAAAGAGGAAGATATCGAATCAAAATAACGAAAATCGAACAAGAAGGCCACAAAAGCCTCATACAGGGCAGAAGAGAAGACCCAAAAGCCGACTATCATTGCCAAAAAAGCAAATGGTTTTGGGGATAGCCGTGCTGATTTTTGTGTTAGTTTTGTTCCTTTTTGTACGAAAAGATGGCACTGAAGTTTTTGTTGGAACAGAGAGTGTTGGTGTGCTGGATGGAGGTAGCGTGAGTGCAGAAACCATTAAGGACACAATTGAAACCCAGCTTGCAGGGATTGTGGGTGCCCAGGTTAAGCTAAACGAAGAAATAAAAACCCAAGGTATCCACATTGGAAGCAGCCGAAAGAAGGATATTTGTACATTGGAGCATTTGATACCGAAAATTCGGAATATGGTTACATATAAAGTCAATGCAGCTATTATTATGATTGATGGAGGAAAAGGTGTTGTTTTAGCCAATGAGGAACAGGCAAACAACGTCTTAAAAGCAATCAAAGAGCCGTATCTTCCTGCCAAGGGAGTGGATGCAAAAACGGAATGGTTGGAAAAAGTTACTGTTGCCACTGACTATGTTGATTCTGATGAAGTTTTATCAGAAAAAGATGCCCTGGCGTCGCTGCAATCTACCACAATGGTGACAGGGACTTATACCGTAGCGTCCAATGACGCATTATTCAAAATTGCAAAGAAGTATGAATGTACTTTGGAAGATTTGCTGAAGTTAAATCCAGGAATGACCGTAAAAACAGGCATTTATGTGGGTCAGGTGCTTAATGTTCCCATCAGTAAGCCCAAGATTTCTGTAAAAACAATAGAAACCCAAGTTTTGACCACAGTGGAACCCAAGACTTATGAATATCAAACGGACAACACCCAACCCAAAAGCTATCAAAAGGTGAAGCAACAGGGCCGTGCCGGACAGAAAAAGAGCACAATTCAAATTACGAGGATTAACGGTTTTGTTCAGGAGGAAAAAGAGATTTCAAAAGAAATTATCACCCAGCCTGTTCCCGAAATCATCGTAAGAGGAACCTTATAATATACTGCAAAGAGGGCATACTTTCCAAGTCAGGAGGTATGCCTTTCACAGAAAGAAGGAGGAATTTAAATGGGAATTAAATTCACAGTGCAAGGGGAAGCAGTACAAAAAACGGAGATTTTTGCCCTTTCGGCAGAGGTTCGTCGTTGCCACGAGGCGCTCCACAATAAAACCGGCAGAGGCAATGATTTTGTTGGTTGGGTTGATTTACCGGAAATTTATAATAAAGAAGAGTTCGCTAGAATTAAAAGGGCGGCTGCAAAAATCAGACAGGATAGCAGTGTGCTAATTGTGATTGGTATTGGAGGATCTTATCTGGGGACAAGAACTGCCTTAGATTTTATCAAAAGTCCATATTACAACCAACTGAAAAAAGACACACCAGAGATTTACTTTGTGGGAAATAGTATCAGCTCTGCTTATTTGAACGATATTTTGCATATTTTAGGGGATAGAGATTTTTCAATCAACGTGATTTCAAAATCAGGAACCACAACGGAGCCTGCCATTGCCTTTCGCATCTTTAAGCAGCTTTTGGAGAAGAAATTTGGGAAAGAAGAAGCAGCCAAGCGCATTTATGCTACCACCGATCAGACGAAAGGGGCATTAAAGGAAATGTGCAATGAACAAGGTTATGAAACCTTTGTAATCCCTGATGATATTGGAGGCAGGTTTACGGTGTTAACACCAGTGGGGTTACTGGCTATGGCAGTAGCCGGTGTTGACATTGATGCAGTGATGGATGGGGCAAAGGCGGCAATGGAGAGCTATGATAATCCTAATATTCAGGAAAATGAATGCTATCAATATGCGGCTATGCGCCATTTGTTTTATAAACAAGGTAAAAACATTGAAATATTAGCAAATTATGAACCCCATATGACTTCTTTTGGGGAATGGTACAAACAGCTTTTTGGAGAAAGCGAAGGAAAGGAAGGCAAAGGAATTTTCCCTGTTTCGGCGAATTTTTCTACAGATTTACATTCCTTTGGGCAATTTATTCAAGAAGGTGGAAGGTATTTTTTTGAAACAGTTTTATGGAGCAAGGAGCCGAAAACCTCAGAGATCATTCCTTATGATGAGGCAGACGGAGATGGCTTGAACTTTTTGGCAGGAAAGGAAATGCAATTTGTGAATCATAAAGCTTTTCGTGGAACCATGCTTGCTCATATGGATGGTGGGGTACCCAATATGGTGGTTGAAATTGACCGAATGGATGAATGGCATTTTGGTGCACTGATATATTTCTTTGAAAAAGCCGTGGGCATGAGTGGTTATCTCTTGGAAGTGAACCCCTTCGATCAACCCGGTGTTGAGGCGTATAAGAAAAATATGTTTGCTTTGCTTGGTAAACCAGGATATGAAGAGTTAAAGGCTACTTTAGAGAATAGACTCGCGGATTAATTTTTTTAAATATAGAGTGAGCTCTCTTTATAAGCATAATAAAAAGTTTCAATATTAGAAGAGTGCATTATTTCTGCACTCTTTTTTGTTGGATAAGCATTTTAATAAATGACAAGGGATATGGTGGCTTGAGAAGTTAGTGAGAAATAATAAGAATCACATAATGGGCTAAGGAAAGCAAATTGTCCTTTTAAATCTAAACGTATTTATGTGGAAACAATGCAGAAAAATGAAACAATATTGGAACTTTTCTTCAAAAATCCTCGTCACAGCAATGAATGGCTTTCCTTTCCTTGTGTTTCTTTCATACTTCACGTATAATGATAGGGAAAATAAGGAAGGTGAGATACGATGCGTGTGACGGTATTGATGGATAATAATACGAATATTGACGTCTACTATTTAGGGGAGCCGGCGGTTTCCTATTGGATTGAGGCAGATGGAAAAAACTTCTTATTCGATGTTGGCTATTCTTCTGCTTTTCTAAAAAATGCAATGGATATGTCAATTGATGTGACTAAGGCAGATGGGATTCTTCTCTCCCATGGACATAACGACCACACAGGAGGTCTTCTTCCGCTATCCGCTATTTGTGAGAAAAGCAAGCCACGGCTTATTTGTCATCCATCGGCACTAAAACCTCGTTCTTTTAATGGACTGTCTATTGGCTGCCCAATGAATAGAGAAGCTGTTCAGGAGTATTTTTCTCTAATTGAGACTAGGGAACCCTATTGGCTGACGGAACATCTTGTTTTTTTAGGGGAAATTCCCAGAGAGCTTTCTTTTGAATCACCATATCCCATTGGGATACTGGAGGAGGAAGAGGGAAAGAAAGCGGATATGATTTTGGATGACACGGCACTGGCATATCGTACCCAAGAAGGTATCTATATTATCACAGGTTGTTCCCATGGGGGAATTTGCAATATAATTGAATATGCAAAAAAGATAACGGGAAAAGAAAAGGTGCTCGGGCTTTTGGGTGGCTTTCATCTTTTTGAAATGAATGAAAGAACAACAGAAACTATTTCCTATTTGGCAAAGGAGCAGATTGAAGATTTATTTCCTTGCCACTGTACTTCTTTTCAGGTCAAAGCTGCACTACATCAGCACAGTCCTGTGAAAGAGGTTGGTGTTGGATTGAGTCTAAATTGGGAATAGGGGGTGATATAGTGCTTAACAAGGAAGAACTTCTACAATATTTGGAAAAAGAAAAACAGGCTATTTACCAAAGAGGCGATACATTTTTTCAATGTGCCGAGTTAGGCTTTTGTGAGGTGGAAACTGCTAAGAAGATTACGGAATTGTTGGATGAATGGGGCATTCCTTATGAAAAAGAAATTGCTCTAACGGGAATCATTGCCACGCTTGGTAGTGGAAAGGGCTATCATATTGCCTTTGTTGCGGATATTGACGCTCTACCTAGAAAAGATGGAAAAGGAAATATTCATTCCTGCGGTCATAGCATACAGACGACCATGGGATTATCCCTTTTAAAGGCACTGCATGAATCAGGGATACTGGAACAGACCGATTGCGGGGTTAGTTTTTTCTTTACTCCTGCAGAGGAGTATATTGATTTCGCATACAGAGATGGGCTGATTGCCAAAGGAAAATTGGAATTTCGTTCGGGAAAACAGAATATGATTGCCTTAGGCTATTTTGATGAGGTGAATTGTGTACTTTCTGCCCATGCCAATGGGGATGAAGGAACAAAATTTGATGTGGATTCTACCTTGGCAGGTTTTATGGCGAAAAAGGCTGTTTTTATGGGACGTGCAGCCCATTCGGGAGCGGCACCCCACTTGGGCAGGAACACCTTGCATGGGGCAACTTTGGCCATGAATGCCCTTTCATTTTTAAAGGATCAGTTTGCTGTGGAAAAAGGGTTAAGACTAAATCCGGTTTTGACGGCAGGCGGTGGCAGTGTGAATACCATTCCGGATGTAACAGTATTGGAAACTTATGTGAGGGCCAACGACAATGAAACGCTGTTTGAAGCTTGCAAGCGGTTTGACGGGTGTATAGAGCACTGTGCCAAAGCGTTGGATTTGGGCTATGAAATTTCAAACACAGTGGGTTATTTACCACTCGCCCAATCTAAGGGGTTAAACAAAGTAGTGCGGGGAAATATGCTTCTGTATTGTTCTTCGGAAGAAATTGTGGAAAGCCCTATTTCTGGGGCTTCAGGGGATGTGGGGGATTTGGGTTTCCTGATTCCTACCATACAATTTGGGTTTTCGGGCGTGAAGGGCAGATTTCATGATGATAGTTTTGCAATAGCAGACTATGAAAATTGTTATATTACCTCTGGAAAGGTAATGCTGGGGACAATTTATGATTTGATTACGAACCCGGATTCCCGTGTACAACAAAATAAAAAAGAATATATAGGGAAAAAATTGGAATATTTTGGCTGGTTGCACCATAATTACCAATAAAAAACAGAAATTTTTAGTAAGATTAATATTTTTGAAAAGATTTTTCAATTTTTCTATGATATAGTAAATATGGTAACTATAGTATAAGTATCTTTTGCTTGTACGTTTTTTAATGAATATAAGTTGAATGGGGGCATTTACTTATGAAAAGATTTTTGGCGGTTACATTGGCCGCAATGTTCACTTTTGGAAATATGGGCGTAACAGCCTTTGCCGCTGACTTTGCGGATATAAATAAAGTACCTTGGTCTGGGGCGGCGCAATTTATAAATCAGGCGCAGTCATTGGGATTAATGAATGGTTATACAGAAAATGGTAAAAAATATGCGAAGCCCAGAAATAACGTGACATTATGTGAATCTGTGCAGATGATTTACTCTATTATGAAGGTATACACCAAGAAGGATGTTTCATCTGATACTGTTACAAAATGGACTACGGTAATGAGTGCATATAATATTCCCACATGGGCTTATAGCGCTACAGCTTATGTATTGGAGAATAAAATTATTGAAAACAGCGATTTGGTAAAATTGAAAAATGGAACACAGAATGCCACCAGAGAAGAAGTAGGCCTGATGTTCGGTAAGGCGCTGGCCACAATTTATACTGCTAACAACAGTGCAACATTGTCTTACAAAGATAGCACCAAAATTTCCAGAGATGCAGTTCCATATTTAGCGCTATTAAACAGTAAAAACCTCATGGTTGGTGACCCGAATAATAGGTTTAACCCTAGCGCAAAGATTAACCGCTCAGAAATGGCAGTTTTGTCTGTTAAAACATATAATTATTTAAATGATTCTAAGTCACAAACACCAACCACACCGACAGCTCCTTCATCGGGTACTGTAAGCGGAACTGTTATAAACAGCATGGTACTGACTAATGGAGATATTTTCTTAAGCGTAGCAACAAACAACGGTTCAGGCGTGAATCTTTTTGGGAAGAAGTCCACAGTAAAGGTAACCTTTGAAGGTGAAACAGTGGCGCTGAAAGATATCGGCATGGGGGATACCGTTACGGTTACATATGCCAATACCGATATCAGTACGGTAGTCATCAATAAGTCTAAGGCAGGGATCATTTCTACAAAGGTTTTCCCTTTGAAGAAATTAACCAGCAGTAAAATTACTGTGAAGGATGGCAGCAACGAAACCTATTTCCGTTTGTCAGATAGTGTTAGTGTTACAATTAACGGAAGCAAATCCTCAGTTTCTAAATTAATAAGTGAAATGGAAGACTATGATTATACCGTTACTCTGTCCTTTGATAAGATAAATGAGGTTTCAAAAATTGAAGCTATGACCAGCAAGAACAACCCGCTGGCGGGCAAATTGACTTATATGAGTAATTCTAAACTAAGGATTCAGGTGGGCAGTAAAGACTATGAATATCCTCTTTCAGATGCGGATGTAACGGTCAAATATGACGGGAAAACCGTACGTTTTTCCACATTAGCAGATGAATATAGAAGCAATAATTATTCTGTAACCCTGAAACTGGATAATAAAGGTTATGTTACTACGATTACCATAGACTTTATGGAAGACGAGACCCATGGAACGTTATCCTTTATCAACAGCCGTCGTCTTGATTTAAAAGCTGCTGGTAAAACCTACAGTTACTATCTTGATCCAGATGTGGACGTTGAAATAGATGGTAAAAGCAGTAGATTGTCTACATTAACTGATAAATATGATAGCGCTCCTTATTCTGTGGCTTTAACCTTAGACAGATATGATTCGGTTACGAAAATTTCCGCTACCTCTAAAAATTCTGGTCTGTCAAAGGGTACTTTAAAAGAGATAACCTCTTCTACAATTAAAATTACTGTAGATGGGAAGAGCTACGAATATGATTTGAAGGATCCTTCCATAAAAATTGACAATAAGTCGGTAACGTTATCTTCTTTGAGAAGCAGCTATAAAGATTATACCTATACTGTGGAATTAACCTTTAACAGCAAAGGCGAGGTTACTGATATTGTAGGGAAAAATAATGCAGCAACAAAGGGAACTTTGAGATACGTTGATGCGGGAAGAGATCAGATTGCCATTACTGCTGGTGACGTAAACTATACCTATGATTTGGATTCGGATGTAAAGATTACGTTAGATGGCAGTACCAAAACGGCTTCTAAATTGGATAGTGAAAACGAAACTGCAAAATACTATAAAGAGAAAATTACCGTTACCTTGACATTAAACAGCAAGGATAAAGTAACGAGAGTTGTGGCAAGTACAGAGGATGAGAGCTCCAGCGATACCAAAAAGGGAACCCTGAGTAGCCTAGATGATTTTTATATCAGAGTAAAGATCGATTCGAATACCAAAAGATATGATTTTGCTTCGGGTACCACAACGGTAACACTGGATGGAAGTAGCAGCAGTGTGAGTAAGCTTATCACAGCATTGGATAGATTGGGTAATGATGAAATCATTACCGTGACCCTCTATTTCAATTCCAAGGATGAAGTATCAAAAGTTGTTGCGAAAATTGTAGATGACGATGAGGATGAAGATAAACCGAAAGAAGGAAAATTATACAAAGTTACTACTTCCAGTGACAAGATTGAAATAAAAGACAATCATGGAGAAAAATATAAATGGAATGTAGACTCTGATGTTTCCATAACTTATAGGTTGAGTAGAAGATATGATTCGGATAACTACAACAATAGTTTGAGAGGGTTGAAAGAACTTCTTGATGACTGCGAAAGCAAGGGAGATACTTGTTATGTTACATTAGATAAAGTCAACAGCAGTGATAAGGTAACTAAGATAACTGCGGAAGACCAATAAATAGTAGCGGTTGATTTTGAAATTCATTTAAATAAAGAATCTAAACGAAAAGGATTTGCAGTCTATGGACTGCAAGTCCTTTTTATGTGTCTTCAATGTAAATTAGTTTTTTAGTTTCGAACAAGTAAGATTATAAAAGAATTTGCCGAAAAAAACTGTACGATACCTCCAGCAAATGACAAAAAAAACAGTCATATTTTCCTACAATAAGGAATATGGAGGGAAGACGCATGGAAAAAACAGAAATCATCTTAGAACAAGTAGGACAAGGCTCAGGGGTGCCCCCTGAGGTGCCACTTTATGGAGAGAAGACCCCCAAGCTGATTTGTGGCAAAGATATTTTGAAGTTTGCGCTCTTATGTGGAATTGGTGTTTGCTGGGGAAAGGCTGAAATGCTGCAATTTTTACGCCCCATGGGCATTGCATATATTTCTTTGTTTTTTGGCGAAGGAATTTTATTCTGGGGCGCATTGGTATCTGTGGCGGCGGGCTGTATTGTTGATATGCCTTTGAAGGCGGGTGCAGCACTGGCGGCGGCATGTGCCATTCAGTTGACCCTGGGAAGATTTACCGAACGGGAAGAAATCTTGAAAAAAGCAATACTCGGTGCATTTGCCATGGCGTTGGCTGGTGTTTTTTATGCCATCAGCAAAGGTGGACTGACATTTTATTTTGTCATTGCCAGTGTGGAAAGTGCCTTGGTTATTGGCATTTCTTTACTGGCACAAAAGGGAGCTATGTTTTTATGGGAGAAAAGGCGAGTACCAGTACCTAGTCGAGAAGAAACTTTAGGAATGGTACTGCTCTTAGGGGGCGCCTTAGCCGGTCTTTCGTGTATGGAGGTACCATATTTACGACAAGGTCTGCTTCCGTTTTTTATTGCATTTTTTCTAGGCGCCTGTGCATGGCGGGACGGAATGGGAGGCGGTGCAGCGGCAGGTACGTTGTTTGGTTTTTTGCTTTATCTTTGTGGGGGCATAGACGTATTGCTTTTTACGGTTCTTGGTGTCAGCGTGCTGATTGCAGGGTGCCTAAAGGATATCGGCAGGATTCCCTTGGTGCTTGCGCTGATTTTAACGCCACTGCTATTTTTGTTTTATACGGATGCTTCTTTACTCGTGCCTTTATGGGCAGGGGGATGGGCATTAGGAGCCACCACATTTTTACTCACCCCAAAGAGCTGTCTTGTTTGGCTATCAGGTAGCTTGCGTGAGCAGGAAGGGAGCAAAGATAAATACATCAGAAAAAAAGAACTGTTGGAGGAACGACTACTTGGTTTTTCCCAGGCTTTTGCGGCTTTGTCAAAGACGTTTGTGCAACAGGAAGAAGTACAGGATAAAAAAGATGTCTCTAAATTGGTAGACACCATTGCAGAAAAAGCCTGCCAAGGGTGTGGCATGGCGCATTATTGCTGGAATGAGGAGTTGTATCGTACATATAGCATGACATTTTCTGCCTTATCTTATTGCGAAGAACGGGGACATATTACAACGGCACAGCTACCCGATTATTTTTGTCAGATGTGTGCAAGAAAAGAAACTTTTGTAGATGCAGTCAACCAATCTTATGAGGGCTATCGCCGAGATCGCCTTTGGTTGGGACGCTTAGCAGAATGCAGGGAGCTAGTTAGCCAGCAAATGACAGCGGTAAGCGACATTCTAATGGGACTTTCTGGTCATTTGGAAGTTGGGTGCGTTTTTTTGGAGCAAGCAGGGCAATTATTAAAGGAAGAATGCGCAAAGGAGGGAATTCGCCTGAAGGACGTTCGGGTAGTGGAGGAGAAGAGTCGATATGGCAGACAGGTTCAACTTTCTTTTCGTGGATGTGGTTGCCGAGGTGTTTGCAAAAGTAAACTATTGCCATTAGTAAAACGTACGATGAACCGTCCCATGGTATTAAAGGAGCCAAATACCTGTCATTGCCAGAAAGACGGGATTTGTACTCTGCGTTTTGTGGAAGTGCCATCTTTTAGCCTGACAACGGCAACGGCCTTTTCCTCTGCCGTAGAACATCAACCCATTGGTGATAGTACAGGTTTTTTAGAAACAGATAAAGGAATTTCTATCATGGCTTTGTCTGATGGAATGGGGCAAGGTAAGGGTGCTGCTGAGGAGAGTAGAACTGCCATTGAGCTTTTGGAACAGTTTACAGAAGCGGGATTTGAACGGGAATTAGCGGTGAAAATGATTAATTCTGCGTTGCTGTTACGAAAGGGAGAAGAGACCTATGCGACTTTGGATATTTGTGCCGTGGATTTATTTGATGGGCGAGCAGAATTCATAAAGCTTGGCGCAGTTTCTTCTTACATCAGCCGCGGCGGACGTATTTTAACGGTAACTTCCCACACCTTACCGGCAGGAATATTGCAACAGGTTCAGATTGTAAAAAATGAAATGCTCTTAAAGGATGGGGATATGGTATTTTTGCTCAGCGACGGAATCACCGAGGCTCTGGGCGGGGAAAATATTGCGGGGGGATGGTTGAAAGATAAATTGGAGAGTGTGACTCTCTCAAATCCTCAGGATGCGGCGGACTATATACTGAAAGAGGCGCAGAA
>NZ_DALYUL010000001.1:174134-177084 GCF_031981185.1 Anaerotignum sp. | reverse complement strand
TTCCTAAGGACGATATGACAGTGGTCGCAGGTCGCTTTTGGAAAAAAAGGAGAACTGCTTAAAAATAGTTATATTAATATAAGAAAAGAGAGAAAACAGGGTAAGATAAATAAAAATTGGAATTAAAGGGGCACGGAACCTTCCTTGGCATTAAAGCAGGGGAGGTTCTTTTTTATTGATTATGATAGAAGAATGATAGTATCCTTAGTGTAGATATTGTCTTTCAATAAATTTTCGTGTAAAGTGAATACATATGAGTTTTTGATACAAGAATGAAACATAATATTTATAAATAGACTCCCCTGATAAAAAGGGGGACGAGTTAGCAATTTTGGGAATTGGGAGCGTTGAATATGCAAAATAAGGTTTGGCAGACCATGGAAAAATATCATATGTGCGCACAGGGTTGTCACATTGTGGTTGGTGTTTCCGGAGGTGCGGACTCTATTGCACTTTTGCACCTATTAAATGGGTTTGCTGGTGAGTTGGGGTGGAGCATCACCGCTGTCCATGTGCATCATGGTTTGCGGGGAGAAGAAGCAGATGGAGATAGTGCCTTTGTACAGAATATTTGCCATAATTGGGGAATTCCTTGCAAGGTTTATTATTTTGATGTGGCAAAAGAAGCAATAGCAAGAGGCTTGGGAACGGAGGAAGCAGGGCGACTGTTGCGGTATGAGGCTTTTGAGCGGGAAAGACAAGGGGGCCTCATTGCTGTAGCCCACAACAAAAATGACCAAAGTGAAACCATTTTGATGCGCCTTTGCCGTGGAGCAGGTGTATCGGGATTAACTGGCATACGCCCTGTAAGAGATTCCATTATTCGTCCGCTACTATTTTGCTCAAGAAAGGAAATTGAACAATACTGCCAAGAGAAGGGACTTTCCTATTGCGAGGATAGCACAAATCGAGAAAATATCTATACCAGGAACCGCATAAGAAACCAGGTTTTGCCCTTACTTGAGGAAATCTATCCAAAAGCCATGGAGCATATTGCCCAAACTGCAGAAATTATGGCAGAAGAAGAAGAATTTCTGCAAGAACAGGCCAGATCATTATTTATTAAGACTTTAAAAAAATCTCAAGAGGATGAAATTGTTCTGGATGCGGAATGCTTAAAGGGCATGCATAGAGTTATGAGAAAAAGGGTATTGGCAATGGCATTTGAAGCTTTGGAAGGAAAGAAAGATATAGGCTCCGTTCATTATAAATTATTGGCAAATTTATTGGGGCAAATAAGCGGAAAAAGCTTACATTTACCCAACAATATTATAGCTGAATTAAGCTATGGTTCATTTATTCTAAAAAAGGAACGTGAAAAAATAAAGGATTTTTTCTATCTTTTACCTTTAAATGGAGAAATTTTTGTGCCTGAAGCAAAGCTTTTCGTAGGAACTTATCTTTGTACGGAAAAAAGAACACAAAAAAGCCAAGATAGCTGTACGAAAGTATTTGATTATGATAAAATAGGCTGTGCACTTTTTTGTCGAACCAGACAAAATGGAGATCGCCTTGCCATTAAAAACGGACGAAAAAAGCTGAAGGATTTTTTGATTGATAAAAAAATCCCAAGGGAGCAGCGGGACAGCATGCCCCTTATTGCCACTGAGGACGATGTTCTTTGGGTGGTGAATCAGCGGGTTTCTGCGGCATATCAGCCGGATGAAAATACTAAAAATTTTTTAATAGTTCAGATACGGAGGTTCATTGAAGAATGAAAGAAAGAGTAGAGGTAATGATCAGCGCTGATGCAATCAGCAAAAGATTGGAAGAAATGGCAGAGCAGATTTATGAAGATTTTGGTGGAGAACAGGTTGAGCTGGTTTGTGTTTTAAAGGGTGCGGTAATGACCTTAACAGAGCTTTCCAAAAGATTGAAAATGCCCGTTACAATGAGCTTCATGGATGTTTCCAGTTATGGAAATGGCACTGAAAGCACAGGGAAAATTAAAATTTTACGGGACTTGGATGAAGATATTTCAGGAAAGAATGTCCTTTTAATTGAAGATATCATTGACAGCGGAAGAACGTTGAGCCATTTGAGAGACCTTTTGTTGAAAAGGGAACCAAAAGCCTTCAAAATTTGCACCCTGTTGGATAAACCTGACAGACGTGTTGCTGAGGTTCCTGTTGATTATGTTGGATTTACCATTCCTGATGCTTTTGTAGTGGGCTATGGCTTAGATTATGCACAAAGATATCGTAATTTGAACTATGTAGGCGTATTACACTTTGACGAAGAATAAAATGTAAAAAGGGGGAGGAGTTCTAGTAAGGAATTCTTCTTCTTTTTTGTAGGAAAAGGCAGTGTTTTTGATTAATCTTTTCTAATCCTGCGTTGCCTTTTCTGTGGAAATGTGATAAAATTATAAACTGATACGGGTTAATTAAGTAAATATTTATGTTCGAATTATGAATCAACAGGAGGGAATCGATTGAATAAATACTGGAAGGCCATTGGGCTGTATGCGATGATTTTTGTTCTGATTTTGGCTGTACTGGCCTTCAATAGCGAGGCAATCACCGCTCCCCAGAAGGAGCAAAAGGCGTATAATTATAGTAATTTGTATACTGAGCTGGAAAATGACAATATTAAAGAGCTTGAAATTACCAGAAGTAAAGAGGTTGGGGATTTTGGTTCGGTAGAAGCAACATTGAGTGATGGAAGTGTGATTAACATAAATCTTCCTAGCGTTTCTACATTCCAGAAGCTTGTAGATGAAAAAATTGCCGATGGCAGTAAGATTGAAGTAACGACGAAGGATGTGCAAAAGGAGAGCTTGCTTTCCACAATACTTCCTTCTCTGATTATGATGGTTGTTATGGTTCTGTTCTTTATCCTGCTGTTTAATAAGCTTCAGGGTGGCGGCGGAAAGATGGCATCCTTCGGTAAGAGGAAGGCAAAGATGAGCGTTGAAGGAGAAAATAAAATTACCTTTGAGAACGTAGCA
>NZ_DALYUL010000001.1:151244-174081 GCF_031981185.1 Anaerotignum sp. | reverse complement strand
TTCCCAAGGGTGTTCTTTTGGTAGGCCCTCCGGGAACAGGTAAAACGTTGCTTGCAAAAGCCGTTGCTGGTGAAGCAGGGGTTCCGTTCTTTAGTATTTCTGGTTCGGATTTTGTTGAAATGTTTGTTGGTGTGGGTGCGTCTCGTGTTCGTGATTTGTTTGATCAGGCAAAGAAGCATGCACCAAGTATTGTGTTTATTGATGAAATTGATGCCGTAGGTCGCCGCAGAGGTGCAGGTCTTGGTGGTGGGCATGATGAAAGGGAGCAAACCCTGAATCAGCTGTTAGTTGAGATGGACGGTTTTGGAATTAACGAAAGCGTTATTATCATAGCGGCAACCAACCGTTCCGATATTTTAGACCCAGCTCTTTTGCGTCCAGGTCGTTTTGATAGACAGGTTTATGTTGGCAGACCTGATGTAAAGGGCAGAGAAGCCATATTGCGAGTGCACTCTAAGGGGAAGATATTATCCCCTGAGGTTGATTTGAAGGTGGTTGCCCAGACAACAGCCGGTTTTACCGGTGCAGATTTGGCAAACCTTTTGAACGAGGCTGCGCTATTGACGGCAAGAGAGAATAAAACAGAAATTGATATGGAAGAGATCCAAAAAGCGTTGATTAAAATTGGCGTTGGAACGGAGAAAAAGACCAGAGTTATTTCTGAAAAGGAAAAATATATTACTGCGTATCATGAAAGTGGTCATGCAATTTTGTTTGAAGTTTTAAGCGAGCTTGATCCTGTGCATAGCATTTCCATTATCCCCACAGGTATGGCGGGTGGGTATACCATGCCTTTACCCGGCGAAGATAAAATGTATTATACAAAGCTGTTTATGGAACAAGAAATTATCAGTTTACTGGGTGGCCGTGCTGCTGAGTTCATCGTAATTAAAGATATTACCACAGGTGCTTCTAACGATATTGAACGGGCAACAGCAATGGCAAGAAATATGGTTACCAAATATGGCATGAGCGATATTTTGGGCCCGATTCAGTT
Source organism: Anaerotignum sp. (assembly GCF_031981185.1). Taxonomy (GTDB): domain Bacteria; phylum Bacillota; class Clostridia; order Lachnospirales; family Anaerotignaceae; genus Chakrabartyella. Next base: position 173,084 of record NZ_DALYUL010000001.1, on the reverse strand, counting down.
TGGTGGCGAAGAGGGTAACGAAGTATTTATCGGCAGAGATTGGGGACATCAGCGTAATTACAGCGAGGCAATTGCTACCACCATTGATAAAGAAGTAAATCGTATTGTGACCCATGCTTATGAAGAGGCGATACGTATTTTGAAAGAAAATATTGAAGTTTTACATGCTTCCTCCAAGCTTCTTGTTGAAAAAGAAAAAGTGACAGGGGAAGAATTCCGCAAATTGTTTGATCAGGATGTGCGCAACGAGGTTTTAGGCATCACAAACGATGTAACAAAGGGGATTTACTGATTGATAAAACATAAGAGAAAATAGAGAGGAGTAAACGTAATGGAGTTTAACAATATTGTACCCGGCATTACCTTTGAGAGAGAATATTTCGTAGAGGAGGCAGATACAGCCACTGTATTTGGTAACGACAATGTTCCTGTTTTTGCATCCCCCAGGTTATTATCATGGATTGAAGGTACCTCTATTGGTGCAGTAAAACCATTTTTGCCTGAAGGTTGGGAAACTGTGGGTACTTCTTTTGACTTTAAACATATGGCGGCAACTCCTGTTGGCATGAAGGTTCGAGTTGTTGTTGAGGTAACAGAGGTAAACGGAAAACTTTTGACCTTCCAGATTAAGGCTTATGATGAAGTGGATAAAATTTGTGAAGGAACCCATGGTCGCGCAATCATTGATTTGAAGAAATTTATGAGTCGTGTAAATAGCAAGGCAAAAGGTTAAGATTAACTTAACGTTGAGTAGCAAAGTGCTGAGCTGAACCCTTTTTGGGTGTTTGAGAGGCAAATTCCTCAAGATTTTGACTTTGTCTTAAAGTTGGTATAGGACAAATAGATACGTTCCTGCGACCAGAAGGTCTCGAAACGCCCTATTTTCCTTGAATGAAAGCCTATTCTGCGGATTTCACTTGGAAACCCTTTCGTTTCCCAATCCCTCGATTTAAAAAATAGGTTTTTTGGACAGTAAAAGAGCGTCTCATAGGCGCTCTTTTTTTAGCGGAGGCTATGAATATGTATCGAATTTTAGAATTTTTACGTCAAGAAAAAGGATTTATTTCCGGTGAGGAAATTGGAAGAAAATTAGATATCAGTCGGGCGGCCGTTTGGAAAGGTATAAAAAAGCTAAGGGAAGAGGGCTATGTCATAGAGGCAGTTACCAATAAGGGGTATCGTTTGATATTACATGATACCATGTATAATGAAAATGAGATTGCCCAAGGACTGGCCGCAAAAAGACTGGGGCGCCCTGTATACTTTTTTAAGGAAACAGATACCACCAATAGTCGTTTGCGAGATATTGCAGCAGGGGGCGCACCCGAAGGTGCCATTGCCGTTGCGGAGCAAATGACTGCGGGCAGAGGCAGACGGGGGAGACATTGGGAAGCGCCGGCGGGTTCCGGTATTTGGATGAGCATTTTATTGCGCCCCAATATTTTTCCCTCCCAGGCATCGGTGTTGACCCTTTTAGCGGGGCTTGCCGTTTGTCAAGGCATTGAGGAAGAAACAGGCCTTACCCCTTCTATAAAATGGCCCAATGATATTATGCTAAACGGGAAAAAATTGGTTGGAATTTTGACAGAAATGGAGTGCGAGATGCAGCAGACCCATTTTGTGATTGTAGGTATTGGGATTAATGTCAATACCACAGAGTTTCCTGAAGGACTCATGGATGTGGCCACATCCCTATATTTAGAAAGTGGACGAACCTTTTCTAGGAAGAATATTTTGCAAAGAGTGTTGCTGAATTTTGAAAAGCTGTATCTAGAGCTTTTGGAATCTCATTGCAGTTTTGCCCCCTTCCTTGATAGGTACAAAGAAAAATGTGCTACTATTCATCAGGACGTTAAAGTTTTGGGGAAGGAAACCTTTTTTGCCCAAGCGGTAGACATCACGCCCGATGGGGAATTGGTTGTAATTAGAAAAGACAACGGAAAAAAAGAGGTGGTTTTTTCCGGAGAAGTATCAATCAGAGGAGGAAAGACCAGTGAATGATTTGATTTTGGCGGCGGCAAGCTATGAAAAGCAGAAATACTATTTGGAACCAAAATTTCAGGCACTTCCTGAAGCAATTCAAGAGGAGGTACGTATCATTTGCGTTACAACGGCACAAAAACTTGGCTGTACCTTTTTAATGGGGTTTCACGAGGACGGGGAAATCTACTTTGAAACGGTAAAGCAAGAGGATGATTTTAACTTTGATGAGATTGGCGCAGAATTGGAAATTAAGGAAATTCTCCGTACGCAAAAAGAGCTAATAGGCGCATTGAAAATATGGTATACAGTGTATTTTACAAAAGATGGGGAACAATTAAAGGATACTCTTTTGAAGCAGTAAAAAATGACAAAACATTGTACAAAAATTAACGAAAATCACAAAAATATATTGTAATTCTTTCATTAACTGATATAATGGTGCATGGTAACCTTTCTGGGATAAGCCATTAAAGATGTCATGGTAAACGCCAGATATACTTGAATGCTTGGAGAGCTTTGCCAAAATATAACCTAGTAATCTTATATCTTCCGCTAAGCGGGGCATAAGAGTGAGAATGAAAGGAGCAATTACAATGAGTGAACAAGTAATGGCAGTAAAAAGCGGAGGAAGGCTTTCCGTAAAGGATTTAACCACCACAGGGATGATGATAGGCATTATTTTGCTGATGTCCTTTACCCCTTTGGGATTTCTGCGAACGGCAGGGCTGGAGGTTTCTTTGATTACCATTCCCGTTGCCATTGGCGCAATGATTATCGGACCAAGAGCTGGATTACTTTTAGGCACAGTATTTGGTTTAACCAGCTTTTATCAATGCTTCGGAATGAGTCCTTTTGGGGCAGCACTTTTGGGGATTAACCCCTTTTTGACATTTCTTGTTTGTGTGCCTACAAGAGCCATCATGGGCTGGCTTACAGGTATATTATTTATCGCAGTTGAAAAGTTAGATCGTTCCAAAACGATTTGCTTTTTCCTAGGTGGTATCATTGCCGCAATATTAAATACAGTATTGTTTATGGGGGCGTTGATGCTCTTTTTCTGGAATACGGAATATATTCAGTCTATTAATGCTGGCGTAGGCAATTTGAGCATTTTTGCGTTTGTACTTACTTTTGTTGGTGTAAATGGTTTATTGGAAATGCCAGCAACTTGCATTGTGGGTGGTGTGGTTTCTAAAACGCTGAGAAAAGTATTATATAAAAAGATTCGATCAAACTAAGGGAAATCGCAAGGGTACGGGTTATCCCGTACCCTTTTAGGCTTTGGTTTTGAGGAGAGGGCAAAATGATATTAGTAATAGATGTAAGCAATACCAATACAATAATGGGCGTGTTTGATGGAGAAGCCCTTGTGGCTAATTGGAGATTATCCACGTTAAGCACCCGAACTTCTGATGAAACAGGAATACTCATCCGCTCTTTATTTCAGCATTCCGGCATTTCGGTAATGGAAATTGAAGCTGTGGTTGTTTCTTCTGTTGTTCCAAACGTGATGTATTCCCTGACAAACGGTATTCGCAAATATTTAAAGCGAGAAGCCATGATTGTTCGATCGGGGATGAAAACCGGAATTAACCTTCGCATGGAAAATCCCAAAGAGATGGGGACGGATCGTATTGTGAATCTGGTTGCGGCCTATGAGAGATATGGCGGCCCTGCCATTGTAATAGATTACAGTACGGCTACAACCTATGATGTGGTGAATGAAAACGGCGAGTTTGTAACGGGCATTACGGCGCCGGGGCTTCAAGTTTGTGCCGAGGCATTGTACCAAAAGGCAGCAAACTTGCCTAAGTTTGAAATTGTCGCCCCTGAAAGCATCATTACCAAAACAACGATTGAGAGTATGCAAGCAGGCCTTGTGATTAGTCATATCGGAGAAACCATTTATATGATTGAATGTATCCGTAAGGAATTGGGATTTCCCAAATTAAAGGTGATTGCCACAGGCGGTCTTGCAAGAATCGTTGATGAAAAGGAAGAGATATTTGATGTTTATGACCCTGTTCTTGCTCTGCATGGGTTGCGGCTCATTTACGAAAAGAACAAGAATAGGCGACAGGGGGAAAGCAAATGCTTTTAGTAATTGATGTAGGGAATACGAATTATGTTTTGGGAGTATATCATGGTGAAAAACTGGTGAAGTGCTGGCGTATGGCTACGGGCAGTAACAAAACCGCCGATGAGACAGGGATATTTTTGTACAATCTTTTTGAAGCATCAGGTTTTGACGTGAGTCGCATTGAAGCTGTAATTATTTCTTCTGTAGTGCCTGATATTATGTATTCTCTGACACAGGGAATTCGAAAATATTTTAATATTGAACCGATGATTGTGTCTGCCGGCATGAAAACGGGTATTGTTATCAAGCGAGACAACCCCAAAGCGGTAGGAGCAGACCGTATTGTAAATTTGGTTGCGGCAAATGAGATTTACGGTGGCCCAGCGGTAGTCATTGATTATGGTACTGCAAATACCTTTGATGTAATTAACGAAAAATCAGAGTTTATCACTGGCTTGATTACACCAGGCATTTCTATCTGTGCGGAGGCATTATATCAAAGAGCTGCACAGCTTCCAAAAATAGAAATCAAAAAGCCAAAATCCATCATTGTAAAGAATACTGTGGGAAGCATTCAAGCAGGGTTGGTTATTGGACACATTGGACAAACCAAATATATCATTCAACAATTAAGAGAGCAGCTTGATATACCCGATATGAAGGTAGTTGCAACAGGAGGATTAGCTAGAGTGATTGACCCCAATAAGGAAATATTCGACATTCTTGACCCTGTTTTGACGCTAAAGGGATTGAAAATTTTATATCAAAAAAACAAATAATGATAGGCTCCATCTGACTCAAGAACTGGAGTAACTATTTTAAAAACGGAAGGGACTGGGAAAAGAAGCAAAGTTATTTCTTTCCCGTTAAAAAAAGTCTTACTGACTTCTTCAAGCTTTTGATGGGGAGAATGGGGTCTCAGAACCTTGTGGTGACAGAAGCAACCGAATCGTTAGGGGGATATGAAAAAAGCTTAATTCATTAAGCTTTAATAGGGTGTCGAATTTATCGACACCCTAACACGGGCTTGCCCGTTTTTTTATTGCAAATAACATTGGGTGTTGTTTTGTGGATTATAACAAGGCCTCAGAAGAGTTTTTCTTGCATCAAATATAAATGTTTGGTATGATATTAAACCGAGAAGGATTTGAGGTGTTTATCATGAAAATTGGAAATGTAGAACTTATGAATAATGTCTTTTTGGCACCAATGGCAGGGGTGACAGATTTGCCCTTTCGCCTGCTTTGCAAGGAAATGGGTTGTGGCTTGGTCTATTCTGAAATGGTAAGCGCCAAAGGCATTTTATATGACAATAAAAATACAACGGAGCTATTAACTGTGGAAGAGGCAGAACGCCCCACGGCAATACAGCTTTTTGGTTCAGACCCCCAAATACTAGGGGAGATGGCACGAAAAATAGAGGAGTACCCTTTTGATATAATTGATGTTAATATGGGCTGTCCTGCCCCTAAAATTGTGAAAAACGGTGAGGGTAGTGCGCTGACAAAAGATCCCCTTCGGGTGGGAGAAATCGTAAAGGCGCTGGTTGAAGCACAGAAGAAACCGGTTACCATTAAATTTCGCAAGGGCTTTGATGATATGCATATTAATGCACCGGAGATTGCAAAAATAGCTGAGGCAAACGGGGCATCGGCGGTGGCAGTACATGGAAGAACCAGAGAGCAGTATTATAGCGGCAAGGCGGATTGGGATATTATTCGTCAGGTGAAGGATGCTGTGTCTATCCCTGTGATTGGAAATGGAGATGTATTCACGCCTGAGGATGCAAAAAGCGTAATTGAGCATACCGGTTGCGATGCCATTATGGTAGGGCGGGGCGCTCAAGGTAATCCTTGGATTTTCCAAAGAATTCTTCACTATCTCAAGACAGGAGAAATATTACCAGAACCAACTGCAAAGGAACGGGTGGAGAAGGCTTTACGCCATGGAAAAATGCTGATTGATTATAAAGGGGAATATGTGGGCGTCAGAGAAATGCGTAAGCATATGGCCTGGTATTTAAAAGGGTTGCCCGGTGCTGCGGAGTTTCGTGGAAAGCTAAATCATACGGAGAGTTTAGAGGAAATGGAAAGTCTGCTAAAGGATTATTTAAAGAAATTTGGAGAACAGTGACCTGCAACTTTATTAGAGACAAGAAGCAATATTGCCTATAAATATACATGGAAATGTTCGCAAAGTTCAGGACAAAAATAAAAGAACAGGTATATTTCTTATTAACTTATAAACGGTTGAACAAATTGAAAGGTTTCTCAAAGATATGTAGTTTAATGGTTTCAATAATGTGTCGCTTGGGCACAATTGGAAACATGTGACGAACTGTTTATTGGGAAGCCTTTTTTACAAAAGCAGGGGAGACCATTCCCTTGCATGTGCTCAGGAAGTTATCAAAAGATCTATAATTAGGTAAAATGCTTATTATTTCTAGGGGAAATGTAAATATTTGCTTATAAAGTTGTTGTAGAAATACCACGATATCTTTGCATTTTTTTCACCATTTTACAGCATATCGACAGTTTCGTATGTATTTCAACTCTTTTCATTGCAAGGGAAAAAAGAGAGTGCTATAATCTTTCAGGTGCTAAATTCTAGTTATTGGTTTCCGACCAATAATTTTTTTTGGGGTTTTGTACCGAAAGGTCATTATACTGTTATGATTCATTTCATTAATTACTAAAGGAGGTCATTATTTTGGAAAACCGTAAGATTATTCAAGTGGATGAAAAGGTACCTTTTTCACTTCTTGCACCCCTATCTTTACAGCATATGTTCGCTATGTTTGGTGCAACGGTGCTGGTTCCTTTCCTTTTTGGCATCAATTCATCAATTGTTCTTTTTATGAATGGTTTCGGCACACTACTCTTTATTTTCATTACAAAAGGTAAAGCCCCGGCTTATTTAGGATCCAGTTTTGCGTTCCTAGCACCGGGACTTTTGATTATAGAGAGATTTGGTTATGCTTATGCGCTAGGCGGCTTTGTAGCCGTTGGATTTTGTGGCTGTATTGTTGCCTTAATCATCAAAAAATTTGGTTCCGATTGGATTAATATTATCCTTCCTCCTGCGGCGATGGGCCCTGTGGTTGCCTTGATTGGTTTGGAATTGGCAGGCACCGCAGCGAATACAGCAGGACTTTTGGCGGAAGGCGGCCCCAATGGCGCAAATGTTACTGTATTCTTAGTTACTTTAGGTGTGGCTGTTTTCGGCTCTGTATTATTTCGTAAGTTTTTTGCGGTTATCCCCATCTTAATTGCCGTTATTTCCGGCTATATTACCTCCTATTTTGTAGGACTTGTGAATTTCGATGCTGTTGCTGAGGCGGCATGGTTTGCACTTCCCAATTTCTCTACTCCCAAGTTTAGTCCAGAGGCAATTTTAATTATGCTTCCTGCCCTTTTGGTTATCATTTCCGAACATATAGGCCATCAGATTGTGACAAGCAAAATTATTGGTAACGACTTATTAAAGGATCCTGGTTTACATCGGTCTTTATTTGCGGACAACTTCTCCACTATGCTGTCAGGGTTTATTGGTTCTGTGCCAACAACAACCTACGGCGAAAATATCGGTGTTATGGCAATTACCAAGGTGTATAGTGTTCGTGTTATTGCAGGGGCTGCAGTTCTTTCTATTATTTGCTCTTTCATTGGAAAGCTGACAATATTAATTGGCACAATACCTGGTGCGGTAATTGGAGGTATTTCTTTCTTGCTTTACGGTATGATTGGTACTTCAGGTTTGAGAATTCTTGTTGACTCCAAGGTTAATTATGATAAATCAAAGAATATTGCTTTAACATCTGTAATCTTCGTTGTTGGTTTATCCGGTATTTCAATTAATCTTGGTACAGTTGCATTAAGAGGGATGTCTCTTGCGGCTTTGGTTGCCATGGCATTAAGCTTACTTTTCTATGTTTTTGATAAAATGGGTATTTTGAACGACAATTAATTGCTGAGGGAAATTCATAAAAAGCTATGCATATTAAGTGCATATTTTCTGTAGAATTGCTCTGAAGTGATTGCATAGGTACAATAAAAAAGCGGTGGTTTTCTTTTAAGAAAGCCACCGTTTTTTTCATATTGTTTATGACTATCTACTATTTACTTTTCCTGAAATATGTTCAATATCAATGCGGCATACGCCGGTACGTTTTAGTCGGGGTTGGATGTGGTCAAGATGGTTTGCAAGCATATCAGGGCTGTAACGCTCACAAATCAATTTTAAAGCATACAATTTTTCGTCTTCGTCTTCAACTATATTGGCAGTTCCCTCTGCAACAGCACTTTCGTATCGAACTGTATAATTCTCCTGCTCAACATGGGCTTTACTGACGAAGCTCATGGAAACCTTGGGGTTGTCCTTTATATTTTCAAGCTTTCGTCCTTCTAATGCACAATGAAAATAAATGCAATTTTCATGCAAAATATGGCTGACAGCAATTGCATAGGGATATCCATCGGAACCTACTGTACATAGCATGCCATATTCGCTTTTTTGCATAATTTCTCTTGCCATATCTTTTGTAACCAATCTGTCTTTGCGGCGCATTTCTTTTCTCATAAAATCCCTCCTTGTCTCCATATCTTAACATAATACGTGTGTAAGTAAAGATAGTTTTCTAAGAAATTTTTAAGAGTAAAAATGCATGAAAGTGAATCATTCTGAAGTCGATGAAATCTAAAATTTTCAAGTTTTCAGATGTTATTCAAGACAGCTCTGTTTTTCTGGGCTTCCTCTAAAATTAGCTTGGCACGTAAATAGCGCTCCAATCTTTGAAAATCCTTAGGGGTTAAACCGGGTAGGCGGTTTAAGTCCATATTGTCAGCCAAATCAGAAAGTTTAACGGTTGTAGCCAAGAGGTTTTTTGAAACCTTTTGAATATGCTCCATATAGTTTTCTTCTGTTTTTCTAGTTAGGGTAACCACTGCATCAACAATTTCTTTTGAAAAGCCCTCCTTCACAAGATCGTCAGCAGTTAAGTCGCTATCTTCCAATGTGTCATGAAGCATAGCCACAATTTTTTCCTCTAAAGTATTACATCTAAGCATAACACGCACGGGATGTAAAATGTAAGGATTTCCGCCTTTATCAAGCTGGCCCATGTGAGCTGTAGCAGCAAGAATCATTGCTTTTTCAAGCATAATATGTCTCCTTTTTGTAATTTTCGTTAAAAAAAGTGTAACATATGGAGGAAAAGAAAACAATAAAACTAAGCATATAATGGAAAAAATCGTCAGCGAAATGTTACAAAATTTAATAAAATCTTCAATTACTTCTTATAAAAATATGTTATGATAAAACAAACAACAAAAGGGGGCAAAGAAATGATTTTTTATTTCACAGGAACAGGAAATTCCTATGCAGTTGCTCGTTTTTTTTCGGATCATTTAAATGAGGATCTGGTTGATATTGCTCAAGCCATGAAAAATAAAGAAACAGAGTTTCAATTTCGTGAGAATGAGAAGCTGGGATTTGTTTTTCCTGTGTATGCCTGGGCACCGCCTAAGATGGTTCTGGATTTTATAAAAAAGCTGGTGATTCATTGTGACAAGCAGCCTTATACCTATGGGATTTGTACATGTGGTGCAACGGCAGGGAACACCATGAATATTTTAAAGGATGCTTTAAGTCAAAAGGGGATGACCATGGATAGTGGCTATTCTGTGGTTATGCCAGATAACTTTGTGATTATGTTCAAGGTGGATACCTTGGCAAAACAGAATGCTTTTTTGCAAGAAGCGCAGAAAACCATGGAGCGAATTTTAGATTCGGTGATACAACAAAAAAGAAAATTTTATCGTGTAAAAAGGGGCAAAGTAAGCAGGCTTTTAACTGTATTGTTTAATCCGATTTTTCAGCGTTATGGAACAAAGACAAAGCCTTTTTACGCCAATGACGATTGTATCCACTGTGGCCTTTGCGAAAAAATATGTACAGACAATTGTATTCAATTAATCGATGGGATTCCTCAATGGACGAAGGCGCAATGCAATATGTGTTTGGCTTGCGTGAATCGATGTCCAAAGGGTGCAATTCAATATGGCAAAAAGACGAAAGATAAAGGACAGTATGTTCACCCTTGCTGGAAATAAAGTTTAGATGGGAGAATGAAAAATGAAGAGAAGAAAATGGACAATTTGCCTTTTGGCAATGGCGGTTGCCCTAGGGGTAAGTGGCTGTGGACGTGGAAATACTGTTGCGGCAGCCGAACCGCTGATGTTACAGGCCGGGCCGATACGACCTGTGGAACCCAAAAGGTCTCAACTTATTGGTGAGAAGGAATCGACAATTGAATATGCGGCTCCTCTTGCTTATGTTTTAACATATCCGCATTTGTCTAATGAAGCCATTGATAATCAGATTTTACAGTTTATTGATGAGCTAAAGACGGAGTTTGCACAGAAGTATGACCTGATGGATGAAAAGGAAAAAAAGAGACTATCTCAAGAAGACTGTAATTCCTTTTTATATTTGGATTATGATAGTTACATAGTCAGTGAAGATAAAATTTGTATTATTTTTTATGAAACACAAGAGATAGAGCAAAAAATTTCTCCCACAGAGGAGAAAACGAATACGGTAGAGCGTGTTCACATTTTCCATTTTAATACGAAAACAGGAGAACGAATTAGCGAGGATTCTTTGAGAAAAGATGGTTTTTTGGAAGCGATCTCTGCATATGTCATTCGCTATTTTACAGAGAATGAGCCTTACAAAGACAGAATTTTCGGTGACTATAGAAAAACCTTGGCACCGGATGCTGGACGTTTTAATCGCTTTGCCTTAAATGATGAAGGGGTGTTACTGTTCTTTGAACGTTATGATATTTTCCCGGGCAGCCTTGGAAGAGTGGAACTTTTGGTTCCATACAGCGAGCTGGCGGGTTTACTGAATGGAGTTGGCATAGAGGCCCCTCCTGTGGTGGAGGAGAAGGCCCCCGAGGTAGAGGAACCTACGGAAAAGGTTACACGGGTCATTGATCCCACCAAGCCTATGGTGGCGTTGACCTTTGATGATGGCCCCAAACCTGCATCAACGGAACGGATTTTGGATGCCTTGGAAAAATACAATGCCGTTGCCACATTTTTTGACTTAGGCAAATTAGTTGAGGCCTATCCTGATACGGTAAAAAGGGAACTGGCTTTGGGGTGCGAGGTTGGTAGTCATTCCTATTCCCACAAGAATTTTAATACCCTTTCTGCAGAGGCCATTAGTGAGGATGTAAAAAAGACGGCAGAGGCATTTCAAAATTCTGTGGGCTTTGAACCTACATTATTCCGACCTCCTTATGGCAATTGCAACGATACTGTGAAGAAACATATCCCTATGGCTATGGTGACTTGGTCCATAGATACACTGGATTGGAAAACAAAAAGCCCGGATGCGATTATGAAAGTAATTCGCAGCGAAGGAGACTTAGATGGAAAGGTTATTTTAATGCATGGGATTTATGAGACCAGTGCTGAGGCCACAGAAAAACTTGTGCCCTATTTGATAAAACAGGGATATCAGCTGGTAACAGTTTCGGAAATGGCTGAGTATCGCCATGACGGGAAGCTAGAGGACGGGAAGCTCTATGGGTATTCCTATTTTCAATAAGTAGTTCATATAAAAAATATGTGTAAAGTAGCCGCCGTAAGGGGGCTACTTTTTTATATAAATGGATAATTTTTATAAAAAACGAGATAAATATAAAAAAGCATTGCAAATTATCTCTATATAGAGTAATATATATCTACATAGAGATATTAGAGGTGAGGAAATGGCAAAAGTAGAGTTGAAAATCTTAATCGGTCTTCATCGGGCAATTAACTATATTGACCGCCAATCCGCTAAGATTTTCACAGAGTATAAGCTTTCCATGGGTCAGTTTGCCGTGTTGGAGGCTTTATATCACAAAGGTGATGCAACGATTGGTGAAATTCAAGAGAGAATATTGAGTTCCAGTGGAACCATGCCTCTTATTATAAATAATCTTGAAAAAAGGGGTTACCTTATTCGGGAAACAGACAGGAAGGATAAAAGACGATGCATCCTTCATATTACCCCCCGAGGAGAGGAACTCATTGGAGAGGTTTATCCAAGAAATGAAGCAAGAATTATTGAGACGATGTCCCTCTGGACGGAAGGGGAAAAGGAACAATTGGCCACTTTATTAAAAAAGTTTGGAGATGAGATCAATGGAGAGAAAAATTAAGAGTCAGGTTACAGGATTTAGAACCCAGGATGGAGCTGGGGTGAAGCTGGTTCGTGTTTTGGGTTTAGAAACAACAGAGGAATATGACCCTATTTTGATGTTAGATTCCTTTGACAGTATAAATCCCCAGGATTATATTGCCGGATTCCCTATGCATCCCCATAGAGGAATTGAGACCATCAGCTATATATATCGCGGGAAGATGGTGCATAAAGACAGTTTAGGAAATGAAGATTCCATTTCTGATGGAGAGGTTCAGTGGATGACGGCAGGCTCAGGAATTTTGCATGAAGAAAGACTGCCGGCATCGGAAAGAATGCTTGGTGTGCAGTTATGGCTGAACCTACCTGCCAAGGATAAAATGACAACACCTGCCTACCAAAGCATTAAGAATCATGAGATTGAAGAATTTTCCATCGAGAATGGAAAGCTAAGACTTCTTGCAGGGCAGTACAAAGGTAAACAAGGTTTCAGTAGTGGTTATTTACCTTTAGATTATTATGATATTCATCTTTCTCCCAATGCTTCTGTATCCATCGATACAGAAACAGACTGCTCGGTTTTGATTTTTACATTGGTGGGAGAAGTTACGATAGGTGGGGAGCTGGTGAAGGAGAAGACAGCGGCAAAGCTTACTTCTGGAGAATACGTGGAAATAAAAAACACCGAAAAAGACGCCCAAGTACTATTTATCAGTTCAAAGGCGTTGGAAGAACCCATCGCTTGGGGTGGCCCTATTGTAATGAATACAAAGGATGAATTACAAAAAGCATTTGCACAATTACGGCAAGGTACTTTCTTGCAACAAGAAATGAAATATGACAAATAATAAGATTTTAGAAAACCAAGGAGGAATGGATATGAGTATGATACAAGCATTGGAAAAAAGAAGAAGTTATTACAACATCAATAAAAAACTTCCCGTTGATAGTGGACAGGTGATTCAAACAATTGAAACTTTGACAGAGCTGGTACCCGATGCGTTTAATATGAAAAGTTCTCGTGTGGTGGTTGCCTTAGAAGAAAAACAGAATTTATTATGGGATACAATCTATGATGTTTTTGAAGGAAAGGTTCCCAGAGAAAAAATTGATAGTTTTAAAGCAGGCGCCGGAACAATCCTTTATTTTTACGACCAAGACGTGGTAAAAGGTCTTCAGGAGAAATTTCCTTTGTATGCAGCAAATTTCCCAGCATGGGCAATGCAAGCCAGCGCAATGCTTCAAATCAGTATTTGGAGTGAATTAAGGGAGATGGGAATTGGTGCATCTTTACAGCATTATAATCCTGTGATTGACCAAAAAATGCATGAACTGTTTGACTTGCCTGAAAGTTATTTATTGATTGCTCAGATGCCTTTTGGTGGTATTGGTGAGGAGCCTGCACCGAAAGAAAAAGAAGATATTTCTAAAAGAGTGAAAATAGTGAAATAAAGATATCTTGAAACGAAAAATGCCCAATCCTAACCTGTTGGATTGGGCATTTTTCGTATATCTAACGCTTATTTCTAATCCTTTTGTTCTCGATAAGACTTCTATTTGTGCCTATGATAGCCTGAGAAAGCTCAAAGGAGTGAAAAGGAACATTTTCCAAGGGATATTGGATCCCATTAGAGGGTGAAATAAAAGTCTGATGGGCTAAAATTGGCGTGAACAATAGAGGATGCCAATGTTTTTGGCACCCTCTACATCTATTGGTCTCCCATATTCTTTTCATTTGGGTTTGATTTGAATTACCTATTTGTTTATGTGTTTTGGTTTTAGGTAATTCTTTAGGCAGACAAAGGTTTCCTCGCTGATTACATGCTCAATGCGGCAGGCATCATCTAATGCGGTTTCTTTTGAAACCCCCAAAGATATCAGTAATTCGGAAATGACACAATGTCTGGCATAGGTGCCCATGGCAACTTGTTTACCTTTTTCTGTTAACCTAATGCTGCCCCGCTCTTCCATTTCAATATAACCGCTTGATTTCAATTTTTTCATAGCGTTACTGATACTGGGCTTGCTAAAACCTAGGGCGGTAGCGATATCGATTGAGCGTACATAGCCTGTTTGCTTTTCCAACACATAAATTGTTTCTAGATAGTCTTCCATTGATTCTTGAACTTTCAAATGGATCCCCTCCCTAAGCTGTTTTTTATTATGGTAACAAAAAAAAAGAAAATTGACAATGGTTTTAGTGAATTCACCTAATTAATGTAAAAATTTTTTAATTTGAAAAATTTTTCATTGACAAGAAGGGAAAAATGATGCAATATAAATGTGTGGCTACGACTAGGGCGTCGCAAGACAATAATATGTTTTGACGCCTTTTTTAGATAGTTTGCCGTTTTTGGCAAAAATTGGTTTGCTTGTTTCTGTAGTTTGATGCTTTCTCCTAACGTCAAACTATTTTGAATCAAACTTTTCATCTCTTCTTGTTGTTGCCTTACCGAATATAGCGAAAACGCCCCCCAATTGTTTTCGTTATATGGCAATGACGACCCTTAAGGACAAGCGGCTTTCTCCCACAAGAAAGCCGCTTGTTCTTTGTATAAAAAATAAAAGCAAAGGGTGGTTTTATGACGGAGACAAAATGGTCAGCTGACGATTATAATATGTTTTACAAGGAGCTATTGGTTTTGCAGGATGAAAAGTACCGTTTGTTTCATGAAAAACTTCTGCGTACTGCTTTGCCTGTTATAGGAATACGTTCACCTCTTTTACGTCAAAAAGCAAAGGAAGTGGCAAAAGAGGCTGGAAGGAATTTTTTTGGCACCTGTGGGAAGAATACTTATGAAGAACGTATGTTATACGGACTGGTGGCAACGGAAATTCCCATGGAGTTTGAGGAGTTTTCGGGTTATTGTGATACCTTTGCATACGAATTTGTGGAAAACTGGGCTCATTGTGATGGGTTTTGTGCTTCTTTAAAGAAGATTGCCAGAAAAAATGAAGAAGATTTGTTTACCCATGCAAAGGGATATCTTTTGGCAGAAAATCCTTGGGTTGTAAGGGTAGGGCTGATTATTATGCTGAATTATTATTTAAAAGAGCCTTACTTCTGGAAGGTTTTACAATTAACAGATGGTGTGACCTCTGATTTCTATTATATAGAGATGGCACAGGCTTGGTTATTGGCAACGGCTTGGGCCAAAAATCCGGAAATGGTACGGGCGTATCTGAAAAATACAAAACTTTCTATTTCGGTTAAGACAAAATTTGTGCAGAAGGCGTGCGAGTCTTTTCGGGTTTCTTCTGAGGATAAGGTCTGGTTACGGGAATGGAAAAAAGCACAGGTGTAAAAGGGAGGCGGTCAAATGAAGGAAATTCCTTGGGAACGGGTAACCCAGAAATTTTTACCCGTTTGCAATCAAAACAGTAAGGTACTCATCCTTGGTACCGCACCATCTTTGAAGTCTCGGGAAAATCAATTTTATTATGGCCATCCTCAAAACCGCTTTTGGAAGGTTTTGGCGGGGGTAACAGGAGTTGCCGTTCCCCAAAACAATGAAGAAAAAAAAGCTTTTTTATTAGCTCAAGGTATTGCTCTTTATGATGTGATTGGGAGTTGCGATATTCAGGGAAGCAGCGATAGTTCCATACGCAACGTTGTACCTACCGATTTAAGCTCGATTTTCCAAACAACGGGGAAGATTCCCATATTTGGTAATGGAGGAACCGCTTTTCGTCTATATCAGAAGCATCAGCAGAAAATAACTGGGATTCCCATGGTTCAATTACCCTCCACCAGTCCAGCCAACGCGGTATGGAATTTGGACCGATTAATTGAAGCTTGGGGCAAGGAATTAAAGGTATATCTGTAATTTCATATGAAATTGATAGGTAATTCATTTTTATGGGCTATTCATATTGACAGATGATAAAAAGGATGCTATAATCCGGATTACATAAGTGAATAGAGAACTTATCAAGAGTGGTTGAGGGACAGGGCCCTATGACACCCGGCAACCGGCGTTTCCGCGCATCGGTGCCAATTCCCCCGTTTGGTTCAAACGGAAGATGAGAATGTAATCACAAACCCTGTTTAGGGTTTTTTTTATACCAAAAATTTGGTTTAAGGCATGCAGCTTTTGTTGAACGATTGTCTGTATAGCCAAGCATCTCTCCCTGCACTCTATTCACGAAGACAATTATTTATATTTTACAGGAGGGAATAAAAATGAGCAGAAGATTATTTACATCCGAATCAGTTACGGAAGGGCATCCCGATAAAATTTGTGATCAGATTTCCGATGGTGTTTTGGATACACTATTGGCGAAGGATCCCAATGCCAGAGTTGCCTGTGAAACAGCAACAACAACAGGTATTGTTTTTGTAATGGGAGAAATCACCACAAGTGCATATGTTGACGTAGAGAAAATTGTTCGTGAAACTTTGAATGAAATCGGTTATAACCGTGCAAAATTTGGTTTTGACAGTGAAACCTGTGCTGTTGTTACTTCTATCCATGGTCAATCCCCTGATATTGCAATGGGTGTTGATAAGGCTTTGGAGCAAAAAACAGGAGAAGATGACAGCGAATTTGATACAGGTGCCGGTGATCAGGGCATGATGTTCGGTTTTGCTTGTGATGAAACAGAGGAATTAATGCCTTTGCCCATCTCTTTGGCACATAAGCTGACAAGAAGATTAACAGAGGTAAGAAAAAACGGAACTTTGAGCTATTTGCGCCCCGATGGAAAATCTCAGGTTACCGTGGAATACATTGATGATAAGCCAGCCAGAGTAGATACTGTGGTTATTTCCTCTCAGCATGACCCTGACGCAACCAACGAGCAGATTCGTAAGGACATTATTGCTCACGTTGTGAAGAAGGTAATTCCTGCAGAGCTTTTGGATGAAAATACAAAATACTATATTAACCCTACAGGTCGTTTTGTAATTGGTGGGCCTATGGGTGATAGCGGTTTAACAGGCAGAAAAATCATTGTGGATACCTACGGCGGTTATGCTGCCCACGGCGGTGGTGCATTCAGCGGTAAGGATCCCACAAAGGTAGACCGTTCAGCTTGCTATGCAGCGAGACATGTGGCAAAAAATATTGTTGCCAGTGGTATTGCGAAAAAGTGCGAAGTTCAGCTTGCTTATGCAATCGGCGTTGCGAAGCCCGTATCGATTCTTGTAAACACCTACGGAACAGGTAAAATTTCCGATGAAGAAATTACTGAAATCGTACACAAAAACTTTGATTTGCGTCCAGCAGCGATCATCAAAAATTTTGATTTGAAAAGACCTATCTTTAAGCAGGTAGCGGCTTATGGCCATTTTGGACGTACTGATTTAGACCTTCCTTGGGAACAATTGGATAAGGTTCAGGTTTTCAAAGATAAGTTTTAATAATGAAGTGAAAGAATTTAAATAGATTATTTTAAAGGGTGCTGACAGAATCGGCATCCTTTTTTATGGAAAAATGTAGGAACGAGAGTTCCCTTTTTATTTTTGTTGTGATATACTAAAAGATATTTGTTAAATTTTTTCTATCACAGAAAAAAGGATTTGAGGACTTAGGAATTGAAATGAATTATCGAATGAAAATACTTTGCAAAGCAATATAAAATTGATTTAAGAGTTTAAATGGGAAGTTTAAGCTCATTAATGAAAAAGTAGATAAAAATAGAAAGTAGATTGGGTTAGGCATTTTAATTCTGTTTATGTCAGGAAAGGGACAAGTTTCAGCTTTTGCACAGCAAAAGTGCTTAAATACACTTATGGGGCTCGGGGCGTTTCTCTCAAACCTGAACTTCATTTCATAGAAAGGAGGGGTGTGCATGGAGGATGTTCTTTTAAAGGGTGAGGTTGGAGATATTATTTTTCAAAACAAAGAAAATGGATATACAGTGTTTACAATGGAAATACAGGAGGAAGAAATCACCTGTGTTGGCGTTGTTCCGCTAATTCATTCGGGAGAAAGTCTTTCTGTAAGAGGAAATTGGAGCAATCATCCAGTTTATGGAAAACAATTACAGGTTCAATTTTACGAAAAATTCATGCCCACCTCTCAAAGTGGTATGGAGAAATATTTGTCCTCAGGATTAATCAAAGGGTTGGGGCCAAAAACGTCAAGGAAAATCGTTGAACGCTTTGGGGATGCCGCTTTTTATGTGATTGAGGAAAAACCCGATATGCTGACAGAAATAAAGGGAATTACCCACGAAAAAGCACAGCGGATTTCTGAAATATTCAGAGAACAGCATGAATTACGTAAGGTTATGATGTTTTTACAGGGCTTTGAGGTTTCCCCAGCCTATACCATGCGGATTTACAAACGGTATAAAGGCAGAACTTTTGATATTGTGAAAACAAATCCCTATCGTTTGGCAGATGATATTTTTGGAATCGGCTTTAAAATGGCGGATAAAATGGCGGCAAATGCAGGAATTGCCGAGGATAATCCCAACCGAATTAAGGCTGCGGTGAAATATGTTTTGAATCAGGCAGCGTCAAATGGGGATTGCTTTTTGCCAAAAGATAGGCTGATTACAGAGTCTGTAGAGTTGCTAGAACTGCATCCGTTAGCGGTCGAAAATGCCATCAGGGAGTTACAGGTGGAAAGCCAAATTTGGCAGGAAAATTTGGAAGGGTTAGACGTTGTTTATCTCAATTTTTATTATTATGCTGAAATGGCGGTGGCAAAGCGCTTCATTGAGCTATCCATGGATTGTGAGGAAACAGAGCCCGAAATTCTAGAGAGACAAATTAGCCAAATGGAAAAAGAGACGGGTGTGCAGTTGGCACCGGAGCAACGACAGGCCGTTCAGGAGGCAATGAGTGGAGGTGTTTTGATTATAACCGGAGGCCCAGGTACAGGAAAGACCACAACGATAAACACCATACTGCGTTTATTGGAAAAGGAAGAAAAGGAAGTGGTTCTTGCTGCACCCACAGGTCGTGCTGCAAAGCGGATGACCGATGCAACGGGGGTTGAGGCAAAAACAATTCACAGGCTGTTAGGCACAACTTTTGTCAGCGATGATAATAGAAGGCAGGTTTTTGATAAAAACGAGGATGATCCTATTGAAGCGGATGTGTTAATTATTGATGAAACCTCTATGGTGGATTTGCACTTGATGCACGCACTTCTTCGGGCTATAGAAAATGGCACATCGGTTATTTTTGTGGGGGATATGGATCAGCTTCCATCTGTTGGCGCGGGGAATGTATTAAAGGATATGATTCGCAGTGAGCGTTTGCGGGTGGTTCGCTTACAGCATGTATTTCGTCAAGCTCAGGAAAGTGCAATTATTATGAATGCCCATCGTATCAACCAAGGAGAAGAGCCTGCTTTGAACGAAGGGGGCACGGATTTCTTTTTTATGCGCCGTGCTTATGGTCAGGAGGTTTTATCAACAGTGCAGGAGTTGGTGAAAAGTCGCTTGCCCAAATACACAGGGCATGATGGTTTGGCGGATATGCAGGTGCTAACGCCTATGCGCAAAGGCCTGCTTGGCGTACAAAGTCTAAATCAGGTATTACAGCACACGTTAAACCCGCCATCCCTTGACAAAAAAGAAAAAGAATTTCGCCAGACCACCTTCCGTGAGGGAGATAAGGTGATGCAGATTAAAAACAATTATAACATTGTTTGGCGTTGCTTTAGCTGTAAAGGTAAGCGAATGGATGAAGGATTAGGGGTCTATAACGGAGATGCGGGACGAATCCTAAAAATTGATGAGGAAAATGAAATGGTGCGAGTTTCCTATGATGACGGAAAGGTAGTTGACTATGACTTTACCCAACTGGAGGAACTGGAGCTTGCCTACGCCATAACCATTCACAAATCTCAGGGGAGTGAATACCCTGTGGTGATTTTGCCCGTTTACAGTGGGCCGCCCATGCTGATGACCAGAAATTTGCTTTATACCGCAGTGACCCGAGCCAAAGAACTGGTGGTACTTGTAGGTCTTCGAGAAACGGTAAACAGCATGATAGCAAATAATCGGGAGGTTGGTCGATATACAGCATTGGCTGAACGCATACGAAATCTATATGATTTTATGAATGAGCAGGAGGTACAGCCATGAGAGACTTTATGCAAGGGGTTTTGAATGTGCTGTATCCTCCTTATTGTGTTTTATGTGGACAATTGCTGCCTATGGAAGAATGGAAAGTGGGTCTTTGCAAATGTTGCGTGGAAAGCATTCCATATTTGAAGGGGAATCGATGTAGATTTTGCGGAAGAGAATTGGAATGTGGGGAAATATGTCATTCTTGCTTGGAGAACAGACCCGTATTTGAACGAGGTGTTTCTGCTTTTGATTACGAAATTTTACGAGATGGAATAGCTCGGTTTAAATTTGATGGTTCAAGGGAGGACGGAAAAGTATTTGGCCGTTTGATGGCAGATTTTTTCCTTTCCTACCATGAGGACTGGATCCATGAGATTGATTTTATAACAGGCGTTCCCTTACATGGGCATAAACAAAAAGAACGAGGATTTAATCAAGCAGAAATTCTTTGTCAAAGCATCAGCCTCCATACAGGCATTCCTTATCAAAAGGATATTCTCATCAGAACCAAAGAGACCACTCCCCAGAGTAAGCTTTCTGCGAAAGAAAGGCAAAAAAATATTAAAAATGTTTTTAACGCTCATAATTGTTCTGACAAATGTATCCTTTTGGTAGATGATATTTTGACTACAGGAGCAACACTGAATGAATGCAGTCGTGCTTTATATCGGGAGGGAGCGAAAAAAGTAGAGGTATTTTGTCTTTCCGTAACAGAGTAAAAGATTTATTTCATGAAAAATTGGGCGTGTGATTTTAATGGGATTGTACATAATAAAGCAAGTAGTCGTGAAGGGAATTTTTGTGGATTAAAATATTTTGTTGAATGCTAAATTATATTTGTATTGTAGTGAAAAAAATAGTATAATTGAATACCGTAGTGAAAAAAATGGACGAGAAATACGGGGGATCATGCAATGGTGCAGATAGGTTTTGATAATGAAAAATATTTAAAAATGCAGTCAGAAAGAATTAAAGAACGGATTGGGCAGTTTGGCGGAAAACTGTATCTAGAGTTTGGCGGAAAGCTGTTTGACGATTATCATGCTTCCCGTGTACTTCCCGGTTTTAAGCCGGACAGCAAGGTAAATATGTTGTTGCAGTTGAAGGATGATGCAGAAATTGTTATTGTAATCAACGCAGGAGATATTGAAAAGAATAAAATTCGTGGTGATTTGGGAATTACCTATGATATGGATGTATTGCGCCTGATTGATGCCTTCCGTGGTTATGGTTTATATGTAGGCAGTGTTGTTTTGGCACAGTTTAATGGACAAGCTGCGGCAATGGCTTATGAAAAGAAGCTGGAAGCATTGGGTCTTAAGGTTTATAAGCATTATCCCATTGCTGGGTATCCAGCAAACATTCCTTTGATTGTAAGTGATGAGGGATATGGTAAAAATGATTATATTGAAACAGAGCGGTCTTTGGTAGTGATTACAGCACCTGGGCCCGGCAGTGGAAAAATGGCAACTTGCTTATCCCAATTGTTTCATGAGCATAAAAGAGGGATTAAGGCAGGATACGCAAAGTTTGAAACCTTCCCCATTTGG
>NZ_DALYUL010000001.1:144733-151234 GCF_031981185.1 Anaerotignum sp. | reverse complement strand
CCACCCTGTAAATGTGGCTTATGAAGCGGCTACAGCAGACTTGAACGATGTGAATATGATTGACCCCTTTCATCTGGAGGCATATGGAGAAACCACCATCAACTATAACAGAGATGTGGAGGTTTTCCCAGTTCTGAATGCTATGTTTGAGCAAATTTTTGGGATGTCACCCTATAAGTCCCCTACAGATATGGGTGTAAATATGGTTGGTAATTGTATCATTGATGATGAAGCGGTGAAGGCTGCTTCTCGCAATGAAATCATTCGTAGATATTACAATGCTCTTTGTGACCATAGAAAGGGCAATATAGAAGAGGATGTTATTTTTAGACTGGAATTGTTAATGAAGCAAGTAGGTGTTTCTGTGGCTGACCGTCCTGTGGTTGCAGCGGCATTGAACCGGGTGGAGGAAACCCAGGCACCCTGTGCGGCTATTGAATTGCCAGATGGCACCATTGTGACAGGAAAAACCACGCCCTTATTGGGTGCATCCTCGGCAATGCTGTTGAATGCCTTGAAACAGTTGGCTGGAATACCAAAGGAAGAGAAGATTATTTCTCCTACGGTTATTGAGCCTATCCAGAAGCTCAAGGTAAACAATCTTGGGAATCATAACCCTCGTTTGCATACCGATGAGGTGTTGATTGCTCTGTGCATCAGCGCATCAACGGAAGAAAATGCAAGTTTGGCGTTACAACAGCTAGAAAAATTGAAATGCTCAGAGGTGCATTCTTCAGTCGTCCTGACCAATGTGGATGAGACCATGTTCCACAAGTTGGGTGTAAATTTGACCTGTGAGCCCAAGTATCAGACGAAAAAATTGTTCCATGGTAAGAAATAAGAAACAGAAACAACCTTTTGAATAGGAAAAACATCCCCTTTTGTCAGGCCAAAAGCCATTGCAAAAGGGGATTATTTTTGACAAAAAGAAGAAATTTCGGTTATGATATATTTAGAAAAGAAACAAGAAGGAGGTTTTTTATATGGGTAAATACAATTTGCCGAAAATTGATTTGCATTTACATTTGGATGGTTCCATTTTACCTGAAACTGCATGGGAATTGGTTCGGGAACAGGGGATAGAGGTGCCAGCCAAAGATTTTGAAAGTTTTGTTCCATTGATTATGGTTCCTGAGGGCTGTAAAGATGTGAATGAGTGCTTAGAACGATTTGAAATTCCTGTGAAAATTTTGCAGGACAAAGCTTCCCTTACAAGGGTAACCCGAGAATTAATTGGATGGCTAGTGCAAGAGGGTGTTGCCTATGCAGAAATTCGCTTTGCACCTCAACTGCATACCCAAAAGGGGCTGACCCAGAGGGATGCAATTGATGCCGTGTTAGAGGGAAAAGAAGCCGGTCTTAGAGAGCATCCTGAAATTGGGATTGGCATCATCCTTTGTGCCATGAGTATCGGGCCAGAGACTGCAAATATGACAGAGAATTTAGAAACCGTTCGACTGACAAAAGAGTACTTGGGCAAAGGCGTGGTTGCCCTTGACTTGGCAGGGGCAGAGGGAATTGTACCCCTTTCTAATTTTGCGCCTATATTTGATTTAGCAAGAGAATTGGAAGTACCCTTTACTTGCCATGCCGGGGATAGTCAAGGTCCTGAAACGGTTGAGGATGCCTTGAATTTTGGTGCAAAAAGACTGGGACATGGACATCATGTTTATGAAGACACTGCCCTATGTCAAAGAGCCATTGAAGAAGGGGCTACCTTTGAGATTTGCCCCACCAGTAATGTTTGCTGTCAAAGTACCATGAGTTATGGCGATCATTATGTAAAGAAGATGTATGATTTGGGCATGCGGGTTACCATTAACACTGACAATATGACATTGTTCGGCTTAACATTAGATAAAGAATATGATCACTGCATTTATGATATGGGTTTTACTGAGGATGATTTGATTCAAATGCTTTTATACGCTGCGGAAGCCGCTTTTTTAGATGAAAAAGAGAAAGCAGCATTGAAAGAGAGAATTTTGACCTGTAAAAACAAATAAATAAAAAATACAACGAATTTGACATGAATTCCATAGCAAATCCTAAAAATTACCAAAGCAATGTTTGGTTTTTTAGAATGGAAAATAGAACCGAGCAATATACTTAGAATAAATCGGTATTCTTTTGAGCAAAGGAGATGGATCATGTGCAAAAAAAATTACGTTGTTTGTTATTAGTAATATTACCGTTGATAGTGGGCGGAATATCGGGGTATTTAAACATGGAGGCTATGAGCCAATATCAGGTGTTAAATCAACCGCCTCTTGCCCCTCCGGCGTGGCTTTTTCCTGTGGCATGGACAGTGCTATACCTATTGATGGGCATTGGTGCGGCAATGGTATGCTGCTCCGATAAGGAGGGGAAAAAAGAAGCGCTGACGCTATTTTTTATCCAGCTTGCCTTTAACTTTTGCTGGAGCTTCTTTTTCTTTACGTTTGAATGGCGTTTGTTCGCGTTTGTTTGGCTGATCGTGCTTCTGCTTTTGGTTTTAGCAATGACAAAAGCCTTTAGCAAGGTTTCTCCGTTAGCGGCAAAGTTGCAAATTCCCTATATTTTATGGCTTTGTTTTGCAGGTTATTTAAACCTGGGAGTATGGTGGCTTAACCGCTGAGAATATATCAAGGTGGTTGGAACCATACATAAGTTACTTGATTTCTTGAACTTATAAGATGCAAAAAACCGATGCATTATGGATTGCTCCATGCATCGGTTTTTTCTGTAGTAGCTTAATTTTGAGTGTTAGTCTTTTTTTATTGAGAAAGAGCTTTTTTAGCTTTTATCGATTTGTGAAGAAGTTTTGGTTATTTTTATATGTTGAAGTATAAAAAAACCTCTTTGCTTTCGCAAGGAGGCTTTTGATTACCATATTATTTTTTGGATACTTTGTTATTTAGGTTTAGAGTCATTTTTTCGGTAAGGGTCTTTTTCTTTTTATCTTCAAGCTTCATGCCAGTGATACCTATGATATAGATTCCCGCTAAGTCAACTTTGACATTTTTTTTCACCGGGAGAACATTGAAGACGGGTTTATCACAAATAAGAGTTACAATCTGGGGGCCAACTTTTGCTCGAACCAGATTGGCTTTACGCATTTTAGAGGTTTTAGGCATTTGCTCATATACAGCTTTCGGTAAATTAGAAGGAGAAGGCTTTTCCTGCTTTTTATCGATGATAAAGATTTGTACAGTTGTACGGTTATTGTCTATAAAGTCCTGTGCCTGCACCATTTTACGCATACTGACCTTGTTAAAATAGTACAGAAGGGCAAGAATAATGGCTAAAACCACAGTAATAATGATCAATACATCTGAAAAATTCACATTTGAAGCATTCACTAAAAGTTCCTCCTTAATTTTACGTAAACAAAAGTTCACGTATGTGCAATTCATACTTGTTCTATTCTAACATTGATTTTGTTTTTAGGGAAGTAGGAAAAAAGAAAAATTAACTTTTTTTAAACGGAACATGACTTGCATATCTCTGGAAGAATATAGTATACTACAGGAAGCTTGGGGTATCAAAGGGGGCGACTTTCATGCATACACAAGTTTTTACAATATTAGCATATTTCATTGTGGTTCTCTTATTTATCAACGTGCTTTTGGCAGGGTTGGTGGTCTTTTTTGAACGCAGAAATCCTGCTAGCACTTGGGCATGGCTCCTGGTGCTGTTTTTTATACCTATTTTTGGATTTTTAACTTATTTAATCTTTGGGAAAAATGGCAAGCGAGAAAAGATGTTTTATGAGAAAGAAGCTTATGATCAAAAGGTTTATTATAAATACTTATTTCATGACCGCCATTCCATTGAAAAAATTCAGCGGCAAAAATCATTGATTGAAAACAGAGGACGTTTGGTTGAGGCAGAGTATTTAACGGATTTGGCTTATTTGCATTTGAATTCAGGTAATTGGATGACCTTTAATAACCAGGTGGCTGTTTTCAATACGGGTAAGGATAAATTTGAGGCCTTGGTAAGAGATATCCGCAAAGCAAAAAAGTTCATTCACTTAGAGTATTATATTTGGCGGGGAGACAAGCTTGGGTCAAGATTGTTGGATGAGTTGACAAAAAAGGCAAAGGAAGGGGTTGAGGTTCGCCTTCTTTATGACGGAATGGGAAATTCATCTTTGCCTAAGGATTTTTTTGACAAATTGCACCAAGCGGGTGGTTATTCGGCTGCTTTTTTACCGCCGTTTTTTGTAAGGATCAATTATCGAAATCATAGAAAGCTGTGCATTATTGATGGGGAATTTGGATATATTGGTGGCTTCAATGTGGGCGATGAATATTTGGGCATTGTAAAGCGCTATGGTCATTGGAGAGACACTCACCTTCGTTTCGAGGGGGATGCGGTGGATCAGATGCAGATACGCTTTATTATGGATTGGAATTTTACTTCAAGAGAAGGAGTCGTTCCTCTGGAGGACAAGTATTTTCCCGAAAGAGAACAATATGATGGTGTTGAAACCCAGATTGTTTCCAGCGGACCTGATACACAATGGAAAAACATACGCAACGGTTATTTTAAGATGATGAATGAAGCGGAGGATCATATTTATTTGACAACGCCATATTTTGTTCCAGATGACAGCATTTTCGACTCTTTGCGGGTTGCTGCTCTTTCTGGGATTGATGTGCGCATTATGATTCCCGGAAATCCAGACCATATTTTGGTTTATTGGGCCAGTATGTCCTATTTAGGAGAGCTGCTGGAGGCAGGGGTGCGCTGTTATCAATACGAAAAAGGATTTATACACGGAAAAACCCTTTGTATTGATGGGTCGGTTGCCTCTGTTGGCACAGCAAATATGGATGTGCGTAGCTTCGCACTGAACTTTGAAGTAAATGCATTTATGTTTGATACGGAGCTGACCAAATCATTGGAAGCTGATTTTATGAAAGATTTGGATAGTTGCATTGAGATAACAAAGGAGTGGTATGACAAAAGAAAATGGTGGTTTAAGGTAAAGGAAGCTGTGGCAAGATTGGTTTCGCCTATGCTTTAAGGAACGGAGGAAGTAAAAATGGTACAAATTGGATATGAAGAAAGCCGAAAGATTTCTTATTTTCAGGTGGACGTGAATAGGTTGATAACGCCAGCAGCGCTGTTTTCCGATTTGCAGGAGGCTGCCATCAACCATTCGGATTTCTTGGGTTACTCTGTTGAGTATTTGACGGAAAAACAGACAGGATGGGCAGTAATTAATTGGCATCTGGAAGTGGATAGAATGCCTAAGCTGGGTGAGACGATTACCGTTCAGACTTGGTGTGAAAAATGCCGCAGAATGCAGGCAATCAGATGCTTTCATATTTTAGATGAGAAAAATGAAATAATAATTAAAGGGATTTCCCGTTGGATTTATATGGACTTGGAAAAGCGCAAACCCGGTAATATTCCTGATGAGATGGTTGAGAAATACCATTCCGGACAAGAATCTTCAATTCCCGGTGAGAAGTTTCTCATGCCAAAGGAGTCGGAGGAGGTTGAGGCTTTTATTCGTACCTTAGAAATTACCAGAAGGGATATGGATTCTAATGGTCATGCCAATAATGTAAAATATCTTGAGTGGGCAATGGATGACGTTCCTGATGATATTTATGATAATATGAAGCTGAAGGATGTTCGTATTGTTTACCGCAAAGAGTGTTTGCGGGGGGATGAAGTCATCATGAAAACATATATCAACACCACAGAGATGGGGAAGGAAATATTGACTTTCCTCAAGGATAAGGAGCAAACGGTCTTGGCAGAGGTGGCAACGCTTTGGCAGTAAAAGCTAAGAGCATTTGCGAAGGTGCATAGAATATCCAAATAACAACAGGATTCGGCGCACTAAAATAGCCTATTGCCACGGAGATATCACAACAAATGAACAGAAAAAGACCCAAAAGGTATAGCCCAAAAATGGGCTTTGCCTTTTTTTGTTTCCATAGAGAAAACGCGATAAAGACATGCAATAAAAACAAAAGGGCATAGACTCCACCTAGGACCGGTAAAGGAAGAAGTAAGAGCGGCAGACAGCAGAAAAAATACCAAGGAGAAGGATGTTTGTCCAGAAAAAAAGAGATGTAAAAAAGCTGCACAAGGCAGAAGAAAAAGACCCCCATTTTTTCATAAGGAGAAAACAGCAGAAAACCATCACTGAGGACGGTAAAGACAGCCGCCATGGGAACGCCGTAACGTGTGGCAGGAAGCAGGCATAGGCAGATGACAGAAAAACGAACAGCATTAATATAGGGGCACTGTCCGCAAAGGGTTATAAAAACATATAAAAAAAGAAAAACAACCAGTATACTGCAATCTGCTTTATCCATTGGGAACACCTCTTTTTTAGCTTGCCCTAAAAAAGAAAGGACATTCCTAAAAAGAATGTCCTGAAGTTCAGTAATGATACAGAATACTTTTTAAACTAAGAGAATTGTTACATCAGTCTTGCCAATTACATTGATTCAACAAAGGTTGCTCATTCGGTGGAAAATTACAGTGTTAGTT
>NZ_DALYUL010000001.1:114091-144723 GCF_031981185.1 Anaerotignum sp. | reverse complement strand
CAGCTTTTTGCGCATGTCAGATATTTGTTCATCTGTCAAATCCATGGGCTGATAAGCAATGGTAATTCCGTCGTTTTCATAGCGAGGAATCAAATGCAGATGGAAATGATATACCGTTTGACCTGCAACGGTGCCATTATTCTGCATAACATTCATATGCTCAAAACCTAAGATATGTTTCATTTCTCTTGCGATTTTTGTGGCAAGGGTAAAAAGGCGACCAGCTAACTGAGGGTCGATTTCAAAAATATTTGCAGAATGTTCCTTGGGCAATATTAATACATGCCCCTGGTTTGCAGGAAACCGATCTAATATTGCTTTAAATTCCTCGTCTTCATATATGGTGGCAGACGGAATATCACCGTTTAAGATTTTACAAAAAATACAGTCGCTCATAGCTGTCCATCCTTTCGGGTTTTCTTTTCAGTATAGCACGAAAGGATAGCCTTGCACAGCATTATCAAGCATAATATTTTGCAAACAAATAGCTTAATGCGTTGCCGTGACTCATCTTATCTGCGGAGATTTCAAAGAAAATATCTCTTAAGTCTTGGCTGGGCATGGTTAAAAATAAAGAACGGTAAAAATCGCCGTTATCAATTTCTAAAAGGAGAGTATCCTCCAACAGCTCTTGACCCACCGTGTCTGGCTTGGTACCGTTTATCTCATTGGTGTCCCTTGTACCAGAAATCAAATAATATGCTTCTTTTAGCTGGTTGATATGTTTTAATTCGTCCAAATACATTGTTTTTAATACATTGACTGACGTTGCCATATTTGGATCGGTCATCAGATTAGCATAACGCTCTGCCATATCGGCACTATCCTGCTGTGCCATGTATAATATCTCCATCAAGTGACGATCTTCAGCTAAAGCAGCTTTTTGATTTTCTGTGAGAACACTATTTATTCCATTTGTGCCATTGTTACCAGACATAGTGGGCGTGCCCCGCATAGTAGGAGTACCCGACATAGTAGGAGTACCTCGCATAGTAGGAGTACCCCGCATAGTAGGAGTACCCGACATAGTGGGAGTGCCTCGCATAGTAGGAGTACCCGACATAGTAGGAGTACCTCGCATAGTAGGTGTACCTTGCACAGTGGGAGTACCCTGCATGGTAGGAGTACCTTGCATGGTAGGTGTGCCTTGCATAGTGGGTGTACCTTGCATAGTAGGAGTACCTTGCATAGTAGGAGTACCTTGCATAGTAGGCGTGCCCGGGGTGGTGGGTGTTCCTGATACAGTGGGTGTACCCCCAGTACCTCGTTCTTTCATTTCAAGGGAAGGGTTATTATTTCGTGTATTTCTGTTATATGGATACATTGGTCAGGCTCCTTTTCTATTTTCTATCATCTTATGCAAAAAAGTTTGTTTTCTTGACTGAAAGAGCATAAAATAAGTGTGGATACCAATGAGAATTTCTGATAAGCTAGAAGTAAATAAAATTAGGTAAATTTAGAGGTGGGAAAACCATGAAAAAGATTGTTTTAACCGGTGGCGGCACGGCAGGTCATGTAACGCCGAATTTGGCGCTGATTCCGTTTTTAAAAGAAGACGGTTGGGAGGTTATTTATATTGGGTCGGAAAAAGGGATTGAGCGCAGTTTGATTGAGGCAGAAGGAATCCCATATTTCAGTATTCCGACTGGAAAGCTTCGCCGTTATCTTTCAAAACAGAATTTTAGCGATATGTTTCGTGTGGTAAAGGGCGTGGCAGAGGCAAAAAGGAGAATTAAAGAAATTAAACCCGACTTGGTATTTTCAAAGGGAGGCTTTGTAGCGGTTCCTGTGGTCTTAGCTGCAAAGGCAAAGGGGGTTCCTGTAATTATTCATGAGTCGGACATTACCCCAGGATTGGCAAATAAAATTGCAATGCCCTTTGCAAAGGTGATTTGTACAACATTCCCCGAAACTTTAGGGCATGTTTCAAAGCAAAAGGGTGTGCATACAGGTTCACCTATCCGCAAGGAATTGTTTGAAGGAAATCGGCAAAAGGGTCTTGAATCATGTGGTTTTGACGGCAAGAAACCTGTACTTTTGATGATGGGTGGCTCCTTGGGGGCGGTAAAGCTGAATCAGTGCCTTCGGGAGGAGATTTCGGCTCTTTTACAAAAATTCGATATCATTCATCTTTGCGGAAAGGGTAATTTAGACAAAAATTTATTGAAACAAAAAGGATATAAGCAGTTTGAGTATGTTTCTGCAGGTTTGGCAGATTTATTTGCTGCAGCAGATGTTATTGTATCCCGTGCAGGGAGTAATTCAATTTGCGAGTTTTTGGCATTGAAAAAACCCCACTTGCTCATTCCTCTTTCCAAAAATGCTAGCCGTGGGGATCAGATTTTAAATGCCGCTTCTTTTGCGAAACAAGGCTTTGCAAGAGTTTTGCCAGAAGAGGAAATGACACCGGAATCTTTTGTGGAAAATATCAACACTTTATACGAAAACAGGTACAAATATATTGAAAAGATGGATAAAAGCGGTTTGTCTGATGGAACAATGGGTGTTTTGTCTCAAATTCGCAAGTTTTAATAAAGAATTAAGAAAAATAAATTGACACATGTCAAGAAAAAATATAAAATGCTAAAATGTGTGATTTGTGGTGTAAATCGCAATGGTAGATTATTTAAGGAGGATACGCCATGAAAAAATATGCTGCATTGCTTGTTGCAGCTTCGTTGATGCTTTTTGCAGCGGGCTGTTCCACAAAGACGGAAAACGGAAATAATTCTGAAAAAACAGATACAATTTTGCAAGCAGAACTGCCAAAAGAAGGCGATGAAATTGCTGTAATTACAACGTCAGAAGGGGTAATTAAGCTGCAATTTTATCCCGAAGAAGCACCGAAGGCAGTGGAAAATTTTAAGGCTCTGGTAAAATCCGGTTACTATGATGGCATTATCTTTCATCGTGTCATTGATGGATTTATGATTCAAAGTGGTGACCCTACAGGAACGGGGAAGGGTGGAGAAAGCAGTTTTGGTCAGGATTTTGAAGACGAAATTTCTCCCAACCTCCATTTTTACCGTGGCGCATTGGCTATGGCAAACAGAGGACCAAATACAAATGGAAGTCAGTTTTTTATTGTGCAGAATGATAAGGTAACAGAGCAAGGGATTCAGTCCATTCGTGAAACAAGAGATAGCAACGACGAATTGGGCATTACCATTGGCGAAAAGTTCTATACGTTAAATGAACTATTCCCTGATTCTGTTTTAGATTATTATACCAAGCATGGCGGTAGTGTTGAGCTTGAATATATTTTCGGAAAGCCTTATACTATATTTGGGCAGGCATTTGAAGGCATGGACGTGGTGGATAAGATTGCTGCCACCGAAGTAGATGCGAAAAACAACAAGCCCGTAAAAGATATTAAAATTGAAAAGGTTGAAATTATGAAATATGCACCACAGAGCTAATGGGTTATGTGGCAAGGAGAAGAAGCGATGAAAAAGAAATTGTGGCTAGGGGCAATGATGATTGCCATGGCTCTGGGTTTGACAGCTTGCGGTGAAAAAAAGGAAAGTTCTGCCAATGAAGGTGAGAGCATTACCATTGATTTTATTAATCAAACGGGTGCGGATGTGGGGATTTTGAGAATTCGTCCCAATGAGAAGGATGATTGGTCTGAGAATCTGCTTCAGGAAGAGGCATGGAAGCAAAATTATGAAATGCCTGTGTCTTTGAGTGGTGAGTTACCTAAGCCTGAGGATGGCTGGCAGGTAGAAATGAAATTTTTAAACGGAACAGAGGAAATATGGCAAGGCATTGTTTTAGAGGATAAAACAACGGCGGTTTTTTCCTATGAAAACGGATTGCCTGTAGTGAAAATAGAAGCTAGCCAGGAATCTGACAAGACTTCAGATACGGGTAATGTAACAGAATAAAAGTTGGAGTCAATGGAGACTGCGAGATGGGATAAAACCGGGCTTGCAGTCTCTCTTTTTATTGGAGCATTTTGGAAAAAGGAATCAAAAGCAGAAGCTTGCTTCTGTTTAGGTAATTTTGGCCACCTGGTAAAGGGTGGGACATGAATCAATTGGAAAAGGGGTTTTCGGCTCCGTGGGATTAGGATGATACAAAAGAAGGAGAGAGAAGATGGAAACGAAGTATGTGTTTGTGACAGGCGGTGTGGTTTCTGGGTTAGGCAAAGGAATTACGGCGGCATCCCTAGGAAGACTTTTAAAATCCATGGGATACCGTGTACGGATTCAAAAATTTGACCCATATATCAATGTGGATCCGGGAACCATGAGCCCATATCAGCATGGAGAGGTTTTTGTTACTGAGGATGGTGGAGAAACGGATTTGGATTTGGGTCATTATGAAAGATTCATTGACGAGAATTTAAAGGTGACAAACAACATTACTACAGGGAAAATTTATTGGTCCGTTTTGCAAAAAGAAAGAAAAGGAGAATATTTAGGCGCAACAGTGCAGATGATTCCCCATATTACCAATGAAATCAAGGGCCGCGTTTATGCCGCAGGCGAGGGTGCCGATGTGGTAATTACTGAAATTGGCGGAACTGTAGGGGACATGGAAAGCACACCATTTTTGGAGGCTATTCGACAAGTTGGCAGAGAATTGGGACGGGAAAACTGTCTTTATATTCACGTTACTTTGATTCCCTATTTAACAAAGGGAAAGGAAATGAAAACAAAACCTACACAGCATTCCGTTAAGGAGCTTCTTTCCATTGGAATTCAGCCGGATATTATTGTTTGTCGTACAGAGCGTCCCATTAGTCAGGATATGAAGGACAAGTTAGCCCTATTCTGTAATGTGGATGAGGATTGCATTATTGAAAATTTAGATGCTGACAGCCTTTACGAATTGCCTTTGATGTTACGGGATGAAGGGCTAGGCAGAATTGTGTGTCGCAAGCTTGCTATGGAAGAAAAGCCTATGGAACTTAGTGACTGGATGGAAATGCTGGAAAAAGAACGCAACCCCAAGCAAGAGGTTACCATCGCTCTGGTTGGGAAATATGTGGAATTGCATGATGCGTATCTCTCCGTTGCCGAGGCACTTCACCACGGAGGCATTTATCATCAGGCAAAGGTGAAAATCAACTGGGTGGACTCTGAGGAATTGACAAAGGAAAATGCTCATGAAATTCTTGGTTCCTCTCAGGGGATTTTGGTTCCCGGTGGCTTTGGCAACAGAGGATTGCTGGGGAAGATGGAAGCAATACGCTACGCTAGGGAAAAAGATATTCCTTTCTTTGGAATTTGCTTGGGAATGCAATGCGCAGTAATCGAGTTTGCAAGAAATGTTTTAGGGTGGAAGGCGGCAGATTCCACAGAGGTAGATGAAAAGACAGAATACCCTGTGATTCACTGGATGCCTGACCAAAAGGATATTAAAAATTTAGGTGGAACCATGCGTTTGGGTGCTTATGAGTGCCATATTGCGGAAAATTCTTTTGCCAGAAAGGCATATGGTGAGGCAGTTATCTGGGAAAGACACCGTCATCGCTTTGAATTTAACAACAACTATCGGGAAGCATTGACCAATGCAGGGCTTACCATCACAGGGCTTTCTCCTGATGGAAGATTGGTGGAAATGGTAGAAAACCAAAATAACCGCTGGTTTGTTGGGGTGCAGTTCCATCCTGAGTTTAAATCAAGACCCAATAGACCCCATCCGTTATTTCGAGATTTTGTTGGGGAAGCATTGAAAACAGAGGTGGAATTGTAAGAAAATCTTAAACAAAAAATAGCCGTTTTCTAAGATTTTTCTGTTAGAATGAAACATGTAAGGGGGAAATACTCTATTTATAAAGGAGGAGTTCCGAAAATGAATTCAGAAAAAAAAGAAAAGGTATTGGTACTGGTTACCGCACAAAAGAATGCCTTAAGATTGATTGACTATGGGTTTTCCATGTCGCTGGCAAACGATGGAGAGTTACATATTTTGCATGTGCAAAAGGGAAACAGTGTTTTTGATGGACTGGATACTTTAAAGCGGTTACAAGAAATGATAGATTACGGCAGCAGATTGGGTGCCTGCATCCATGTTCAGTGTGATAACGATGTGGCTGGATATGTGGGCAGATTTGTGGAAAAAGAGGAAATTACCCGTGTGATTTTAGGCGAGGGACCTACAACAAAGCAGGAAAAAGCTCTTGGTGAGTGGGATCGCATTATTGATATCATCCCCGAGGACGTTATGCTGCATGTGGTGGCAAGAGAAGATACAATGCTTCAGCGTATGATTGTATAAGAAAAGAGGGGAGCCGAAAAAATCGGCTCTCTTTTTTACGGATTATTCAGGTAATTTTGATTTTTTGTTGCAATCAGACAAAAATTATATTATCATTGCAAAGAGTGGAGAAATCTGTAACAAAATAGTTCTCTTTCGTTGATGAAAACAGCGTGTGAATTGTTTTTTATAATGTATTTCTCGATAAAGATATAGAATTAAAGGAGAGAGAAAAAAATGAGTTTATATGAAAGCTGGATGGAAAAGGCATTTTCTCAAGAGGGCAGAAGTGTGGATGCGATTTGGGATAGTTATTTGCCAAAAGAACAGCGTATTTATGAATATATTATCGGTGAAAAGGTAAAATCCTTAGAAGGAACCGTTAAAGATTTGGCGGCTCGTTTCAATATGAGCACAGAAGAGATTGTAGCTTTTGTGGATGGCATTAACGAAGCCCTGCCTGAAAAATATGAAATGGAAGAATTGTCAGAAGATTCTCAGATTTCTTTACAGATTGATTTTGAAAAGCTTTACAAGAAAATGGTAGAATATAAGGCAGAGCACCTTTATAATCTGCCACAATGGAACGGACTTTTTGATAGTGAGACACGTAAGAGAATGATGCTGGAACAGAAAAATTCTCGTACAGTAATTAAAGGAGAAAAAATCGGACGCAACGATCCCTGCCCTTGTGGAAGCGGCAAAAAATACAAAAAATGCTGTGGGGCGAACCAATAAAAATGGAAACAAGACTGATTAAAATCAGCACAGAAAACCCAGAGGCAGAGCTAGTTGAAGAGGCTGCCCGTGTTTTGAAGGAAGGCGGACTTGTAGCCTTTCCTACGGAAACGGTTTATGGTTTGGGTGGAAATGGGCTGAATAGCGAGGCTTGTAAAAAAATATATTTTGCCAAGGGGCGTCCATCGGACAACCCCTTGATTTTGCATATTTCCCAAATCAGTGAGTTGCGTCCCATTGTGCGGGAAATTCCCCAAGGGGCGCAAAAGCTGATGGATGCATTTTGGCCAGGGCCACTAACCATGATTTTTCCAAAATCCGACATTGTCCCTTTGACCACCACCGGCGGCTTGGATACCGTTGCGGTACGTTTCCCATCTCACCCTGTGGCCATCGCAATCATTCGTGCATCGGGCCTGCCTATTGCTGGGCCCAGCGCAAATTCTTCGGGGAAACCCAGTCCTACAAGGGCGTCACATGTGGTCTTTGATTTATCGGGTAAAATTGATATGATTGTGGATGGTGGTGCAGCTGAGTGGGGTCTTGAGTCTACCATTGTTGATGTAACGGGAGAGGTTCCTATTATTTTACGCCCCGGTGCCATCACAAAGGAAATGATGGAGGCTGTGGTGGATAAGGTTCTCATCGACCCTGCCATTTTATCAAAACCTTCGGATGATTTACGCCCCAAAGCCCCTGGTATGAAATATACACATTATTCCCCAGTGGCAAAGGTGACCTTAGTAAAAGGAGCGGTAGATGCTGTGATACGAAAGGTCAATCAGCTTTGTGCAATTGATAGCGCCCAGGGTAAAAAGACTGGGGTTATGGCTACAGAGGAAACAAGAGAATTCTATCAGGCAGATGTGGTGCTGTCTCTTGGAAAGCGAGAGAAGCCAGAAGAGATTGGTGCAAACCTATTTAAGGTTTTACGAAAATTTGATTTTCTTGGAGTAGATACGGTTTATTCCGAGGTGTTTCCTGAAGAGGGCGAAGGCTTGGCCATTATGAACCGGTTGAATAAAGCGGCAGGCTACAGCCGAATTGACGCAGAATAAGAAAATAGGGAGTGAGCAGATGTTAGCATTAGGTTGTGACCATGGCGGATTTCCGTTAATGGCAGAAGTAATAAGATATTTGGAAGATAACAAAATTCCTTATAAGAATTTCGGTACCTTTTCTGAGGAATCCGTTGACTATCCTGAGTTTGGCAAGCTGGTGGCCCATGCGGTTGCCGATGGCGAGTGTGAACAAGGTATTTTAATTTGTGGAACGGGAATTGGTATTTCGATTGCCGCAAACAAAGTAAAAGGAATTCGAGCTGCTCTTTGCGGAGATGTTTTTTCTGCAAAGGCAACAAGAGAGCATAATGATGCTAATATTCTTGCTATGGGCGCTCGCGTTACTGGCGCGGGTCTTGCTCTGGAAATTGTGAAGGCTTTTTTGGAAACGCCTTTTTCCAATGATGAACGTCATATAAGAAGAATTAAACAAATTGAAGACTGAAGAGAATGACAAGAAAGAAGGAACGAAAATGAGTAAACTGTTCGTATCTGAACACCCCATGATTCAAAGCAAGATGGCAATGCTGAGAAACAAAGAAACCGGTTCAAAGGAATTCCGTGAAATTATCGGAGAAGTAGCAATGCTTTTATGCTACGAAGCGACAAGAGAGTTGCCTTTGGTAGATATTGAGGTGGAAACACCTGTGGCTATGGCACAATGTCGTGTGATTGATGCAAAATTGGCAATCGTACCCATTTTAAGAGCAGGAATTGGTATGACAGACGGGCTTATCAATTTGATGCCTACTGCAAAAATTGGACACATTGGTTTGTATCGTGACCCAGTGACATTAAACCCTGTGGAATACTACTGCAAGCTTCCTAGCGACATTGAAGAGAGAATTGTGTTCTTAACTGATCCTATGCTGGCAACAGGCGGAACTGCAGAGGCGGCAATTGGATTTTTGAAGGACAGGGGCGTTAAAAATATTGTTATGCTCTGCATTCTTGCTGCTCCCGACGGTGTTAAGAAAATTCAGGAGACTCACCCTGATGTTGATATTTATGCGGCAGCGTATGATGACATGTTGAATGATCATGGATATATTGTTCCCGGCTTAGGTGATGCAGGCGACAGAATATTTGGAACAAAATAAATAGTATAAGTTAAGGGGATATTCATACACGCCTCCTTTTTTAGGAGGCGAGAACTGCTTGCAGACTGAGACATGATTATCCCCATTTTCCTGTATAGGGAGTTTCTTCCAACTGTTAGGAGAGGATTTTTGAATGCAACATAATTGGTTATTATATATAGCGGCTTTTGCTAGTGCCTTTGCAATTACATTGGTAGCGACCCCATTTGCTAAGTGGATTTCCATAAAATGCGGCGCCATCGATTATCCAAAGGACAGAGGTGTTCATAAAAAACCAATGCCCAGAATGGGCGGTGTGGCCATTGTGTTGGGCTTTACCGTGACCGTTTTGATGATATTCTTTTTTGACAAGGGGATGAGCACCAAACAGTTTGTGGGCTTTTTGAGCGGAGCACTTTTGATTGCGGCTTTGGGTGTTTTGGATGATATGAAAAATCTACCGGCAAAGCTAAAATTCTGCGTGCAGATTGTTGCGGCACTGATTGTCATTTTTTCCGGAATACAAATCAATGTGGTGCTTTGGCCTGTAACTGCGGCTTTGCAGAAATTCAGTATTCCTATAACCCTTGTTTGGATTGTGGGGGTAACCAATGCGGTGAATTTAATTGATGGCTTGGATGGTCTGGCGGCAGGGGTTTCCTCTATTGCAGCATTAAGCCTTATGGTTCTTTGCATTATGACAGGAAGCAATACGGCGGTGGTTTTAACTGCAGCTCTTGCTGGTGCTTGCCTTGGATTTTTGCCCAGAAACTTTAATCCGGCGGAAATTTTTATGGGCGATACAGGTTCCACGTTTCTTGGGTTTGTTTTATCGGTAACCAGTATTCTTGGTGTGTTTAAAGGATATGCTCTTTTGGCAGTGAGTGTCAGCGTGCTATGCCTTGGGCTGCCGGTATTTGATACAATTTTTGCCATGCTTCGCAGAATGGCAAAGCATCAGCCTATTATGCAGCCTGATCGAGGGCATTTGCATCATCGGCTGATTGACCGTGGGTTTTCTCAAAAACAGGCAGTATTGATTTTATATGCAATCAGCTTTTGTTTAGGTTGCTTGGCTATTTTTATTTCCTTTAAAGATTCCGGCGTGATTGTAGTTGTATTACTCACCGTGATTTTGTTAAGCTTTATCATTTATTATTTTAATGTTCATATAAAACATAAGAGTAAATAAAAAAAGGCTGTCCATGGACATATTTTGTCGGTGGCAGTCTTTTCTTAATCTATAAGCTATGTTATACTAAAAGGTACGAAAATATCAGAATGGAAAGGAGGCTGCCGTATGTCACGGGAAGTTTCACTCTCAAATGAATTTATTGAAAAAGAACTGCCTTTGGCGCCCCCGTTGTATGTCTCTATCTATCTGATGACAAAAGCCTTGGAGGGTGTCAATGCAGCAACCATTGCACAAAGGCTGAATGTTTTGGAAAGTGATGTGGTTCGAGCATGGCAATACTGGCACGACCGGGAACGAACAAAGCCAATAGAAGCTGTTCAAACACGGGTGTTTATGGAGCAAAAGCCCGAATACAGTGTGGCAGAGCTATCCGAATATATGAAGCATGGTGAAATGAAAGCCTTATTACAGACAGCTCAGCGCAAACTGGGTAAGCCATTAACTCAGCAGGATATCAGTATGATTTTTGGTTTGTATGATTGGCTGGGTTTCTCTATAGATTTGATCGAAGTATTGCTTTCCTACTGCGTTTCCGATGGATTTAAGGGGATGCGTTATGTGGAAAAAGTAGCTATGGCTTGGGCAGAAGAAGGTATCCAAACTGTGGACAAGGCTGTGGAATACATAGAAATGAGAAAAACAAGCTTTCATACTATCATGCGTGCTTTTGGGCAAAGTGGCAGAATGCCTGTGGAGGGCGAAGAGGCCTATATGAAAAAATGGCTGAGAGAGTATGAGATATCCATTGATGTCATTAAGATGGCATGCGAGAGAACGGTAATGCAGACTGGCAAAGTGAGTTTTGCATATGCAGACAGCATTTTAAGAAAATGGAAAGATGCGGGAGTGAAAACGCCTGCTGATATAGAGACTTTGGATCGGGCTTTTGCAGCAAAAAAGACGGTAAAGACCGGAGAGCCAAAGGCTGTAACAACGCAACCCAAGCAAAACCGATTTATCAATTATCCACAAAGGCAATGGGATTTTGAAAAATTGGAGAAGCTACAGCGAGAAGAAAGAGATAAATGGTAAAGGAGGCGGGAGCTTTGGCAACAAGAACACAGATATTTCGTGAAATATTACGGGAATACGATAGCTTGCGCACGAAAAAGGCGGCAGAGCTGCGGGAGAGAAAGGCTGTGCTTTTTGAAAGATTGCCCCGCTTGGCTGAAATTGAGCAGGAAATGGCGCTTTTAGGAACGAAAACTGCCAGAATGGTTTTGCAAGGCAAGGTGGACGCCAAGGATATGATGGAACAGTTAAAAATTGGGCAGAAAGTTTTGGAAGAAGAGCGTTGTCGTATTTTGGACGCCCACAATTTAACACCCCAGATACTTGAAATAGAATATGCATGCCCAAAATGCAATGACACCGGATATATTGGAACGGAACAATGCCTTTGTATGAAAAGGCGATTAATGGACAAACTCTATGACCAGTCCAATGTCCGTGATACGATTAAAGTCGAAAATTTTGATAACTTTAATTTTGCCTTATATAGCTCCACGCCTTCAAAGGAAGAAGGAATATCTCCCAAGGCAAATGCAGAAAAACTGTACCGTAGAGCCTTGGCATTTGTTGAGGAGTTTGGAAACGGAGCAAACCTTTTAATTTACGGAGGAACGGGCTTAGGAAAGACCTTTCTTTGTAACTGTATTGCCAAGGATTTATTGGCAAAGGGACATACCGTTTTATACCTTACAGCAGGGCAGTTATTCAGAAAGCTGGAGGAGCAAAGGTTTCATAGAGAGGATGACGAGGAAGAGGCAAAGGAGTGGGATCAGGAGCTTTTGGAAGCAGAGCTTTTGATAATTGATGACTTAGGCACAGAGTTTTCCACAATATTTACCACGTCGGAGCTTTTTCGCATCGTCAACGACAGAAAATTAGCAAAAAGAGCTGTTGTAATTTCCACCAACCTAGGCCCTACGGAGCTGATGAGCCTTTATTCTGACCGTGTAACCTCTAGATTTTTCGGAGAGTTTGAGCAAATGAAGTTTTTTGGCGATGATATTCGAATTATCAAAAAATATCAAAAATAAAAATTGTTTTCAAAGGGACGTATGGCTTTATCGGCTAACGTTCCTTTTTTAGTATGCATTCTGTTTCTAGAAAACCTTTTAACACTCTGTCAAAAGAATAGTGCATTTGTAAAATAAGCAGGAAAAATGGGAATAATATACTTTGGCGGATATACCCTTATATTGTTATGGGGAATATCCGTGTACGCCTATTAACTTGTATTCCCACTTCTATCGCTTGGATTTATTATAATTTTATTTAAAGCTGGTGGGAAAAACCTCTGATTTTCACTATATTTATTGTTTTATCTTGCAAAAAATCTGTCAACACATCTGGGATATAGAGAATTATGGAGCATTACCATAGTAAAAAAAATAGGCACAAATTTGGTTTTGTGGTATAATAAAAAAATAATTATTTTTCTATTCTTTTCCTTGAAAAAGTTTGAGAATTAATTGGAAAGGCTTAAACATGCCACTCTTTGAAAGGCACAAAATGTTTTCGCTGAATTCATAGAGATTTTTGAGGTGTCAAATGAGAGGATTCTTTATTTCGGTGGAGGGAAGCGATGGTAGCGGAAAATCCACACAGATTAAAAAAATAGAAGCATATTTAAAGAGCAAAAGTCAGGACGTTCTTCTTACCAGAGAACCAGGAGGAACTGTTATTTCAGAAAAAATACGGGAGTTGTTATTGGATCCCTCTCATAGAGAAATGAAAGCGAAAACAGAAATGCTTTTATATGCGGCTGCCAGAGCTCAACATTTGGAGGAATTCATATTGCCCAGCTTGCAGGCAGGGAAGCATGTATTGACAGATCGCTTCACCGATTCCAGTATTGCCTATCAAGGCTTTGGCCGTGGTTTAGGTGAGATTGTTGCTGAGGTAAACCGTATTGCAACGGGGGGGATTTCTCCGGACATTACG
Organism: Anaerotignum sp.; assembly: GCF_031981185.1. GTDB lineage: Bacteria > Bacillota > Clostridia > Lachnospirales > Anaerotignaceae > Chakrabartyella. The sequence continues at coordinate 131,494 of NZ_DALYUL010000001.1, read as the reverse complement.
TTTTTCTTGGAGCTTTCGCCAGAAACGGGAATTGCCAGGAAAAAATCGGAAGAAAACCATGAGATGGATCGACTGGAGCAGGAAAAACAGGAATTCCATCAAAGGGTTTATAACGGCTACAAAACCTTGTGTGATATGGAAGGACAGCGTATTTGCCTTGTTGATGCAAGTGAAGGGATTGAAACTGTTTTCTCTCATATAAAGGTGCAATTAGATAGGTTATTTGGGTTTTAAAACGCTTTTTTCATAGCGTGTGTTTTCAATATTTTTGTATAAATATTGTTTCAAGTCAAATGGAATATATAGGATGGGAGGAGTTTCTATGAAGCTAATTATTGCCATTATTCAAGATGAAGACGCAGGTGAGGTTATCTCCAATCTCAATAAAGCGAACTTTCAGGTAACAAGACTGGCAACAAAGGGCGGCTTTTTAAGGGCCGGAAATACGACTCTCTTAACCGGTGTTGAGGAAGAAAAGGTAGAGGAAGCGATGGGGATTATTGAAGAAAACAGTAAGTCTCGTACCCAGTATGCCACCCTTCCATCATCTTGTGGTGCAATGCATGGCTTTATTTTGGCACCCATAGAGGTAAATATCGGCGGTGCCACGGTGTTTGTAGTGGATGTGGAACAATTTAAAAAGTTTTAATAAGCAATAATTTTAAAGATAAGGAATGTTTTCTTCAATTAGGTATTTTTGCAGTTAAACTGTGGGGCAGTGCCCCGTGAATTTGCCTATGTTTTGGAAAGGGGGGGGGCGCATTGTATCGCTTCGAGGAAATTTGGGGCAATCAGCGCCTGCTCCGTCATTTGCGTATGGCGGTGAAAAACAAAAAGACTTCCCATGCATATTTATTTGTTGGCGGGAGCGGGTCAGGTAAAAAAATGATTTCAAATACTTTTGCCAAATATTTGTTGTGTGCCGCCAAACAGGATGAACCTTGTGATTCCTGTGAAAGTTGTCGGGTATTTGACAGTGGAAACCATCCCGACGTTATTTATGTGACTTCCCAGAAAAAAACACTGGGGGTAGATGAAATACGTGGGCAGATATTGGAAACGGTGGATATCAAGCCCTATCACTACGATAAGAAAATATATATCATACAACAAGCACATACTATGACGGTACAGGCCCAAAATGCATTGTTGAAGACTTTGGAAGAACCCCCGGAATACGCTGTATTTTTGCTTTTGGCGGAAAGTATTGAGACTTTTTTGCCTACAATATTATCAAGAACGGTTACCTTAAAAATCAGTCCTCTTTCTGAGGAGGAAATTCATAAATATTTGGTGCAAAAAAATTTGGTAGCACCAGAAGAGGCTGCTTTTTTTGCAGCTTACGGACAAGGCAAAATTGGTCATGCGTTAGAGCTAATTGAGGATGCTGCTTTTCGGCAGATGCGGGAGGATATTTTGTTGCAAATGAGCCAATTGCAGTCTATGCGCCTATCAGAGGCATTGCTTTTGGCAAAGGAGTGGGAAGTATTCAAAAACGATGCTCGCTTTTTAGATATCATTGGATTATGGTATCGAGATTTGATGGCAGCAAAAGCCTTAAGGGACGAACGATTTATCATTCAAAAGGACAAAAAAGAATTGTTATATTCGGCTGCAAAAGAACCAATGGAAGTGTTGGCTAATAAATCTGCGGCTGTGACAAAGGCGAAAGAGCGTTTAATACAGAATGGAAATTTCAGGCTGACCATGGAGGTCATGCTGATGGAGCTAAAGGAGAATGGAACCCAATGATAGAAGTGGTAGGAATTCGATTTAAAAAAGCAGGAAAGATGTATTATTTCGATCCTGATGGAATGACTTTAAGCAAAGAAGATTACGCCATTGTGGAAACTGCCCGTGGCGTGGAATATGGACAGGTAATTAAGGAAAATACCCATGTCCCAGAAGAGACCATTGTGCCCCCGCTGAAAAAGGTTTTGCGTAAGGCAACTAAGGATGATGCCCGCACGGTGGAGAATAATGAGAAAAAAGAAGCTGAAGCTTTTCAAATTTGCTTGGGGCATATTGCCCATTTAGGTTTGGATATGAAGCTGGTGGATGTGGAGATGACCTTTGACCGTAATAAACTGATTTTTTATTTTACCTCAGATGGTAGAGTGGATTTCAGAGAATTGGTAAAGGAATTGGCAGCGGCTTTCCGTACCCGTATTGAATTGCGCCAAATTGGCGTTCGTGATGAGGCGAAAATGCTCAACGGTATTGGCATTTGTGGAAGAACGTTGTGCTGTGCCACGTTTTTGGGGGACTTTCAGCCTGTTTCCATTAAAATGGCAAAGGAACAAAGTCTATCGCTGAATCCGACGAAAATCAGCGGCATTTGCGGACGTTTGATGTGCTGCTTAAAATATGAAGAGGACGTTTACGAAGAATTAAACAGAAAAATGCCTAAGGTTGGTGACATTATCTCAACACCAGAAGGAACCGGAGAAATTCTTTCCACCAATGTGTTGCTTCAACAGGTAAAAGCAGCTGTGAGAAAGAAAGAAAATGACCCACCTACCATTGCTTTTTATCACGCAGATGAAATCAAGGTAATCAAGTCAAAGAAAAAGAAAAAAGAGGTAATACCTGAGGAATTAAAGGCATATGAGGACTGATATTAAAATCAACGATTATGAACGGGTGGATGATTTACACCGTGATGGTTACCAAATCATTCAAGACCCCAGCCGTTTTTGCTTTGGTGTGGATGCGGTATTGCTGAGTAGCTTTGCCAGAGTAAAAAAAGGGGAGTGCGTTTTAGATTTGGGGACAGGCACGGGGATTATTCCTATTTTGCTTGCCGCAAAAACCAAGGGGCAGCAATTTACTGGTCTTGAAATACAGGCAGAAAGCGTAGAAATGGCACTGCGCAGTGTGGCTTTAAATGAGCTGGAGGAACGGGTTTCTATTTTACATGGAGACATTAAAGAGGTTGGGACTCTTTTTTACAGGCGAACTTTTGATGTTGTGACCTCCAATCCCCCTTATATGAATGAAGGGGGAGGCCTGGTGAATCCTCATAGTGCTAAGGCAATTGCAAGGCATGAGATTCTTTGTTCCTTAGAGGATATTGTGGCGGCGGCTGACAAGGTATTGCACAAGGGCGGCCGTTTTTATATGATTCACCGCCCCCATCGGCTGACGGACATTCTGGTGCTTATGCGTCAATATAAGCTGGAGCCAAAAAGATTGCGTTTCATTCATCCTTTTGGAGACAAGGCACCTACAATGGTTCTTGTGGAAGGAATAAAGGGTGGTAACCCTATGGTAAAGGTGGATCCACCGCTGATTATTTACAGCGAGGCAGGGAAGTATACCCAAGAAGCATTTGATATTTATTATGGGGAGGGGCAGGCATGAAACAAGATACAGCAGGAACATTATACCTTTGTGCAACGCCCATTGGAAATTTAGAGGATATTACCCTAAGAACGTTAAAGCTTCTGGAAAGCGTAGATGTAATTGCGGCTGAGGATACAAGAAACACTTTGAAGCTTTTAAATCGGTATGAGATAAAAACACCCATGACAAGCTACCATGAGCATAATAAAATTGGGAAAGGGCCTTTTTTAGTGGAAAAGCTCTTAAACGGTGAAAGTATCGCCTTGGTTACTGATGCGGGAATGCCAGGAATCTCGGATCCTGGAGCGGATTTGGTGAAGCTTTGCTATGAGGCGGGTGTGCCTGTAACGGTAGCTCCTGGGGCTTCTGCGGCAGTGGTTGCGTTGGTGCTTTCGGGTTTGAATACCAGAAGATTTGTATTTGAAGGTTTTTTGCCATCGGACAAAAAAGAACGCCGGTTGGTGCTTCAGACCTTGGAAAAAGAACATCGCACTATAATATTTTATGAGGCACCTCATCGCTTAGTGGATACTTTGGAAGAGCTTACCGCAGTGTTGGGCGGTGATAGGAAAAGTGCTGTAATTCGAGAATTGACCAAAAAGTTTGAGGAAGTTCGACGGGAAACCCTAGAAAATCACATAGCGTACTTTAAAGAAAATGCTCCAAAAGGGGAATTTGTTTTGGTTATTGAAGGACTATCGCTGGAGGCGCAAAAAAAAGAGGCCCAGGCTAGCTGGGAAGAAGTTTCCATCCCGGAACATATCCAGCGGTATTTGGAGCAGGGACTGACGGAAAAGGACGCTATGAAACAAGTGGCAAAGGACAGAGGGGTTTCAAAGCGAGATATTTATAAAGAATATAAAACCAATGAATAAATTGATTTATGTAGCATAAATAGAAAAGAGATTATAGCAAATTTGTAAGTTTGGTTTGATTCTGTTGCTATGGGGCAGAATAGAGAAAGTTTTATTGTTTGGCTTTTATAAAAGCGTTATTTAGAAGCAGAAAGTCGACAGACTGCAATTTTGTTGAGATTAAGAGTGATAGAAAAGAGGTATTGAGAATGCTGGAAGGCTTTTTGGCGTTGGGCTGGAAAGATGTGTTGCTTGCAGCGTGTATTGCTTACATTGTTTTTTCTGCAATACGACTTTTCCAAAGGCTTTTTGGAAAGCAAGAGGAAGAGCTTAGCTTTAAAGTGAAAAACATGGATATGGTTGAGGTCTATGAGAAATGCAAGGAGTTGTTTCCCATACAAAGCCTTACATTTCATGGGAGGGAGTTTACCCGTGGAATGCGTATTAAGGTGACGACAATCCAGAAAAAGATTATTGAGGGAGAATTGATTGGGATCAATAGAATTAATCTCATCTGCATACGTACTCACAACCAGATTGTTGCACATCAGATTGAAAAAATTGAAGAAATTATTATTCTAGAATGACAAAAAGACTATTTCCTTATTAGGGAAATGGTCTTTTTTTCGGAAAAATTGGTTGAAATTTACATGGTAAAAAAATTTTAACGGGATTTTAGCGGGCTAAAATATTGAATTTACTAGGATTGTGCATATAATGAAATTAAGTAAAGTCTTTAATGAAATTTTGTGAAGTGAATAGAGTGAGTCTATTTTAGTAAGAAATGCTTTGTGGAAATGAAGCATTTTAGCAATTTGGTGTTTTAAGTAGCAGTTCGTAGTCAGGGGTTGGAGGAGAGCAGAATGTCATAAGACGGAATTTGTTATTTTGAAGCAGATTTGTGTTTTTTGGAACCGTTGACTTTGAGAAAGATAATTTGAGGAAAATATACAGACCAAATTAGGATTGATATAAAAACATATATGGAAGCGCAGCAGTTGAAAGCTGAAAGCAGAAGTATATTGAAGGGGGTTTTACAAGTGAAGTATCATGATGCAAGCATGGGCAATACATATAAAATGGGCATAGATATCGGCTCTACAACCGTTAAGGTTGTATTGGTTGACCAGGAGATGAAAATGGTATTTTGCTGCTATCGCAGGCATTTTTCTGAAATCAAAAAAACGGTTATGAATATTATAGAAGAAGCGAAGGATGAATTGGGCGAGGCTTCTTTTTCTGTGATGATTACCGGAAGCGGTGGCGTGTCCCTGGCAAAAAGCATTGAAGTAGAATTTATTCAAGAAGTTGTTGCTACGGCAAGAGCACTTGAAACATCGGCGCCTTTAACGGATGTTGCCATTGAGCTGGGCGGCGAGGACGCAAAAATAATATATTTTGACAACGGCAATGTTGAGCAAAGGATGAACGGTGTGTGTGCAGGTGGCACAGGCTCCTTTATAGACCAAATGGCAAGTCTTTTACAAACAGATGCAACGGGGTTAAATGAATTGGCAAAAGGTCAGACGGTGATTTATCCCATTGCTTCACGTTGTGGCGTATTTGCTAAAACAGATATACAGCCACTCATTAATGAGGGGGCAAAGAGGGAGGACTTGGCAGCATCTATTTTTCAGGCTGTAGTCAATCAGACCATTGCAGGATTGGCTTGTGGAAAGCCAATTCGTGGCCATGTTGCTTTTTTGGGAGGCCCGCTACACTTTTTGTCTGAGCTTAGAGGCAGATTTATTGAGACCTTGAAGCTAACGGAGGAAACGACCATTATACCCGAAAACTCGCATTTGTTTGCAGCTTATGGTACGGCGGTTTCCTGCAAAGGTGAGGCGAATTTTAACTTCACCTCTATTTTAAAAAAATTATATGAAAAAGGGGAAATGTCGGCAGAGGTAGGTCGCATGGAGCCTTTGTTTCACAATGAAAGAGAATATGAGATTTTTAAGGATAGACATGACCAGAACAAAGTAAAAAGAACACCCATTTCTACATATCATAGAGATGCTTTTTTAGGAATTGATGCAGGCTCAACCACAACAAAGGTTGCTTTGGTTGCAGCGGACGGAAGCCTACTGTATTCCTTTTATGCGGGAAATGAAGGAAACCCTTTAGGGGTGGTTACGAAAAGCCTGAATGAAATGTACGACTTGATGCCCGAGGATGTTGTGATTCGTAATTCCTGCGTTACGGGCTATGGAGAGGGACTTTTGAAAGAGGCCCTGATGATTGATTTAGGGTATATTGAAACAGTTGCACATTATAAAGCGGCACAGTTTTTCCGTCCCGATGTAGATTTCATTTTAGACATCGGTGGACAGGATATGAAGTGTATCCGAATTAAGGATCATGTGATTGATAGTGTTTTACTTAATGAGGCTTGTTCTTCAGGCTGTGGTTCCTTTATTGAAACCTTTGCAAAATCCCTGAATTATGCAGTGGCAGATTTTGCGAAAATTGCTTTGTTCGCAAAGCACCCCATTGATTTGGGTTCTCGCTGTACTGTTTTTATGAACTCAAGGGTAAAACAAGCCCAAAAAGAGGGAGCTGATGTCTCAGATATCTCCGCGGGTTTAGCATATTCTGTTATTAAAAATGCATTGTTAAAGGTAATTAAAATTGCTGACCCGCAATCCATGGGAAAATCTATGGTTGTGCAAGGTGGCACCTTTTATAATGACGCTGTTTTGAAAAGCTTTGAAATGATTAGCGGCAGGCAAGCAGTTCGCCCTGATATTGCAGGCATTATGGGTGCCTTTGGCGCAGGTTTGATTGCAAGGGATAAATATGAAGCTGGTTTCCAAACCACGCTGATTAGTCGGGAAGCTATGAATACCCTTGAGGTACATTCTTCTATGGCAAGATGTCAGGCGTGTACCAACCATTGTCTTTTGACCATTAACAGATTTAATGGAGATAGACGCTTTATTACAGGAAACCGTTGTGAAAGAGGTTTGGGTAAGGAAAAAAATCAGAATCCGGCACCTAATCTTTATGAATATAAGCGCCACAGATTGTTTGACTATGAGCCATTATCGGCAGAGGAAGCAAGGCGTGGCACTGTGGGGATACCCCGTGTTTTAAATATGTGGGAGGACTATCCTTTTTGGTACACCTTCTTCACAAAACTGGGATATCGAGTGGTACTCTCTCCTAATTCTTCAAAGGGCATATTTGAAAAGGGTATGGAATCCATCCCCAGTGAATCTGTTTGCTATCCTGCCAAGCTGGTACATGGGCATATCATGTATTTGATTGAACAAGGTGTGGATATGATTTTCTACCCAGGGGTAGTTTATGAAAGAAGAGACAGCATTGCCGCGGATAACAATTATAATTGCCCGATTGTTGCCTCTTACAATGAAAATATTAAGAACAATATGGAAGAGCTTCAAGGAAAGGACATCCTTTTTATGAATCCATTCTTAGCTATGGATAAAATAGAGACTGTTTTGAAGCGCTTGACAGAGGAATTTGAGCCTCTAGGCTGCGACAAAAAGGAAATCAAAGAAGCGGTTTACGACGGTTGGAATGAATGGTCTCAGTTCCGTCGGGATATGCACGATAAGGGTGAAGAAACCCTGCAATATATCAAAGAAAAGGGCATGATAGGCATTATTCTGGGCGGACGCCCCTATCATGCAGACCCGGAAATTAACCATGGCATTCCTGAGTTGATTGCGGGCTACAACATTGCAGTATTGACGGAGGACAGTGTTGCTCATCTTGGGAAGGCTAAACGTCCTACCGTTGTGCGGGATCAATGGACGTATCACTCCAGGCTGTACGAATCTGCGGCATTTGCAACAACCCAGGAGAACATAGAGTATGTTCAACTAAATTCCTTTGGTTGTGGGCTGGATGCCGTTACCACAGATGAAGTGAAGGCAATTTTGAATGCCTCTGGGAAAATATACACTGTGTTGAAAATTGACGAGGTAAATAACCTTGGTGCAGCCCGTATCCGTATTCGCTCCTTAATTGCTGCTTTGGAGGAAAGAAGAGAAAAAGGTGTCAGTTTGAAGGAAGGGGATGCGAGCCTACGCAGAGTGTTGTTTACAAAGGAAATGAGAGAAAAGTACACCATACTTTGTCCTCAGATGTCTCCTATACACTTCAATATTTTACAACCGGCTATGCGGGCTTGTGGCTATAATCTGGAGATTATGGAGGCCATGGACAGAAGTGCCATTGATACAGGATTAAAATATGTAAACAACGATGCGTGCTATCCTGCACTGATTACCATTGGACAATTGATGAACGGGTTGTTTTCAGGCAAATACGACCTAAATAGAACGGCGCTATTGATTTCCCAAACCGGCGGTGGATGTAGAGCAACTAATTATATCGCCTTGATACGCAAGGCTTTGGAGAATGCAGGTATGCCAAACATTCCTGTCATTTCCCTTAACCCAGTTGGATTGGAGAAAAATCCCGGATTTCAAATTGACTTAGGGATGGTGAATAAGGCGATACAAGCCTTGGTTTATGGCGATGTGTTTATGCGGGTGTTATATCGCACACGTCCCTATGAAAAGGTGAAAGGTTCTGCTAACGCACTTTATGAAAAATGGAATGAAAAAGTGAAGAAGGATGTTGCCACTGGAAAATTCCGCACTTATGCGGAAAATATCCGAGGGATCATTCGAGAGTTTGATGAGTTGGAATTGATTGATGTGAAAAAGCCAAGAGTGGGTGTGGTTGGAGAAATTCTGGTGAAATTCCACCCCACTGCAAATAACGATTTGGTAAATCTCTTGGAACGAGAGGGTGCTGAAGCTGTTGTGCCTGACTTGCTTACCTTTGGATTATATTGTTGTTATAATGCAACACAAAAGGAAAAATATCTTGGGGGCTCTGCAAAAAGCAGAATCATTGCAGATATGGTGGCAAAGGTCATCGAGCAATATCAAAGACCTATGATTACTGCCTTAAAAATGAGCAAGCGCTTTGATTCACCTCAGGATATTCGTGAACTGGGTAAATATGCAGAGAAGGTAGTTTCGCTGTGTAACCAAACAGGCGAGGGATGGTTCTTAACGGCTGAAATGATAGAACTAATTCATACCGGTGTGGCAAATATCGTTTGTACCCAGCCCTTCGGGTGTTTACCAAACCATGTTGTTGGCAAGGGCGTAATAAAGGAATTACGCAAGCAGTATCCGCTGTCAAATGTGGTTGCCATTGATTATGACCCCGGCGCCAGTGAAATCAATCAGTTGAATAGAATTAAACTGATGCTGGCAAGCGCAAATAAGAATTTGGAGGCGGTACGTTCCAACACCTTGAGCAAAGCCCATTCTTTGGAACAGGCAGCATTTCGGGTGAAAGAAGACTAAAAGAAGTTGTTAACTGAAACTTTAGAGGGTATTCCATATCTTTCGACAGATTATGGAGTACCCTTTTTGTTGCATTCTGAACCGTACGCTTCTTTTGCTGGGGGCGAGGGGGGGCGTTGGAAAGAGGAAGCTTCCCTTGCCCCATGCCCCTAGAAGGGATAGGAAGACTATTTTAAATCCTGTTGACAATGAAATAGAAGAGAAATTATACTTGTGAAAGAAAAAGAAGTGTAGACCTTAAACTGGAAAGGGGTATCCACAATGAGTACAAAATGGGAAGACGGCTTTGAACTATTATTGAATACCATGGGGGAAGTGGCAGTATTTGTTGTGCAAGAGGATACCCACGAAGTGCTATGTTGCAATGATGAGGCAAAAAGGCAAGAAGGAAATGCCTTTTGTAAAAGACTTCGTGAATTATGGGAGAAACAGTGCCACCAATGTGTAACGAAAAACATAAAAGAAAACAAATCTTTTACGAAAACCATAGTTGATGATGATTCAAAGAAAATCTTAAGGTTAATGGTAACTAGGATAAAGTGGGGAGCAGAAAACATTCCAGCATTTTCTGTGGTTATTACCCCCGTTGTACAGGGGGAAAATGCAGCGGTACATTTAAACCTTCTTGAGAATATTGATATCATTTTATCGGAAGGATATGTACACAGCTGCTTGGTAAATTTGACGAAGGATGAGTATGTTAATCTTTTGCCTGATTGTGATGGGAGAAACACCTTTTTAATTGGGAAAAGCTATGAAGAAATGTTAGAACGTTTTTATCAGTGTGTACATCCCCTACATGAGTCTGAAATAAGATGCGTTTATAGCAGGGAACAGCTTTTAATGGACTACAATGAAGGAATCCAAAGAATTAGCCATGATTACCTGCTTCAAAATAAAGAAGGTTCATATCGCTGGGTTAGAGGAAGCGTGATATTTCCCCGAAATTCGGATCACTGCGATAGAATGGCAGTGATGCTTTGGAAAGAAATGCAGACAGAAAAGGGCATAGCCCAACAGCTTCTTACGGAACAGGAAGCGCTGTTTAACAGCCTTCCCGGGTATGTTTTAAAGATATCTGTGACTGACGACATTATTTTTTTGGAAGCCAGTGATACGTTTTATGATTTTTTTGGGGTGGTAGATAAAAAATATCAGGTGGGAGATAACGTTTTTGTTGAAGACAGGGAGTTTGTAATATCTCTAATTAAGCAAAAAGGACAAAAGGGACTGCCAATACACTTTGAATGCAGGGTGTGTGATAAAAAGGGGAATATTGTTTGGGTTCAGTGTGAGGGTCGGCTTGTTGACTATCAAAAGGGACACCCAGTTTATTTACTGATCTTATTGGATATTCATGCCAATAAACTAACCCAGATGCAGTTATTAAAAGAACGAGAGCGCTACCGTTTGGCGGTAGTGGACATGGCTGTGGGCATTTTTGAATATTACGTTAGGGATGATTATTTTACTTACTATCCTTCGGAATGTGATAAGAGGGGTGCTGCGAAGAAATGGAACTATATGGAGAAGATGAAACAGTCCACCATGCTTTCGAAGGAGCATAAAGCAGCATTTTTAGAAATTTTAAGGGGTAAAATTACCGGTGCAGAGATAGAAATATTTGTGGAACAAAATAAGCGGTATGAATGGTTTTTTTGTCAAGGAAACCCTGTTTTTGAAGATGGAACATTAAAGAAAGTTGTAGGAACACTTCGCTCTATAGATAAAAGCAAAAGAAAACAACAACAGGTGGAGGAAAAACTGCAACGAGAGCAAAGGCAGAGCCGAATGTCTAATCAAAGATTTCTACGGGCGGTAAATCAGCTTTACGATTTAATTATTGAAGCGGATTTGATAAGCAGAGAAACCTACGTTTGGAAGGACTCTGATGAATATGGTAGGAACCTGCCAAGAGATGAGCAGTTGTATGACTTTTTACTGAACGATTGCTTTGACTTGGTTCAAGGGGAGTATCGTGAAGAAGCAAGAAATACATTTATGCCTGAATTTTTGATAAAAGAGTTTCACAAAGGAAATAGTGAAATTGTGATGGAAATGCCTGTAGGAAACAACAAAGGTATTTATCGCTGGCATCGTCTTCAGGTTCAGCTTCTGGAGGAGAGCGCAGATAGCCTGCGTATTTTGATATATTTTAAAAATATTCATGAACAAAAGTCAAGAGAAGCTCAGCAGCAAAGTGCTTTAAAGGATGCGTTAAAATTGGCAGAACAAGCAAATGCAGCAAAGGGAGATTTTTTATCTCGCATGTCACATGATATTAGAACCCCTTTGAACGCCATTATGGGGATGGCATCCATTGCCCATGCAAATATGGATCAAAAGGAAACCCTGTCGGATTGCTTAGAAAAAATCAATTCCTCTTCAAAATATCTTTTGGCATTGATTAATGACATTTTAGAGATGAGCAAAATAGAAAGTGGTAAAATGCCTTTTAACATAAAGGAATTTGATATTCATGATTTGCTTCAGGAGGCAGTTGTCTATGGCTATACACAAGGGCAGCTTAAGGAGCAAAGGTTTTCTGTGTTGTTAAAAGAAGGAACAGGGGGTGTTTTTGAAGGTGACCCATTGAGATTGAATCAGATTTTGATTAATTTGTTAAGCAATGCTTTCAAATATACGCCGCCTAAGGGTGAAATCCTTTTGTCTGTTAGAGGACGAAATTTAGATGATAACAAGAGTTTACTGCAAATTGAAGTGCAAGATAACGGAATAGGCATTAAAAAAAGTTTTTTGGAAAGGATATTTCTTCCCTTTGAACAAGGGGAGGGCGGCTTGGTATCCGGAGGCACAGGGCTGGGCTTAGCAATCTCCCAAAATCTTGCCATGCTTATGGGAGGACATATTTATGTGGAAAGTGAGGAAGGAAATGGAAGTGTATTCCGTTTTGAGCTTCCGCTAAAGAGGAAACCAAACAACAGTCTCCCTAAGCAAAATAAACCCCAAGAGAAGTTGGAGAAAGTGGAGACAGGTATTTTGGCTGAACTGGAAAATTCTAGAGTTCTTTTGGCTGAGGATAATGAAATTAATGTTGAGATTGCCAAAACTCTTTTGGAAATGTACGGTTTAGTTGTAGATGTCGCAGGAGATGGAAGGGAGTGCCTCACTCTTTTTGGACAATCCCCAGAAAACACATATCTTGCCATTCTCATGGATATACAAATGCCTGTTATGAACGGTTATGAAGCAAGCAGAGAAATACGCAAAATGGAACGGGAGGATGCAAAAATCATACCCATTTTAGCCATGACTGCTAATGCATTTCCATCAGATATTGGGGAGACCATGGCGGCGGGAATGACTGAGCATATTCCTAAGCCCATTGACATGAGTGTGTTATTAAGTTTGTTGAAGAAATACAAAGGAGAGAAATAGCACAACAAGGATAATAGAATTTTATTGATTGTAAAACGGTCCTTTTTTCTGCTAAAAAGAAAAGTGTAAAGGGGCGGACGTTTTATTGGAACTTTTTTGACAAAGGTAAGTCTAAAGTAACAGGACTAAGAGCAATTTTAAAAGACTTTATTTAGGAATCATGCCTTGCGTACATAAAGAATAAAATATTTTGGCAGTTCTTCTGCAATAGCTGGGTTTTTTCTTTGGATATGGGGATTTTAGGATTCATTAAAAATTGCTTTGTAAGGAATGCACCAGGTCAGACATACAAAAAACAAGGATATTGTTGGGAAAACAGCAAAAGCCTATGAAGTTAGGCTTTTTAGGCTAACTTGTAATTTATAGATGTGGCTGTAAGAACTGTACATTTTATAAAATTTTTTGTATAATAAAATAATAAAGAATTCTGACCTATACTATGGGGGAGAAAAATGGATAAAAAAATACTTATTGTAGATGATGAAAAAAACATTGTTGATATTATTGCATTCAATTTGAAAAAGGAAGGCTACAACATCTTAAGAGCCGGTGATGGAGCAGAGGGCGTTCGGCTGACGATGGAAGAAAATCCGGATTTGATTTTGCTGGATATTATGATGCCTAAGATGGATGGATACGAGGCTTGTAAAAAGATACGAGAAAAGAAAAATACACCCATCATTATGCTTACTGCTCGTGCTGAGGAATTGGACAAAGTTCTGGGTCTTGAGCTTGGTGCGGATGATTATGTAACAAAGCCCTTCGGTGTAAGAGAGCTAATGGCCAGGGTTAAGGCAAATTTGCGACGCCAAATTGTGCAAGAGGAGACCATCCCAGATGAGGCGGAGGGTATGGTTTTCGGTAGGTTGAACATTAATTTAGAGCGCTATGAGGTACGTAAGGATGGTAGAGTATTAGAGCTGACACTGCGTGAGTTTGAACTATTAAAATTCCTTACCCAACAAAAGGGTCAGGTGTTTTCCAGAGAAATCCTCTTGGAGAAGGTTTGGGGTTATGAATATTTTGGAGACGTTCGTACCGTTGATGTTACGGTTCGCCGCTTGCGGGAAAAATTGGAGGATGATCCAGGAAAACCCGAATATATATTGACCAAAAGAGGTGTGGGCTATTATTTTGATTGCTAAGGAAGGCGGGGTTGAAGCCTTTGCGAAGTATTAAGTGGAAATTAATTATCATGTATCTTGGACTGGTGCTGATTGTAATGATTGTCAGCGGTTCCTATATTTTATTGAGCCTTAGAAATATAGAGCTTGAAAAATCCAGATGGCAGTTGGTGTCATGTGCTGAAAAGATTGACGAGCAAGTTGTTAAAGTGAATGATTTAAAGGATATTCAGGATACCCTCCTTAAGACAGTTACCAATGCAGGCATACAGGGTAACATTCTGGATGCCAAAGGCAATACAATTGCCTCCAACACTGTAGTGAAAAAACCCTACACAGATCAGGCGATTATAGCTGCCATGAACGGAACGGCTTCCTTTTCCTCTGGGAAGAAAAGCACGGATACGTTTAACCTTTTGAAGGAATGGATGAGCTATGCGGTGCCTATTCTGGGGGAGGACGGAAAGGTTGTCTGTATCATTTATACCCGTTTGGATGCGGGAGATATGCGGGCAAGCCTTAACCAAACAACGAAAACCATCATTATCGCTGTTGCCATAGCACTTCTTTTGGCTGTTATTATGGGGTATGTATTTGCCCAAACTTTGACAGGACCCATTTTGGCACTGACCAGGGGCGCCAAGAATATGGCGGAGGGGAATTTTGAACAAAGCCTCAAGGTCAGAAGCTCCGATGAAATTGGGCAGTTGACCAGTAGCTTTAATTATATGGCTTCTGAACTAACCAAAAACATGTCCGAGATTTATCAGGAAAAAAATCGCTTGGAGATTCTATTGCATAATATGAGTGATGGTGTGATTTCCTTTAACAAAGATGGAGAGTTTATGCTTGCCAATACTGCCGTAACAGAAATGCTTGAGGTGGATAAAATAGACATGGATTTTTCCACCTTTATACGAAACTATGATATTAATTCAGGAGTCTATCTGGATGTAGGAACGGAACCCTCTAAAAGAGTAACTTTCCCTGTGGGTAAGCAATTTATCAGCGCAACATTTACGCCATATTATAATGCTACAGGGCAAATTGAAGGCTTGGTTGTTGTTTTACAGGATATTACAGAACAGAAGAAGCTAGATGATATGCGTAAGGAATTTGTGGCCAATGTATCCCATGAGTTGAGAACACCCCTTACAACAGTCAAAAGCTATACGGAAACCCTTATGGATGGTGCCATGGATGATAAGGAAATTGCCATGGAGTTTTTAGGTATCATCGATAGCGAAGCTGACAGAATGGCGTTCTTAGTTCGTGATTTGCTACAGCTTTCCAGATTTGATAATAAGCAGGTGCTTTTGGATATTACTAAAATAGAAATGAACGAGTTTTTATCCTTAACAGTGAAGCAAAATAGAATTCATGCCGAAGGCAAACACCAACAGCTCAGCTTTGAACCTTACGAGGAGGATGTCGTGATTCATGGCGACAGAGATCGTGTTGGTCAGGTTGTGAATAATATTGTTACCAATGCAATGAAATATAGCTTGGAACAAGCATCCATTAAAATTTATATTTCAGAGGACGATATCTATTATAAGATTTCTGTAAAAGATACGGGAATGGGAATTGCAAGAGAAGATTTACCTCGTATTTTTGAGCGTTTTTACCGTGTGGATAAAGCCAGAAGCCGAGCAATGGGAGGAACAGGTCTTGGACTTGCTATTGCGAAGGAAATTATGGAAAGCCATGGAGGTAAGTTGACAGCAGAAAGCGAATATGGAAAAGGAACTACCATGACCATGTGGTTTCCTAAAAAGCCGCCTGAACCTCCGTGCAAAGAAGCATAACAACTCACTTTTGCTGTAAAAAAACCGCTTGATTTGCAGTGGAAAAAGTTGTTATAAAACTGTAAGCGCGTTGTAACATGAATGTAATATTTCCGTTGTATAATACTATATATGTATAATGATTGGGTATTTACAATGGAATGGAGGTGCAGGGAATGAAACAGAGAAGTAAGTGTATTGCAGTATTTGTCATGATGTTGCTCTTATCTTTTTCGCCCGTTTACACCTTTGCACAGGAATTCTGTAATCCTACGCCCATAGCAATATCCAGTGGACTGACTTTTGAAGAGGAAAAACAGGATGCTACCTTTGAGGATACTCGTATTGTTTATGGTGAAACAATTCCCTTTGCGGATATTTCTGTGATTGTTTCCAGAAGGGATGCAGAAGGGAATACCCTTCAGGATTACAGCGATAGTTTTGAAGTGGGCTCTTTGGGCATTTTTAGTATTGCTCTTCCATTGAAGCTAGGTACCAACTATATAGATGTTTCTGTGAGTAGCCAATGTTATGATAATGCCACATATAGCTTCGAAATTAAGAGAATGCCCTTGAGTGTGAAGGAACAATTAAAGAATATGATTGCTTTGCCTGGGGTAGGGCAAGATAATAAATAAAAAAATTATAGAAAAAGCGGTGGGATCAAATGAAATTATACAAAATCACGAATTTTGTCATTGTTGCTTTGGTCATAGCTGCGGTTTTTCAAACAGGAGAGTTATGGCTTGAAGGAACATCGAGTCATAACTTTTTTGATATATTAACAAAGGCAAATGCTAGCACCAGTAAGGAAGCGGATGGTAATGTTCTTTTGGCAACCCGCTATGCAGTGGGGGAGGGAAAGGGAACTTTTTCTGTGTATTATCCCGATCAAATGGGGACAAGCGCTTTGTTGCAGGAGGCAAACGGTGTATTAAATGAAATTTTATCAGATAGAAAAAACAAAGTGGAATTTGTCACTGCCGATTGGAAGGAAATTCTTGGGGGACGTTGCATTGTTATGCAATATGACTTTATGGTTTCGGCGGATGAGTATTTAAGCCAGTATAAGAAATTGAAGAACAATAAGGTAACTTCCTTTGATTATATTACTATCATCCCTTCCAGACGTCCCGGTGAGGAGAGCAGAGCATATTTTGTAAATTCTAAAACAAATGATAGTGTCTGTTTTACAACGATCAAAAGTCAATCCGCATCTACATTTTATGAGAAACTGGTGAATGATGGGGGAGCAATGACGTACATATCCACGGGGCAGAAGACAGGGGCATCTGTTATTTGGCGCAATTTATTTTTACCTCAGTGGGCAGATTTACCCTACCGCTATAGCGGGTTGCGGCAGGTTGCTGCATTTGAAAAGGACGGCATGGTTAGCCGCGTGGACATGGAAAATACGTTAAAAGGTTTTTTCGGAAATTTCTCTGTGGACTGGAGCACCAAGGATGATAGCGGTGATTTTATTTTTAGTGATAGCCAAACGGTTGTCAAGTATTTTCCGGATAGAAGGGTTTTGGAATAT
>NZ_DALYUL010000001.1:72906-114081 GCF_031981185.1 Anaerotignum sp. | reverse complement strand
AGCCTACGGTAATGATGAAAACAACACGGGCTTACTGGAGGGATACCAGATTAGCTGTAGCTTTTTGGAAAATGATACTTCTTTATCAACCAATGTTTTTTTAGCGGATATTCAGAAAAAGAGTAATGAAACAATTTATTATTTTGATTATGCTGTGAATAACCTGCCAGTGGAATTGTCTGCTGCCCTTCAAGATAAAATCGGAAGTAATCATGCCATTGAGATTACCATAAGAAATCAAAGAGTTAAGAAATACCAGAGATATGTTGTGAATTATGAACCCTTGCAGTCAAAGGATATGACGTTAAATGTGCAGTTTATTGATGCACTGGATGAGGCCAATAAAAATTATCAGGAAACTGTTGAGGAAAAGGTGATTACCGACGTAAAGAACATTTCATTAGGCTATTATGTTGATCTGACAGGGGAGATTGGCTTTAAGTGGTTTATCACGTTATATGATTATTTATTTGTTACAGAAACGAACAAGGATACCTTTTCTCCCACCAACGGTGCAACTTAAGGAGAAAGCATTAAGAAAAAGATTTATTTTTTAGAGTAGGGAGGTGAGGGCATGGAATGGACAGGGGCAAAGCGTTTTGTGATTATTCTGCTGGTGATAATAAACTTGGTTTTGGCGGGATTGAATATGAAGCAAAGGCAAGATAATTCCATGTCCTCTTCCCAAGAGAAAGCAATTTTTCAAGTCTTATCCCAAAACGGAATCACATTGTATACCAATTTGAATATTGATACCCATCCCATGAATCGCTTGGAGGCTAGAGTGCCTTCATATTCAAAAGAGGAGCTGGAAGGGGTGTTTTTTGATGGGGGGAAAACTAAGGTTTCACCTGGCACAAAAACGGTTTATAAAGGGGAAAATAAATCCCTAGTGCTTTCGGGGGATAGAGGGAGCTTTACCAATCAATTAATAAAAAAAGGCTTGAAGACTTTAAGCAAAGAAGATGCAATAAAACAGGCTGAAAACAAAATGGAAACAATGAAGCGCGTTTTTGGAAACAATGACTTATGTTATGTATCTAAGAGCCAAGAGGGCTGGCGAATTGAGTTTTCATCTGTCGAAAATGATAAAAGTATTTTTTCCAATCATTTTTCACTATTTGTATCCGACGAAGGAATCTACCAGATTGACTTTACCTATTGCCAAATAACGGGGACTACCCAGGAAAAAAAAGATATATATATGGCTGACGAGGCGCTGCTTACGTTTATGCGGGAATGGAATAAGGGAGACAATGTTCGAGATGCGGCAATACAGAAAGTAGAATTAGGCTACGATTTGTTGGAGCAAGGAGAGGCTGTATCAGGAACAGGGCTTTATTTGGAACCGTGTTACCGAATTTATCTGATGGAAGAGCGGGAGCCATATTTGGTGAATGCATATACTTGCCAAATTGTAAAAAAGAATGATCAGTAGGTATTCTATAACAGATAAGCAATGCTAAGTAAAAAAATTATGGAACAAAGGATGCGCAAGTTGGCGTATCCTTTGTTGGTTTTTGCAGTGTTTTTGTAAGGAGATTTTTTTATGATCTGATTCAATATGTTACTTATTTTATTCGTCTTATGTAGTTTTTTGCTTTCTCCAAATGGAGAGAAATAAGAGCCCCATTTTTCTTATTCTGAGGGTTGAAAGCTTTTTTTTATATTCTGGAAAGGATTGCTGGTAAAATTTTCATATCTGTGATTCTACGCCTCGGAAGGAAAAAATACTTTCCACAGAGGATTTTTCGTGATATAATTCGAATGGTTAGGGCGACAACGAATACAATACCATTGGTTGAATAAAAAAGAAAGACAAGCCCGGCTTTCGAGTACAAAGGGGAAATCCTTTGGCAATTCTTTGGAAGGATGAACGTTGAATGGAAAAATTGCTTGTAAAAGGCAGAAAACGCCTTGTGGGCGAAGTAATGATCAGCGGGGCAAAAAATGCAGCGGTGGCGGTATTGCCTGCGGCAATTATGGCAGGTGGCAAAAGCGTTTTAGAAAACTTACCCAACATTGAGGATGTAAGCTGTATTTGCAACACAATTGAGAAGTTGGGCGGAAAATGTATACGCAGAGATAAGCATACGATTGAAATTGATTGCTCAGAGGGCATTGATTATTGCGCTACCTTTGAAGAAGTTCAGAGAATTCGAGCGTCTTATTATTTTTTAGGTGCGCTGTTAGCTCGCTATAAAAAGGCAGAGGTTGCAATGCCTGGTGGCTGTAACTTTGGAAAAAGACCCATAGACTTGCACTTAAAGGGCTTTCGTGCCCTTGGAGCAACAGTTGAGGAAGAATGCGGCTTTGTAAGGGCTTATGCAGATAAATTGGTAGGTGCACCGATTTATATGGATCAGGTTAGTGTGGGTGCCACCATTAATATTATGTTGGCGGCAACAATGGCCGAGGGCGTTACCACGATTGAAAACGCGGCCAAGGAGCCACATGTTGTAGATACTGCAAATTATCTGAATATGATGGGCGCTAATATCAAGGGTGCAGGAACGGATGTTATTCGTATTATTGGTGTTGAAAAGCTAAATGGAGCTCAATATGCCATTATCCCAGATCAGATTGAAGCAGGTACATATATGATTGCGGCGGCGATTACAGGGGGAGATGTTTTGGTGAAAAACATCATTCCCAAGCATATGGATTCTTTGACTGCAAAACTGGTAGAGATGAATGTAAAGATGGAAGAAGGAGACGATTCCATTCGTGTAATGGCGAATAAGCCTTTGCGTGGCGTAAATGTGAAAACCATGAGCTATCCTGGTTTCCCTACGGATTTACAGCCTCAGATGGCAGCACTTTTGAGTATCTGCAACGGTACCAGCGTGATCACCGAAAACGTTTGGGAGAATAGATATCAATACATAGAAGAGCTTTGTAAGCTTGGAGCGAAGGTGGATATTAACGGCAGAATTGCCACAATAGAAGGTATTCCACATTATCAGGGTGCGAAGGTTGAGGCAACGGATTTAAGAGCAGGTGCCGCTATGATTTTGGCAGCATTGGCTGCTGAGGGAACCACCCAAATTGATGGGGTTCGTTATATTGATAGAGGGTACGAGGACGTTGAAATGAAGCTTAGCACATTGGGGGCTGATATTCAGCGTGTTTTGGATAAAAATTGATGGAAAAGTTTACGTTGTGGTTTTGATACCTTGCATAGGTACTTTTAATTCCACAAAGAAAGTTCCTTTGAAAAGAATCCATAGGCAACGAATGATGATTTATAAAACATAGGCTTTTACATGGAGCAGGGGCAACCCTGCTTTCTGTCATATTGAAATGGAATGGGGGGATTTTTTTGGCAGTGGAATTTTGCACCCTGGCTAGCGGAAGCAGTGGCAACAGCACATATGTGGGGACAAAGCATACTCGTATTTTAATTGATGCGGGAGTCAGCGGAAAAAGAATTCAGGAAGGGCTGGCAGAGCTGAAACTCACAGGACATGACATTGATGGATTGTTCATCACCCATGAACATTTGGATCATATTAAGGGTGCCGGCATTTTCTCAAGAAGATTTGATGTTCCCATTTATGCGACCTGTGAAACGTGGTCTGCAATGGAGGAAACGTTAGGTAAAATTTCGCCGGGAAACAAGCGATTTGTATATGCGGGAGAAAATTGCGTTATCAATGATATTTGTGTTAGACCTTTTCAGATACCCCATGATGCGGCGGACCCTGTGGGATTTAATGTTTTTGCCGGGGGAAAAAAAGTGACCCTTGCAACAGATATTGGGCATATTACAGATGAGATAAGAGAGAGCATTGCTGAAAGCGAGATTCTTTTGTTGGAGTCTAACCATGATGAAGAAATGGTGGAGAAAGGGAGTTACCCTTGGCATTTGAAGAAGCGTATTTTAAGCGACAGAGGACATTTATCCAATAAAACTGCGGGAGAATTACTTTCTGACGCTGTGGATGGAAAGATGAAGCACGTTTTTCTGGGGCATTTAAGCCAGGAAAACAATGAGCCTCACTTGGCATTTGATACGGTGGAAAAAATTCTCCAAAAAAATAGAATTCAGGTAGGAAAGCACTTTAATATGGATATGGCTTATCGCCATAATACAGGGCTTAAGGTGGAATTATAGGTGAAAGAATGAGGATCACAATTGTTTGTGTAGGAAAACTGAAGGAGGCCTATTGGCGAGGAGCCATTGAGGAATACAGCAAGCGTCTGGGGCGTTATATGAAGCTGGAAATTGTGGAACTTCCAGACGAAAAAGCACCGGAAACCATGAGCGCAGGGCAAGAAGACGAGGTTCGTCAGAAGGAAGGACTTCGCATATTAAAGGCTGTGAAGGAGGATGCTTTTGCTGTGGCTTTAGCCATAGAAGGAAAGAGCTTATCTTCAGAGGCATTAGCGGATTTTATGGCGGAGAAAGCTGTTCGCGGTGTGAGTCATATGGTTTTTATCATTGGTGGTTCTTTGGGACTATCCCAAGAGGTGATGAAGCGAGCGGATTTCTGGCTAAGCTTTTCCCCTATGACCTTTCCACATCAAATGATGCGTGTAATTCTTCTAGAACAAATTTATCGGGCTGAGAAAATAAACCGAAAAGAGCCTTATCATAAGTAAAAGATAAAGCAGACAGTAGTCACTTTTGTGAGATACTGTCTGCTTATTTTTTTGCCTAAACTTTTTTTCAAAGGAAAACCTTTAATCAATCTGCAAGAAAGGCTTCACCTATTTTGTAAACATCTCCTGCGCCCACTGTGAGAAATAAATCTCCAGACTGACAGTGATTTTGCAAGTAGGTTAATATTTCGTCAAAATTACCCACGTAGCGAGCGGATTTTCCTGTTTTGGCGATACGTCCCGCCAATTGTTTGGCACTGATGGTGCCATCATCCGTTTCTCTTGCCGCATAAATATCTGCAATGATAATTTCGTCTGCATCAAAAAAAGCATCCCCAAATTCTTCAAATAAAAACTTGGTTCGAGAATAGGTATGAGGTTGGAAAACACACCATGTCGTGTTATGCTTTACCTTTTTTGCCGCCGCTAAGGTTGCCCGTATTTCAGTGGGATGATGGGCATAATCATCAATCACAAGAACGCCATTTTTTTCACCCTTACGCTGGAAGCGGCGGTCTGTCCCTGAAAAATGAGAAAGGCCTTTTACCCAAGCTTCAGGGGGAATCCCAAAGAAGCTTGCAGTAGCTATTGCCGCCAAAGCATTGGAAATGTTATGATCCCCGGGAACATTTAAATGAATGGTAGCCTTTTTGACATTATTATAATATACATCAAAAGTGTTTTTACCATCATCATGATGAATGATGTTCCGTGCGTTCCAGTTCGCCTCTTGGGTCAGAGAAAAGGTCTCCACAGCACAGGACAGGCCTTCTGTAATTTCATCTAGATGAGCGATCTCTTTATTTATAATCAGTACACCGTTTTTGGGAATACGCCTTCCAAAGGAATGGAACGAGCGATAAATATTTTCAAGGGTACCAAAAAAGTCCAGATGATCGCTTTCCACATTCAGAATTACCCCAGCCAAAGGGGTTAATTGCAAGAAACTATTAAAATACTCACAGGCTTCTGCCACAAAATAAGGGGACTTCCCGATTTTTAAATTGCTTCCGATTGTGGGAAGAATACCCCCCACGGTAATGGTGGGATCCTTCTCTGCCGCCAAAAGAATTTCGGCAACCATAGAAGTTGTGGTGGTTTTGCCATGGGTTCCGGAAACAGCAATGGAACTGTTATAATCCTCCATAATTTGTCCCAAAAGATGTGCTCTATCCATGATAACTAGATTTTTGGCTTTTGCTGTTACCAGTTCCGGATTATCATCATGAATTGCCGCTGTGTAAACCACATGGGTCACATCGTCTGTAATGTTTTCTGCCCGATGCCCAAAATTAATTCTGATGCCTACGGATTGTAAATGTTTTGTTACAGGTGTTTCTCGAATATCAGTGCCGGATATCTTATGACCACGGCTTGCTAAAATTTCCGCTAAGCCAGACATACTGATGCCGCCGATACCGATAAAATAGATATGGTCTGAATTTTTAAATTGTGTTGTCATATTTTACCGCCTCTATCGTTGTAAGAATCTTTTTTGTTAACATGATTTTGCTATCCATTATAGTATACTAAAATAGGAAAGGCAATCTTTTACATGGATTTCTATATTTAATTTTATACCAAATTATCAGAAATAAACCAAAAATTTTACGATTTATAAAAACCGAGGGAAAAGTAAAAAACTGTAGAACGGGAGAGGGAAATACCTATTTTTTTTACGGGGCAATTATGGTATAATTGTGAAAAGCTATGCCATCTGAACGTGTAAATGCTTTGTAAATTTATGTAGCAATTTATCATTATTTTGGCCAAGAAGGGGGTTTTAGACTTCAGTCTTTAGGGTGATTTTTTTTGGAAGCTGCAGCATCAGAATACAGCCATGGAACAAAATGGGTGACAATGAAAAATATTGAGCAATAGGGTTGCTTTTGGTCATAATTTATGAAATTGTCTAATATATATTTGTTTTTGGAAGGATTACTTTGGACAAATAATGGCAGGGGGTAGATACAAATGCGTAAAAAAGAAATGATAGCAATGCTTTTGGCGGGCGGACAGGGAAGCCGTCTGGGTGTTTTGACACGCAAGGTGGCAAAACCAGCAGTTGCTTATGGTGGGAAATTTCGAATCATTGATTTTCCGCTTAGCAACTGTATCAATTCAGGAGTAGACACGGTGGGCGTGTTGACGCAGTATCAGCCTCTCAGGCTAAATCAGCATATTGGGATTGGCATTCCGTGGGATTTGGATAAGAAAAACGGAGGAGTTACCATTTTGGCGCCCCATGTGAAGGGTGGCGATGCTGGGGAATGGTTTATGGGTACGGCCAATGCAATATATCAGAATATTGACTATATTGACAGCAACAACCCGGAATATATTCTGATTCTTTCCGGAGACCATATCTATAAAATGGATTACTCAAAAATGCTGTCCTATCATAAAGAGAAGGGGGCGGCGGCTACGATTGCCGTTTTAGAGGTACCCTTTGAAGAAGCCGGTCGATTTGGTATTATGAACACAAAGGATGATGACAGGGTTTATGAATTTGAGGAAAAACCTGACAATCCAAAAAGCAATTTGGCGTCCATGGGTATTTATATTTTCACTTGGAGCAGATTGAGAGAAGCTTTGGTTGAAGATAGAGAAATCCATCCTGACAGCGATTTTGGAATGCATATCATTCCTAAAATGTTGGATGAAGGCCAGACTATGTATGCATATCGTTTCCAAGGCTATTGGAAGGATGTGGGGACTATCGAATCCTATTGGGAGTCCAATATGGAATTGATTAAGGCTTTGCCGGCATTTAATTTGTATGAGGATTTTTGGAAGATTTATACAAACTCCGACCATCAACCTCCTACTTATACTTCCCCAGAAGCTGTGGTAAAAGAGTCTTTGGTAACAGATGGCAGTGAAATTTATGGAGAGGTTTATCATTCCATTTTAGGATCTCAGGTTGTTGTGGGGAAGGGCGCTGTAGTGAGGGACTCCATTATCATGGGAAATACTGTGATTGGCGAAAATGCCGTTTTGGAACGCTGTATTGTGGATGAGGATTGTATGGTTGGCAATGATGTTCATATGGGCATGGGTGAAAATGTGCCCAATGAAACAAAGCCCAATATTTATAATACCGGCATCACCGTAATTGGCTGCCATACCCGAGTACCGAATGGTATAACGGTAGGGAAAAATTGCGTAATTTTTGGCGATACTAAGGCTGAGGATTATGCAGAAGGCAGATTGGATAGCGGCAAATCGGTAGTGCGGGAGGGGAAATGAGTATGAAAGCCATTGGTATCATATTAGCAGGCGGTAACAATGAGGGACGGCTTGGTGTCCTAACCGACCATAGAGCGGCGGCGGCTTTGCCCATCGGCAGCAGCTACCGTGCCATAGATTTTACATTGAGCAATATGTCAAACAGCGGAATTGGTAAGGTTGCTGTTTTGACTCAGTATAATTCTCGCTCTCTAAAGGACCATTTGACCTCTTCAAAATGGTGGGATTTTGGTAGAAAACAAGGGGGATTGTTTGTTTTTACGCCCTTTATTAGTAGTACCGATTCCAACTGGTTCCGTGGGACAGCAGATTCTATTTATCAAAATATGACCTATCTTATGAGAAGCAATGAGGAATATGTGGTGATTACCAGCGGAGACTCTATTTATAAAATGGACTATCATAAGTTGGTGCAAAGCCACAAGGAAAAAGGTGCAGATATAACCATTGCATATCAGGAAATGGAACGTAATGATTTAAATAATTTTGGTATTTTAGAGACAGATGAAGAAGGACGTTTGGTTTCTTTTGAAGAAAAACCCCAGCACCCTAAAACTAAGAAGGCGTCTTTGGGGATCTATGTAATTTCTAGATTACTTTTGGTTGACCTATTAAATGAGATTATACCTCTGGGTAAGTACGATTTTGTAAAGGACATTTTACTTGCGAAACGTGAAGAATTGAAAATTTTTGGCTATGAATTTAATGGCTATTGGAATACGTTAAGTACAGGTGTAGATGCATACTATAACGTAAATATGGACTTCTTAAAAAAAGAAATCAGAAATACATTTATGAACGAATTTCCATTTATTGAAACAAAAGCCAAAGACGAGCCTCCGGCAAAATATAATAAGGATGCGGATGTGCGGGACTCTATTGTGGGCAGTGGCACAATATTTAACGGCAGAGTTGAGCATTCGGTTATCTTCCGCAGAGTTTATACCGGTGAAGGGTCTGTAGTAAAAAACTCCATTATCATGGAAGGATGCCGAATTGGTAAAAATTGTATCGTAGAGAATGCAATTTTGGATAAAGAGGTTGTAATTTCTGATGGACAACAGGTGATTGGAAAATCAACACAGGATTTAGCTATCTTAAAAAAAGGGACAAGATTATAATATAGAAAAGACAGGCGAAGCATTGCTTCGCCTGTTTAATCTGCTGAAAAACTAACAACGATAAAAATTTTAGAAGATTCCCCAGAGGAATCCTAAGCAATGGATTTTTTTATCTTTGTTTATACGAAGAAGCCTGAAGGAACTGATATTTTTCAAAGAACATGAACTTAATTGATACTCTTTAACGGGTTTCAATGAGGTTTGCATGACTTTTTTAAGAATAAGCACTGTTTTTTAGTAAAACCGTATATTGATATTTCATTTGGGAAATGAGAAAATATCCAAGGTTGTATGCGGCTTATGGACAGAAGCCGTGAGAAAGGAGAATCCTATGAAAAATTTGAAGGCTGTTATTTTGGCAGCAGGAGAAGGCACTCGCATGAGGTCCAAAAAACCTAAGGTGCTGCATGAAATTTTGAATAAACCAATGATTGATTATGTAATAGATACGGCAAAGGGTTGCGGCGCTGAGAAGGTTTGCGTTGTTGTGGGACATAAGGCAGAAGAAGTAAAGACCGCCATTCAAAAGGAAGGCGTGGTATTTGCCTTGCAGGCCAAGCAAAAAGGGACAGGTCATGCGGTGAAAATGGCTGGGAGTTTTCTTGAACAGGATCAGGATATTCTGATTCTTTATGGAGATACACCACTGATTCAAGGAAAAACCTTGGAAAAGTTGGTTGAAAAACACCGCCAACAAAATCACGGTGCCACTGTGGTTTCTGCTGTGATTGAGAACCCTGAAGGATATGGACGAATTATTCGTGATGCCCAGGGAGATTTTTCGAAAATTGTTGAACATAAGGATGCATCCCAAGAAGAGCGCTGCATAAAAGAGATAAACACGGGAATTTATATTTTTAAAGGTGCTGATTTGATTGCTTCATTGGCAAGGCTGGATAATCGCAATGTGCAGGGGGAATACTATCTGCCAGATTGTTTAGAGCTCATTTTAAAAGCCGGAGGCAAGGTTGGTGCAGTTGCTGCCGAGGATGATAAGGAATTTTTCGGTGTTAATTCCAAAGTACAATTGGCTGAAGCAACAAAAATTATGCAAGAGAGAATCAACCGCTTTCATATGGAAAATGGCGTTACCCTTGTGGACCCCCAAAATACCTATATCGATGCTCAGGTGAAAATTGGTATGGATACAGTGATCTTACCAGGGTGTGTGTTGGAGGGAAAGACGGAAATTGGTGAGGACTGCAAAATCGGCCCGAACTCACGCTTGACGGATATGTTGCTTGGAGACGGCGTAACCTTCCAGACTTCAACTGGCATAGAATCGGAAATTGGTGATAATACTACCGTAGGGCCCTTTGCCTATATCCGCCCTAATTGTAAAATTGGCCAAAACGTTAAAGTGGGGGATTTTGTGGAAGTGAAAAATTCAACAGTGGGTGATGGCACAAAAATCCCACATTTGGCTTATATTGGTGATACTGATGCTGGGAAAAAAGTAAACTTTGGTTGTGGCAGTATCATGGTAAACTATGATGGAGAGAAGAAACACCGCACAGTTGTGGAGGATAATGTTTTTGTTGGTTGCAACGTGAATTTGGTTGCACCGGTTACGGTAAAAGCCGGGGCATATATCGCCGCAGGCTCAACAATTACCAAGGACGTTCCCGAAGATGTGCTTGCAGTAGCAAGGGCAAGACAGCAGGTGATTGAGGGCTGGAAAAAGAAGAAAATGAAAAAAGAATCGTAAAAATGATGAAATACGGTGAAATACAGTTGAAATTGACGTAAGAAGGGTGTAACATATAAGCGGCGGGCTTTGTTCAGCCACAAACCATAAAATGCAAAAGATTATTAGGGGGATATTGAAATGATTAATTCTAATGGTGGCAACATCAAGATTTTTGCGTGCAATTCCAACCGCGTGCTTGCAGAGGAAATCGCAGAAAAAATGGGTATGGCACTGGGAAATGCAGAAGTTGAACAATTTAGTGACGGTGAAATTTCCGTAAAAATCAACGAGACTATTCGTGGTGCGGATGTTTATATCATTCAGTCTACCTCAGCTCCTGTAAATGACAATTTGATGGAATTGTTGATTATGATTGATGCGATGAAGCGTGCTTCTGCAGCAAGAATTACGGCTGTTATGCCGTATTACGGCTATGCAAGACAGGATCGTAAAGCAAGAGCAAGAGATCCTATCAGTGCAAAATTGGTAGCGAATATTTTGACTTCAGCGGGTGCAAACCGTGTGTTGACAATGGATTTGCACTGTGCTCAGATTCAAGGCTTCTTTGATATCCCTGTAGATAACTTAGTGGGAAGTCCATTGCTTACAAACTATTATATCAACAAATACGGTGATGATTTACAAAATTTTGTTGCCGTTTCCCCTGACCTTGGCAGCGTGACCAGAACAAGAAAATTTGCCGAAACATTAAATATTCCGATTGCAATTATTGATAAGCGCAGACCAAAGGCAAATGTCAGTGAAATCATGAATATCATTGGCGATGTGAAGGGTAAAAAAGTAATTTTGATTGACGATATGATTGATACTGCAGGAACCATTGCAAATGCTGCAAACGCATTAAAAGAAAGAGGTGCGATTGAGGTTGACGCTTGCTGTACCCATGCTGTATTAAGCGGACCTGCAATCAAGCGCATTCAGGATTCAGCAATTAATGAGCTCTTGGTTCTTGATACCATTGCTTTGCCTGAGGAAAAGAAGACAAGTAAAATTGCAGTTGTATCTGTTGCCGATATTTTTGCAAATGCATTAAGATGCATTCATGAAGGCAGCTCTATTTCTCAGTTGTTTGACTAATATTTTGAAACAGTTGGTGTGATTACAAAACTCCTGCTTCTTTGGTTTTAGAAGCAGGAGTTTTTGTATTGTCAAAAGATAAAAAGTTGTGTTATAAAATCCAATTTTGCATGCATTTGGTGGGTTTTTTATGTAATTTTACTATAAACAGAATGGAATCGGTTTTTGTTTCCAAAACAAGAGAGGGAAAAAGGCTTGTTTCTCATTATTTTATTATAGGAAGTCAGGCAAGAATTGGGCAAACTGACAATTTTGTGAAATGTTGGTTGACAAACCAGAATAAATAGATTATATTGTTAAAAGTAAGACAAATAGGGCGAGTTCTCTAATTTTTTAGAGAATAGACTTTGTTTCCCAACTAATTTTACCAATATTTATATAATTTAGGAGGAGTTTTAATATGAAAATTGCTTTTTTTGATACCAAGTCCTATTGGAAAGACTCTTTCGGTCCTGTGGCTGAAAAATATGGCTATGAAGTTACTTTCTTTAATGAAAGATTGACACCTGCAACAGCGCACTTAGCAGCAGGTCATGATGCTACATGTTCTTTCGTTAACGATGAAGTTCCAGCTGAAGCTGTACATAAATTAAAAGACTTGGGCGTTAAGGTTCTGTTATTACGTTGTGCAGGTTTTGATAGTGTTGATTTGGCTGCTGCTAAAGAATGTGGTATGCCCGTACTTAGAGTACCTGCGTACTCCCCTGAATCAGTTGCGGAACAAGGCGCTGCTTTGTTGATGGCTGTAAACAGAAAAACACACTTGGCTTATGAAAGATCTACAAAGTTCAACTTTGATATCAATGGCTTGGACGGCGTTGCTTTGGTTGGCAGAACAGCAGGCGTTGTTGGTACTGGCAAAATCGGTCAGTGCATGATTAATATTTTAAAGGGCTTCGGCATGAACATCATTGCTTATGATGCATTCCCTAACCCTAACCTTGGTTTGGAATATGTTACATTGGATGAGCTTTACGCTCGTTCTGACGTAATTTCTCTTCACTGCCCTCTGATGCCTGCAACACGTCATATGGTTAATGCAGAAGCAATCGCTAAAATGAAAGACGGCGTAATCTTGGTTAACGTTGCTCGTGGCGGTTTGGTTGATTCTGTTGCGTTGGCTGATGCTATCGAAGCAGGCAAATTCCGTGGCGTTGGTATGGACGTTTGTGAAGTTGAGCATGAATATTTCTTCGAAGACAGAAGCGACAAGGCAGACAAGGATGCAACTTTGGGAAGATTGCTTGCAAGTGAAAAGGTTGTTCTTTCCGGTCACTTGGCATTCTTAACAGAAGAAGCTTTGACTTCCATGGCAGAAGTAACATGTGGTAACGCAAAGGCTTTCTTAGCTGGCGAAGAATTGGTGAACGAAGTAAAGTAATCTTTTGACTTAAATGATGAGGCGGATACGAGAGTATCCGCTTTTTTGTATAGAAATTTTAGAATCGGTCTAAGATAAACGTATCTAACTGTAGGAAAATTTCCTCCACACAGCAAAGAAGATCAGCTTTCATTTTTTTCAGCAAAACCATTGTTATTGAGAATATGGCTATGGTATAATTATATAAAATTCTTGAAAAAGAGATTGTAAATGAACAGCTATTTCTAGCATAATCGTATTTTTTACAGATTATTGTGATAACAAAATACATCTGATTCACAAGCTCTAATTCTAAAAAATTAGGGCTTTTATCTGTGTAATGGCAGGAGGATAATATGGGACTTTTTGATAGATTTAAAAATAATGATAATAGACAAGATTTTTTTGTCATTGTTGGTTTAGGCAATCCAGGGCCAAAGTATGATGGAACCAAGCATAATATTGGGTTTGATGTGGTAGACCGGCTAGGAGAGAAATATAATATACAGATTGATAAATTTAAACACAAGGCTCTGATTGGCGATGGAATGGTTGAGGGAAGAAGAGTACTCTTGGTAAAGCCGCAAACCTTCATGAATCTAAGCGGAGATAGTGTGCGTGAGATTGTTAATTTTTACAAAGTACCACAAGATCATTTCGTAGTGATCTATGATGATACTAGCTTACCAGTGGGCAGTGTGCGTATTCGCGAAAAAGGCAGCCACGGTGGGCATAATGGGATCCGTAGTATCATTGCACAAATGGGGACGGATATGTTTTGGCGCATTAAGGTAGGTATTGGTGAGAAGCCGAACGGTTGGGATTTGGCAGACTATGTTTTGGCGAAATTTGATAAAGATGATTTGCCCATGATTGCGCAAGGTGCTGACAAAGGGTTAAAGGCTGCGGAGCTGATTTTGTCCCGAGGCATTATGGATGCTATGAATCAAATGAACCAAAAGCCAAAACCACCCCAAAAGGAAAAGCCCAAAAAGACAGCTGAGGAGAAAGAAGAAAAAGAGCCTCAGGGTGAGGTGAAGGAATGAAAACGATAACGGAGCCTTTATTGGAGCTGGAAGGTTATCAAAAAGTATTGGAAGCCATACAAAAAGATCACACCCCTGTATTTGCAACAGGGGTTATTGACGTGGAAAAATCTCATTTTTTATATTCAATTATGGAGCATAGTCATAAACCTTTGCTAATTTTGACTTACAGCGAATTACGGGCCAGAGAGATTCTTTCTGATATGTCATTTTTTTATAAAAATCCAATTTACTACCCTAGTAAAGATATCCTTTTTTATAGTGCAGATGTGCACAGCGTGGAGATGAATCGCCAAAGATTTGGGGCGGTGGAGCGACTTTTATCGGGAGAGAGACCCATTATTGTTGCTTCCATGGAGGCATTGCTAGATAGATACCCAAAAAAAGAGACATTTGCCCAATTTATACTTACTTTGAAAATTGGGGATATCGTTGACATTAATAAGCTTACAAAACAATTGATTTGTTTGGGGTATGAACGGGCGGAACTAGTGGAAAGCGCCGGGCAGTTTGCGTTGCGTGGGGGGATTTTAGATGTTTTTTCGTTAACCTCGGAGGATGCAGTGCGAATAGAGTTTTGGGATGATGAAATAGACTCTATTCGCTTGATGGATGCTTCCAGCCAACGTTCTATAGACAAATTGGAGCAAACCCGTATTTTTCCAATGCGAGAATTGGTTTATGATGAGGAAATGGCTGAGCAGGCGGCTAACAAAATTAACAAAGAGTTTTCAAAATCTCTGCAAAGCATGATAAAAAAAGGACTGACTGAAGAGGCGGAACGTTTAAAAGAAAATATTGGTGAGGATGGGGAGCGTTTGCGCCTTGAAAAAAACCTCTCCAATATTGGTTCCTATATTCCTTATTTTTATGAAGAAACCGTAAGCCTTTTGGATTATATTCCAGAGGACACGCTCCTTTGTTTTGATGAGCCCGAGCGCATTCGGGAGCATATGAATGCGGTTATGGAAGAGTTTGGCGAGAGTATGAAAGGAAGAATTGCCCAGGGGTATCTGCTTCCGGGGCAGGCAAAGCTATTATTCGATTATGTGGATATTTTGCGGCAGGGGGAGAGGTTCGGGCGCATTTTACTTGCGGGACTCACCCAAAGGACGGCAGATTTTGAACCAAAGACGAAGGTGAACTTTGCTGTGCGCTCTACACCATCCTTTAGCAAACGGGTTGATTTATTTTGTGAAGAACTTGAGTATTTGAGAAAAAACGAGTACCGAAGCATTGTTTTAGCAGGAACGGGTTCAAGAGCCCAGCGCATGGCGAAAGAGCTTTCGGAGATGGGGATTCCTGCGGTGTATATGGAAAGCTTAGAAGCTCCCATCCCTAAGGGTGCCGTTTGGGTTGCCAAGGGCAGCTTATCTAAAGGATTTTGTTATGAATTCATTAATCTCATGGTTTTTTCTGATAGTGAGCTGTTTGGTGGAGGCGAAAAGAAACAGAAAAAGAATAAACGTAAAAATGGCGCTGCCATAGAAAGCTTTACAGATTTAAAGCTAGGAGATTTTGTGGTACACGACAATCATGGTATCGGTATTTTTTGTGGGCTAGAAAAGATTTCTGTTGAGGGCGTCCAGAAGGATTACATGAAAATTTCCTACCGTGATGGGGGGAATCTGTTTGTACCCGTAAATCAGATGGATATGGTTCAAAAATATATCGGTAGTGGTGGTGCGGCTCCGAAGCTGAATAAACTAGGCGGACAGGATTGGATAAAGGCAAAGGCGAAAACCCGTGCAGCTATTAAAATATTAGCGGAGGATTTGGTTGCCCTCTATGCGAAGCGAGCAGCGGCAAAGGGGTATCATTACGATCCTGATACCGTGTGGCAAAAGGAATTTGAGGAAGCCTTTCCTTATGCAGAAACCGAGGATCAGCTAAATGCCATTGAAGATGTGAAGCACGATATGGAAAGTGGCAAGGTAATGGATCGCTTGATTTGTGGTGACGTAGGGTATGGAAAAACAGAGGTTGCCATTCGAGCGGCCTTCAAAGCGGTACAAGATGGAAAGCAGGTGGCTTTTCTGGTACCAACAACAATTTTGGCCCAACAGCACTATAACACGTTTATACAGCGAATGTCCGGCTATCCTGTTACCATTGAATTGCTTTCCCGCTTTCGAACGCCAAAACAGCAAAAGGAAAGCTTGAAAAATATGGAGCGTGGGTATGCTGATATTGTAATTGGAACCCATCGCATTTTATCAAAGGATGTTGCATTTAAGGATTTGGGATTGATTATTGTGGATGAAGAACAGCGCTTTGGCGTTTCCCACAAGGAAAAACTCAAGCGATTAAGGGAAAATGTAGATGTGCTCACACTATCTGCAACACCCATTCCCCGTACCCTTCATATGAGTCTTTCGGGGATTAGAGATATGAGCCTTTTGGAGGAACCTCCTCAGGAGAGACGGCCTGTGCAGACCTATGTTATGGAAAGTAATCCTGAGTTTGTGCGAGAGGCGATTCATCGAGAGGTGGCAAGGGGCGGCCAGGTTTATTATTTATATAATCGGGTGGACTCTATCAGTGAGGAGGCCTTTCGTTTGCAAAAAATGATACCTGAGGCAAATATTGCCTTTGCCCATGGGC
Source organism: Anaerotignum sp. (assembly GCF_031981185.1). Lineage (GTDB taxonomy): Bacteria > Bacillota > Clostridia > Lachnospirales > Anaerotignaceae > Chakrabartyella. The sequence goes on along the minus strand of NZ_DALYUL010000001.1, from coordinate 97,308 downwards.
AAATGTCCGAGCGGGAGTTGGAAGGCATTATGGAGGATTTTATCAGCGGTGAGACGGATGTATTGGTATGTACAACCATCATTGAGACGGGTATGGATATTTCCAATGCCAATACCATTATCATTCAAGATGCAGATCGCATGGGCCTGTCCCAACTTTATCAGTTGAGGGGACGGGTTGGACGCAGTAACCGCATTGCCTATGCTTACTTACTGTATCGGCGTGATAAAATGCTGCGCGAGGTGGCAGAAAAACGCTTGCAGACCATTCGAGAGTTTACAGAGTTTGGTTCGGGCTTTAAAATTGCCATGCGAGACTTAGAAATTCGTGGCGCAGGAAATCTCTTAGGTGCGGAACAGCATGGTCATATGGAGTCCGTTGGGTATGATATGTATTGCCGTTTGTTGGAGGAAGAGGTTCAGCAGTTAAAGGGCGAAGAACCTAAGGCAAAAGAAATTGAAACCACGGTGGATTTAAATATCAGTGCATACATTCCTGACTTTTATATTAAAAACCAAGAGCAACGTATGGAGCTGTATAAGAAAATTGCCATTGTTCGAACCCGGGAGGAGTATTTTGACATTCAAGAGGAAATGGAAGATCGCTATGGGGATTTACCCAAAAGTGTACAGACCCTTTTGGAAATTGTGCTGTTAAAGGGAGAGGCAAGGGAACTTGGAATTTCCTCAATCGTACAAAAACGTGAAAGCATTCTTTTTGAGTTTCGTGCTGATGGAAATACGGATCCAATGAAGCTTACAAAAATCATTTCAGAGGGACGAGGGAAATATTTATTTACAGCTGGTGCAAATCCCTATTTAACATTGAAACTGCCAAAGGATAAGGAAAATAAAGTGTTAGACGAGATTAAATTCTTATTAAATTCAATGAAAGGATAGTCATTTTATCAAGGAGTGTGTATAATAGAAACATTAGTTGTTTTCTGAATGAATAATATTTGTATTTTTTATACATTTCTGCTTTGACCAGTTTGTATAAGGCTCTCAAGGTAGAGGATAATACCAGGGTGGAAGGCATCAATGTGATAATAAGGGAAAGCAAATTATATGCATGGAGACACTTTGAAAAAGCTTACTTTATTTAGGGTATTTTTGATTAAGATACAAATGGAAATACTTCCTGCAAATATTAAAAAAGAGAAGAAAGAGGGATGAAGCATGAAGAAAAAAGGACTTCTTTGCCTGTTGGCTGCCGGCGTGATGGCTCTTTCCGCCTGTAGTGCAGACGCTGGAAAGAACAGCAGGTTTAATGATGAGGTTGTCATGAAGGTTGATGGCAGAGAAATCATGAAATCAGAATATATGGTATATTTGTATACAACCACAAAGAGCTTTACTGCTGTGGGTGGTGATGATATATGGACGATGGATTTTGATGGACAGACGGCAGATGAATTGGTAGCTGAGCGCACACTGAACACCTTACAGAGTGTTATTGCCGCAATGAACTATGCAGAGGAAAATAAAATTGCCTTAACGACGGAGCAAAAAGAAGCGGCAGCTAAGGCGTCTGAGCAGTTTGTTACGAATGTACCAGCAGAGGATATTCAGAAAATGGGGATCGATGCTAAAAAATTGACTCCTTTTATGGAAGGTTCCTATTTGTATTCCATGGTATATCAAGCTTTAGCAGCTGAGTGTGAGGTGGATGATGGGGAGAAGGCGCAATACTATGAGAAGAACAAAGCTCAGATGAAGGATGACTACACCACGCTGGATATTGACACCATTGTTTTAAATGATCTAGATAAAGCTAATGAGGTTGTAAAGAAGGCGAAAGCCGGTGAAGACTTTAGCAGCTTGTTTAAAGAATATGATGTAGATGAAAATGCAAAGAAAGAAGCAGATGGTGGCAAAATGTCTGTATATAAGGCTCAGTTTTTATCTTCCTTTGCTATGGAAACCGTACCGGAAGTTGGACAGATTAGCGAACCCGTTAAAATGGATAATAATTACTTTGTTGTACGGGTGAATAAGGTTACAGTGCCTGAGGACAGTGAAGTTAAGAAAATGGCAGAAACCGCTTTTGTAAATCAGAAGCAGGCGGAATATAGCGATGCCAGGTTCGCAGAGATGATTGCTGCACAAAAGGTTGAATATGTGGATAAGGTTTATAACAACCTTGAAAAGTTCCATGATATTAAGGCTACAAAGTAATTTTTGGAGGAGTTTTTCAATTTGAAGTGATTGAAAAGCTCCTCTTTCTTTGTTGAAAAATAAATTGGGATAGAGTATCATAATAAAAGAGGTTTAGGAAGGGAGGAAGGGTGTGTCAAATGAGGCACCTGCAAGAAGATGATAATCAAAAAGGTTTGGGCAGTGTTTTTCAGTCCTACAGGGGGAACGGAAAAGGTAGCAACTAGTGTTGCGCAAGCAACGGCAAAAGCCCTCAATACAGCGTATGATACTTATGATTTTACGCTGCCTCAAGACAGAGAAAATGAGGTTGTATTTGGAGAAGGCGACTTGGTGGTTTTGGGAACACCTGTCATTGCAGGACGAGTACCTAACCTTCTGCTGCCTTATCTAAAGGAAAAAATAAAGGGCACAGGTGCTATAGGGGTTCCTGTTGTATCCTTTGGAAATAGAGATTATGATGATGCATTAATTGAACTACGCAATATCATGGAGGAGAGAGGATTTCAAACGGTAGCAGGGGGAGCATTTGTTAGTGAGCACTCCTTTTCCCGCAAACTTGGTGCAGGCAGACCTGATGAAAAAGACCTTGCCTTGCTGAGAGAATTTGGTGAAAAAATTGGGGAGAAAATAAAGCAGGGTTGGGTATATAGTCAGCCGACTTATGTAAAAGGGGAAGTTCCCATTCGCCCCTATTTCACCCCTAGGGATAGGCATGAAGGTGCAATCGATATTCGTAAGGTGAAGCCTGTTACCGATGAAAGTTGCTGTAACTGCGGGATTTGTGCAGAGGTCTGTCCTATGGGGGCTATTTCAAAGGAAGACTTTTCTCTGATTCCTGGGATTTGCATGAAGTGCTGTGCTTGTGTAAAAAAATGTCCCACAGGCGCTAAGTATTTTGATGATGGAGGATTTATCTACCATAAGGAAGAATTGGAAGAGCTTTACGAAAGAAGAGCTGAACCAGAATTTTTTGTCTAGTCTGGGAATCTTGTTTGCAACTGTGCAAAAGGCTAACATTAAAAGAATGTTGACGGTTTTATATTTGAGTGTGAAAGCTTAGGAGACAACGGAAAAGTATTTTGCTTCACCTTATTCATAAGGGTGCTTTCTTAGTGTACAACCAGTTTCAAGTATAATAAATCAGGAAAGGGGTGTTTTGCATGAGGGTTGATGTTTCGTTGGATTTGTACCGTATTTTTTGTGCTGTAGTGCGTAGCGGGAATATGTCTGCTGCTGCGAGAGAGCTCTATATTTCTCAACCAGCGGTGAGCATGGCAATACGTCAATTGGAGGATCGCATGGGAAGCCCTCTTTTGATTCGAACGGCAAAAGGTGTATATCCCACTGCGGAAGGCAAACTTTTGTATACTTATCTTGAGCAGGCTTTGGGGCTAATTCACGCCGCAGAGGAAAAATATTTTCAAATGGTAAATATGGAGATGGGCGAGCTGAAAATTGGTGCCAGTGATACAGTCATTGCGAATTTTTTGCTCCCCTATTTGGAAAAGTATCACAAGCTTTATCCGGATATTAATATTAAAGTTACCAATAAAACCACCTATGAGTCTTTACGCTTATTAAAAAACGGAAGTGTGGATGTTTGTTTTATCAATCTACCCATTAATGATGATGGAGATTTGGAGATAACACCGTGCATTGAAATTCATGATGTTCTGGTTGGCGGAGAACGGTACAAGCGTCTGTCTGAGGTTGGGTTGGAACTAAAGGATTTGCCTGGCTATCCGTTGCTGCTTTTGGAGGATTTGAGTAATTCCAGAAAGTATATTGACCGATATGCCGAGGACAACGGCGTCATTTTAAATCCCATTTTGGAATTGGGCAGCAGCGATTTACTAATTAGCTTTGCCCAAATTAATTTGGGACTGACCTATGTTATTAAGGAGTTTACAGAGGAGGCGTTAAAGGAAAAACGTCTTTATGAAATTCCTATCACACCGCCATTGCCAAAACGCAATATTGGCATGGTTCATCTGAAAAATGTGACGCTGCCTCACGCAGTAAGAGGTTTTATCCAATTAATTGAATTTCAAGAAAATTAAATTTTGCGTTGACAGAAATAGTTGCTCGTGATAATATATGAATAAGTATTCAATTGTTCAAATGAATTGGGGTGATTCTATGAAGCATGATTCCATTACGCCTAGCGATATTCATGTACTTGATGAGATAGAGCAGGATTATTTACGGGATGTTGCGGAGTTTTTTAAGGTTTTTGGGGATGTTACAAGAATCAGATTATTGCAAAGTCTTTTAGTTGGAGAAAAAAATGTTGGAGAGTTGGCTGAATGTTTAGCAATGTCTCAATCTGCTGTGAGCCATCAATTACGGGTATTGCGTCAAAATCTTTTGGTGAAATACCGCAAAGAAGGAAAGACGGTGTTCTATTCTTTGGATGATGAACATGTACAAACAATTTTAGAGCAAGGTATGACTCATATTCAACATAAACGTGGATATACTGAGTAAAGGAATAAGGCTGTTAAAATAACATTTTGGCAGCCTATCTTAAAATACTATATATGAACAAATAATCATATGAACATTTATGGAGGTGTTTTGGTGTGAAAGTATATTTAAAAGGATTAACCTGTGCCAATTGTGCAGGAAAGATTGAAACAGCGGTGAACGCACTCAGTGAAACCCGTCAAGCGGAAATTAACCTAGTGAAGCAAACCATGGAGGTCTCTTTATCTGAGGGGACTGAAGAACAGGGTGTTTTGCAAAAAATTGAGAAAATAGTACATAAATTTGAACCAGATGTGGTAGTAGCTACGGAAAATAACACTGACATGAAGGCTGCCAGCTGTTCCTGTTCTCATTGTCATGAAGGTGCCCATGAACATGAACACAGTCATGACAATAAAGATGACCACGGTCACGACCACGACCATGGTCACGATCATGGTCATGGAGAAGAGGGTGAAGGAAAGAAAATCCTGATTCGTTTTGGACTAGGAGGTATTTTGTTTTTAGCAGCAGTTTTCCTGAGAGAGAGCAATTGGACTGTACCATTATTTTTGGTTTCTTACGGAATTTTTGGATATGACGTTTTATTAAGAGCCGCTAAAAACATTTTAAGAGGGCAGGTTTTTGATGAAAACTTTTTGATGTCCATTTCTACTGTGGGGGCTATTGCCATCGGAGAAATGCCGGAAGCGGTATTTGTTATGATGTTTTATCAAATTGGTGAGGCTTTTCAGGATTATGCAGTACGCAGATCCAGAAAATCTATCACCGCTTTATTGGATATCCGTCCGGATTCTGCGGAGGTTATCACAGAAAGTGGCGTGAAGCGTGTGCATCCCGAGGAAGTGCAAATTGGGGATATTATTTTGGTGAAGGCTGGAGAGAGAATTCCTTTAGATGGTAGGGTAAAGGAAGGTCATGCCAATTTGGACACTGCGGCACTGACAGGAGAGGCTTTGCCTAGGGGCGTAGAGCCGGGTAGTGACGTTTTAAGCGGATGCATTAATTTAGATGGTAACTTGAAGGTGGAAGTAACAAGACCATTTAAGGATTCAACAGTTATGAAAATTTTGGAGATGGTTGAAAATGCCGCTGGTAAAAAATCCAAAACAGAACGTTTTATTACACGCTTTGCCAGAGTTTATACCCCAGTTGTAGTAGGTTTGGCTGTGGCATTGGCGGTGCTTCCTCCAGTTTTAGGCTTTGGTGAATTCCAAATGTGGTTTGGGCGTGCTTTAATTTTCTTGGTAGTATCTTGCCCATGTGCCCTGGTACTCTCAGTACCATTAAGCTATTTTGCTGGGATTGGTGCATCCTCAAAGAATGGTATTTTAGTAAAAGGCGGGGGAGATTTGGATACCCTTTGTCATGTGTCACAGCTAGTTTTTGATAAGACGGGTACATTGACTAAAGGTAAATTTTCCGTAGTAGAAATAGAAGGGGAAAAGAAAGAAGAACTTATGTATTTGGCAGCTTTGGGTGAGGCCAATAGCAATCACCCTATAGCAGAAGCAATTGTTCAGGAATATAAAAAGACAAAAGATATCTCTGCAGATTTGGCAGTGGATTATAAGGAATTAGGAGGCTTTGGTGTCTCTTACAGCTTAAATGGAGAACAGGTTTTATTGGGGAATCATCGATTAATGGAGAGAGAGAAGATTTCATTCCAGCCTTACCAAGGTGCTGGCTCAGTGGTTTATGTTGCAAAAGATGGAAACGATATGGGGTATATCGTGGTAGCCGATACCCTTAAGGATAATTGTAAAGAAGCATTATATTCCTTGCGGAGCATGGGCATTCACTCTATGACGATGCTCACAGGGGATAGGAAGGAAAATGCCCAGGTAATGGCACAAGAATTGGGGATTGACCAGTTTTATGCAGAATTATTGCCCGAGGATAAGGTTCGTATCTTAGACGAGATTAAAAGTAAAGAAACAAAAGGAAAGGTTGCCTTTGTCGGTGATGGAATTAATGATGCTCCTGTATTAGCTGGCGCAGATTTGGGCGTTGCCATGGGCGGTATTGGTTCCGATGCGGCCATTGAGGCGGCGGATGTGGTACTAATGGATGACGATATTGGGAAACTGTCTGTAGGTATTCGTATTGCGAAAAAAACGCGGGTTATCGTAAGGCAAAACATTGCCTTTGCATTAGGCATCAAAGCATTGGTTTTGATTTTAAGTGCCGTTGGTATGGCAACCATGTGGATGGCAGTTTTTGCTGATGTTGGTGTGGCGGTATTGGCAATTTTGAACGCTATGAGAAAGAAATAAAATATAAGAGTGGTTTTCAGCGTAGTGATTTGTTGTTAATTTGATAAGACAAAGATGTTAGGCAGGGAATGTGGTTTTCGATTTTTGGAAAAAGCGTTCTCTGCCGATTTTGTACCCTCGATTCACTAGGGGTGATTTTTGCCCATGGAATTGGCACTAAAAATTCAGCTTTTAGTTAAAAAAAGAACCTGTGTCTTATATATTAAGACAGAAGGCTCTTTTTATTTTTTATTTTTATTATACTATAGTGTATGCAATGTTACGGCTGGATATTTAATAAATAAGGGCGAGTACAATTCTTTTGTTACTTCATGGGCATAGGTTTACAGGAATTATGATTCGCTTTCAGAATTTTTAATATATTTCTGTGCCAGTTGTTCATATTCCTTATAAACATCTTTGCTTACATATGCAGAGATAGACCGTTCTATTCTCTCACTAGAAAGAGTAACTCTGCGGATATTAGGTTCTAATTCATTGCAGCTGATACCGAAGGTTGTTACTTCATTTTCAGAAACAATTTCAAATTCGTACCCACCGCCACCGTAAAGAATGTAATCTATTGAAAGTGGGTCAATGTCTGGATTCATATATTTAATTTTGGATGCTATCTGTAATAGAGATTCATAATCAGTCAGTTCCATTTGGATGTAGTTTGCTTTTTCCCCTAGACAACCCATGGAATAGACATAGGCTTGGACGTCTTTTTCAGGAAATCTATTAAATCCTTTTATCCGTTGATAGTTTATTGAGAAGTAATAAAATAGGCCAATACTTGCAATCAAAACGCCGATCAAAACTATTTTTAATTTTTTCATAGTTCCCTCCGTAGTAAGTTTTAGCCTGTGCGAACAAAGAAACGCATCAACGTTATTTTTTAATGTTGCATACGGTAAAATTTATTGTGTAAAAGCAATTCAAATTATTATATGCCCCAATTAGCAAAAGGGCTGTTGATGAAAATGGAAGCTGCTTGTGATAGATTAATTGAACTAGTTTTTTCATATGTACTATATAAATTATCCTAATAATTTTGTAATTTCATCAGTGCTACAGTTAATTATATATGTTTCTGAATTGGTTAGATTAAAACCAATCAAACGAATTTTAACAATATTATCATCCACCCATTCTATTTCATAATTTGAATCATTTAGGGCCATTCCATCATTATCTAGGTGAGTAGTAAATGATTTTTTATTAAGAGAAAAAAGGGCAGGTGGGCCATATAATAGCTTTATTTTATGCTCTCCAAATGAAAAAGGTGTAACATATTTAATCGCCAATTTATAATTTTTTTCCGGCGAAAGAGAGGTTGTTAAAGTATGCTCAAAATTCCAAGCTGTATATAGCCCAATAAACAATAACATAAAAAGAATTAAGGATTTAGCACCTTTTTCATTCATCGGAATTTTCTTTCTCATAAAACCTCCTAAAATGTATTTGGAATTAGGTTGACAATCCTTTATAGATGTTACTGTCTTAATAACAAAAATTTTGTAATTGCCAAGATCTCCCGTATATAGTTCACAGGAGCGATATACCATTGTATTTTTGCATGCATATAGTTACTATTGCTTCCTACAACTTTAGATATCTCATTTGCTCTAAATATATGAAAATTATTTGTTATAAAAACAGTCTTGTATTCTTTTTTAAAATGGTTATCTAATAGTTTTTTGGAAAAAAGAAAGTTTTCGTAGGTACTTGTAGAGCTGTCCTCTTTTATTATTTTGTTTTCAGGAACTCCTTTTGAAAGCAAGTATCTTTCCATTGCAAGAGCTTCCGTTATGGTTTCGTTACGACCTTGTCCTCCGGATACAACTATCATTGCATTTGGATTTTTATTGAAGTACTCTATGCTTTTTTCCAGTCTATAATAAAGGGGGAGTGTAATCTTTTCCCCATTTAATCCTGCACCAAGGACAATGACAGCATCCTCTTTATAAGTTACTGTGTCCATTTGGGCAAAGGCAGCGATAAATAAAATGGCTGAAACCATAATTGTGTTACCTATTAAAAATAGATTTTTTATCCACTTAAAAATTCCTCTTTTTGAAACTATTTGAATCTTTTCATAATAAAAACCATAAATAAAATAGACAACACCAACCATAAATGTTGCAAGTACGCCGATATTAAAACTAATTACCAGTGACATGATTAATGCATCACAAGCTAAATATAGCCCGAGTATTAAAAATATAGCTTTCGTTAAACTTTTCAATGTTTACCCCCACCTCAAGTGTTTTTAAATAGTCTATAATACCTTCTCAGCAGTATTAAAGGCTTACTATTTGAAAATTCAAGTTCACAATTTTATGTACAAACCCTGTGTTTTTCAGGTTTGTAATGATAAAGGAAAAAAACTTCATGAATTTACCTTTATTTCATCACCCAAATACCAAGTTTTGCCTATAATATCTAAGATTTTACAATTAATAATTAGGAATATCAATTGTTTTAGAAAATAGTACTATTTAATTAAGAAATCTGTAGGAACCTCGTAAAAAAAGCCTTTCCCTAATACAACTCCCCACATAGATGATGGTGGATGTTTTAGGAAAGGCTTTACGTTCTGTTTTATTACAAAGTTTATTTCTCTTCTGTGTTTACGGAAATAACTTTTTTCACGTTTTTTTCAAACTTTACTCTGGGCAGCATAACCATATGGCCACAGCCACAGCATTTAATACGAAAATCAATGCCTACACGCAGAATTTCCCACTGGCTGGAGCCGCAGGGGTGGGTTTTCTTCATCTGTACAATATCTCCAACTGAAAAAACCATATTTTATGCCTCCTCCTTTTCTTTTACAATATGAACGGTACGTTGGGGGAAAGGGATTTCAATACCCTCTCGATCAAAACGGTTTTTGATACGTCTGCGCAATTCTACTTCCACAGCAAAATTGGTTTTTACCATGCATTTTGCAACTACACGAATGGTCACGGCGGATTCATCCAAGCCTACTACACCGAGGATAACCGGTGTTTCCAGAATGCTTTCCATATCTGAGGTTTTAGCCATTTCATCCTGGAGGATCAACAATACATGGTCAATATCCTCTCCATATCCTACGCCTATATTTACGATTGCATTGATAAACTCACTGGACATATTTGTTACAATACCAATGGAACCATTGGGAATGATGTGAACTTTTCCTTGGGCATCCCTTATTGTTGTATAGCGCAGGGTTACACTCTCTACGGTGCCTGTGATATTTTGGATGGTAACAAAATCGCCAACGGCAAAGTGGTCTTCAAAAAAAATGAAGAATCCCTCCAACATATCAGTAACTACACTTTGTGCACCCAAGCCGATGGCCACTGAACCTGCACTTGCAATGACCAATAAGGAACTTGTGTTTACCCCCAACAATTTCAAGATTGTGAACAAACCAATAAAGTAGACGACATATTTCAATACACTGGAAGTGATTGTATTCAACGTATTTGCCTTTCTCTCGGACATTGACAAACGTTGTTTTTGTGTTTGTTTTTGAAAGAACTTTTGTGCCAAACGATTGGAGATGCGAATGATAATCCAGCAGAGGAGTAAAGTGCCTCCCACTTCAAGAATTTTCACACCAAGGTCGGCTGCGGTCTCCATCAAAGCTTCAAAGCTAAGAACTCCTTGAATTTTTCCCATTGTTTCCTCCTGTTTCCTTAAATTTTTCTGCTGCGGTTAAAAAAGCAGAAAAAAGCTTCTTTTGTTCTTCTGTGGCCATTGCTTCGGGATGCCACTGTAACCCTAAGACAAATAGATTTTGAATATGCTCAATGGCCTCTATTAGGCCGTCGGGACTTTTGGCCGAAACACGCAATCCCTCACCTAAAAGAGCCACAGCCTGGTGATGAAAGGAATTCACCGTAGTCTTTTCCTTACCCAGCAAGGTAGAAAGCAGAGAGCCATTTTCAATGAGAATACTGTGGGTTCCATATTCACGGGGTGCCTGTTGACTATGCTTTAGTTTACTGCCCGTTTGAACGGAAATATCCTGGTAAATTGTTCCTCCTAAGGCAATATTAATTACTTGCATACCACGGCAAATCCCCAATATGGGAATGTTTTTCTCCATGGCTTCTCTACACAGAGAAATTTCGTATTGATCCCTCAGTGGGGAAATTTTACCACTTTGTGCCAAAGGTTCCTCATGGAACAGCAGTGGATCAATGTCACCCCCGCCGCTGAAAACAATTCCGTCAAGAAAGGGTGGAATTTCAGCATAGGGAAACAATAAGATTGGGAGACCGCCGGCAGAAGAAATGGCGGTAATATAATCTTGGTGTATTTTATATCTACAGATGCTGCTATCGTAGTCTGGAGTAATGCCAATTACCGGTTGCATAGAATCCTTCCTTTTTATAAACATTTCTAATAGTATACAAAAGATGAGAAAGTTTTGCAATGGAGGACAAGGAGAAATATGTTCTCTTGTAAAATAGCAGGGTATTGTGCTATGATTAAAATACAGATAATTGGGCGAAGATGTAACCGTCCAACAAACATTACGCAGAGTGGAGATGACAAAAATGAAAACCATTGGAATTATTGGGGCAATGGAGGAAGAAATTCTTTGTTTGAAAGAGAAAATCGAAATTGTTACAACAAAAAATGTTGTTGGCCTGTCTTTTTTTATTGGCAGATATAAAGGGAATAATATCGTTTTGGTAAGAAGCGGAATCGGCAAGGTGAATGCTGCTATTTGTACCCAAGCCATGATTGACCTGTTCGGTGTAGATTATATTCTGGTGCTTGGTGTTGCAGGCGCTTTGGTTGAAGATTTGAAAATCGGTGATATCGTGATTTCCACCGATGCAGTTCAGCACGATATGGACACATCGGCTTTAGGAGACCCGATTGGGATGATCCCTCGTATGGCAGAAAGCTATTTTAAGGCAGACGAAGAACTGATTCGTTTGGCGCAAGCGTCAGCGGCAGAAATTGCCGATGGCTACAGGGTTATCACAGGGCGTATTGCCAGTGGTGATCAATTTATTTGTACAAAGGAAGGCAAAGCAACCATTCGTAAGAATGTGCAAGGGACTTGTGCAGAGATGGAAGGGGCAGCTATTGCCCATGCATGTTGGTTAAACCGCATCCCATTTTTAATTGTTCGTGCTATTTCTGATGGTGCCGGGGAAGAAGCAACAATCTCTTTTGAGAAATTTAGTATTATGGCAGCAAAGCGCTGCAGCGAACTGGTGGAAAAAATATTAGAAAAATTATAAAACTTGCATATAATAACATGGGGAAAAACATAGAGGACAAAAACGTCATACACATCCATATATTTGGTATTTTATTGTAATATATGGATAAAAAAGTGCCTAAAAATGACCTTGATTTTTTTCTAATGATTCTGCGGTATTGCTCTTGTCAGAGCTGTTTTGTTACTGTATAATGCAATCATAAAGAGATATTTCGCACACAAACTATTTTTTGACACGAGAGAGCCTAGAAAGGAGCGCCATCTATGACAGCAAAAACTCATGGATATATTACAAAAGAAATAGAACTGGAACAGCTTTATCAGTTTGTTTTAAAATATTTCGACCCCAGTGCAAAAATAAACCGCTATGAAAATCGTTTCGGCGAAAGCAATGAAATGGCAGTTTATTTCACTTACAAGGGCGAGGAAAGACGGCTTTTTACAATGGTTTATAAAAGTCGTAAATTTTCTAAAAACGGAGAGAAGAATCGCATGATTTTCCTTGACCTGGATTATTGGGGTCATAGCGTTGAAATTATGCGTTCAATTTTGTCCTTCTTCGGCGGTTGGCTGGATGAAAATGATTGTGACAATGAGGAGCCATATTTCATTGAAGTCCAGGCAGACGGCGTTACCCCTAACATCATTAAAATTACCAGAAGTGAACTAAACAGACGTTTAGGCGGTATGGTTGTAATTATTGAGGATGATGAAGTTTAAGAAAACAGAAAGCGTTTCGGGGTGTCGATGAAGTCGACACCCTTTGAAAAAGACTTTGAGAGTTTTTCCTTTGGGGAAGGCTCTTTTCCTTTTATGGGAAGCCTTGCAAAGACGTTTCAATTTATGATATACTGCAAAGATACAGTAGAATACGAGGGTGGATATAGTTCTGGAGAGGATGGGGTCTTTATGAATGAAAAAGATTTTTGTCGCAAGCTGGATGAAGATATTGACCGCAGTCTTGAAACTTGGGATGCCTACTCGTATGATGAGGAGAAAATGTCCGTTTTATTCCGCTATTTGATGGGTGCTTATGGAGATATCATAGAGGGTTTTTGTGATGAGCTCAGGGTGATTCAGCCCTACGAGAAAACTGCATTGCAGGCGGAAGCATATCGTGAAAATGTAAAGAAAATGCTGGAACGGCTGGAAGGCTTTCGTCAAAACGGTTATAAAAACGAAGGACTACTAGAATATTATCTGAGGCTGGAGCAAAACGACATCATCATGGATGTTGATTTTACACAGTTGCGATTAGAAATTGGGTTTATGGAAGGCCTATCTAAGCATGAAAAAGATGAAATTATAGAAAAATTAGGAGAGATGGAAGAAATCTGTTCACAAGTCTTGCTAAAACGCCAGAAGTGGGACCAATTGCGTAAATATTTAGTTTGGCTTTCAGGCAAGGATGTGAATATTGCATTAAAGATACTTCCCATTTTTTTTAAAATAAGTAAAGTGTAAGAGGGAATAAAATGATAAAATTAATTGTTTCGGATATGGATGGTACTCTGCTCAATGATGAAAAAAATATTGATGCAGATATTTATAATATTTTGCCCATACTAAAGGAAAAAGGGATCCGTTTTGTTGTGGCTAGCGGCAGACAGTACCCAAGCCTGAAAAAGCATTTTCATGAGCATATAAAGGATGTTGTTGTAATCGCTGAGAATGGTGCTTTTGTGGTAGAAGATGGAAAAGAACTTGTGGTTGAGCCTATGGCAGAACAGGAAGTGACCCATTGCTTGGAGAATATTTTTAAGCTCAATGATGTTGAGCCTTTGCTTTGCGCAAAATATTGCAGTTATACCAGAAGCCCTGAGCTTTTGGACTATTTGTCATCACCCTTATTTCATTATGAAATGAAGCTGGCGGAGGATTTATTTCACGTGAAGGATGACATTTTTAAGGTATCCATGATTTCTCATGGAGGAAAAAGCGCAGAAAACTGTTACGAAAGATTGCGCCCAAAACTGGATGACAGTTTAAATCTTGTGATTTCTGGCGATGCTTGTTTAGACACAGGGTTAAGAAATGTTACAAAAGGAACGGCTGTTGCAGCCTTGCAAAAAATGTGGAATATAACCCCAGAAGAGACCGTGGTTTTTGGGGATCAGTATAATGATGTTGAGATGCTAAAACAGGCATATTACAGCTATGCTATGGAAGGTGCATCCAGCGGTGTGAAAAAATTCGCCCGTTTTCAGGCGGGGAGTAACAATAAAGGCGGGGTAGTCAAAGCGATTCGAGAATTGACTGGGCTTTGAGACCGAGAAGGAACGGAGAGAACCATGAAAAAAGCAGCAAGTTATGCCCTTGGGTGCAAGGTAAACCAATACGAAAGCGAAGCCATTGCTGAGCTGTTTGCTGATAAGGGATATGAAATTGTAGGAATTGATGAAGCAGCAGATGTATATGTCATTAATACCTGCACGGTAACCAATTTCGGAGATAAAAAATCCAGACAATTGATACGTAAGGTGAAAAGGCAGAATGAACATGCTGTAGTTGCCGTTGTGGGATGCTATGCCCAGACAGCACCAAAGGAGATTATGTCTGTTGAGGGCGTGAATTTGGTGATTGGAACCAAAGACCGTGGACAGATTGTGGAGATGGTGGAACAGTATCAACCTCAAAACGGCGTGGAGAACTATGTGACTGATATTATGAAGGAGCGCGTGTTTGAACCTCTTTCTATTCAAAAACTGGCGAATCGTACCCGCGCATATTTAAAAATTCAGGATGGATGCAGTCAATATTGTTCCTATTGCATTATCCCCTATGCCCGTGGGCCAATCCGCAGTCGTGAGCCCAAAGATATTGTGGATGAGGTGAAACGTTTGGAAGAAAATGGATTCCAAGAAATTGTTTTGGCAGGAATTCATGTGGCAAGCTATGGGAAGGATAGGACTGATACAAACCTTCTGGAAATTTTACGACAAGTTCACGAAGTTGAGGGTATTCGCCGTATTCGTTTTAGCTCTATTGAGCCTAATGTGGTGACGGAGGAATTTGCAAAAACCATGGCAGAGCTGCCAAAGGTTTGCCATCACTTTCATCTATCCTTGCAAAGTGGGTGCGACAGAACCCTGAAGGAAATGAACCGTAAGTATGATGCGCAAAGATACCGTGAGGCTGCAGCCCTTTTAAGAAAGTATTTGCCTGATGTGGCATTAACCACGGACATCATTGTGGGTTTTCCTGGTGAAACAGAGGAAGATTTCAAAGCGTCCTATGAATTTGCTGAGGAAATAGGCTTTGCAAAGATTCATGTATTTCCCTATTCACCCAAAAATGGTACGCCGGCAGCAGAAAGAAAAGATCAGCTTCCAAGTAATATAAAAACAGAAAGAAGCCATCAATTGCTTGCATTGAGTGATAAAATGAGCGGGGAATTTTTAAATAAGTATGTTGACAAAACCCTGGAGGTTCTGTATGAAAGACCTGTGGAATCGGGCATTTATGAAGGGCATACTTCAAATTACATGAAGGTGCTGACAAAGAGTGATGTGGACTTATCCAATCAGCTGGCTTTTACAAAAATTGTTCAAGTGCAAGGAGAAAATGCTCTTGGTGAGGTAATTTTGTAATTATTCTGTAAAGATAATATAGTTGCAATCCGCTTTGGTTTATATTATGATGAAGTAAGATAATAAGAAGAGCGAATGGATCAAGTGGTGGGGAGTGAGAAGTATGAGTAATATCAACGAAACACAATATTTTGGAAGAGTAGAAAAAGAACCTGAGAATGAAGCAAAAAAGATCCTCATCGCTGTTAGTACGGCTTTGAAGGAAAAAGGATATAACCCCGTAAATCAGATTGTCGGATATATTTTATCCGGAGATCCTACTTATATCACCAGCTACATGAATGCCCGTGTAATGATTCGTAAATTGGAGCGAGATGAACTGCTGGAAGAGTTGGTAAAGGACTACATGAATCGTAATGAATAAGAAAGAGGAAACCATTTGCGAATTTTAGGATTGGATTATGGCGATAAAACCATTGGGATTGCGGTGAGTGATCCTTTTGGATGGACAGCACAGGGTGTGGAAATTATCCGTAGAGATAACCCTGGCGAATATAAGAAGAGCTTAAAGCGTTTGTCAGAATTGGCAGAGGAGTATCAGCCCGAGGTGATTGTATTGGGCTACCCCAAAAACCTAGATAATTCCGAAGGAGAGCGCTGTATCAAAACAAAGGCTTTTGCGGAGCGCATTGAGAGACGTTTTCCCAATATAGAAGTTGTTTTATGGGATGAACGATTTAGTACCATTGCAGCTGAGCGAGCGTTGCGTGAGGCGGCACTGAGCCATGAAAAGAGAAAAAGTGTGATTGATAAGATGGCCGCTGTGCATATCCTCCAGGGCTATTTGGATAGCAGAAACAGGGGATGAGCCTGTGGCAGACGGGACGGAATATAAAGGAGCTTGTTTATATGGCAGATATTTTTGACGAAGTAAATGAATTTGAGTTTGAAACCGTGACAATGACTGCAGAAGATGGTTCTGAAGTTGAGTTTTCTATTATTGATAATGTGGCTTGCGGTGGCGAGCGGTATTTACTGGTTGTTGAAACGGAATTGATTGATGATGATGAAGCAGAAGCTTTGATATTGAAGGAAACCTCAATTAATACAGATGATGTTACCTATGAAATGGTTGAGGATGATGCGGAATTCGACCGTGTGGCAGACTTATTTGCACAAAAGGGCGATGACTACGAAGTGGAAATTGACTAAGGTCATTTTGTATGATAAAGAAAAAGTAGGATGTTTTGTTGAGTGAAGCGGGGATAGAAACAATTGGAATCAGAATATTCTGACCAATCCCTTGTGAAAGCTCTTTTAATATGATAAAATGATGCTTTTCAATAAGGATTTTCTTGAAACAAAGTTGAAGGGCAACTATGGGAAGTATCATATTGAAATCCTACGCTTTTAAAAATTACTTTAGGGGCATTCCTTTTTAGAGGTATGCTTACAAGTAATGCCTATTGAGACAGAACAAACGTGATTCTTTCACTTTAATATATGAGAGACATACAATAAATATATGAGCACTCAATTTGGAACTCCTTCATTTGAACAGGGGCTTAGAAGAGATGCAGCCCATTTGAAGGAAATATTATGCTGATTAAGATGGCATATATAACAATTTGATCTAAGACGCATACGAAATTTGCGTTTACGATAGATGATAGGCTGATAGCCAAATCATCATGTGCGTGAAAAGAGAACAAACTACATAGGATTTGGCAGAGCCTCTAGGAAGAAAGCGTGGTGCGAGAGATGCTTTCAAAAAATGCTGGTGACTGCCCTTTTTATGTATACCCAAAATACAGATAAAATGATTTTTATTTGTATAGGGTTTTGTTTTTGCGGTTTAAACTCCGCTTTTTTGCGGCATAATTATGAAATAAGGAAAACGGAAAATGTAAAAAAAAGGAGGTGTGTTTTTTGGCAGGAAGAAAACCAAAACCCAAGGCAAAGCTTAAGATTGCCTCATTGGGTGGGTTAGAAGAAATCGGGAAAAATATGACCATGCTTGAATATGGTAATGATATTATGATCATTGACTGCGGTCTGGCATTCCCTGAGGATGATATGCTGGGAATTGACTTGGTTATCCCCGATGTAACTTATCTGATCAAAAACATAGACAAAGTAAGAGGGATTGTACTGACCCATGGTCACGAGGATCATATTGGTGCATTACCTTATATTCTCAAACAGCTGAATGTACCAGTTTTTGGTACACTGTTAACATTAGGGCTGTTGGAAAACAAGCTAAGAGAACACAAAATGCTGGATAAAACTGTTTTGCATACGGTTGTTCCCAGAGAAAGAGTGAATTTGGGTCTGTTTAATGTGGAATTTATCCACACCAATCACTCCATTGCGGACGCTGTTGCCCTGGCGATTCATACGCCAATTGGAACGGTAGTGCACACGGGAGATTTCAAGGTGGATTATACACCCATTGATGGGGAAATAATTGATCTTCAGCGTTTTGGTGAGTTGGGAAAAGAAGGCGTTCTTCTTTTGATGAGCGATAGTACCAACGCGGAAAGAAAAGGCTTCACCATGTCTGAAAAGAGCGTTGGCAAGGTTTTTGAGAAAATTTTTGAGGATACTCCCAAAAACCGTATCATGGTTGCAACGTTCTCGTCCAACATCCATCGAATACAGCAGGTAGTAAACGCTGCGTATATGTATGGACGTAAGGTTGCCATTATCGGCAGAAGTATGGTCAATGCAGTGAAAACTGCTTCCGAGTTAGATTATCTGTCCATACCGCCTCGCACGCTGATTGATATTGGCGAAATTAAAAACTATAAAGATGAACAGCTTGTGATCATCACCACCGGCAGTCAGGGAGAGACCATGTCTGCCCTCACCAGAATTGCGATGAATGAGCACAAGCAGGTAAACGTGAAGCCTGAGGATAAAATTATCATTAGTGCATCTGCGATACCCGGTAATGAAAAGAATGTTACCCGTGTTATAAATGAGCTGTTAAAGAAGGGCGCAAATGTAATTTATGGAGATATGGAAGAAATCCACGTTTCTGGTCATGCAAGACAAGAGGAGCTTAAGTTGATGCTTGCGTTAACAAAACCAAAGTTCTTTATGCCAGTGCATGGTGAATTTATGCATCTTTCATGCCATAAGGATTTAGCTCTTTCCATGGGCTTAGATAAAAATAACATCTTCATTATGAAATTGGGTGAAGTGTTGGAAGTAACACGTAATGAGGCAAAGATTAATGGTACTGTGCCTGCCGGACGTGTTATGGTTGATGGACTTGGTGTTGGCGATGTTGGTAACATTGTATTGCGAGATAGAAAGCACTTATCTCAGGACGGTTTGATGGTGGTAGTTGTCACCATGGATCGAGAGAGTGGTACAATTGTCGCTGGACCTGATATTATTTCCAGAGGTTTTGTATATGTCCGAGTGGCAGAGGACCTGATGGATGAAGCAAAAAAAGTGGTGCTGGCAGCATTGCTGGATTGCGAAGAAAAGAATATTACCAGCTGGAATTATATTAAGGGTGTCATTAAAGATACGCTGAAAAACTTCCTCTGGCAAAAAACAAAAAGAAGCCCCATGATTTTACCAATTATCATGGACGTATAAGAGAATCCCCCCAAGGATGCTTAGGTAGCATTTTTCGGGGGGATTTTTTTGTGCAAAAGAAAGATGGTAGATTAATGCAAGGATAATTATGTAACAGGTTCTGATTTTTGAGAATATAATATGAAATTTATTATGTCAATTGAAATTGGCGCTATTTTGAAAAAATCACCTTGTTGTTTTTGTGAAATTGCTAATTTTAGTTGTTAAAATTGTCAAATATTTTTATTATCTTTGTGAAATTTAAAGAAAATTTTCAAAAGTGTACGAAAAAAGTGGATTTTTGACGAAAATAATGATACACTAATGAAAATTTTTTTGAAGGAGTTGTTGCAATGATATTTTTTCGAGAATTTTTAATTATGCTTACAGAGTCAGCAATCTTAATGTTTGAGTTTGTTGGTGTGGGAATCATGATTATAGCCGGCGCTAAGGGAATATATAACTATATTCGTAGAGATCCCCATACCCGACTAAATCTCTCCAAAGGGATGGCTATGGCCCTTGAGTTCAAGCTTGGCGGCGAAATTTTACGAACGGTTATTGTCCATGACTTCTCCGAAATTCTTATTATTGGCGGGATTATTATACTGCGAGCGGCGTTAGCCTTTATGATTCATTGGGCCATTAAAAACGAAGAAGACTGAATATCCCGTGGAGAGTCGTAAACAGAAAATGTCGAGTAAGGTTTTCATTCTTCAGAAATAAAAAATACTTGTCTTTAAAAATTTGAGGCAATCGCAGCAGATTTTCCAATATATCAGGTTTAAGACCATTCTAAGTTAAACTTGCTGAACAAGACATCAATTTGAAACAGCAATGTTTTCCAGTCAAATAAAATGAGTAATGTTACAGAACTTGTCTTTTAAATTATCACATTTGGTTTAAATGAGTGTACAAAAGGGGTGTTCTTTTATGTTATGTGGACGCCTCTTTTTGTGTATTTACTGGTTTCGGGTGCAATGCAGTATACTTTCAAAGACAAATTAATAATGTGGTAGGTAATATTATTTCTTTCTTTTTCATCTTTCCTATACAAGAGTTTTTCTTGGTACTAGTGATTTTCATTCAATGTCTATTTTATATTAAAAAGTTTTTCTTTTTGCCAATGGAAAAGAAGGATAACGCGCTCACATATAATGATGCATATAATTTTTTCCCGTGGGGCTTTACCGCATCCGTTCTATTTTATGGTATAATGATTACAGGAAAGGCGGGACGGTTGATGCAATCAATAAAAGAAATAAAAGAATACCTACAACAATGCACATTGGAAGAATTAGACCAAGCCGTAGGCACATATGCAACAGATGAGAGAAAGGGAGTTCAATTGGCCGTTGCTTCGGCCTTGAAAAGAAGAGCCGCCTTTGAAAAAGAGCAATTAAGATTGGATGCTCTGTTGGAATATGAAAGGGCTTGCTATGCCCAAGGGTATGACTTGGTTGCAGGTGTAGATGAGGTTGGACGGGGTCCGCTGGCCGGGCCTGTTGTGGCGGCAGCGGTTATTTTACCTAAGAACTGTACGATAGAGGGCGTAGATGATTCTAAAAAACTTTCAGCAAAAAAAAGAGAGAGCCTTTATGAAGAGATTTTAGAAAAGGCGGTTTCTTATGGCATTGGTGTGGTTTCTTGGGAAAAAATCGATGAAATCAATATTTTGCAGGCAACTTATGAAGCAATGCGAGAGGCACTTGCCCAATTAAACCCTGTACCAAGGTTTATTTTGGCAGATGCGGTCACAATTCCTGAAATTTTTATCCCTCAAAGGGGCATTATAAAAGGAGATGCAAAAAGTCTATCCATTGGTGCGGCAAGCATTGTGGCTAAAGTATATCGTGACAGATTGATGGAAACCTATGAGGAGTTATATCCTGGATATGGATTTGCCTCGAACAAAGGATATGGTTCAACGGAGCATATTGCAGGCATTCGTGTTCATGGCCTTTGTCCCATTCATCGAAAAAGCTTTGTTAAAAATTTTGTGACCTCTGGTGATAATCAGACGAAGGGCGCATTTGGCGAGGAAATGGCAGTCAAAGAGATGCGTCGCTTAGGTTATGAAATTTTGGCCAGAAATTATCGCACCCAAGGGGGCGAAATTGATATTATTGCAAAAAAGGATACATACATCATCTTTACCGAAGTAAAATATAGGGCGGGACGGAAAAAAGGAGAGCCTTGCGAGGCGGTGAATCAACGTAAGCAGGAGCATATTATTCGCACAGCAAAGGCATATATTGCAGAATATGCCTTAGATAGTGATTTTCGTTTTGATGTTGCAGAAGTCTTAGAGGAGAATGGAAAAACGTTTTTTCGTTATACAGAGAATGCGTTTTGGATAGCATAAGGAGTGGGACATGAAAATAAAAAAATTGGGAGAAGTGGAAGTCGTTGTTTTTGACAATCTGAATCAAACTGACATGGTAAAGCATTGTTTTACCACACGCCATGGAGGTGTAAGCAAGGGCTTTTATTCTACGATGAATATGGGCTTGACCAGAGGCGAGGACAAAGAGTTGGTGCTGAAAAATTATGAGATTCTAGGAGATGCGATGGGTTTTTCCAAAGAAAACTACGTAACCTCCCAGCAAATCCATACGACGAACGTACGACGGATAGAAGCAAAAGACAAAGGTAAAGGCGTACTGCGGGAACGGGAATATTTTGATGTGGATGGATTGATTACCAACGAGCCCAATATACCCCTTGTAATTTTTGGGGCAGATTGTGTTCCTGTTTTTTTATTGGATACCAAAGAAAAAGCAATTGGTATGGCACATTGCGGTTGGATGGGAACCGGAAACCGTATGGCGGAGCATACCTTACAGGCAATGATGGATGCATTTGGAACAGAACCGAAAAATGTGGTTGCGGCAATTGGCCCTTCCATTGGGAAATGCTGTTTTCAGGTGGATGATCCTGTGGTGGAGTTGTTTCGAAAAAATATAGCTTTTGCAGATGAGATTATTTTTGACGACCCTAAGGAAGAGGGGAAATATCGTATCGATCTTTGGGAAACAAATCGCCGTTTATTGAAGAATATGGGTGTGAAAAACATCGAAATCGCAGGACTTTGTACTATGTGTGACACAGAGCGTTTTTATTCCCACAGAAAGATGAGAGACGACAGGGGAGTTATGGCGGGTATTATGGAGCTGAAGGGCTGAAAACAAAAGATGTGCTATTGTATTTGGAAAGAATACTGTGGTATAATCCTAGGGTGACTTTTAGGGGTGATTATACCTAATTAATGCAAAAAAACAAATTTATTTGCGATAGAGAGAAATATGGAGGAATCATTATGAGTAGACCAATCGTAGCAGTGGTTGGCCGTCCCAATGTAGGGAAATCTACATTGTTTAACCGCTTAGCAGGAGAAAGAATCTCCATTGTGCAAGATACACCGGGTGTAACCCGTGACCGTATCTATGCGGATGTGGAATGGCTGAACTATAAATTTACTTTAATAGATACCGGTGGTATGGAAATCGGTTCTGAAGAGATTATTCAAAAACAGATTTTGCAGCAGGCGGAAATTGCCATTGAAACTGCTGATGTTGTTTTATTTATCACTGATGTAAAAACAGGCGTAACCGATGATGACCGTCAGGTTGCAAATTTGCTGCGCCGCACCAAGAAGCCCGTGGTATTGGCAGTAAACAAAGTGGACAGCATAAAACGAGACACTTTGGATATTTATGAATTTTATGAGCTGGGCATTGGTGACCCCGTGCCAATTTCTGCGGGACAGGCATTAGGTCTTGGAGACATGTTGGATCAAGTTGTGGAGCATTTCCCTGATGATTCAGCGTTGGGAGAAGAAGAAGATGCTATCCGTGTTGCAATTATCGGCAAGCCTAACGTAGGGAAATCCTCTTTGATTAACAAGATTCTTGGGGAAGATCGCTTGATTGTAAGCAATATTCCAGGAACAACAAGAGACGCCATTGATACACCCATTACCATTGATGGGAAAAAATACATCTTTATTGATACAGCGGGCATGCGTCGTAAAGCCAAAATCAAAGAAGAGATTGAACGTTTCAGCATCATTCGTGCCGTTGCGGCGGTGGAGCGTTGTGACGTAGCTATTTTGGTCATCGATGCGAATGAAGGTATTACTGATCAGGATACGAAAATTGCAGGAATTGCCCACGAAAGAGGCAAGGCCGCCATTGTTGCGGTGAATAAGTGGGACTCCATTGAAAAAGATGATAAAACTATGAACCAATATCTAAAGGATATTGGCAATGAGTTAGCCTATATGCCCTATGCGCCAAGAGTATTTATTTCTGCCCTGAACGGACAGAGAATCAACAAAATGCTTGAATTAATTCAAATGGTACACGAGAATCATGCTCTGCGCATCAGCACAGGTGTGTTAAATGAGGTATTGATTGAGGCAATGGCGATGCAGCAACCTCCTGCGGATAAGGGACGTCAGTTAAAGCTTTATTATATGACCCAGGTTTCGGTGAAACCGCCAACCTTTGTTATTTTTGTGAATGAAAAGGAATTATTCCATTTCTCCTATCGTAGATATATAGAAAATCAGTTGAGAGATGCATTTGGCTTTGTTGGCACACCAATTCATTTTATAGCGAGGGAAAAAGGGGCAAAGGATTGATATGTTTAGACTCATTAGTTTGCTAATCGGTTATTTTATTGGCTGCATTTCCATGGGTTTTATTGTTGGAAAGCTGACAAAAACAGATTTGCGAAAAAAAGGAAGTGGAAACTTAGGGACAACCAATGCCTTGCGTGTGCTGGGTTTTCGCGCGGGGTTGGCAACTTTTCTTGGGGATATTTTAAAGGGTGTTTTGGCATTCTTCTTTTGCAGGCTGATATTTCCTGATGACAGTTTGCTGGCTGGAATCTATGCAGGCGCAGGAACCATTTTAGGCCATGACTTCCCCTTTTATCTGAAATTTAAAGGCGGAAAGGGTATTGCTGCTACTATTGGCGTTGTGCTTTCTTTAACATTTGTATTTTCTCCGTACCTTGGGGTAATTACCATAGCCATAGGAATTATGGGTGTTGCTTTTTCCGGCTTTATTTCTATGGGTTCTATTCTATTTTCAATGACCATTCCAATCAGTGCCTATTTTTTAGGAATGCCCGCA
>NZ_DALYUL010000001.1:53755-72896 GCF_031981185.1 Anaerotignum sp. | reverse complement strand
TTTTACTGCATTGGCGGTTTTGGCAACTTGGCTTCATAGAGCAAACATTAGACGGTTAATATCCGGCACGGAAAATAAATTTACACTGCATAAAAATGTGCAGTAGGAGTATATTGGAGGTGGCAACAGTGAAAAAAGTTGCAGTAATCGGTTCGGGCAGTTGGGGAACAGCTTTGGCTGTGATGCTTCAAAAACATGGACATGACGTTGTCATTTGGTCCAGACGGCAGAATGCAGTGGAACAAATGCAAAAAGAGAGAGAAAATAAAGAGTATTTGCCTGGTGTAATATTGCCGGAAGGCTTAAAGTTTACAGCAGAACGTGAGAATGCGGTGAAGGACGCAGAAATCATTATTCTTTCGGTACCTTCTAAAGCTGTGCGCCAAACTGCCATGGATTTTGCTCCCCATTTTAAACCCAATCAGGTTTTGGTGAATGTTGCCAAAGGGCTAGAGGAGAACAGCTTAAAACGTCTCTCTCAAGTGATTCAAGAATGTGTACCCCAATGTCAGGTTTGTGTTCTATCAGGGCCAAGCCATGCCGAGGAGGTAGCAAGAGAGATTCCCACAACTTGTTTAATTGCCTCTGAAAACGCAGAGACGGCAAAAATGGTACAAGGGGAATTTATGAATCCTAGATTTCGTCTTTACACCAACACCGACATGGTTGGGGTAGAAATGGGTGCGGCATTGAAAAATGTTATGGCTCTTGCAGCAGGTATTTCTGATGGGTTAGGCTTTGGTGATAATACGAAAGCTGCGATTATGACTCGTGGTATTGCGGAAATGAGCCGCCTGGGGATTGAGATGGGCGGGAAACTTGAAACCTTTGCTGGCCTTTCTGGAATCGGAGATTTAATTGTAACTTGTACCAGCATGCACTCAAGAAACCGCAGAGCCGGTATTTTATTAGGCCAAGGGAAAAGCCTTGCGGAGACCCTTGCGGAAATTAAAATGGTTGTAGAAGGCGTAAATACTGTGGAGGCAGCGTATACACTGGCAAAAGAGCATAATGTGGAAATGCCCATTACCAATGCGATTTATGAAGTATTGTTCCAAGGAAAGAATGCGGAACAGGCAGTTCTAGATTTGATGAGCAGAGATGGTAAGGCAGAATGAGAATAAGGATGCTCCAATTATATAGATTGGGGCATTTTTTTGTGCCATTCTGACTGAGTTTTAAAGAAAGTTTTCCGTTAATCCTTTGTTTCCCATTTTTTCTGAGAAAGTTAAAAAAATTGCTTTTTTATTTTGTATAACTATCCTGTTACTATTCTAAAAACAAAAAGTATTTTCTTTTCTTTCATCTGTTGCCGGTTTTCCAAATGTAGATTTTTATGAGAAGTTATATCGAAATTTTATTTTTTATTCTATGTTAGGAGTAGGTATATTTTCTTTTCTTTTACAAATAATACAAGCACAAGGAAATCAAATGTAACAACCTTATTTGTAAACGGAGGTATTTTCTATGAAAGCGACGGGAATCGTAAGAAGAATAGATGATTTAGGAAGGGTGGTTATCCCAAAGGAAATTCGACGCACATTGCGCATTAGAGAAGGAGATCCATTGGAAATATTCACCGATAGAGAGGGTGAAATTATTTTAAAGAAATATTCACCTATTGGTGAACTGGGGACGTTTGCGAAAGAATATGCAGAGAGCTTGGCACAAACTGCCGGACATGTAACCTGTATTGTTGATAAAGATCAGATTATTGCCGTTTCCGGCGGCTCCAAAAGAGAACTGTATGAAAAACACATTAGTCCAGAGATGGAAAAGTGTATTAATCGAAGAACAACGTTGATTGCCGATAAAAGCGACAGCAATTTTGTGCCAATTTTGGATGACGACAGCATGGAGGGTTATAATCATCAGTTGATTACCCCTATTATTGCTGAAGGTGATGCCATGGGCGCTATTATCTTCCTCTCAAAGGATAAAAAGATGGGAGAGGTTGAGGGCAAACTTGCCCAAACAGCAGCAGGATTTTTGGGTAAACAGATGGAACAGTAAGCGTTCGGTTATAGTTCAATGAATAAACTACCCTTTGAATTGAATTTGAAGTATAAAAACGGGATCCGTAAGCAGAACGGATGCCGTTTTTTAATGCTAATTTTCTAGAGTTGTAAGGGGAGAAAAAATATGATAGGCTTTAGAAGTTATTATCATGTGGCTTATAAAAAAACAGGTATTTTATGAGAAGTGATGCGTTGCATCAACGCAACAATAGTAGAAATTAAAGACGCTGTAGAAGCAACGTATGATGTAAGTGAGAAAGGAAAAGGTCAAAATGAGTATTGTAATTGGCGGAATTTATGAGCATTATAAAGGGAAAAAATACTGTGTAGTGGGAGTTGCAAAACATTCTGAAACACTAGAGGAAATGGTGGTATATCGCCAACTTTACGGTGAGTATGGTCTATGGGTGAGACCAAAGGAAATGTTTCTGGAAGCGGTAAGAGTAGATGGGAATGAGATTCCTCGCTTTCGTCTAACACAAGGATAAGGCGATGTTCAATTAAAATGGCACCCTTCCTGTAAAAGGAGGGGTGCCAGATTGTTCTTTATAATAAGTAATCCAGATATGGTAGGATGCCAAATATTAGAAATAGTCCAAATACACAAAAAATAGGAATTGAGAGAAATCTCTCTTTTGATCCATCTTTTGGAATATGGGTATTTTTAACGGGGTTGATTTTCAAAAACTGATAAAGAATCAGTCCTAAAAATGGTAGTGAAATAAATGCACCTATGCCGGTATAAAGAAGCAGGATGGTGTTGCTTGGCATATCCATTGTGGCAACATCCTCAGCCGTAGGGAGGTACATACTGATTACGTTTGTTGCATTAATAATAAAATGTGGGATAATGGAGGCCCAAATAGACCCTGTTCTTTCCACCAAAAAACAGAAAAATAATCCTGCAAAGAATGCATAGGGAAATTGCTGTGGATTCATATGCAAAAGTCCGAATAAAAGGGCGGTGCAAAAAATCGCTTTCCAAGTACCTAAACGACGGTAACCTGAAAGGAACACACCTCGCAAAGAGAGTTCCTCTAAGAATGCCGGTAAAATTGCCATGGTGATTAAGGTTCCCAGAAAGCTGGTTCCATCCAATGCATCTGCAAATTCTTGAGCAACATTTGGAAAGAACATGGAGGTGAAGAAAGAAAGAAAACGCATAAGTGGCTGTATGGCAAAGCCAAATGCGATAATTAACAATAAGTTTTTCCATCCCAACGGGTATAAACGAAAAACCTCCTTAGGATTTTTTTTCGTCCATATAAAGTAACCAATAATGGGAACGGTACAATATACAATTTGAACGATACTTGAAAACCAGACATAGGGGATTTTTTGCATCACGGGTATGAGATACAAAAGCTGTCCGCTCACAATAAAAAAGCCAAAAAAGATTAACGCAAATAAATTTGTTTGTTTGGTTTGATTCATTTTTTTCCTCCGAAAAGTCCGTAGGACAGTCTTTGAAAAGCCTAGTCCTTCTTTTTATGTTTCGGCTTACGCCTCGGGCGGGGATGCTTGCTTATGGGTTTCCAAAGCAAGGGGATCATTTTCTGTATATTTCTCTTGATATTTATGATTAATATATTCTGTTAAGAACATTTTAATGGTTGCTAAAACAGGTACACCAACAAACATACCAATAGGACCCATCAATGCTGCACCTAGGACTACCGCAAGAATAATCCAAATTGGGCTGATATCTAAGGAGTTTCCTAAAATTTTAGGACCCAAGAAGTTTCCGTCAAATTGTTGCAAAGCAAGAATGAACAATCCAACCCAAATTGCCGTAGTGGGATTCACCAAAAGTGAAATAATAATAGCGGGGATTGCACCAATAAATGGCCCAAAATATGGAATCATATTCGTTACACCCACAATTAAGCTCAGAATCAAAGGAAACGGTGCATTCAGCAGGGAAAAACCAATGAAGGCAAGAATCCCGATGATCAGAGAGTCCACTGCTTTACCAACGATAAAGTTTTGAAAGATTCGATTGATTCGTTGGGCATTATAAACAAGGTGTTCTGCGCTTTTGCGGCTTGAAATGGCATAAACGATTTTTAATGCATGATTTCTGAAATTCTCTTTATCATACAGCATGTAAAAAGAGATAAAAATGGCCATGACAATATCAACTGTAATTTTACCTACAGAATACAGGTTTGTTAGAATATTGGTAATCAGCGCCGGCACGTTTTGGAAGATGCCCATAATTGGAGCCAGCAATTTATTTAGGATATTGTTTACATCTTCTGCATTGATAAAATGGATGCGGTTAAAAAGGTCTGTGGTAGATTCATTTAACTGTGCCGAGTAGGTTGACAGCTGTGACACAAAGGAGACAACGGAACCCTTTAGTTCGGGAACAAGATAAATAAAAATCCAGAATATACCCCCAATAATAATAATGTAATTGATTAGAATACAAAAAATTCGAGTGGGTTTTTTATAGTTTTGGGCTTTCGGTATAGATTTCAAAAACAATCTTTCAAAGAACTTCATAAATGGGTTCATAATATATGCGATAGCAAAACCTAAAAAAAATGGAGAACCCAAGCGCAATATGGTAATAAGACAAGTGTGGATTACATTTCCTAAATGAGGTAGGTGTCCAATTATTTTTTCAAATAAAATAATGGCTGCTGCCACTGCAAATAGATACAACGATATTTTTAAATAGGACTTATCTAGGTTTTTAAAATCAATTTTTTTCATAGGTATTCCCCTTAGTTTCTTTGTAAAATTTTATCTTACATTAAATATAATACTATGAATTACACAATATTTCCATAGCAATTAGGTTAAAATTAAAGAGCATCAAATATTCGCTTGCATTTACCAATAAAAAAGGTAATTAAAAAACACTTCAAACCAAAGTTTTGTAAAAAAGTGTGATGCAAGCTTTTTCATAAGAATTTTATTTTTTAGTATAAAGGCCTTTTTTATGAGGTTTTCTGATAGTATACATGCCCTTTTTTAAGAAAAACAAAACAAATTCCTTATATTTCTTTACGTTTTTCCCCTTTGATTGACGGAAGAAGTCCATAGACCGTATAATGTAGTCAAGGAAAAAGGAGGTTTGCCAAATGAATGAGGAAAAGATTCGCCAGTTTGGGGCGGAATTTGAAAAAATAGAAGCTGAAATAGGCACAGTTATCATTGGACAAAAGGATTTGATTCGTGGCGTGCTAACATCTATGATTGCAGGAGGTAATGTTTTACTGGAAGGATTGCCTGGACTTGGAAAGACACATCTGGTTAAAACCATTGGAAAGGTTTTGGATTTGGAATTTTCAAGAATTCAGTTTACCCCTGACCTGATGCCTGCCGATGTTACGGGAACCTCTGTGATGACTAAAAATCCCAAGGGAGAAATGGGGCTGGAGTTTCGGAAGGGTCCCATTTTTTCAAATATCGTTTTGGCGGATGAAATCAACAGAGCGACACCCAAAACCCAGAGTGCTTTGCTGGAAGCAATGCAAGAGCACACAGTAACTAGCGGAAATACAACATATACATTGCCCGAGCCATTCTTTGTGTTGGCAACACAGAATCCGTTGGAATCTGAGGGAACTTATCCGTTGCCGGAAGCACAGATGGATCGTTTTTTATTCAAGCTAGATGTGGCATTTCCCACAAAGGCTGAACTTTTGGAGATTGTAACTTCCACCACAACGGGGAGACCAAAAGAGGCAAACAAAATTTGCAGTCAGGAACAGCTTTTGGAAATGCGGGAGATTGCCAAAGAGGTACCCGTGGCTACCCCTGTGGCAGAATATATTATGGATGTTGTTCTAAAGAGCCATCCTGATTACGATCAGGCACCGGAAATGGTAAAGAAATATGTACGCTATGGTGCAAGCCCCAGAGGTGCCCAGGCAATTATGATGACGGCAAGGGTTTATGCACTGATGGCAGGGCGCTATAATGTGGCTTATGATGATGTGAAGGCAGTGGCAAAGGGGGCTCTGCGTCATCGTATTTTCTTAAATTTTGAAGGGATGGCAGATGGTGTTACAGTAGATCAAATCATTGAGGCGTTGTTGATATGAGAACGTTACAAGAGATATTTACAAAGGAATATTTATTACAGCTAGAAAAGCTCTCCGTTTCGTTACGCCAAAGGCTTAGTGTTGAGGGCTACAGCGGAGCGAGGAAATCCCATGCAAAGGGCAGTTCTTTGGAGTTTTCTGATTTTCGGGAATACATCATGGGGGACGATCTTCGGAGAGTGGATTGGAATAGCTACGGGCGTTTCGGCAAGCTTTATGTAAAGGTTTTTATGGAAGAGAAGCAGGCAGAAATCAATCTTTTTTTGGATTGTAGCTCTTCCATGGAAAAAGGAGAGAAGTTTTTGCAGGCAAAGGCAATCACTGCATCCTTGGCCTATATCAGCCTTTGTAGTGGTGACCATGTGAATTTGTTTCTTTGGAATGATTCAATCTTCCTGGAAAAACGAGGAGTTGCTCAAAAAAACGGCTTTTTTGAACTCCTTAACTTGCTGGACAAGGCAGAAAGTGGCGGAGGATCTAATCTTTTGCGGGCAGGGCTTTACAGCGGCAAGTTGGGAAGAGGTATTTCTTTTGTAATTTCTGATTTTTTTACTGAGGCCCCTTTAGAGGAAGCTTTACGTGTTTTGCAGGGGAAAAAGCAACAGGTTTGTTTGGTGCAGATTTTAGCATCTGAGGAAGAACAGCCGAAGGAGGGACAAGCGGTACGTCTTGTAGATTCTGAAACTGGCGAAACCTGTGATTTGGAATTAACCCCTTCTGTACTAAAGGCATATGATAAAGCATTGAAGGAGCATAGAGCCGCTTTGGGTGAGCTTTGTCATCGTTCGGGAGCGGCATTTTACGGAATGAAGGAAGATACGCCTCTTTTTGCTGCAATGAGAGAAGTGCTCTAAATAGTAGATTAAGCTGAAATAGTCATTAGAACTGTTTCGGCTTTTTTTGTTGAATACTGCCTTGTCCGTAATGACTATTAAATGAGATTTGCGAGAGAAAGACCTAGAATCAAGCTTGATAAGGGCATAATTTGGTGTATCAGGGCGAACCATTTATTTTTTAAAATGTCCAAGGGATAGTTTCATGTTGAGATAGACAAAAGTTTATGCTATAATATATTATTGCATATAATAACCAAAACCATCTAATAGGAGGCGGTTTTTAAATGAACGGAAAGGATTTCGATGTTGCTAAACATGTTAAAATGACAGAAAATTTACAGTGCAGGATGCTATCGTCTGTGGCGCAATTTTATACGGCGATGCAGGAAAATGCTACAAAAGGGCAGAAAGCAGAAATATTAGCCGATTTGGAGATTGTGATGTATCTTTTAGCGGCTAGAATGGGTATTTCTAAACAAACCCTTGATGAAAAGGCTACAGCAAAACTAAAGCTTGGCCTTTTGGAGGAGGAAAGACCTGAATGGAAAACCCCTTTATTGGAATTGCTCCGAGAGCTGGGACAAAAGGCGTGAAGGAAACCATTGGGTTTTGGAGGCGTGTAAATGTTTAAATCTAAAAAGCGAGACAACGTAATACTTGCTATCATATTGATTGTAGTTGTTGTTTTTGTGTGTACCTTAGTGGATATTTATTTAGGGATTGGTACATTAATTGGTGGTGGTGCTGTTTTTTTTGGCTGGCCGCTTTTAAAAGAGTTATATGTGCCCTTTGAGGGAGTCAATGAGGAGACTCTTTCCTTTTTGGATACTGCAGTTTTGCAGGAAAATTTTCAGATTCCTCATAATCTTCCAATTCCATATGCTGTTTTGGACATCCGTGGACACATTCTAATGTATAATGAAAAATTTGCAGAAGTGTTTACTGATATTGAAGATGCAACACCCGTTATTGAAAAGTTGTTAAAAAACAGCGGCGGTGGCAAAAGCATATTGATTCCTTTTGGCGATAAAAGTTTTGAGGCGGCTTTGGATCATTGTGATATTATTGAGGAAAATGGTGCCATTGGTACGGTTTTGACCATGACAATGGTAGATGTTACAGAAAGACAGCAGCTGGCTGTAAGCTTGTCAGAGCAGGAAACCGTTGTAGGTATGATTTTCTTAGATAACTATGAGGAAGTTGTGGACAACTTGGATGAAAGCCGTTGGCCCATTTTATCGGCATTGATTGACAGAAAATTAAATCAACTGGCCCAAGATGTAGACGGTGTAATCAGAAAGCTGGAGAAGGATCGATACTTCTTTTTGATGAAAAAGGGTATGCTGTTGCAATTAAAAGAAAAGAAATTTGAAATCTTAAACGATATTCGAGAAATTAGCGTGGGAGATCATATTCCCGTAACTGTTAGCATGGGCATAGGCATAGGTGGCAATTCATTGGATGAATCCATGCAATATGCAAAAGCCTCCATCGACTTAGCTTTAGGCAGAGGTGGTGACCAAGTTGTTGTAAAGGAGGGCGAAAGCTTTGTTTTCTACGGCGGTAAGACAGGGGAAATGGGGCGCAATGCCCGCATTCGTGCTAGAGTAAAGGCGGATGCTCTATGGGAGCTCATGGGTGAGTCTTCGGGAATTCTGGTTATGGGCCATAAGAACGGAGATTTGGACAGTATGGGTGCTTGTTTGGGTATTTGTGCTATTGCAAGAGCCATGGACAAAAGATGCAATATTGTAATGGATGAAGTAGGCGTTGGTATACGCAGACTTTGGGATAAAATGATGGCCAATGGCAGTCATATGAATCTAACGTTGAAAACAGGGGAAGCCTTAAAAACCATGGATGCAAAAACTTTGGTCATAATTGTGGATACCCATCGCAAAACCATGGTGGAAAGCCCTCAAGTGTTAGAAGCGGCAAAAAGAATTGTTTTATTTGATCACCACAGAAAAAGTGCAGATGCCATTGATCAAGCAGTTTTGGTTTATCATGAGGCCTATGCATCCTCAACAGCTGAGCTCATAACCGAGATGATTCAGCATATAGGAAAAAGGGTCAAGCTTACCAGTGATGAAGCGGATGCACTTTTAGCGGGCATTACTGTAGACACAAAGAATTTCTGTGTGAAAACAGGAGCAATTACCTTTGAAGCGGCAGGATTTTTACGTCGTAACGGGGCAGACAGCATTCGAGTAAGGTTATTATTCCAAAATGATATGGATGCCTATAAAGCAAAGGCTTCCACAGTAAAGGATGCAGAGTTGTTTATGGGCAATATTGCCATATCAGTCTGCCCTGCTAACGTGGAAAATTCAACGCTGACGGCAGCTCAAGCGGCGGATGAGTTGATGAATGTAACAGGGGTTAAGGCGTCCTTTGTATGCTGCAAGGTGGGGGATACGGTGTATATCAGCGCCCGCAGCTTTGGAGATATTAACGTACAAAGAATTATGGAAAGATTAGGCGGCGGTGGACACCTTACGGTTTCTGGAGCACAGCTTCAAAATGTTACCACTGAAGAAGCAAAAGATGCCATTCGCCATGCCATTGAAGAATATTTGAAGGAGGAAGCGTAATATGAAAGTGATTTTATTACAAGATGTAAAAAGTGTTGGTAAAAAAGGTGAATTAGTGAATGCAAGTGAAGGCTATGCAAAGAATTTCTTGTTCCCCAAAAAGCTTGCAGTGGAAGCTACCAAGTCTAATTTAAATGACTTTGAATTAAAGCAAAAATCCGAAGAAAAGAGAAAGCAGGAGGAACTGGAAAATGCTCAGAAGATTGCTGAGAATTTGAAGGAGCAGGTTGTTACAATAAAGGTGAAAACAGGCGGAAACGGTAAATTATTCGGTTCTGTTACAAATAAAGAAGTTGCTGACGCCATTGTGGAACAAACCAAACAGGATATTGATAAAAAGAAGGTTTCTATCGGCGACCCCATTAAAATGGTTGGAGAAAGAACGGCAACCATTAAACTGCACCCTAAAGTTACAGCAGAAGTTACAATCAAAATAGTAGAGATTTAATTAAAGCGGAGGCGGAATACATGGAACAGCAAAAACAAAATGAAAATATCCGTGGTGTGCCGCCCCACGATGAAACAGCGGAACAGGCTGTATTAGGCTCGATGTTTTTGGACAGAGAGGCGGCATCGGTTGCCCTAGAAATTCTTTCTGGAGAAGATTTTTATCGTCCTGACCATAGAATGGTTTTTGAGGCGGCGGAAGAATTGTACCGTCAAGCATCTCCTATTGATGTGGTTACAGTGAAAAACAAGCTAGAAGAAAAGGGCGTATTTGAGCAGGTTGGTGGTGTGCCTTTTTTGGCCACCCTTTCCACCGCTGTTGGTAGTTCAGTGAATGTACGCCACTATGCGGCAATTGTTGAAGAGAAATCTGTTTTGCGTCGTTTGATTCGTACAGCGGGAAATCTCTCTCAAATGAGCTTTGAGGGAAAAGAATCCATCAACAGCATAATGGATCAGGCAGAAAAAAGTATCTTCGATATTATGCAGAAACGTCATTCTGAGGAGTTTCATCATATTAGAGATATTGCTGTTGATTCCATTGAAAAAATAGAAGACATTTACCGCTCTAAAGGAAAGCTAACAGGAGTGCCTACAGGATTTGTTGATTTTGATGCAAAGACTGCGGGACTGCAAAAGTCAGATTTAGTGCTTCTTGCCGCCCGACCCTCTATGGGGAAAACTGCCTTTGCATTGAATATGATCCAAAATGCGGCAATCAGAGGTAATGTGCCTGTGGCTGTTTTTTCGCTGGAAATGAGTCGAGAGCAGTTGGTAAACCGTATGCTTTGTTCGGAAGCAATGCTGGATGCCCAAAAACTTAGAACGGGAGAATTAAATGATAAGGATTGGGAGGATTTGATTCGTGCCATGGGGCCTCTGTCCCAAGCGCCAATTTATATTGATGATACCCCAGGTATTTCTCCTATGGACGTGCGCTCAAAATGCCGCCGCTTGAAAGTTGAAAAAGGTTTAGGGCTGATTGTAATCGACTACTTACAGTTAATGAGTGGTAACGGCAGAACAGACTCTAGACAACAAGAAATTTCCGAAATTTCCAGAAATCTAAAGGCAATTGCCCGTGAGATGGAATCGCCTGTTATTGCATTATCTCAGTTAAGCCGTGCCTGTGAGCAGAGAAGTGACCATAGACCTATGCTATCTGACTTGCGTGAATCCGGTGCCATAGAGCAGGATGCCGACGTTGTAGCATTTCTTTATCGGGATGAATATTACTTCCCCGAAACAGAGAAAAAGAATCAGGCGGAATTGATTATTGCAAAGCAAAGAAATGGCCCAACGGGTACTGTCGATTTGACTTGGATGGGACAGTATACAAAGTTTGGAAATTTCCTGAAGAAGTATTAATAATCACTAATTTAATATGATGACATTGAAAAATGCATTTCATTTTTGTGTTTTTATCATAGCGAATTTTGGTGATGAAGTTTGAAAGTTTTCGAAGAAATTTCCCAAATGGTGTTGACGCGAAATTTTTTGAAGCATATACTAGATATATGTATTAATTTTTTTTATGAAAGCTGAGGTGGATTTGAATGGACGGTAAAAGTGAAAGTATACCTTTAGAGCCTGAGAGTTATCGAACGTATCAGTTTAATATTGCCGTGTATTTGGGTGTGCCTTATGACTTGGGCTAGACCCTTCGGTTCGTATGCCTTTTTTCGGATAATACACGGCGAATTTGGAAAAATAAGTCGTGTTTTTTTATTGGAACGGGGTGAAGATCATGGAGGAAATGCAGGAATTATTTGATTTTTTAGATAAATTAATGGAATCAGGGGAATATGCACAATTAAAAGAGGAAATGAACTCGGAGCAGCCTGCCAACGTGGCAGAATATTTTGAGGAATTGACAGCAGAAAAACAGCTTTTTGTTTTCCGTTTGCTAACCAAAGATATGGCGGCCGAGGTTTTTTCTTATATGGATAGTGATACCCAGGAGCATATTGTTCATTCAATAACTGATAGAGAAGTTCGCAATATTGTGGACGAGATGTTCTTGGATGATACGGTGGATTTTTTGGAAGAGGCACCTGCGAATCTTGTAAAGAAGGTTTTGCGCAATACAGATGCGGAAACAAGAAAGCTAATTAACCGCTTTTTGAATTATCCTGAGAATTCGGCAGGAAGTTTGATGACCATTGAGTTTGTGAAGCTGCACAGTAGCATGACAGTGGGTAATGCCATGAAGCAGATTAAGCGAACAGGAACAGACAAGGAAACGATTTATACTTGTTATGTTATAGATGATGAAAGGAAGTTAATCGGTGTTGTTCCACTAAGAACGTTGATATGTGCGGCGGATGATAATACCATTGATGAGTTGATGCAGGATGATGTTGTGTCTGTTCTGACTACGGATGATCAGGAAGAGGTTGCTAACATTTTTAAAAAGTACAACTGGATGGCTCTGCCTGTTACGGATACAGAAGGTCGTTTGGTGGGTATTATTACCGTAGATGACATTGTTGATGTCATTGAGCAGGAAACAACGGAAGATATGGAAAAGATGGCAGCGTTGATCCCATCTGACGAAGAGTATCTAAAAACGCCGGTCTTTGTATTAGCGAAAAACAGAATTGTTTGGCTTTCGGTTTTAATGATTTCCGGAACACTAAGCAGTTTTGTCATTGGCCATTTCAATAGTCTATTGGAGGTGGCTGTGGTACTTTCGGGGTTTATCCCCATTATTACAGGTACGGGGGGAAATGCAGGCTCACAGGCCTCTACTATGATTATTCGTGGTATGGCCTTGGGAGAAATCGAGATAAGCGATGCACTAAAGGTTGTTTGGAAGGAAATCCGTGTTGGCATTTTATGTGGTGTTGCATTAGGATTAATTAATATGCTGAAAATGACTTTGGTAAATCGTAATACTGGCTTTTGGATTGATTTTTCTGTATCGATCAGTATGGCAGCAGGGGTTATTTTAGCGAAAACCATTGGTTGCTTGCTTCCAATTTTAGCAAAGTGTTTAAAACTTGATCCGGCAATGATGGCAGGTCCATTGATTTCTACTGTGGTCGATGCTGTTGCGTTGGTAATTTACTTTAGTATCGCAACTGTGTTGGTTTTATGAGTTTTTTTATTTTATGGATTATGGATCTTTAAAAAGCGGTGGACATAAAAAACGTTGTCCTCGCTTTTTATATGTTCTTGAAATATTGGAATATCAATTTTTCTAAAGTTATATTAGAATATGAAATTTATAAAAGGGTGTCGACGAAGTCGACACCCTTTAAAAATTATCAAATTCAATTATAACTTAGTACAAATTAGGAAATAGACATACCCAACAGTAAGCCTGCTACAATAATACACAAGATACCGGCAGGTGCAGCAAATTTCACCAGGAATGCCCATAAAGGAGCGAGACCGAATTTATATTTACCATCGGAGGTCGCTTCCTTAATTGCGTTATCAGTGCCCCAAATCCAACCAACGAATACAGTCGTAAAGAATGCACCAAAAGGCAACAGCAAACGGTCAGTCAGGTATTCCATAAAGTCGCCGAAGATCGGGAATTCAATGCCGTTCACAGACCACCAGATACCCTTGATTGGCAGGTATGCCTGAGACAGTGTATAGAAGATACCAATAACGAACAAAACAATAGAAACAAGAACAACGGTTTTCTTACGTTCCATACCTTTTTCTTCAACCAGGAAGGCTACGGTACCTTCTAAGATAGAAATAGAGGAGGTAATTGCTGCAAAGAATAGCAATGCGTAGAATAACAAACCGAAAATAGTACCGCCGGGAATTGACTTGAATACACCAGCAAGTGTTGCGAAAGCAAAGCCGCCGCCCATACCGGGGTCAATGCCTGTTGCAAATACAGCAGGAATAATCATAAAGCCTGCAAATAAAGCTACACAAGTATCCAGAACACAAACTACGCCTGTATTGGTAATCAGGTTATCATCCTTGCTCAGGTAAGAAGCATAAGTGATCATAACGCCCATGCCTAAGGAAAGGGAGAAGAACGCCTGCCCAAGTGCTACAAGGAAAGAGTCGCGTGTGATTGTGGAAGGATCAAAGTGGAACATGTAAGCAACACCTTCGCCTGCGCCTGGCAATGTACAAGCACGAATCATCAAGCCTAACAACAAGATGAACAGTAAGGGCATAAGGAACTTGCTGAGTTTTTCAATACCTTCAGCAACGCCTCGGCTGATAATAAAAGATGTCAGACAGAGGAAGATGAGAGGGTAAATGATTGCGCCTTGCAGAGGGAAACCGTTAACGCCCAGCATGTTCAGGAAGTAACCTGTGGGGTCAGCGTATACTGTTGAAGATTCTGTAAGATAAGCAATAATATACTTGATGGTCCAGCCACCAACCTGACAATAATAACAGAGAATAATAAAACCAGTTAAAATTCCAAGACCGCCAACCCAGGAGTATTTTGCGTTAAGTTCCCGCAAAGCGCCTACTGCGTTCTTTTGTGTTTTACGACCAAGTGTAAATTCTGCAAGCATAACGGTCGTACCGATTAAAGCTACCATAAGTATGTAGATTACCAGGAAAGATCCACCGCCATTATTATATGCTTTGCCAGGGAATTTCCAAATGTTACCAAGACCCACTGCAGATCCAGCCGCAGAAAGGATAAAGCCTAGTTTGGAGCCAAATTGACCGCGGTTTTCTAATGATGCTGACATATAATTCCTCCTTAAAAAAATGAATAATTTCGTTTTGACTAAAGGCTAGTCAAATCCATCCAGCAACTACTCGCCACAAAAGTTTCGTGTGACGATAAAATGCTACATCTTAAGCCCTCCCTCCAAGTAGTATTGCATTTTTTGCCTAGTGACATCATTGTGACATTAGGCGGTTCACATACAATTTCCATAAACTCCAGATGGTGATGGATCGCTTTTTATTTTACACGAAAAATTAATCAAATTCAATAAAAAAAAGAAAAATAAATATTTTTTTTTGTGCGTTATAATATTCAGTTTTATAAAATACGTTTTAAGACCAAGGAATATAACCAAAAAATGTGATAAAACCACACATTTTTAAAAAAAACATCTTGATTTTTTATTCAATATTTTAGTGAAAAAACAGTGTTTTTGTATAATTATGTAGTTGTTTTATTTTTTAAATTATGATTGACAACTGTAAAAAATTTCATAAAAAGAAAAAAGCAGTGAAAAATTTCTCACTGCGAAAATTAATGGTGGTTATTTTTGTGCTGTTTGATCAAAAAGTTTATAGTATTGCCAATCACGAAGGCGATGTATTACATCAAGCTGTTCCTCTGTTGCTATATCTGAATATCCTCCCTTGCTATCAACAAAAATGTTATTTGTGCCTGCGGGGAGAACTTGTCGCGCATCGTTTGCATAATCGAAAAGAGGAGAGACCCCTTTCGTGTCTAACAGCTGAGTTAAAAGAGCTCCCAAATAATTGGAATTTATTACCCCGGATTCAGGGAGTTTTGCTCTGTCGGCAGTGTTGCTAAAGGGACACTGTTTTTTTGCGGCATCATTTTGCCAAATTAGAAAAGGTGTTTCGTATAAAGCAAGGCGCTCTTTCAATGTGCCATTTGGATCTATAGGATAATCTAAGAGGTCAAAAAATTCCATACCATTGGAGAATCCGGGAAGGTGATCCCCGAAGTAAACAATAACAATAGGTTCGGAGCTTTCTTGTGCATAATCTCTTAAACGACCTAATTCTTGATCTGCATCGTGAATTCCCTTAAAATACTGAGTTAATAAGTCCTTTTGAGTATCTGTCAATGGAATATCCGTATCAAAGCTTTTTGGCAGAGTGCCATAATGGCCATCGTAAGGGCCGTGGTTTTGTATGGTTACAGTAAAAGAAAATAGCGGTGTATCTTTCGTTTTAATGTGGGTGTCTAAACTTTCCAAAATGCGATCCATAGCTGCCTTATCGCTAATATATCCACCAATTCCTTGGGTTGCCAAGTCAAAAGAGGTTTCTAGAAAGTAATTGTTCTCAAAGCCTAAATTGGGATAGACATTTTTGCGGTTATAGAACCATTGATAACCGGGGTGAATGGCTTGGGTTTCGTATCCCATTTGTGCCAATCTTCGAGGCAGTGCATCAAAGGGCTGGCGGATAAAGTTATAGGACGGCAATGGATTGTTCAAAAGTCTGGTGGGGCATGCCGTTAAAACGTCGTACTCTGTGTTTGAAGTACCGCCACCAAAGCCTGGCACTACAATTTTACCACTTACTGCGTTTTTGCTGTTTGCCATCTCTTTAAAGTTTACCAAAGGGTCTTGATAATTAGAAAAGTCCAAATTGGGATTATCACTTAAGTCGGAAAAAGCTTCACCCATAATCATAACTATATGAGGCTTATTATTTGCTTGGGTCACGGTCTCAGAGCGTTCCAACTCATCAAAAAATGCTTTTTTGTAACCCTGAGGCGTGGTTATCCTTGTAATGTTAAATTGATGGCAGAAGGAATAAATCAATCCTTTGGAGTTATATTGGTTTACTTGAAAATAGGGGTTTCCCATGACAGCATATCTATCGTAGATGGCAACATTGGCATACAACAATGCGTTAGCACCATATCCGATCACAAGAAAGACCAAAAACCCGAGTATTCGCATTTTCCATAGGGGCTTTTCTCCTTTTGATAAATAGAAGGCTGAAGCCAAAAGAACGATGAGTGCCATGAAGGACAAGCCAACAAGGATAAGTTGAAGGCGTGGAAAGTTTTTGACGATGGCCCATACTTCCTTTGCTAAGGTTAAATCAGAAGGGAGCAGAGGTTCTTGGCGCATGGTTATTTTTATTTTGTCGACAAAGGATAAGAGAGTGAAAACAGCAGCCCCCAATGTGGCAGAGAAGACTGCCCTGCCAGATATAAAATAAACAAGCACTATTAATAGGAATACAGGTAAAATATTCAAGATAAATAATGCTGGATTATGTAAAAAGTTGATGAAGAGTAGATACAAGTGATTAGATGTAATGAGAAAGACTACCCCTGTTATGAAAACCGCGGCTGCGATTAGAAAAATCCATAGTCTATATTTTTTTAGAAATAAGAGAAGTTTATTTTCTTTATTGTTTGGGTTTGATTCTAACATACTGTAAGACCTCCAAAAAATTTTATTGCTTGCATTATACGGGCTTTTTCAATAAAAGTAAAGAAATTGCAAAATAATGACGAATTTTCTTTAAGAATTTTGTAAAATTTAACATAGAAATATCCTGTATAATCTAATTAAGGGCAAAAATACCTTATTAACCCCCAAAAAGTGGATTTACTAGGGCATGTGTTAAAACGATATAGAGTTTTGGGAAAAAAGTGTATTTTGTGAATGAAACTTGACAAATGACCGTTCTTTTTGTGCGTTCTAAACCTTGAAAGGTGCTGAAATTGTAGAAAAACAGCTTAGATTCATAAATGCTACTATTTTTTATTGTCAGTTTTTGCATGCTTTGGTATAATAAATAAGTTGTAGAATTGTCAGTCTAGACTGATGTTTGAGGAGAAGCGTAGAATGCGAAGAAAAAGAATAGATTATGAATATCGGGACAGACGTGATGAGATTAATATAAAGAGGCAGGTTGCTCGACGGCAGGAAGTAAGAGGACAGCGAAAAAGAGTTGAGCAAAAGCCAATTGCAAGGGTATACAAAGAAGTTCCACCCAAAGCGCCCCAAGGAAAACGAAATGTAAGGCGCAGAAGATTAGCACACAAAAGAAGGATGCAGGGATTTTTTATGGTTTTTGGCATTCTTTTTTTTCTGGGGTTAGCATATGGCGGTTCCAAGGCGTATGTAGCACTACAAAAATGGGAAGGAAAGGCTGAAAAACCGGCGTTTCAGGTATCGGCTTCGGCACCCTCTCAAATTGAGGATGAAATTATAAATCTAGCAATTCTTGGTACGGATGAGGATGGATTCCGCGCCGATGTGAGCATGATAGCTAGCTTTAATACAAGAACAAAGGCACTCAGCTTAATCGGTGTTCCCAGAGACACTCGAGTGGTGATGACTAATGAAATGACCTCAATTTTAGAAAAAAATGGGCGGACCGTTCCAAAAAGAGACGGCGTGTATGGAGAGTGCAAGTTAACAGAGTTGCATGCCTATGCCGGAGAGGGTAATCGCTGTGCCTTTTCCGTTAAGATGATGGAGGAAATTCTTGGAATACAGGTTGACTATTATGTTAAAGTAGATTTATCTGCATTTCGCGATATCGTCGATGCCATTGGTGGCGTGGATATGGAAGTGCAGGACAGGCTTTATTATGTTGATCCTTATCAGGATTTATATATTGACCTTCAACCAGGTTTACAACATTTGGATGGAAAAAAAGCAGAGCAATTGGTGCGTTTTCGAGAGGGATACGCCCAAAAGGATTTGAAAAGAATTCAGGTTCAACAGGATTTTATGAGAGTATTCTTGGCAAAAATCTGCAGTACTGAATCAATCATGAAAAATATGAGTAGTCTAATTCAAGTTGCTTTAGACAAGACGGAAAGCAATATCAAGCTTTCAGAAGCACTGAAATATGTGAAGTATTTAAAAGACATTGATCCTGCAAAAATGACAACGGTAACCATTCCTGGTGAAGGCGGTAAATTCTTTGATATGGATGAAGCGGGAACAAAGGCTTTGGTTCAAAGTTTAATTTATGGTATTGAAACCCCGGAATCGGAGCAAAATATGGCAGAATAAAAAAGACAGATAGGTGAGAAGATGAGCGGAAAACAAAGAAAGCCTGTACGGCAAGCGCAACGAACTACACCAAAGAAAAAAGGTTTTAACCCAGTGAAGGTGTTCTTTAAAATAGTAGTATCTATTGTTTTGGCATTTGTGATGCTGGCCGGTGGGGCTTGCTTTGCATATTACAAAATAACGGGGAATCCCCCTTTTGCAGATAAAGGAGTGATACGCAACAATGCCTCGGATACCAGTCTTTTAGATGCTTTTTTGAAGCGTAATATCAAAATGAATGTTGCGGTATTTGGCGTGGATAAGGACGGTACCCGTACGGACGTTATTTTTGTTGTCCATTATGATAGTGCGGCAGAGAGCCTCAATCTTGTTTCCTTACCGAGAGATACCAGAATTTCTCTTGCCGATGAGGTTAAAGCGAATATTAAAGCAGAAGGCCGTTCTTATAATCAGGTTACAAAGTTGAATGCAGTACATGCATACAGTGGC
>NZ_DALYUL010000001.1:53195-53745 GCF_031981185.1 Anaerotignum sp. | reverse complement strand
ATGTATTATGATATGCGGGATACTGGGGACCCCTTGATTGATTTAAAAAAGGGGGATCAGCACTTAGATGGAGATAAGGCTGAGCAGCTGGTGCGTTTTCGCCATTATAGTGATGGGGATGTAGACAGAATTAAAGTGCAACAAATATTCTTAAAAGCCTTGGCTGAAAAGGTTTTAAGTACAGAAACTATTCTGAAGAACCTGCCGGACTTGATTTCGGTTATGTATAAATACATTGAAACGGATATTTCTATGGCGGATGCATTAAAATATGTAAATTATGTTGACAAAATAAATATGAGTAACATTTCAATGGAAACTCTTCCTGGTGCTGGTCAGTATGTTGGTAAAATTTCTTATTTTATTTATGATGTAGAAGCAACAAGAGAGATGGTTGATCGCATATTTTATAGTGTAGCTGCAACGGATACCCAAGGAGCTGCCTCAGACAGCAAGGCTCTTTTGATAGAGGTTGCCAATGGTGGTGACATAAACGGTCTGGCTGCAACCTTTAGCAAAAAGCTGGAAGATGCAGGGTATCGGGTGGGAT
>NZ_DALYUL010000001.1:48617-53185 GCF_031981185.1 Anaerotignum sp. | reverse complement strand
ACAGGACAGCATGACACTTACACAAGGATTCAAGTGAAGAATGAAGGGATTGGTGCCGATCTAGTTTCCTTTTTTGAAGATGCAAAGGTGGAGGTAGCGCCCAATGAGATTGGTGCAAATGCCGATATTAAAATAATATTGGGGACAAAGGAACAGTAGGGGAAACGAAAGGGGAGGCAAAATCAGTGGATGAGATAATGATTATCGGTATTGCTGGTGGAACGGGCAGCGGAAAAACGACGCTGACCAACAGACTTAAGGAACGCTTTGGCGATGATGTAACAGTTGTATATCATGATAATTATTACAAACGTCATGACGAAATGTCCTATGAAGAGCGCAGCTTATTAAATTACGACCACCCTGATGCTTTTGATACTCAGCTTATGATTGAGCATATTCAAAAACTTAGACAAGGCATTCAGATTGAGTGCCCGATTTATGATTTTGCTGACCACAACCGTTCTGCTGAAACCATGGT
The DNA here is from genome assembly GCF_031981185.1 of Anaerotignum sp. Classification (GTDB taxonomy): domain Bacteria; phylum Bacillota; class Clostridia; order Lachnospirales; family Anaerotignaceae; genus Chakrabartyella. Next base: position 52,704 of record NZ_DALYUL010000001.1, on the reverse strand, counting down.
GATTCAACCTACAAAAGTGATTGTAATAGAAGGAATTTTAATCTTTGAGAATGAATTTTTACGTAATCTCATGGATATTAAAATTTTTGTGGACACCGATGCAGATGTAAGAATTTTACGGCGTATTTTGCGGGACGTGCAGGAGCGGGGGAGAAGTTTGGATTCCGTAGTTTCTCAGTATCTTACAACGGTTAAGCCGATGCACGAGCAGTTTGTTGAACCCAGCAAACGCTCATCAGATATTATTGTGTTGGAAGGTGGCAATAATGTGGTGGCTCTGGATATATTAATCCAGAGGATACATAACCATGTGTGTGGAACCATGATTTAAGGGGAAAGCGTATGAATTGGTTTGATTTATTCAAAAAGGCTTTTGGAACTGGGATACTTTCCACAATAGTCTATCATGGCACACTTCTGATGATTGGTCAGACGATTACGTTAAAAAACGTAATCTTATTTACTGTTGTTTTCATAGGATTATATTTTTTGTGGCTTTTATTGGCTTCCAAAGGGAGAAAGGGCTAATTAGATATTTATGAAGGGACGATAGTCATCCTTTTCTGAAAAAGAGCAATGATATTAGTGTTTCTAATCATTGCTCTTTTTTTATTGGATATTAGAACAAGGCGGCTTCTCTGAATGGAAGCCGCCTTGTGTTCTTCTTATTCATTTGAAACCCCTTTATGTTGCGAAGCTTGCTGTAAACCAAGACTGACCAATAAGCTTTGATTTACCCGCTGCATCATTTCCGTGTCCAAGCGGCATACTTTCTCTTTCAGCCTTTGCTTATCAATGGTGCGGATTTGCTCTAATAAAATGACAGAATCCTTAGGTAAATCATATTCCGCGGCGGATAGGGGGATGTGTGTTGGAAGCTTTGCTTTATTCATCTGCGATGTGATGGCGGCACAGATGACAGTGGGGCTATATTTATTGCCTACATCGTTTTGTATGATTAATACAGGGCGTATTCCCCCTTGTTCACTGCCCACAACAGGGCTTAGGTCTGCAAAAAAAATGTCTCCTCTTCTAACGATCATAGGCTCACGCTCCGCTGAAAAATTCATCAGGCAGCAGCGGCATAGAAATATGTAATGTTAAAATTTAGCTTCTGTCCTGACTGCTACCATTATTGCCACGAAATAGAGCCTTTATTCCTTAATTTGAAAAAGATTTTCTTCGAAGTCAGGATTATAAACAAATTCGTCATAGTCCAAACGATAACGCTCCTGACCTTGGCTGTCATATAAAACAAGCCGTTTTGGTAAATAGGTTTCACGATCTACCCAAAGTTTTTCTGAAGATAAAGCTCCATCGGTACCAGGAATTACGGCTTCCATTACAATACATTTGGAATCATCCAAGGCGGCTGCTTCCACACCTACTCCTTCAGACTGCATATAGTTTTTAATAAACTGCCCTAAAAATAATTCGTTTCTGTGCTGGGAAGCAGGAACATCTTTTACCAGTTGATTATTTAGCCTGGGATTATACTGGCAAATTTTTTGGCCGTCAAATATCGTATAGTTACCAGCCACGTTTTCGGGCGAGGTCAATTCTAGACGATATTCCCCTGTTGATTTGGCGTATTGCTTCGTGCCATAGGTGGTTTCCCCCTTGTTAGAGATGCGGGTGAGGGAAGCGGTACAGTAATACCCATCCATTTCGTTTAGTTGCTTTTGTATTGTCTCCAGTTCTGATAAAGGCTCTTCTTTTTTGCATCCGCCAAGGCCAAAAAGAAGGAGCAAACTAAGACAAACGGCTACTGCTTTCTTCATATTATAAATACCTCCTAATTCGTATCAGTATTATTTTATGAAAAGGACAAATTTTCTATGAGAAGAAGGATGTCAAAAAGAAGATATACCTTTACAAATTCGGAAATAGCAAGTGAAAGAGGCGGAAAAGTCAGATGAAAAACCAAATATGCGCTGTTTTCAATTTTCAAAAGGGAGGTTTTTTGGCCTGTGAAAAAAAGAAATGAGGCCAATTGGAAGCATTATACTGAAATGTTACATATATATTAAATTTTTAGAATTAAGAAGAAATCCATGAGGAAAAGTGCTAGAATGATAGTCGTAAGTTGGCAGATTACGTCTTTTTTGGGAAATCTCCTAAAAAAATTTGGGAACAAAAACCAGAAGAGTACGTCTAAATAGGTAATTACGCAAAAAGGAGATTGGAAATGAAGTATCAATTAGGAAAAATGAGACGACTGATGGGCGCCCTACTAGCAGCGGCACTGACCGTTTCGGTTACCACCACATGGGTTTTTGGTGCCACTACATATTATGATCAAAAAACAGAGCAGACGGTAACACGGGGGGTTGTATATGAAAAAAGCAGCCGTATGACCGATGCGGGAATTCAGAATTTGCATGTTTTAAAAGTAGACTTAACGGAAAGTACACTGGAATTTAAGGAAGTGGAAAGTACTGTTGAGTATGGATTAAAGGAAACAGTGAAAAAGCTTTTGACTGATAATGGAGCTCTTGCCGGCGTGAATTCCGACTTTTTTGGGATGTCCGGTAGCTATTCTGCACCTTTTGGAGCAGTCATGAGGGACGGTGAAGTTGTTTCAGCAGGTACTTCCTTAAATCATGATGGGGATTTATATTCATCCTTTTTTATGGATGAAAACAATAATCCCTTTTTCGATTATTTTAAAATGACTGCAACCTTTGCCAATAGTCAAAAGACAATTGAGCTTGCTTCTATGAACAAAGTAACTGCTATGGTCTATCCTATTTATTTTGACAAACAGGCTGCGAAAAGTACAGCAGACGTGGATAAACGTTTTCCAGAGCTTGTAAAATTTGTGGTGGAAGGCGATACCATTACTTATATTTCACAACCGGGTGAAACTGTTGCGGTACCAGAAGATGGATACTTGATTATAATGAGCAAGGATTATCGGAATAATGCAGCATATGAATTTCAGGTGAATGACGCTATCACAATGAATATTAACAGTTCTGTTGATTTTGAAAATAAGGAATTTGCTTTTGGTGGTGGCGGAAAGCTTCTGATTGATGGAGCTGAGGCACCTGCTACAGCGATTGTAGCAAAAGGGCGTCAGCCCAGAACGGCATTTGGTATTTCTCAAGACGGAAAAACTGCTATTTTTATGGTGGTTGATGGTCGTGGTGACAGCGTTGGGGTAACCCATAGCGAAATGGCCAACTATATGAGAGAATATGGTGCATATAATGCTATGCACTTAGATGGCGGCGGCTCCTCAACAATGGCAGTAAAAACAGTGGAAGATTCAGCGGTAACGGTGAAGAACACGGTTTCTGACGGTTCCGAAAGAAAGGTAATTAATGCGGTAGGTGTTTTCCAGAATGCACAGGCAGGCGAAATAGAGAAAATCGCCATTACCCCATCCTTGGTGCGCACCCTTCCCAATAAGACCATGACATTTAAAGTTTATGGCTTAGATGAATATTACAATCGAATCGAAATTCCCGCAAACGAGGTTACCATGCAAGCAGTTGGCGTGGAAGGCACTTGGAATGGTTATGATTTTATTCCTTCTCAAAAGGGCACGTTTGAAGTTACCGCCACTTATAAGGACATGACGGCTTCTCAAACTGGGGTTGTTTCAGCAACAACAAGCAAATTGAAGCCTGCTTCTAACAGCATAAAGCTGAACAAGGCAGGAGAAACAGCTACCATCGCCATGCAGGTAGTTGATACGGATGGTTTCAGCCATTGGGTATCCACGACTACAAATTACGAGGTGGCAGACGCTTCTATTGGTACGATGAAGTCCAATATTTTTACAGCAACAAAAGCGGGTTCAACATATATTAAATGTACCAGAGATGGGCAAACTGATTATATCTCAGTGACCATTGGGGACTGCAAAGCGGTGACAATGCCAAATGCTACCACAGCAGTGGATCCTTTGCAAAAGAAGATTACAAAGGAAAATGACGGTGCTTTTTACTTGAATATTTCAGGCACTGTGGCTTATAACGGCACAGAAAATATTAATGATACCACTTATGCAGATGTGAGAACAAAGGTAAGAAATACCGTGGATTCCAACGCAGAGGTGGCAATTTACGGAGGCACAAGC
>NZ_DALYUL010000001.1:24466-48573 GCF_031981185.1 Anaerotignum sp. | reverse complement strand
AATGGTGGGTATCGGTTCTTAAGCAGAGGCGGCACAAGCGTAGCTATGGTTTCTGCGGCAGGGGGAGGCATTCGTGCCACAAACCCTACCCAGTATGCAAGCTTAACCAGAGATTTGGATGCATCTAATAATGACACCATTGTTCTAATTATGGATAAAACGCCGGGAGATTTTAAATCTGCGGCTGAGACTTCGTATTTCCGTGGGATTTTGAATAAATATGTTGCCCAAGGCAAAACGGTATTTGTGGTATCCTGTTGTGGTACTTCCCAGTGGACAGCGGCAAAAGACGGTGTGCGTTATATCAATCTTCCCAATCTTTGGAAGACAGATGGTAGTGTAAATGGCAACTTTAGCATGTTGAAATTACGTGTTCAGGGCAAGGATACTTCTTATGAAATAGGTAAGGTATAATAATCTTTGAATTTTACAGTATTTATTGTAAAATTGGGCAAAATAAGGTAAGATTAGGTGGGTGGAGAATAATCTCTACCCATCTTGTGTGTCTGCAAAAAATTTTGCTTCCTTAAGGAAGCTTGTCTACAGGAGAACAATTATGTCACAAAAAGGCAATCAGGCAGTGAAAGCTGTCAGCTTTATGATGATGATAACATTGGCGGGGAAGGTTCTTGGCTTGGTTCGGGATCAATTACTCGCTGCAAATTATGGCTTGGGGATGCAGGCAGCGGCATTTTTGCTTGCCAGCCGCATTCCCCGGACTTTTTTTGATGCTGTTTTTGCTTCGGCAATTTCTGCAAGTTTTATTCCTATCTTTAACGAGTATCTACAAAAAAAAGGGAAGAAAGAAGCCTTTTCTCTTGCCAATCGTTTTGTTACCCTTATCACAGTAGTAACTTTTGTTTTAATGGTATTTGGCATTATCTTAGCTGAACAGTTTGTTTGGCTGTTTGCAAACGGTTTTGATAATGAAACGGCGCAGCTGTGTGCCTCCCTTGCTCGTATGCTTTTTCCTACCATTCTATTTACTGCCATTGCTTTCTCCTTTGTGGGGATTCTGCAATCCTTAGACGAATTTAATGTGCCTGCGGCAATCAGCGTGGCTTCCAACGCAATTATTATTGTATATTATATTTTTTTCAATAAAAAATATGGGATATATGGATTAACTGCGGCTTTTTTAATTGGTTGGGCAATGCAGGCATTTATTCAAATTCCGTCTTTACAGAAAAAAGGATATTGGTATCGCCCGGATTTCCATTTTCGAGACGAGGGATTGAAAAAAATCGGCAAGCTCATGCTTCCGGTTATGATTGCAACATGGGTACAACCCATCAATTTTATGATTAATTGTCGTTTTGCTTCTCAGCTTTCCAATGGTGAGAAGATGGTTTCGGTATTGGATTATGCCAATAACTTGTATACCATTATTGTGGGTGTGTTTGTTTTGGCCATTGCCAATTTAATTTTCCCCAAGCTTTCCCGTATTTCCAGTGACGAAAATCAGGAGGAGTTTGGAAGTACCGTAAAGGCTACTCTGCGGTCTATGATGTTTTTTCTGATTCCAATGATGATTGGTATCATGGCATTGAGTCATCCGCTAGTGGCACTGATTTATGAAAGGGGAGCTTTCGACGCTGAAGGAACTTATTTAACCTCTACAGCCCTATTCTTTTTCTCCCTTGGGGTTATTGGCTATGGTATACAGACTATTTTGAGCAGGGCTTTTTATGCAAATCAGGATGGTAAGACCCCATTTTATTCAGGGGTTGTATCGGTTTTGGTGAATGCAATTTTGAGCAAACTGTTATTAGAGCCTATGGGCGTTGGCGGTTTGGCACTGGCAGCTGCGGCTTCATCTACAGTTGCGGCAGTGTTGCTTTTGGTGCCAACGGTGAAAAATTACCCTGAAATAATAGATAAAAAGTTAATCATAAGCCTGGGTAAAATGGCGTTGAGCGCTGGGATCATGTTGGTTTTTGTATTGTCAAGTTTTCGCTTCCTTGAACCAAGAGTGGGTACAGGATTAATAGGACGGATCCTTGTTCTGGGTATTCCTGTGGTAATTGGTGGGACAGTTTATATGTTACTATCCTTTGCCTTGGGTATTGAGGAAGGCAAATTAGTATTTTCTCTATTGGGTAAGTTTATAAGCAGAGGAAAAACAGATTCTCAGAACAACCATAATGGAAGAACAGTAGAAGAACAGAAAGGATATATACGTATGATCCAAAGAGTTTCTTGGATGATTGAGGATAGCTTTTGCTTCCGTGTGTTGGAAAAAATCATAACTATAATTGTTCATCTGTGGATGGGTAGTTTGGTTTATGCATGCTACCGTAAAGTTAGCCAAGGCACTGGAAATGCTTTTTGGCAAAGCGGCATTCTTGGATTTTTTCGAGAAAATTGGGATGCATCTTTGGGGACATGGCATGGACTAATACCTAGAACATGGCACAGGCTGACAGTACTTTCTGGCAAAGCAGTGAAGGAAAAAAGGAATGCCTTTGCAATAGCCTTTGGTGAAAGCTTTTTCCTTAGGATTTTTAATCATAATTTTTTGATTTTATGTTTATGTGCCATTGTGTTTGCCATTCCCATTTTGCCCACAATGCTTTTGGCTTTACTTTGTTTTGGGACTTTAGGATTGTACGGCATTAACCTTTTCTTAGGGCGTATTCGTGTACAGCGGACAAGCTTGGTTAGTATATTTTTAGGACTGTTTGGTATTTGCTTGATTTATGGCAGCTTTACCAGTTATCATTTTCCCCGATCATTACAAGTCATGGCGATTTTCTTACTGTTTATGTCAATGTTTTTTGTTGCCAAGGACTGTATTGACACCGAAGAGAAATTGGATTTTGTTATTTTTGTTATGATTTCTACAGGGGTTTTGATCGCCCTTTATGCGGTTTATCAGTATGTTGTTGGGGTTGAAATGGATGCGGCTTGGGTAGATGCGGAAAGCTTTAATATTCAAACCCGTGCCTATGGTACCTTTAATAATCCCAATGTTTTAGGGGAATATTTGATCTTAATCGGCTCCCTTGCGGCAGGCATGCTTTGGAAGGTACGAAATTGGTTGGGAAGAATTTTTTACTTGGGTTGTTTTGGTGTGATTTGCTTAGGACTGTTTGCTACCAACTCCCGAGGGGCAATGCTTGGATTAATGCTTTCAGCAGGGCTCTTTGTGCTTTTGGCAGAGCGAAGACTTATTCCATTGGGATTAGCAGGGCTTGTTGCCATGCCATTTGTATTGCCTGCGTCTCTTTGGGCTAGGTTGGCAAGCTCAATTACCATGAGCGATTCATCTTCTCAATATCGCTTGTCTATTTATCAGGCAGGGGGAGAAATCGTTAAGCACTATTGGACAACGGGAATCGGAGTAGACGCTTTTAATCAGGTTTATCCGCTGTTTTCCTTTGAAGCGGCCAATGCATATCATGTTCACAATTTATTTTTGCAGGAATTTATTGAACTGGGAATACTGGGATTTGTAATTTTAATAGTCCTATTTCTGTTCTTCTTCCAAAAGCTTTATGGCAGTATGGTAAGAGTTCCTAAGCGATTTCACATGCTTTTGGCAGCCTTTTTCGGCGGTTTTGCTGGATTGCTGCTACAGGGAATGACGGACCATATTTGGTTTGATTATAGTATTGTTTTGCTGTTCTGGTGCTTTATGGGTATTGGCATGGCAAGCGTGAGAGTGGGTGAAAAGCAGTGGCAGAGAGAAAAATAAAAGTATTTCACGTTTTGACTGACCGCAATATCGGCGGAGCAGGAAGATGGCTACTGAATTATTTGAAGCATCATAATCGAGAGAGGTTTGACGTTTGGGTGATTTTGCCTGACGACAGTGCCCTTTACGCGGCGGTAACTGCATTGGATGTAGCAGTGATTCCCATGAAGGAGATGGAGGACAAATCCTTTGATAAAAAGGCAAAGAAACCCCTCTATGAACTTTTTAAGGAAGAAAAACCGGATATTGTTCATCCCCATGCCAGCTTAACAGCCAGAATGGCGGCGAAGCAAGCGAAAGTACCCAAGATTATCAATACAAAGCATTGTATGGAAGGGGAACCAGGTTCACTGGCAAAAAAAATTGCAAGAAGAACGCTGAATAAGTTGTACAGTGATACCATTATTGCTGTTAGCAAGGCAGTAAAACATAGTATGATTGCTGGCGGAACGGATCCAAAGCAGATTGTGGTTATTTACAACGGCATTGACGCCATTGAACCTATATCTTCTGGGGAAAGATGGGAAGTGCTTTCATCCTATGGGGGTGACCCACTAAAAAAAGCTGTAGGTATTGTGGCAAGGCTGGAAGAGGTAAAGGACCATAAGACTTTTTTGTTGGCAGTTCAGGAAATTCTAAAGCATCGGCAAGATTTTGCTTTTTATATAATCGGTGATGGAAGCTTGCGTGCATCCTTAGAGGATGAGGCAAGGGAAATGGGAATTTTAGGCCATTTATTTTTTACAGGATTTGTAAAGGATGTGGAAAAAATAGAAGCTGCACTAGACTTGAACGTAATTACGTCAAAGCATGAAGCGCTTTGTCTATCGGTTATTGAGTCCATGAGTGTGGGAATACCTGCTGTTGGTACGGACAGTGGCGGCGTGAATGAAGTAATCCGCCATGGTGAAAATGGTTATCTTGTTTCCGTGGGGGATTGGAAGGCTCTGGCAGAACGGATGATGGAGGTTTTTGAAGATGAGGAGAATTATCAAAAGCTTGCAATTCATGCCAAAGCTTGGGCGAGAGAGAACTTTACTGCCCGGAAAATGACGTCGAGAATTGAACGGCTCTATTTGGAGGAAGGAAAATGAAGAAAAACAGAAAGCTATTTGGGATATTCAATATTGTGGATATCATTTTGATTTTGCTTATCATTGTTGCAGGAGTACTTGGTTTTAAACTCCTTATGGGCGGTGGAAAGCAAGATACTTCTGCCACAAAAACATATACCTACGTTGTTGAGGGACGGGAAGTTCTAGCGGAAACTGCGGAGGCACCTGTGATTGACGGAAAAGTTTTTAACAGTTCCACTGGTGCATATTTGGGTGTTGCCAAAGAGGTAACCTCAGAACCTTATACGGAAGTGATTTTTAGCAAGGAAACAGGGGCTTATCAGAAATTGCCAGTTGAGGGATATAGCAATATCACCTTAACTGTAGCAGGAAATGGTACGGAAACGGAGAAGGATATTACCGTGGAAGGTACAACGGTAAAGGTTGGTATGGAGTTAAATGTAAAGGGCAAGGGATACGCCTTTAAGGGTATTGTTGTCGAAGTAAGGGACGGTGAATAGGGATGGCTAAAAGAAGACCAAATATCGTAGATATACTGATTATACTGACTTTAGTGGCTGTGGTTGCATTAGCTGTTCTGAAGACGGGGGTCATTAATCGGGTGGAATCCTCAGGGGTTGATGAAGAGACTGAGAAAACCACATATAGCGCTTTTATTGATAAGGTGCGTATGCCTACGGTGAAAGCACTTCATGAAGGTGATTTGATATTTGATGATAAAACAGGCATTTGCATTGGAGAAATCAAGGGAATCGAATACTCTCCTTTGTTCTACAATTTGCCCGATGGCAATGGCGGTATGGTTCGTGCCCAATATCCCGATTATTATAGAGTTAAGATGACTATTGATGGCTCTGTGATTGAAAAAGAAGATGGATATTTTGTGGATGGCGTGGTTGAGCTAAAAGTAAACTCGGAAATGGATGTCTTTACAAAGTATGCGAAGCCTACAATCAAGGTTACAAATATTGAAATGTGACAGGCGGGGTGGATATGAATTACAAAATATTAATGGCTTTAATGGGTTTAGAAATCGGCGGGGCGGAAACCCATGTGGTAGAGCTGTCAAAGGAATTGAAAAAGCAAGGATACGATATTATTGTGGCCTCCAATGGCGGTGTATACGAAAAAGAATTGGCTGAAGTTGGGATTAAACATTATAAAGTACCTATGCATCAGCGAAATGTATTTAAGATGATAAAATCTTACTTTTTACTGAGAAAAATTATTCGCAAGGAGAAGGTGGATATTGTTCATTCCCATGCAAGAATTCCCGGCTTTATCTGCGGATTATTATTTAAAAAAGAGAAATTTACCTTTGTTACTTCTGCGCACTGGGTTTTTTATACGGGGATGGGTTTGAAGTATTTGACCAACTGGGGGCAGAAGGTTGTTGCGGTCAGTGAAGATATACGCAGATATTTAATTGAAAATTACCATGTGCGTAATGAAGATATTTTTGTTACCATTAATGGGATTGATACAGAAAAGTTTTCTCCTCAAACAAATGGCAGTAAAGTGCGAGAGGAGTTTTCCTTGAAAGAAGAAGATCCTACGTTAGTCTATGTTAGCCGTATGGATGAAAGCCGTGCCCTGGTGGCAAAGCAGTTAATATCCCTTGCGCCTCAGCTTGCCAAGGCCATTCCCGGGCTTCGCATGATTCTTGTTGGTGGCGGCGATGTTTATAATGAGCTGTTGGAAAAAAGCAAAGAGGCAAACAAACTGATTGGAAGAAATTGTATTACAATGACTGGTGCTAGAACAGATATTAATGAGCTTGTAGCTGTTGGAGATGTTTTTGTGGGCGTTAGCCGCGCGGCGCTAGAAGCTATGGCTGGAGAAAAAACCACCATTGTTGCAGGTAACGAAGGCTATATCGGCATTTTCGGACGGGATAAGCTGGAGCTTGCCCAAGAAAATAATTTCTGTTGCCGTGGATGTGAATTATCTACAGAAAAGCAATTGTATCAAGATGTGGTTTATGCATTTAACCAGATGACCCCAGAGCAGCGTCAGCATGCAGGGGCTTATGGCAGAGAGGTTATTTTTCAATATTATTCTGTTACAAAAATGGCCTTGGATTGTGTGAAGGCTTATGAGAGAGCTTGGAAAGAAATGCATACACCTCAATACCATGTAGTTATGAGTGGTTATTATGGCTTTAACAATACTGGCGATGAGGCAATTATGATTTCCATGCACAAAAATATTCAGCAAATGGGTGACAATTATCACATTACCGTCCTTTCCAATAATCCCGTGGGAACAAGGGAAAAATATGGTATTGAAGCCGTATATCGTTTTGGCTTTTGGGAAGTTTTGCGTGCGGTGCGGGACTGTGATGTTTTATTAAGCGGCGGTGGTTCCCTATTGCAAGATAGCACTAGCACCCGCTCATTGATGTATTATCTTTCCATTACCGTTGCGGCAAAGCTTATGGGGAAAAGAGTAATGCTTTATGCCAACGGAATCGGCCCTGTATCGGGAAAAAGAAACAGGAGGTTGGTAAAGCAGGTAGTGAATCGTGCGGATTTGATTACCCTCAGAGAGGAAAACTCCTATGAAGAACTCCTTTCCATGGGAGTAAATCCGAAAAAGTGCTTTGTGACTGCCGACCCTGTATTTACCATGGAGAGCATTACAAAGGAAGAAGCAAAAAGGCTGCTGGAGGCGGAAGGTATTCCGTTGGACAAACCTCTGGTTGTGGTTTCAGTGCGTAACTGGCGAGAGATGGATCGGTTTATTGACCGTTTTGCCAAACTGTGTGATACCATTATTGAAAAAAACGATAGAACCATTGTCTTTTTGGCGATGCAAATGCCTAATGATATCACGGTGAGTGAAAAGGTTCGCAAGAAGATGAAACAAAATGCTTATATTTTGCATAACAACTATTCTCCTTACGAAGTGATGGGAATCATCAGTTTATCGAATTTTATTTTAAGCATGCGTCTACACACGCTGATATTTGCAGCACGGCAAAAAGTACCTTTGATTGGGTTTATTTATGACCCTAAAATTGAATATTATTTGGAAAAGCTGGAAATGCCTAGTGGCGGAAAGCTTAAGGAATTTGATATGGATAAAACACTGGAAATGGTGGATGATATTATTCATAATAGAGAAAAATATATTGAGATTTTAGAAGAGAAAGAGGCATTGCTGGAAGGGCAAGCGCACCAGAATGAGCAGTATCTTGCGAAGCTTTTGCGGCACGGAAGAGGGCGAAAAAAATGAGGAAATTAACACAGGTTTTAAATGTACCCTTTGATGCGGTTACGATGAAAGAAGCCATAGCGAGGGTGAAAATTCTTTTGAATACCGACGGGCAGCATTTTATCTGTACACCAAACCCGGAGATTGTGATGGAGGCTCAAAAGGATCAAGAGCTAATGTCTATTTTGCAGGAAGCAGATATGGTTGTGCCTGATGGAATCGGTGTTGTTTGGGCTTCTAAATACAGCTCTATACGGTTGAGGGAGCGAGTAGCGGGTTATGACTTAACCCAGAATCTTTTTTCTGAATTGGCCGAAACGGAGCATACCTTTTATTTTTTTGGCGGAGCCCCCGGTGTTGCCACGGAGGCGGCAAGAAAAATGACAAGGAAATATCCTGGGTTAAAAATTGTTGGGATACACAACGGATATTTTGATGGGAAAGAAGAAAAAAAGATAATTCATGACATAAAAAAACTATCTCCGTCCATACTGTTAGTAGGACTGGGAGCGCCCAAACAAGAAAAATGGATATATGAAAATATGCGTCTTTTTGGAGCTAAAGTTTCCATTGGCGTGGGCGGCAGTTTTGACGTAATGGCAGGCAATGTGAAGCGGGCGCCTAAAGTATTTCAAAAGCTTGGTTTGGAATGGTTTTACCGCCTCATTACACAACCTACTAGATGGCGAAGAATGATGCGCCTGCCTATGTTTGCTTTCACAGTCCTGAAAATGAGGAAGTGGAGATAATGTTATGTATGAAAAGAAAATAGAGGATATTGTATTAAGTATTTGCGGAACACTGCTTATGGCCATTGGCATTCAATGCTTTTTGGAACCGGCCCATTTGGTTGCCGGGGGAGTAACAGGTATCGGTATTATGCTCAATGCTTTTACATCGGCGCAGCTTGGATTCCCCACGCCCCTTTGGTTGGTGAATGCTGTATTGAACTTTCCTCTTTTTCTTGCAGCTTGGAAGATGCAGGGAGGTCGATTTGTTGGAAAAACAATTTTGACCTCTCTTTTATTTTCATTCATGCTTTTTTTGGTGCAGGATATTACCTTTTACACAGGTGATTATATGATATCCTCAGTGTATGGTGGTGCATTGGTGGGCATTGGGATTGGTATGGTTTTACGCTGTGGAGGAACAACTGGTGGAGTTGATTTAGCCGCTTACTTGATGCAAAAGGTTTGGCCTAGACCCTCTATTTCCAAAAAAATATTCATTATGGATGCTGTGGTTATTTCGGCAGGTATGCTTATGTTTGGTGGAATCAGCGGCTTGTATGCCATTCTCTCTGTTTTTATCACCGAAAGATGTACAAAATGGGTATTAGAAGGTGGAGATGTGGTTCGGGCTGCAATTGTCATTTCTGAGGATGCACAAGAAATAGCCAGTGTTTTAAACCTAAGATTAGCAAGGGATGCCGCTAAATTTTGTGGAGAAGGAAACCTTGGTGCCGACGAACGGGGAATCTTGTTTTGTATCTTTTCCCAAAAAGAGATCCAAGGAGCCAAAAGCATTATCATGAATATTGACCGAAACGCAATTTTGCTTGTTACCGATATTCGGGAAGTTTTAGGAGAGGGTATGACGCAAAAGTAAAAAATAACAGCAAATTTTTGCTTTTATTGTATCCGTTTCGGTACAAAAATTGAGCGTCTCAGACAGTTTAAATAAAAAAAAGTAGCTCTTTTTATGTAAAATTTAAATACAAAGAGATTTTGTATGTTTTTTTTGCAATTTCTCTTTATTTTTTTGTGATTATGTTATAAAATAGGATTAGGCTATTTTATCAATAGATGAGATGGTTTCTTTTCGGCATATTTTACAGTCTTTATGTTACTCAAAGGCTGATGTTTCAGGATAAAGAGAAATAAAAATACTAATTTGAGGAGAGAGGGCAATGATTTCCAATCAGATTTTGCAAAGCACAATTGATGGTTTAAAGAACATCACCCGTAAAGAACTAAGCGTGGTGGAAAAAGAAGGAAAAGTAATCGCCACAACCGAGGAAAACATGATTGGACGGCAGATTGATGCGGTGGAGAATTTTATTAGCTCCCCTGCGGAAAGTCAGTTGATTTTGGGCTATCAATATTTCAAAATCTATGACAATGGTGTGCCCGAGTACGTAATTCAGGTAAAGGGTGAGGATGAGGCCGGTTACCAGATTGGTAAAATTGCCTCTTTCCAAATTCAGAGTTTGCTGGTGGCTTACAAAGAAAGATACGATAAGGACAATTTTATTAAGAACTTGTTGCTCGATAATCTGCTTTTGGTGGATATCTACAGCCGTGCGAAAAAGCTACATATCGAAAACAATGTTCACCGTATTGTATATTTGATTGAAACAAATATCGATAAGGAAATGAATGTTGTTGAGATTGTGAGAAGCGTTTTCCCTGCAAAAACAAAGGATTTTGTGACAGCTGTGGATGAGCATAGTATCATTTTGGTAAAAGAGCTGAAGGATAAGGAGTCTGCCGATGACATTGACCGCTTTGCCAAGAGCGTGGAGGAAACCTTAAACGCCGAAACAAACAGCCGTGTTTATATTTCCAGCGGTACTATTGTGGGTGATTTGAAAGATGTTTCTCGTTCTTATAAAGAAGCGAAAATGGCTTTGGAAGTAGGCAAGATATTTGAGACCGATAAGTTTATTGTAAATTACGAAAAGCTTGGTATCGGCCGTCTGATTTATCAGTTGCCTCTGCCCCTTTGCCGCATGTTTATTAAGGAAGTTCTCCATGGTTTAACAATGGACGATTTTGATGATGAAACCTTGGCAACAGTGAATAAATTTTTTGAAAACAATCTGAATGTGTCTGAAACAAGCCGTCAGCTGTATATTCATAGAAACACTTTGGTTTACAGATTAGATAAGCTTCAGAAGATGACAGGGCTGGATTTAAGAAATTTTGATGATGCAATAATCTTCAAGATTACCTTAATGGTAAGTAAATACATGATATATATGGATAAGATGGTTTATTGATGAATCAAAAATAATATTGGAAATAAAGAGCAGATATTTTCCATTGGAGACGTTGGAAAACTATCTGCTTTTATTTTTATTTGGAAGTAACTAACAATTTTTTTGGCAAATAAAAATTTAGAGGAAATAAATGGATGAAAAATTACTTATTAACAAATATTTAATAATTTCCAAGAAGTCGAATGGTGGTTTAGGGTTGTTCGTATAGGCGTTTTATGCTATACTTTAGAATGCATTGTAAGGAAAAATGACGAAATATGAAATATTTGTTCATATTTTTTAAAATTTACTGGAAGAAAGGAAGATACGTTAATGATTTGGCTCAATAACGTAACGAAAACATATCCAAACGGATCCCGTGGAGTTGAAAACTTAAACTTACATATTGAAAAAGGAGATTTTGTGTTTATTGTTGGTTCCAGTGGCTCGGGTAAATCTACCCTGATTAAGCTGCTTTTAAAAGAACTGGAACCCTCAACAGGAGATATCACCATTAACCGAGTGAAAACAAATGAACTGAGCAGGAACCAAATTCCTTATCTTCGTCGTAATTTAGGTGTAGTGTTTCAGGATTTCCGTTTGTTGCCCAATAAAACCGTATATGAAAATGTTGCATTTGCCATGCGGGTAATTGAGGCGCCTAGCCGTATTATTCGCAGAAATGTTCCTGCAGTATTGGCGTTGGTTGGTCTTGGAAAAAAAGGGAGAAGTTTTCCCAATCAGCTTTCTGGTGGAGAGCAGCAAAGAACGGCATTGGCAAGGGCAATTGTGAACAATCCTCCCATTTTGATTTGTGATGAACCTACAGGGAACCTTGATCCTGAGACAGCTTGGGGCATTATGCAGTTATTAGATGATATCAATAAGCGTGGAACCACCATTGTAATGGCAACCCACGCAAGAGACATTGTGGATGATATGCAAAAGCGTGTTGTTACCTTAAAACAAGGACAAATTGTCAGAGATATTAAAAAAGGTGGGTATAGCGATGAGGCCTAGTACAATTAAATATTTTCTAAAAGAAGGCCTTAGCGGATTAAAGAAAAACCTGCTGATGACAGTGGCTTCCATTGTAGCGGTAATGGCCTGTATTTCCATAATGTCCTTCTCTTACTGTGTTGCATCGAATTTGCAGCACATTCTACAGCAGATGGAAGACTCCATTGGCATTTCTGTGTTTTTGGGGGGCAATCCTACTAGCCAGGAAATTGAGGAAATGAAGACAAAAATTTCTAAGATTGACCATGTATTGGATGTACAATATATTTCTCCTGGTGATGCGCTGGAAGCCTTAAAAAAGGATTGGGGCGCTGATGAGGATATTTTTGAAGGGCTGGATGAAACAAATAACCCCTTATCCCATTCGTTCCAAATTACTTTGGACAGCATTGATAATCAGGGCAGTGTATTGGCGACACTGAAAGGCATAGATGGTATTGACAATATTCGCCATGGTCAGACGGAAACAGAGCTGATCATGAAGGCCAACAAGGTATTTAATATTGCCAGTATTTTAGTCATGCTGGTTTTAGGTGTTATTTCTATTATGATTATTATGAATACCATCCGAATTTCTGTGGTTAACAGAAGGATTGAAATTAATATCATGAAATATGTAGGCGCCACCGACTGGTTTATCAGATGGCCGTTTATCATTGAAGGTGTAATCATTGGCTTGGTGGGGGCAGTCATTCCTTTATTAATTGGAATGCCCATTTATGCAAAGATTATCAGCTCACTGTATGGCTATTTCCCTGTAATTAAGATGGTACAATTTTTGCTTACAGGTGATATTTTTATTGTACTATTCCCAGTGGCGTTGGTCTTTGGCGTTCTTTTAGGTGTAATTGGCAGTGTGACCTCCATTCGTAAGCATTTACAGGTATAAAAATTGAAACCATCCAGGCGGAAAAGCTTTTGAGAAGGGCAGAGCGATGGCAATAAATTTGCAGGAGCAACTTTTCAAAAAAGAATGAGGCAGGATGGTTTTTTCATGAGAGTGATAGGGTATGTTTTTCACAAGCAATTCATAGGATAAAAGAAAGTCGTAGGAAAACGAGGCGAATGAATGAATGAAAAAGGATTTTTGGAAAGGGTTTGGCGCTGCAATAGCGGTGACGTTAGTATGTTCCATGGTGGGAAGGACTGCCCTTGTTCAACAATGGATACCCTGGCAGTATCTGCCTTTTGACATTGGTATGTCTAAGGCGGCAAAAATGGATGTGATTGAAGATTTTTTAGATAGATATTATGTGGATGACCTGGATAAGGATATGCTGGATGAAGGTATGTTTACAGGCTTGGTTGCCGGCGTTGGAGACAGGTATACATATTATATGACTGCGGATTATTTAGAAAAATATCTGCAGAACACAGGTGGGCATTTTGAGGGAATTGGTGTTACGGTTTATCAATCTGAAGATGGAGGCGTGGTTGTTTATTCATTAATGGAGGGATACCCTGCTCAAAAGGCAGGTGTTTTAGCCGGAGATATTATTAAAACTATTGACGGTGTGGATGTTACCGGCCTTACTTTGAACGATGTAGCGGAAAAAATGCGAGGACCTGTGGGTAGTGCGGTGAAAATAGATGTTTTAAGACCTTCCACAGGGGCCACCCAAACGTTTAACCTGAAAAGAGAAGACGTTATTATGAAAAGTGTTGAAAGTAGAATGTTAGATAAGGAAAAGGGATATATTCGTATCAGTGGTTTCAAAGAAAACACCTATGACCAGTTTATGGCAGCGTTAAAAGAATTGCAAGGGCAAGGAATGAAGGGGTTGGTTCTTGATTTAAGAAACAATCCTGGGGGCTTGGTTCGTTCTGTCTATTTGATCGGGGATGAACTTTTACCTAAAGGTGTTATGGTTTATACGGAGGATAAAGAAGGAAAACGGGAAGAGCTTATTTGTGATGACAAATATCTGAATATTCCCATGGTTGTCTTGGTGAATGGGAACAGCGCCAGTGCATCAGAGATTTTTGCCGGAGCAGCAAAGGACATGGGAGCTGCCACGTTGGTTGGAACCCAAACCTTCGGCAAAGGCTTAGTGCAACGTTTATTCACATTGCCTGATGGTTCCGGATTAAACATCACCATTCAAAAATATTTCACACCTAACGGAACCTCTATCCATGGTACAGGAATTACCCCAGATAAGGTGGTTGAACTGCCCCAGGGGTATGAAGATGCGAAAGAAATACCTGTGGCTGATGATACGCAGCTAAAAGAAGGAATTTCGGTTTTAGATGAGAAAATTTAGAGAAAAGGTAAAATAATGGTTTTTTTGTAAAAATACATCTTTTCAGAACAGTAGGTTTCCAGTATACTATAAGAATACAGAGAGTTTAGAGGGACAAAGGAGCGTCATCATGTTCAATTTTATGAGTTTTGGCGATAACATAGGAATAGACTTAGGTACAGCCAGCGTGCTGGTATACATCAAGGGTCAAGGAATTGTAATTCGCGAACCTTCAGTGGTTGCCATAGACAAAGATTCCAATAGCATTTTAGCGGTTGGGGAAGAAGCAAGACGAATGCTGGGGAGAACTCCGGGTAATATTGTTGCAATTCGTCCTTTAAGAGAAGGTGTTATATCTAATTTTGATGTAACGGAAAAAATGCTACAATATTTTATAGAAAAAGCCTTAGGAAAACGTTCTTTTGTAAAGCCAACCATTGCAGTATGCGTACCAAGCAGTGCAACGGAGGTAGAAAAACGCGCAGTTGAGGATGCAACAAGACAGGCGGGTGCGAGAAGGGTTCATATTATTGAAGAGCCCATAGCCGCAGCCATTGGTTCTGGCATAGATATTTCCAGAGCATGCGGAAGCATGGTGGTAGATATCGGCGGTGGAACCACAGATATTGCTGTTATTTCTTTGGGTGGTGCGGTAGTAAGCTACTCCTTAAAGATTGCCGGTGATAATTTCGATGATGCCATTATTCGCTATATGAGGAAAAAACATAATGTATTAATAGGTGAAAGAACAGCAGAAGACTTAAAAATTGAGATTGGTACAGTCTTTGAACGTTCTATGCCTGTAAGCATGGATGTGAGGGGTCGAAATTTAATTACGGGCTTGCCCAAAAATATTACAGTTACCTCAGATGAGATGATGGAAGCCCTGTTTGAATCAGCTTTGGCAATTTCTGATGCAGTACATGGTGTTTTGGAACGCACACCGCCTGAATTGGCCGCTGATATTTTTGAACGGGGAATTGTTATGACTGGGGGCGGCAGCTTACTATATGGCCTGGATAAACTCATTCAAAGTAAAACTGGCATAAATGCTATGGTTGCTGAGGATGCGGTTAGCTGTGTTGCAATTGGCACGGGAAGATATATTGAGTTTATGGCTGATACAATGGGCGAAGAAAGTAAAGGGAAAATGGGTTTTTTCAATAAAAAGTAAAAAGTTGTGCAATTATAAGAAAAATTCTTATAATTGCACTTTTTTGTGGAAATGATAACAGAAGAGGGGTAAAAGACAAAGCGCTTCTCAAACAACAGAGGAAATATATCGGGAAGAGAAAGGCATTGTTTTGGTAAAAAAACAGGTGTGGTGTAATGTCACTATAAAATTGATGTAAATTCAATGTTTTTTGTGTATATTTATGTCATAAAAGGCGAATTATATCAAAATAAATATTAAACGTTTTTTTGCATAATTCTAGGGCATAAAATTTGTGTAAAAATAAAGATAAAACTTCAAAAAAGTCCTACACAAAAGAAAAAAGTGTGTTATAATGTGAACGTAAAACAAGGTGATGGATGCTTTGTTGTGAAAATAAAAGAAGAAATTGCCAAGTTTTTTATGGAAAGATGCTTCAAAGGAGAAGTATTTTTTTAGGTCTTGCGTTAAAACAAAGTTAAAGAAAAGACAAATGTAGGAGGCAATGAGTTATGAACGCTTATATGGCAAGTGTAATCGAACAGGTTAAAAAACGTAATGCTGGTGAGCCCGAATTCATCCAGACAGTAGAAGAAGTATTTCACTCTATTGAAAAAGTAGTAGAAACACATCCTGAATATGAAAAAACAGGTTTGCTGGAAAGAATCGTAGAGCCTGAAAGAGCTATTTCTTTTAGAGTAACATGGGTTGATGACGCTGGCAAAGTGCAGGTTAACCGTGGTTTCAGAGTACAGTTTAGCAGTGCAATTGGACCTTACAAGGGCGGTCTTCGTTTCCATCCTTCCGTATACATTGGTATCATCAAGTTCCTTGGTTTTGAACAGATCTTCAAAAACAGCTTGACAGGTTTGCCTATCGGTGGTGGTAAAGGTGGTTCCGACTTCGATCCTAGAGGTAAGAGCGACATGGAAATCATGAGATTCTGCCAGGCTTTCATGACAGAGCTTTACAGACATATTGGTCCTGACGTTGACGTTCCTGCTGGCGATATCGGTGTTGGCGGCAGAGAAATTGGTTTCCTTTACGGACAGTATAAGAGAATCAAAGGCGTTTGGGAGAACGGTGTTCTCACAGGCAAGAACCTTGAATTTGGTGGTTCTTTAATTAGACCTGAAGCTACAGGCTTTGGTGCTACTTATTATGTAAATGAAGTATTGACTCATTTGGGTGATACAATGAAAGGCAAAACAGTAGCAATTTCCGGTTTCGGTAACGTTGCTTGGGGTGTTTGCCAGAAAGTAGCTGAATTGGGCGGTAAAGTTGTAACAATTTCCGGTCCTGACGGCTATGTATATGATCCTGATGGTGTTGTAACACCTGAAAAAATTGAGTATTTAGTTGAAATGAGAGTTTCTGGTCGTGACCGCGCTCAAGATTATGCTGACAAATTTGGTTGCAAGTTTGTTGCTAAGACAAAACCTTGGGAAGTTAAGGTTGATATCTGCATGCCTTGTGCAACACAGAATGAAATCAACATGGACGAAGCTCAGAAGATCATTGACAATGGCACAAAATACTACATCGAAGTTGCAAATATGCCTACAACAAACGAAGCGTTGACATACATCCAGAGCAAGGGCTTGGTTGTTGGACCTTCTAAGGCTGTAAATGCTGGTGGTGTAGCAGTTTCCGCATTGGAAATGGCTCAGAACTCCATGAGATACAACTGGTCTGCTGAAGAAGTAGACGAAAAGTTGAAAGGTATCATGAAGAACATTCACGCTGTATCTGTGGTAGCAGCTGAAGAATATGGCTTAGGCTATGACTTAGTAGCAGGCGCTAACATTGCAGGCTTCAAGAAAGTTGCTGCTGCTATGATGGCTCAAGGTTTGGTATAATAACCGAACAAAACAACAGGATGACAAGGGCGTCATTTCTGAGATGTAACAATTAAATCTGTTTATTTAAGGGTTAAACAGATGGGGAAGATGAAAAAATAGGTTGGTTCCTAATAGATTACCCCCCTGCAAAAATGCAGGGGGGTTTTTGCGTCTTTTACTTGTTGGAATTTAAAAAGTGTATTTTGATTGAATGAATGATAGAAGGAATATTTTTAAAATAAATGGTAGCAATATATATCTGATTCAAAATTAGAATGCTATGTATAAAAATGAATAAAGATGCGATGCTTAATTGAAGGGGTTGCATGCAAAATAGAATTAAAGGCATGTTTAAAAAGAGAGATACCTTTTATAAGTTTAGATGAATTGAAAAGAAACGTGATAGTTGAAAAAAATATAGTAAAAAATATATTTAATAGAAATTATATCGCAGTTAGAGAGATGCTTCAAAAACACGATTTAATTCTAAAGCAATTAAAAACATAATTTTGGGGAAAAGTATTAGCCGCTATGGAAAATGCTTTTGAAAGGAATCTACGAAAAATACAAAAAGGATTTCCAATTATTTTCTAGTTAGAAAGGCTACTAATTGAGGAAGATAGAACGATAGAGGTTAAAATTTCAAATTTAGATTTTTTGCATTGGTGTTGGAAATGAATTTTTTCATGGAATTTTATTATTTGATAAAATAAAAAAGTGGACATAAGCCCACCTTTTTAAGTAAATAATTATTCGGGTTTAATTGCACCTGTAGGACAGGCACCAACACATGTACCGCAATCGATGCATTCAGCAGCTTTAATTTCAAAAACACCGCCAGCGTCAACGATACAGCTTGTAGGACATTCGCCAGCACAAGCGCCACAACCGATACATTCAGGTCCGATTTTGTGAGCCATTATAAAACACCTCCTTCTTCATTCTACAAAGCCTATTGTATCTCAAAATATTACATTGTGCAAGGGATATTTAAAATTTGCAGTGAAAAAAACATAAAAAAATGTAATATTATACAAGAAATTTGAATTTACTTATGTATAGAATTTTCCGAAAGAATAGGAATTTATCAAGTTTTATCGACAAAATCTGTGATTGCTGTTGTCTAATCCGTTTTTTTGTCAAAGTATGATTGGTAGAAATTTTCACTGCAGAAAATTAGGAAGATGAAGCTCAGTTTTATGACTTTCTTCCTATAAAAAGGCCGCATTAAATTTAAGAAGTTTTTTGTAAACCATAGTGAAGTAACATGTCCCTTGGAAGGAGAAAATTATCGTTAGTGGGAAACTGGGTGTGGGTTGGAAAGCAGCATTAGCAGAATTGAGACTTTTAAAACCAGTATAAATAAGTGAGGAAGCTGAAAAATATTGAATTATGCCGGATTGTGTGATATGCTGTTACAATATTTGAAGAGCAAGGAGGACAGAGGATGCATTATAGCTATAATACGAAGGGGATTTGTGCCACGAAATTGGAATTTGATGTAGAAGATGGTGTGGTGAAAAACGTATCCTTTATTGGCGGCTGTGATGGCAACCATAAGGGCTTGGCAGCTTTGGCAGAGGGTATGACGCCGGACGAGGCTGCAAAGAGATTAAAGGGGATTTCTTGTGGGATGAGAAAAAGTAGCTGTCCTGATCAGTTGGCAGAGGCTTTAGAGGAGTTTATAAATAATCAATAACATATTTTGCAAATATTGCTTATTTTGCAGAAAAAAGTTGTATTTTCCATGAATTGTTGTTGACAATTGGAATAGACTTGTGTTATTCTGAACTAGAAGACGCAGGTCTTTTTTTTATGTACAAAAAAATATCATCAGCAATGGAGGTGGAGAGCTTGAGAACAAGAATTACCTTAGCCTGCACAGAGTGCAAACAAAGAAATTACAGCACTACCAAGGACAAGAAAACTATGCCTGACAGAATGGAAATCAAAAAGTATTGTAAGTTCTGTAAAGCCCATACATTACACAAGGAAACAAAGTAAGTAGGGGAAATTCCGACAAAGGAAGTGAACGTATGGAAGAAAAACAAAGCATTAACCAAACGAGCGAAACGAAACAAGCAAAGCCGAAGCAAGTTAAGAAAAACAGTGACAGAGATGGCTTCGCGGAGTACAAGGCTGAATTTAAAAAAATTATTTGGCCCAGCCGTCCTGAAATTGCGAAGAAAACGTTTACCGTTATTGTTACTTCCCTAATTCTCGGTGTTCTCATTTTTTGTATGGATTCGGTATTCTCAGCCGGATACAGTGCGATTATCGGACTTTTGGGTTAAGACAAATCGAGTAGAAAAAGGATGGTATTATGTCTGAAGAAATCAACAAGCCAGAAGAAATCAAAATATCTGCCGAATCAAAATGGTACGTTGTACATACCTATTCTGGGTATGAAAACAAAGTAAAGGCCAATATTGAAAAGACAGTTGAAAACAGAGGCATGCAAGATCAAATTCATGAGATTAGTGTACCTTTGCAGGATGTTGTGGAGATTAAGGACGGACAGAAGAAAACTGTTCAGCGCAAGGTCTTTCCCGGCTATGTGCTGATAAAAATGATTATGAACGATGAAACATGGTATGTAGTCAGAAACACAAGAGGTGTTACAAGTTTTGTTGGCCCCGGTTCCAAGCCTGTGCCTTTGACCGATATGGAAGTTAGAGCTATGGGTATTGGTGGCGAGGTGGAAAATCTGGATATAGCATTGGGCGAACCTGTCCGTGTTGTTTCTGGACCTTTTGCGGATTCTGTTGGTCAGATTAAAGAAATCAATACCAATAAGAAAATCGTTGTGGTCAGTCTTTCCATCTTCGGCAGAGAAACACCGGTTGAGCTTGATTTCACTCAGATCACCAAGATTTAAAGTCAACGTTTCATAAGGCGGCAAGCCGCCAGGTGGGAGGGAAAATCCCCGCTAATTACCACATTTATAGGAGGTGCCAATCATGGCAAAGAAGGTAACAGGTTATATCAAATTACAGATTCCAGCAGCGAAGGCAACACCCGCTCCTCCTGTTGGTCCTGCGTTAGGTCAGCATGGTGTAAATATCATGGGCTTTTGTAAAGAATTTAATGAAAGAACAGCTTCTCAGGCAGGTTTAATTATTCCTGTTGTTATTACTGTATATCAGGATAGAAGCTACACTTTCATTACAAAAACACCCCCTGCAGCTGTTCTTTTGAAGAAGGCTTGCGGTATTGAATCCGGTTCCGGTGTACCCAATAAGACAAAAGTTGCTAAAGTTTCCAAAGCTAAAGTTATGGAAATTGCAGAGATGAAAATGCCTGACTTGAATGCAGCCAATATTGATACTGCATACAGCATGATTTGCGGTACAGCAAGAAGCATGGGTATCGTTGTTGAAGAATAATAGCCGACTGATTTGACGGCAGAAGTGGGAGGGAATTCTCCCGATATTACCACATAAGGAGGTCACGAAAGTGAAAAGAGGAAAAAAATATAACGAGGTTACAAAACTCGTTGATAAGGCAATGCTTTACGATACAAATGACGCAATCGATTTAGTTCAGAAAACAACTGTAACTAAGTTCGATGCAACAGTAGAGGCGCATATTCGTTTGGGTGTTGACAGCAGACATGCTGATCAGCAGGTTCGTGGTGCTGTTGTTCTTCCACACGGTACAGGCAAAACAGTTCGTGTATTGGTATTCGCAAAAGGTGATAAAGCAGAAGAAGCTTTAGCAGCTGGCGCAGATTTCGTAGGAGCAGAAGATTTGATCCCCAAAATCCAGAATGAAAACTGGTTTGGTTTTGATGTTGCTGTTGCAACACCTGACATGATGGGTGTTGTTGGTCGTTTAGGCCGTGTATTGGGTCCCAAGGGCTTGATGCCTAACCCCAAGGCTGGCACTGTAACTATGGATGTTACAAAGGCTATTAACGATATTAAAGCAGGTAAGATTGAATACCGTTTGGACAAGACAAATATCATTCATGTTCCTGTAGGTAAGGTATCTTTTGGTTCCGATAAGCTGGAAGAAAACTTCCAGACGCTGATGAGTGCTATCATAAAAGCAAAACCTTCCGCAGCAAAGGGTCAGTATTTAAAGAGTGTAGTTTTATCTACAACAATGGGCCCTGGTGTAAAGGTTAACCCTGCGAAAATTTCTGAGTAATCTCGAAAAAAGCTATTGACGGATGCTTGGTTATTTAGTATAATAAACAAGTTGAAAAGAAAAAACCGAATAGTGCCGTAGACAGCAGGTGCATTTGCATAAATCCTGCCGAGGAGATTGCTGAAATTGAGCTATAAGCCTCTTTGTCTATGTGCAAAGAGGCTTTCTTTATCTATAAAGGATTTAAGGAGGTGTAAACATGGCAAAGATTGAACAGAAGCAGGTTGTCGTTAATGAAATCAAAGAAAAGCTGGAAAAAGCGGCTTCCGTAGTAATGGTAGACGCAAGAGGCTTGACTGTTGATCAGGACACAGTTCTTAGAAAGCAGCTGAGAGAAGCAGGTGTTGACTATAAAGTTTACAAAAACACAATGGTGCACTTTGCAATTCAAGGTACACAGTTTGAAGGTTTGGATCAGTATCTGTCCGGCCCTAGTGCATTTGCATTCAGCTATGGCGAAGCTACTGCAGCAGCAGCAATTTTGAACAAAATTGCGAAAGATGCAAAGGCTTTGGAATTTAAAGCTGGTGTAGTTGAAGGCGTTGTATATGACGCTGAAGGTATGAAGCTCGTTGCTGATATCCCTTCCAAAGATGTGTTGCTTTCCAAACTTTTGGGCAGCTTCAAGAGCCCTATGTCCTCTTTCGCACGCGTTATCGATCAGATCGCAAAGAAAGATGCGGCAGCAGAATAATCAATCAAAAAAATTACCTATTTGATAAAATTGGGTATATACAAAAATTAATCGGAGGTGCTTTAAAATGGCAAAATTAACAATTGAAGAAATTATTGCAGCTGTAAAAGAACTTACAGTATTAGAACTGAATGACTTGGTAAAGGCAGCAGAAGAAGAATTCGGCGTATCCGCAGCAGCTGGTGTAGCAGTAGCAGCTGGCCCTGCAGCAGCAGCTGAAGAAAAAACAGAATTCGACGTTGAATTGACAGAGGTTGGCTCTGAAAAGATCAAAGTTATTAAGGTTGTTCGTGAAGTAACAGGCCTTGGTTTGAAAGAAGCTAAGGAAGCTGTAGACGGCGCTCCTAAGGTTCTTAAAGAACAGGCTTCCAAAGAAGAAGCTGAAGCTATTAAAGTTAAGTTGGAAGAAGTAGGCGCAAAGGTTACATTGAAGTAATTAAAAGCCAGAATAAAACCCCGAAAACATTATGTTTTCGGGGTTTTTTGTTTGTGAACATATTAAAAAGGTACAGGAGAAAATAAAAGAGCTTTCAGCTAATGTTTAAATTTTTTTCCTTGAATAGTCTTTTATAGTTTCATAGGATCTGTTTGCTTCTGTTGAAATGAAACGCCAAAAAAACAAAAGAAGCTTTGTGGCTTTGGGAATTGGTGCAACCTGTATTTTGCTGTGGATAAATAATTCAGGGATAGAAATTATATTTTGTTACAGGAGAAAAAGCAATAATAGGATGTAAGGGGTTCGGTTCTCCTGTTACATAAGCAAGAGATACAACCATAAATTTATGTGCTTATAAACAGGAAGCAAAGGTAAAAAAATAAAAAGTGCACAGTAAATAAGATTTCATGTGCACTTCTAAATCATTACTTTTTTATTTCGTAAGTACTTCCTTGCCTTTGTGAAAATGTTCGTTTAAATATAAAAACATTGCCAATGCTGTTCCGCAAATAATAAAATAGCCAAACCAACTATATATATCGGGGATTTGACCGAAAAAAACAAAACCCAAAAAAGCGGCAAAGGGAATCTGGGAGTAGTCAAAAACAGATATTTCCTTTGCTGGGGCGTAGCAGTAAGCAGCAGTGATACCAAATTGTCCCCCTGTGGCTGCAAGGCCTGTAAGAAGCAACATGGCTGCCTGGTGAAGGCTCATGGGATGAAATTGAAAGACTAGGTAAGGTAGTGTTACCAAACAAGAAAAGGCAGAAAAAAAGAACACGATTACGCCTCCCTGTACACCTTTTTTACCCATGGCCCGCACGAATGTATAAGCCGCTCCCGCACAGATGCCGCCGAAAAGGCCAACAAAAGCAGGAAGGGAGTCTAAATTTAGGCCAGTGGGCTTAATTACAAAAATTGCACCGATAAAAGCAACGATAATTGAGGAAAGTTGAAATAGATTAATTTTTTCCTTTAAAAACAAAAGGGCAAATAAAACGCAAAAAAACGGTGACATTTTATTAAGTAAAGACGCATCCGAAAGTAACATATGGTCTACGGCGTAAAAATTACATACGATGCCAATGGTACCAAATACGGAACGATAGAACAAATATCTCTTGGACTCTTTATCTAAAGAAACAACGGGCTTTTCCTTAATTAAGATTGCAAGGGCAAACAGCATAGCAACAAAATTACGAAAAAAGCTCTTTTGAATTGATGGTAAATCCCCCGCCAGATGGACAAAAAGATTCATCAAGGCGAAAGAAAAGGAGGACAGGATGATGCATAAGATGCCCTTTTGACGTTGACTCATATTTACAGATCCTTTCTATGTTTCAATTTTGGGAATTCTGGGTAGAATTACCATGACTGCGCAGTTCTGCCTCCAGTTTTGAATAGGGACACCCGCAATAATCCTGACGGTAAAGACCATAAATTTGGGATAATTGACACGAGCGGCGATAGCCATCCCGTTTTTTAAAGTCTGAAAATAAATAAGGTATATCATATTCTTCTGATAATTCCTTGCCGATTTGATTCAGTGCTTGAGCATCCTTATGGGGGCTAATGCTAAGGGTGGTTGTGAAGTAATCA
>NZ_DALYUL010000001.1:20644-24456 GCF_031981185.1 Anaerotignum sp. | reverse complement strand
GCGGTTTTGCGCAGTCGAAGTTGGTAGCATGCTTTACAGCGAGGGCCCCCTTCGGGTTCAGTTTCATGTCCCTTCGCCAAGGAGAAGAAAGACGCAGAGTCGTAGCTTCCTAATAAAAAGGAAACAGGAGAGGCTAAGGCCATCTCTTTTAATAATTTCTGTTGTTCTTCAGCGCGGAATGTGAACTCTTCAAAAGGAGCAATATTGGGGTTGTAATAAAAGATGGTTATATCGAAATAGGTAGTTAGATATTCTAAGACGTATGAGGAACATGGTCCACAACAGCTATGCAGTAATAGTCTTGGTCTTCTCTCAGACTGCTCTAATTGTTTTAATGTCTTTTCTAATATATGCTGATAATTTTCTTTGGTCACAATCATTCACCTCATTGAAAACTATATAGGGTTTTACAACTTTTTGCAATAAAAGATAAGAATATGTTAGGGAAAAAACATATGTATTAAAAAAAGTACAATATTTTCTCACAAAATTGATCTTTTTTAAAGGAAAGGAAAAGAAAATTATAAACAAATATTTGTTTATTTTAACTCTATAAATTGTGCGAATTCAAATTTTGAGTTAGTTTGACAGAAAAATCGAAGGGAAATTGGAATGGAAAAACGCTCAGGGGTTAGGAGGGTGATAAAAAGCAGAAAATCCTTGAAAAAGCCTATAAAAAAAGGGCTTGACAGCAAGCCGCAAAAATGGTAAAATGTTTCACACATTGGCGAACACGGACAATGTCCCAACTTAAAAGCAGTATAACACAATGGAAATTAAAGTTCAACAGATTTTTGGTATCCGATTGATTTTTGGTTGAATTTGCCTATTTTACTGGGTAAACTAAACTGTTTTATGATTTATGGGGGGTTGTTTTTTGTTCAATATATACGAGGGTGAGGCTTTTTTAGGCCTAATACTCAATGGTAAGGATTAGAATTTCTTAAAGAAAGAGGCTTTTGTCATGGCCGCTGATCAAAGGCGGAGCAGGCAAAGGTCTAGCTTTGTTTAAGCAGTTCTAAATTTTTTGTGTCCAGACAGGGGGATAACCCTTTTTCGCTTGCTTATATGGAAGCGGTGTTTATGTCGATGCAATCATTATTTCGAGAGGTGACAAGATGGAAAAAAACAGAATTCATGCACTCCGTTTGGGCGACACAACCAGATTGAGCTATTCCAGAATCAATGAGGTTTTGGAAATGCCCAATTTGATTGAAGTGCAGAAAAACAGCTACCAGTGGTTTTTAAGTGAGGGGCTGAAGGAAGTATTTGAGGATGTTTCTCCAATTACAGACTTTAGCGGCAATCTTGTATTGGAATTCATTGATTTTTCACTGGATTCCGAACCTAAATTCTCCATTGAAGAATGTAAAGAGCGGGATGCAACCTTTGCGGCAGCCCTTAAGGTGAAGGCCAGACTTTACAATAGAGAAATGGATGAATTAAAGGAACAGGAAATTTTTATGGGGGATTTCCCTTTGATGACAGAAACCGGCACCTTTATTATTAATGGTGCGGAACGTGTTATTGTTAGCCAGCTTGTTCGTTCTCCCGGCATTTACTATGCTTCTGATTATGATAAGGTCGGCAAAAAGCTGATCTCTGCCACTGTAATTCCCAATAGAGGTGCGTGGCTGGAATATGAAACAGATTCCAATGATGTTTTTTATGTTCGTGTGGATCGTACCAGAAAGGTTCCCGTTAGTGTTTTAATTCGTGCAATGGGTCTTGGTACAGATGCTGAAATTCTTGAAATGTTCGGTGAAGAGCCTAAGATGTTGGCTACTTTGGAAAAAGATATTTCCAAAAGCCATGAAGAAGGCTTAATTGAAATCTATAAAAAACTCCGTCCCGGTGAGCCTCCTACCGTAGAAAGCTCCAAATCCTTGTTGGATGGTATGTTTTTTGATCCCAAACGCTATGATTTGGCGAAGGTTGGTCGATACAAATTCAATAAAAAATTGGCTTTGAAAAACCGTATTCGTGGTGCAAAGCTTGCACAAAATGTTGTTGACCCTATGACGGGTGAAGTGGTTGCTGAGGCAGGTACCATTTTGACAATGGAGATGTGTGAAGAAATTCAGAATACAGGCGTTCGTAGTGTATACCTTGAAGTTGAGGACAGAACGCTGAAGGTTTTGAGCAACCAGGCTGTTGAAATTGATGGCTACATTGAAGAGTTTGGTTTAAAAGCAGAGGACTTGGGCATCAGAGAAATGGTATACTATCCATTATTGATGCGCATTCTGGAAGAATACCAGAGCCCAGAGGAAGTTGCGGCTGCTATTAAAGAAAACATTCATGAATTGATTCCAAAGCATATTACATTGGAGGATATTTTTGCGTCTATTAACTATGTTTTACATTTGGATTATGCATATGGAAATGTGGATGACATTGACCACTTGGGTAACAGACGTATTCGCTCCGTTGGCGAATTACTGCAAAACCAATTCCGTATCGGCCTTTCCAGAATGGAGAGAGTGGTAAGGGAAAGAATGACAACCCAGGATTTAGCTGTGGTTACACCTCAGGCACTGGTAAACGTTCGTCCTGTAACAGCTGCCATTAAAGAGTTCTTCGGTAGCTCTCAGTTATCGCAGTTTATGGATCAGAATAACCCTCTTTCCGAATTAACACATAAGCGTCGTTTATCCGCCTTAGGACCCGGTGGTTTGTCAAGAGAAAGAGCGGGCTTTGAGGTTCGAGACGTTCACCATTCTCATTATGGTAGAATGTGCCCCATTGAGACGCCAGAAGGCCCTAACATTGGTTTGATTAATACCCTTGCTACTTTTGCAAGAATCAATGAATATGGTTTTATTGAAGCACCTTATAGAAAGGTGGACAACAGTGGAGATGAACCTCGTGTTACAGAGGAATTTATCTATGTAACTGCTGATGAGGAAGAAAACTATAACGTTGCACAGGCAAATGAGCCTTTGGATGAAGTGGGCCATTTTGTGCATAAAAAAGTAACCGGTCGTCACAAAGAGGAAATTATCGAGGTTGACCAGAACCAAATTCACTTGATGGACGTTTCCCCCAAGCAGATGGTTTCTGTTGCCACAGCTTTGATTCCTTTCTTGGAAAATGACGATGCGAACCGTGCGCTGATGGGATCCAACATGCAGCGTCAGGCTGTACCTCTGATGGTAACAGATTCACCTATTGTTGGTACTGGTATGGAATATAAAACCGCAAAAGACTCCGGTATCTGCGTCATTGCCAAAAATGGTGGTGTAGTTGAAAGAATCTCCGCAGATGAAATCGTTGTACGCAACGATGCATCTCAGAGAGATAGATATAAAATGGTTAAATATCAAAGAAGTAACCAGAGCACTTGCTTAAACCAGAAACCCATTATTAATGTGGGTGACAGGGTAGAACCCGGCATGATTATTGCCGATGGTGCATCCACATGTCAGGGTGAGTTGGCGTTGGGTAAAAACCCTCTCATCGGGTTTATGACTTGGGAAGGTTACAATTACGAGGATGCTGTTTTGCTCAGCGAAAGATTGGTTCAGGAGGACGTTTATACTTCTGTTCATATCAGTGAATTTGAAGCTGACGCTAGAGATACCAAGCTGGGACCTGAAGAAATCACAAGAGATATTCCCAACGTTGGCGATGATGCTCTGAAAGATTTGGATGAAAGAGGTATCGTTCGTATTGGTGCTGAGGTTCGCCCCAACGATATTTTGGTTGGTAAGGTTACACCCAAGGGTGAAACAGAGCTGACAGCAGAAGAAAGACTCCTTCGTGCTATTTTCGGCGAAAAAGCAAGAGAGGTTAGAGATACCTCCCTACGT
>NZ_DALYUL010000001.1:0-20634 GCF_031981185.1 Anaerotignum sp. | reverse complement strand
GATGGCGGGTCGTCATGGTAACAAGGGTGTTGTTTCCCGTGTGCTTCCTGTGGAAGATATGCCTTTCTTACCAAACGGCAGACCTTTGGATATCGTACTGAATCCTTTGGGTATTCCTTCCCGTATGAATATCGGTCAGGTTTTGGAAACGCACCTTTCCTTAGCTGCAAAGGCCTTAGGCTGGAAAATAAGTACACCTGTATTTGATGGTGCAAACGAGATTGATATTATGGATACGTTGGAAATGGCCAATGATTATGTAAATACAAGCTGGGAAGAATTCTCCGAGAAATGGAAGCCATTATTGCAGGGAGATGTTCTTGACGAGTTGTATGCAAACAGAGACCACAGAGAAGAATGGAAGGGCGTTGCTCTTTCAAGAGATGGTAAAGTTTCCCTACGTGACGGTCGTACAGGCGAATTTTTTGATAACCGTGTAACAGTCGGTTTCATGCACTACTTGAAACTCCACCATTTGGTTGATGATAAGATTCATGCTCGTTCCACAGGCCCTTACTCCTTAGTTACACAGCAGCCTTTGGGCGGTAAAGCACAGTTCGGTGGTCAGCGTTTCGGTGAGATGGAAGTTTGGGCACTGGAAGCATATGGTGCAGCTTATACCCTTCAGGAAATCTTGACTGTAAAATCTGATGATATTGTTGGTCGTGTTAAGACTTACGAATCTATTGTTAAGGGTGAAAATATTCCAGAACCCGGCGTACCTGAATCCTTCAAGGTATTGCTGAAGGAATTACAGTCTTTGGCATTGGATATTCGTGTATTGCGAGAAGACCAGACCGAAGTTGAAATCAAAGAGTCTATTGAGGATGTGGATGAACTGAATGTAAATATTGATGGGTTTGATGCAGAAGAACAGGACTATCGTCGTCCTAGACCTTTGACTGCGGAAGAGGAATTGGTTGATTTCCTCTTTGACGGAGAAGAAGGTGTTGAAGCAGAAGCAGAAACCACCGATTTGGTTGAGGATGAGTTCGAAGAAGACCTGCTGGAAGACGAATTTTTGGATGAGGAGTAAGAAAGGAGAACACAGCCATGAATGCACAGAATAAAGAACAGGGAATCGTATTTGATTCCATTAAGATTGGTTTGGCGTCTCCTGAAAAAATCCGTGAGTGGTCAAGAGGCGAGGTTAAAAAACCTGAAACAATTAACTACAGAACATTAAAGCCTGAAAAGGATGGTCTTTTTTGTGAAAGAATTTTCGGACCCACAAAGGACTGGGAATGCCACTGTGGTAAATATAAAAGAATTCGTTACAAAGGCGTTATTTGCGATCGCTGTGGAGTTGAAGTTACCAAAGCGAAGGTAAGACGTGAAAGAATGGGTCATATTGAATTGGCTGCCCCTGTTTCTCATATCTGGTACTTCAAAGGAATTCCTTCCAGAATGGGTTTAATTCTCGCCATGAGCCCCAGAGCGTTGGAGAAGATTTTATACTTTGCTTCCTATGTTGTACTGGATGCCGGCAATACAGAGCTGCAGTATAAGCAGCTTTTGAGCGAAAGAGAGTACAGAGAGGCATATGACAAATTTGGCAATACCTTTGTTGCCGCTATGGGCGCAGAAGCAGTGAAGCAGCTGTTAATGGATATTGATTTGGAAAAGGAATCTGTTGAGCTGAAAAGGGACTTGGAAACCACAGCAGGACAGAAGAGAGTTCGTATTATCAAAAAGCTGGAGGTAATTGAAAGCTTCAGAATTTCTGGAAACAGACCTGAATGGATGATTCTGGATGTTATTCCTGTAATTCCTCCTGATATCCGTCCTATGGTTCAGCTGGATGGTGGACGTTTTGCCACAAGTGATTTAAATGATCTGTACAGACGTGTTATTAACAGAAATAACCGTTTGAAGAGACTTTTGGATTTGGGCGCACCTGATATTATCGTAAGAAACGAAAAGAGAATGCTTCAAGAAGCGGTTGATGCGCTGATTGATAATGGTAGACGTGGCAGACCTGTAACAGGCCCCGGTAACCGTGCATTGAAATCTCTTTCCGATATGCTGAAGGGTAAGCAAGGTCGTTTCCGTCAGAATCTCTTGGGTAAGCGTGTTGACTACTCAGGACGTTCTGTTATCGTTGTTGGCCCTGAATTGAAGATTTTCCAGTGCGGCTTGCCAAAGGAAATGGCCATTGAATTGTTCAAGCCTTTCGTTATGAAAAAGCTGGTGGAGGATGGCTTGGCTCACAACATCAAATCCGCAAAAAGAATGGTAGAAAGATTGCAAACCGAAGTTTGGGATATATTGGAGGATGTTATCAAAGAGCATCCTGTTATGTTGAACCGTGCCCCAACACTGCATAGATTAGGTATTCAGGCCTTTGAGCCTGTTTTGGTAGAAGGCCGTGCCATTAAGCTGCATCCTTTGGTATGTACTGCTTATAATGCCGATTTCGATGGTGACCAGATGGCTGTTCACGTTCCTCTTTCTGTAGAGGCTCAGGCAGAATGCCGTTTCTTACTGCTTTCTCCAAACAACCTCTTAAAGCCTTCTGACGGTGCACCTGTTACAGTGCCTTCTCAGGATATGATTTTGGGTATGTATTATCTGACACTGGAAAGAGAAGATTTGAATGGCCGTTATGAAGAGGATTTATTGGATGATGTAGGCAATGTAATCAAGGCAAAAGGCGATTTGATTATGAAAGCCTTCAAGGATGAAAAAGAAGCAATTCTTGCTTATGATAATCATCAAATTACGTTGCATGAAGCCATTCGTGTAAAGAAAGTCTTAACTTTTGGTGGCGTCAAAGAATCTCGTATGGTTCGTACTACGGTTGGTAGAATTATTTTCAACGAAGCAATTCCTCAGAATTTGGGTTATGTGGATAGAACCAACGAAGCGGATAAGTTCCGTTATGAAATTGATTTCTTGGTTGATAAAAAGCAAATTGGTAAAATCATCAACAGATGTATCAATCGTTGTGGTTCCACAGAAACCGCAGCAGTTTTGGATAAGATTAAATCCTTGGGCTACAAGTTCTCTACAAGAGCAGCTTTAACAGTATCTGTATCAGATATGGAAATTCCTAAGGAAAAACCTGCGTTCTTGGCTGAAGCAGAAGAAAAGGTTGAGTTAATTACCAGAAAGTTCAGACGTGGTTTGATGACCGATGAAGAACGTCACAATAAGGTTATTGAGGCATGGAACATTGCCAATGAAAAAATTACAGTGGCGCTGTTGGCTGGTCTGGGTAAGTATAACAACATCTATATGATGGCAAACTCCGGTGCCCGTGGTTCCAACAGTCAGATTAAACAGTTGGCTGGTATGCGTGGTTTGATGGCGAACCCCTCCGGTGGTATCATTGAATTGCCTATCAAGTCTAACTTCCGTGAAGGCTTATCTGTATTGGAGTACTTTATCTCCGCCCATGGTGCGAGAAAGGGCTTGACAGATACAGCGCTTAGAACAGCCGATTCCGGTTACTTGACTCGTCGTTTGGTAGACGTTTCTCAGGATATTATTATTCGTGAGTGGGATTGCTGTGAAGATAATGACAGAGAGGCTCCCGGTTTATGGGTATCCGCATTCATGGATGGCAACGAAATGATTGAAGGTTTACAGGAAAGAATCCGTGGCAGATGGTCTGTGCTGGATATTATCCATCCTGAAACAGGTGATTTGATTGTTCCTCAGGATACCATGATTACTTTTGACCAAGCAGAGCAGGTGGAAAAGGCAGGCATTAAGAAGGTATTAATCCGTACGGTGTTAACTTGCCGTTCTAATATCGGTATTTGTGCGAAATGCTATGGTGCCAATATGGCCAGCGGCAGATATGTACGTATCGGTGAATCCGTTGGTATTATTGCGGCACAGTCCATTGGTGAGCCTGGTACACAGTTGACCATGCGTACATTCCATACCGGTGGTATTGCCGGTGATGACATCACCCAGGGTCTCCCTCGTGTCGAGGAATTATTTGAGGCAAGAAAACCTAAGGGCCTTGCAATTATTGCAGAATTCGGCGGACGTATTACCTTGAAGGATACAAAGAAGAAGAGAGAAGTTACCATTGAAAGCCGTGAAACAGGAGAAGTTAAGGACTATCTCATTCCTTATGGCTCCAGAATTAAGGTTTATGATGGTGACATGGTTGAAGCCGGTGATGAAATCACAGAAGGTAGTGTTAACCCTCATGATATCTTGAAAATCAAAGGTCTGCGTGGCGTTCAGGATTATATGATTCAAGAAGTACAGCGTGTTTACCGCTTACAGGGTGTAGAAATCAACGATAAGCATATTGAGGTTATTGTTCGTCAGATGCTGAAGCGTGTGAAAATCGAAGAAAACGGTGATACCGAATTCTTACCCGGTAGCTTGGTTGACTGGCTTGTATTTGAGAATACCAATGCTGCATTGGAAGCAGAAGGCAAGACACCTGCAAACGGTGCTCGTGTTCTTCTGGGTATCACAAAGGCTTCCTTGGCAACAGACTCCTTCTTGTCTGCGGCATCCTTCCAGGAAACAACAAGAGTTCTGACGGAAGCTGCAATCAAGGGTAAGATTGATCCATTGATTGGTCTGAAGGAGAACGTTATTATTGGTAAGCTGATTCCAGCAGGAACAGGTATGCCTAGATATCGCAATATAGAAATCGAACCTGAAGGTAGCGGAAGCGATTTTCAGGATGATGAAATTTATATGGATGAAGAAGATATGATTTAATGAATATACTGAAAAGCCCCGCCTTTTGGCGGGGCTTTTTAAATTTATAGCCACAAGAAAGTAGAAGTTGGCATTATTAGAATTAGTCTATAATATTTAAAGTTAACTGATAAGTTTTATCATAATTAATTTAAGTTAAATAAAAGCGTTTAAATCCCTAAATCATAGGGATTTCAGGTAATAAATGGTAAATAATGTCGATTAATTAAGGTTGACTTGTAAATTCGGGGGGGGGGATAATGAGTTTGAAAACAAAGTGCACAATGTTTTTGTTAATTAAGTGTAAAAATTCAAAGTTTATACATATAAATTGGAGTTTAAATTGAAAGGAGAACAAGC
Organism: Anaerotignum sp.; assembly: GCF_031981185.1. Classification (GTDB taxonomy): domain Bacteria; phylum Bacillota; class Clostridia; order Lachnospirales; family Anaerotignaceae; genus Chakrabartyella. The sequence goes on along the minus strand of NZ_DALYUL010000001.1, from coordinate 15,600 downwards.
ATGAAACGAAAGTATGTAGCTTTAGCATTGTCAATAATGATGTCAATCAGCGGGCCAATAAGCGTATTTGCGAATCCAATAGGGGAACAGGAAATTGATAGCGAGCTAGCAATGAAAGTAGCTTATGGATTTTTAAATGCTCGTGAAAATAGTGATTCTATTGTAGAAGGGCTACCAGATGATTATAGTTTGGAATCAAGTTTAATATTGTATGGAAATGATGATAGACCCTCGGCCTACAAATTTGATATAATGGATGAAGACAATAGTTATAGTGGCTATATTGTAATTGGAGCACAAGAAATATATGCTCCAGTTATTGAATACAGTTTTTCTGATTCAAGAGGCTTTCTTGATACCTTAGAAAGCAATGAGAAGGGATATTACGTCGGAGGAATAAATTATTATGCTGTAGAAGATGATGGTTCTATGAAAGATATCATTACTGGGGATGAGATTGAAAATACAGTTACTAAGTTGCGAAGTAATGATAGGGTGGAAGGTAAAGATTATTCAAAGATGTGGGATGAAATTTATGAAAACTTTGGTTCAGACCAAGTAATAAGTCCTATGTATATTGAAGATCCAGCGGATTTGGAGTATGGTTATGACAAACTAAGGATAAGAAATTTATATGACGGTGCTTTGGCTTCTTATAGAACAAAGGATGACTTTCCTGGTGATGCTGGGGATTGTGGTCCTGTAGCCGCGGTAAATATGATGATTCTGGGATATGAATCTTATGATTTGGATTTAAAAGATGGGTCATGGACCAGCGTATATAATAGATTATTTGATTTGTCGGAATGTGATCCGGATCGAGGAACATACACACATCTATTAGCATCTGGAATTGAAGAATATGTAACTGATTGTGGATACAGAAATGCTAATATAGATTGGGATTGGATAGATTCTGAAACAGAATTAATGTCAAACGTAAAAAATGATGTTTTTCAAATTATCCAAACACAGTCGCCTTCACTTTATGATGATCATTATGTTTTCGCGTTCGGATATGAAGAATATAAATATACAAATTATTCAAACGTCTATTTCGCAATAGCGGATGGAAAATATGATGGAGTAAGATATATTATGTATGAAGAACCTGATTTTTTGGCGGTAGTTACAGCTGAATTTTAAAGTTAGCAATCAAGGAAATTTTCAGGTTACCTGATTATTTCCTTGATGATTTTTGCTTAGATAGCAGGACTGAGGTGCATTATGAAGAAATTATTTATTTATATATGGATACTATTATATACAACAATGGTATATGCAGAGGATGCAAGTATGCTAAAGGGCAATAAAGAGAATGTTTTTATTTCTGAATCATACAATACGCATTTTATAAGCATTGATAATGGGGGAGGGATATCTTATATTATTAGCGAAGAAGAGATTAACATACTAATTAATATGCTAAAAGATAGCTTAAAACACAATAACTTTACCCAAGAAAATTTGGAAGAACAAAAAAATGAATTAAGGCCTGTAAAAGATTTTCAGTATCGTATTAGTTTATATGCCAACGACGAAAGTGGTAAGCGAGTTATAAATTTCTTGGTTTATAATACAGGGAAATTAGATATAATCGTGAATGATACAAAAATATTGAAAGTTCAGCTTTATGATAACGAAGCGGTCCAGCTTATAAGTTCTATAGAGATGCTGTTTACAAGACAACATAAATACGATGTGTTTTTGCCATTAAATAACATGAATCTTACAGAATTAGGTTCTGTATTAGATGGAAAGCTATATATTTTTGAAAATGCGTTTATTGACTCGCAGGGAAGTTTATATATATCTTTGGAAGATTGGGACAATATGTTTTCTCCTACCTATGGTAATACAAAAAAATTATCTATAAGAGACAGTGAAGTGATTTATAATTATAAAGACACAGGTATTCAAGGTAAGGTAGTTCAAAATAAAATGTATTTGCCATTACGGGAAACCGTTGAATTTTTTACACTGTTTGATATGAAGTGGGATACACAATTAAGGAAAGTTGTTATTTCCGAGAGAGCATAGCTGGATTTTTAGCATAGCTGGAAAGAGGCATATGATGTTTTTACATTGCAGAATATATCAGATACTCAAGGGTGAATTTTTTGTTCATCCTCTTTTTAATAAAGAAGGAATTGCAATTTACTTCTTCTAGAGAATTGAAAAAAGGACAGCTATAAAAATATAAGGAGTAGGAAGTTTTCGCTAATTTGGTTAAAAAAATTGACTTAAATGACTTAGCATAAGAATTTGGGGGTATGGCTATGAGAGAAGAAGTACATGAATGGCATAAAACAATTTTTGAAGTCGAATGTTCCGAATGATATGCTTGAAATAGGTACAAAAGTGATTCGCTCTTTAATCCTGATGATGACATTTGCTGCTTTTCAGTTGGTTACATATATGGGACAGCATTTTTTAAAATCACTGCCGTGGATGAAGGAGTTCTCTGACAATCTGGACAAAAAATAGACGATGAAGAGGAGATAGCATGAAAAAAATTACAACAATAGTAATAAAATTTTATATTGTATTTGCTTTTGCTTCCTGCTTTATTTCTCGGGTGCTGTGTACATCGGCTTAAGAATGGAAAGTTTGATTGTGTCGGCAAATGCCGTTCCCCTTGAGAGCAACCCCAACCCTGAAATAATATCCGATGAAAATTTTAGAAGGCTGGGCTATAAAAACATGCATTCTATCAGATGGTCGGACAGTCCAGATGCGAAGGAGTTTTCTTTGCGTACCCCTGTGTTTACGCTGTATGGACCGAAAGGTGCAAGATCTGTTTATATTTATTCCTATTTTGCATTTATGGATGAATGGGGGACGGGAAGTTTGGGAATTCCAGTTTGGGTGACTTCTGAATTTAAAGATGGCACTTGGGTCATTACCGATGTATATGAACATCCTTAATGGAAACCAAAGAGGTATTTATTTTAAAAGAACGGTACGATGCTGTGTCAAAGATATAGGTCAGAATAAATAAAATAGGGTGAGTGAGGATGTGTTTTTTGCAACTAAAAACACATCCTCTTATTTGTGAGCAAATAAAAAGATAATACATTATCCCACGAGAGAAACACAAGGAGTACAGCCCAATGCAGAACAACAACTGTAGCATATATTTAATAATATTTCAAAAAAGCATTGACTCTCACCCTTCGTGATAGATTATGCTAAAGGCAAAGATAGATGAAATAAATCATCAGCTCTTATCTTGAATCACAGAAAGGAGGATAATTATGAGAACTGTAAAACAGGTGTCTTCGTTGACGGGGGTTAGTGTCAGAACCCTCCAATTCTATGATGAAATTGGTTTATTTAAACCAACGGAGGTTACTGATGCTGGATACAGATTATATGATGATGCTTCATTGGAAATTTTACAACAGATTTTGTTTTTTAAAGAGCTTGATTTTACTTTGAAAGAAATAAAAGAAATCATGGATAACCCCAAATTTGACAAAAGGGAAGCTTTAAAAAAACAAAGAGCATTTATCCAGATGAAGCGTGATCGGTTGAACGGATTACTAATCCTATTGGAAAAACTGGAAAAAGGAGAACATATTATGAGTTTTGAGAAATTTGATATGGTTGATTATTTTAATGCGTTGGATGAATTTAAAAAGACCTATACCTATGAAATTGTGAAAAAATTTGGAGATACAGAAAAATTTGACGAAATGGTGAATGAGCTAAGATCAAATGAATCCCAACTTTCCCAACTTGCAGTGAAACAATATGGAAGCCTTGAGAAGTTTGCCGATGTTTCTAAAAAGAATTTGGAGAAATACCTACAGATGGATTTAGAGGCAATTGACGTAGAGGAATTGATTAAAAAAACAGATTACCTTACCAGAAAACTAACGGAGGATTTAAGTGAAGATGTCTCTAGTGAAGAGGTTCAAAAAAAGGTTGGTAAACTGATTGACTGGTGTAATGAAAGCAACAATGGACTGAGTTTAGGGGAGCATTATTGGCCTTTGATGGCTGAAAACTACCTTACCAATCCTATTTTTATAAATGTAAACGATAAAAAATATGGAGAAGGTGCTTCGGTGTTTATTGGAAGAGCCTTGAAAGTCTATTTTGGTTAATCTGTATGAGTTTCAATGTTTCTGTTTTCAAGCAGGAGATTTAAATCGTAGATTTGTAGAGGTGCCTCACTTGCAGGAGAGTGGGGTGCTTCTTTTTTCATTGCATTGTATAAGTTCAATACCCTTTGAAATCCACCGTTATGGTGGTGGGCTACATAGTCTGTGCAGGTGTAAATGTAAGGGTGTTCATCATGTTTTTGTTGGTCACTCTATATATTCCTATAGTGGTGTACTATATCAGAAGGCTGGGCTAACTAAGTGTAAATCTAATTCTGTTGTGCATATCATTGCATGATTTCATGCTATACATGGAAAAGTGTTTGGCGTTGTCCGAAAAGGAGCAAAGGAGTATCCTCACCTTTTTATTTCATTGTTTTGTTATTAGCCACAGGAACATAAATAAATTTGCATAACAGTGGATTACTAATAAAAAATGTATTGACAAAAGTTAATGTAACCCATAGAATTAAACTGACGTTCAGTCTAATTTAGGAGGTCATGGATATGCGAATCATTAAAGACGCCGATGTGCGTAAAAATGAGATACTAGATGCCGCTCAGGAACTGTTTAACATGAATGGTTTTGACGGCACAACAATCAGTGCAATTATAGAAAAAGCGGGAATTGCAAGAGGAACAGTATATTATCATTTTAAATCAAAAGAAGATGTTTTGGATGCGCTCATAGAGCGACATTGCGAAAGACTTTTAGAAGAAGCTAAACAGATTGCTGAGGATAGAAATATTCCGGTTATGAAACGATTAATTCAAACGTTACTGGCAATGAATGGTGATAAAGATGGAACGCCGGGTGTTCTTACCCAGCAAATGCATAGACCGCAGAATGCTTTAATGCATCAGAAAACACATCAGACCATGCTGGAAGGGATTCCACCTATTCTAATGGGAATTATAGAAGATGGAATAAAAGAGGGTATATTTCATACACCATATCCCTATGAATGCTTAGAAATGGTAGTGGCCCATGTTAACACTGTTTTTGATGACTATTCCGATAAGCTGACAGGGGAAGCGTTGTTAAGGAGAATTAAAGCCTTTATCTTTAATCTGGAGAGACTTTTTGGGGCGGTCCCTGGTTGTTTTGACAGTGTAATCACATTATTTCATTTTGAAAATGGTTCTGAGGAGTAATATCCAAATCAATTTTTAGTTTTGGCATAGTAGGAGGCCTTGGCGTTGCAATTATCAGACTTGAGTTATATGTAATTAATATCTTGATGTGCATAGTGCTGTATCCAGATGATTCTCATGAAACAGCCATTTAATATACCAAATAAAATTGTTAAATAGAGGTGAAGTATGTATCGAAAATTGATTCTAAATGATATTACGAAAAACAAGCTGATTACAATTACCATTACTGCATTTATCCTGCTGGCGGCAATGCTCACTTCCCTTGGGGGAATACTTTCTGTAAGCCTGTTTTCTTCTATTAACAGTATGATGGAAAATGCCAAGACACCTCACTTTTTGCAAATGCATTCCGGCGAGATAAACATAAAGCAACTTTTAGATTTTGTGGATGAGCAGGAATATATTGAAGATTTCCAAGTCACATCTTTTCTGAATATAGAGGGCGCTGAAATTATGATTGGTGAAGATTCTCTCGCCGGTTCTATACAGGATAATGGGCTTTCTGTGCAAAGCAAACATTTCGATTTTTTGCTAAATCTTGATGGAACGATTATTAAACCAAGTGAAGGCGAAATATTTGTACCTATTTATTATCTGAAAAATGGTCAGGCAAACATTGGTGACAGCGTTGTGATTCATGGCGTGCATTTTACAGTAGCCGGGTTTGTGCGGGATTCTCAGATGAATGCGTCCATGATTTCCTCTAAGCGTTTTGTTGTAAATGAGGCTGATTTTGAGCTGATGAGGAGTTTTGGGAAGTTGGAACACCTCATAGAGTTTCGTTTGATCGATCCTTCTTACGCTTCCTCATTGGAAGGGGCATATCTTTCAAAGGGTCTTCCGGCCAACGGCCCCCCGGCAATTACCTATTCTTTGTTCAAAATGGCAAATGCCATTGACGATGGCATTATGATTGCAGTGCTAATTCTCATCAGCATTCTTGTGATTATCGTTGTTTTCTTATGTATCCGCTTTACACTGCTAGCCAAAATAGAGGAGGATTACCGAGAAATCGGCGTACTGAAGGCAATTGGACTGAGATCACGAAATATTAGGCAGCTCTATTTGGCCAAATATAGTGTTCTGGGGGGAATTGCATGCACTGGGGGTTTTTTACTTTCCTTGTTTGTAAAAGAGCCTTTTTTAGCAAATATCCGCTTATATATGGGAGACGCTGGTGGCTCTGAATTGGGTGTGGTGTTTGGATTGATAAGTGCATTGATTATCTTTTTTATTGTGATACTGTATGTGAATGGCATTTTGCGTCGTTTCAAACGAATTTCGGCAGCGGAGGCCATCCGTTTTGGCGCACCACAGGAAAAATCGAAAGTGGCAAGAGGGTTTCGACTATCTGGTATTGGGATACATTCCCCTAATATTTTTCTTGGTCTCCAGGATGTTTTGATACGTAAAAAGCTCTATGTAACTATGCTTCTGGTGTTAATTATTTCCTCTTTTTTGATGATTGTGCCACAAAATATTTATAACACCATTTCTCAACGCAACTTTATGACTTACATGGGCATAGGGGAATGCGATATGCGAATGGATATTCAGCAAAAGGACAATATCGCCGCAAAAACTGATGAGATAGCAAGTTATATGGCACAGGATTCAGATATTGAAGAATATACAGTACTGACAAGTTACATGTTTGATATGCCCAAGACAGATGGGACTATTGGGAAGCTTAAGGTAGAGCTGGGGGACCACTCTATTTTCCCAATCAACTATTCGTCCGGTAGGGCACCACAGAGTGAAGCTGAGATTGCTGTTTCTGGCTTTGTCGCCGATGATTTGAAATTGAGCCTAAATGATACTTTTACGCTGATTGTTGACGGACGTGGAAAGGTACTTACCATATGCGGTATATATTCAGATATTACAAATGGTGGTAAGACTGCAAAGGCTGTCTTTCATACAGAGGATGGAAGGATTCTTTGGAGCATTATTCCGGTAAGACTCCAAATGGGAGTGGCTGTTTCCCAAAAAGTGGCTGACTACAAGGACCTTTTTTCCTATGCAAAGGTAGCGGATATTGATCAATATGTCAAGCAGTCATTTGGGGGAATTATAGATGCAGTCCAAAAGGTTTCTTACGCGGCTATGGCTGTCTCCGTTTTGCTCACTATGCTTGTGACCATTCTCTTTATGAAAATGCTGTTGACAAAGGAACGCTATTCTATCGCTGTTTTAAAATCCCTAGGTTTCAAAACATCTGAGATTCGTGTCCAATATTTAGCTAGAGCTTATGCTGTGCTCATTGTTGGCATTTTGATTGGTACAATTTTAGCAAACACTTTGGGAGAGCTTTTAGGTGCCGGATTGATTGCATCCTTTGGTGCATCCACATTCCGTTTTGTGATTAATCCCTTGTTTGCATATCTATTTTCGCCGGTTCTTATGGCGGTTTGCGTAGGCTTTGCAACACGGCTTGGCATTTCGAGTATTTCCTCATTTAAAATACCGGATTACATTAAGGAGTAGGTTTATGAAGAAAATAATCAGCGGAAAAAGCATCGTTAAGACATATGGTAAGGGGCAGGAAAAGGCAATTGCTTTAAATAATGTGGATATAGAAATAACAGCGGGAGAATTTGTTGGGGTGATGGGGCCATCAGGCTGCGGAAAATCCACACTACTTTTTGCTTTGAGTGGCACTGACACCATTGACAGTGGCGCAATTGCATTTGATGGTCAGGCGTTATCTCAGTTAAACGAGAATGCCCTTTCTGACATACGCAGAACGAAAATGGGCTTTGTATTCCAGCAACCCACCATGCTTAAGAATTTGAATGTTCTTGATAACATCATTCTTCCCAGTGTGCAGAACAACAAAAAAAATGCTAAAAACATAATAAAGAAAGCAATGGAGTTGCTGAAAGACACTGGGCTTTCTAATCTGGAGAACAGGGGGATCACCGAGATATCCGGTGGCCAGTTACAGCGGGCGGGTATTTGTCGTGCATTAATGAATGAACCAAAGATTTTGTTTGGGGATGAGCCTACCGGAGCACTTAACTCCAAGTCTTCAGAAGAAATTATGGAATTATTTTTAGACATCAACAAAAAAGGTACGGCTATTATGCTAGTGACGCATGATGCAAAGGTGGCATCAAGGGCAGAAAGAGTTTTGTTTATGAAAGACGGTAAAATTGAATCCCAGCTTTTATTAGGGAAGTTTGATGAGAATAATATGGAGAGCAGAATAAATCAGATTGTTTTAAAAATGTGAGATTTTAACATATAATATATTTTCTTATAATAATTCGAAAATATTATCCAAGTGTATTGATAACTAAATCTGAAGATATGTGTTTGATAGAGCTAAAAATTATATAAGCAGGGTTTCCTTAAAAATCTGTAAAGACTGTTCCATATGGGGACAGTCTTTATTTACTATAACACGGCAAGATCGCTATGAAAAATTGCCCTCATAGCCAAAAGGTCTTGCACGAATCAGACGACTTTTAAGACTACAAAATAATAATTTATGTTATTTTATAAGTCATTTTTCTGCAAAAATAGAAAATGATGTTTAAAGAATGGGAAAATTGGTTAGCTTTTCAGAAAAACCTTGACTTTTCAGAATTCGGATGATAGAATTTCCTAGTGTCTACAACTATGGGCTTTTCTAAGCATGCCTGTATTTGTACACTAAAAAGGCAAATTTATTGCAAGAGCAGATCGTATTTATTTTTTATAAGGAGGTGCAATTAATGCCTACGTTTAATCAGTTAGTAAGAAAAGGCAGACAGACTATTGAGAAAAAATCAACAGCACCCGCTTTGCAGAAAGGCTTGAACTCTCTGCAGAAGAAAGCAACAGATGTTTCTTCTCCTCAGAAACGTGGTGTATGTACAGCAGTTAAGACTTCCACACCAAAGAAGCCTAACTCCGCGCTCAGAAAGATCGCCAGAGTTCGTCTTTCCAATGGTATTGAAGTAACAGCTTATATCCCTGGTGAAGGTCACAACCTTCAGGAGCATAGCGTTGTTTTGATCAGAGGCGGTAGAGTAAAGGATCTTCCCGGTGTGCGTTATCACATCGTCAGAGGTACATTGGATACAGCTGGCGTTGCAAAGAGAATGCAGGCTAGATCCAAATACGGCGCAAAACGCCCTAAAGCAGCGAAACCAAAGAAGTAATTACAATAAAATGAGAAATGCCTTATACAGATCAATACAATCTGCGATTGCTTAGACGAGATATACATTGAATGTTAAGGCATGAAAACACGGGCAGTATGCCTGTGAAGTACCGAGAATATTATTATTCATTAAGGAGGGAAGAATCGTGCCAAGAAAAGGACATGTTGCGAAAAGAGAGGTTTTAGCAGACCCTATTTACAATAGCAAGCTTGTAACAAAGCTTATCAACAGCATTATGTTGGATGGTAAAAAAGGTGTTGCTGAAAAGATCGTTTATGGTGCATTCGACAAAGTAGCAGAGAAGACAGGTAAAGAAGCTTTAGAGGCTTTTGAAGAAGCTTTGGGCAATATCATGCCTGTATTGGAAGTTAAAGCACGCCGTGTTGGTGGTGCAACTTACCAGGTTCCTATGGAAGTTAGACCTGAAAGACGTCAGACTCTGGGTCTTCGTTGGTTGACCATTTATTCCAGAAAACGTGGCGAAAAGACTATGGTTGACCGTTTGGCCAACGAGCTCATCGATGCATTAAGCAATGCAGGTGGCGCATGCAAGAAGAAAGACGAAACACACAAAATGGCAGATGCAAACAAAGCATTCTCCCATTTCAAGTGGTAATAAATTGGAATGGATACGAAAGGTTTTGGAAATACTATTCTTTGGGCGCATTTTTTATAAGATGTGCCTAAACCCTTTCGTTTGGTTTTGGTTTAGTGAAAGATAACAAAGGAGGAGTAAAGCGTGGCAAACAGAGAATACCCGCTTGCTAGAACCAGAAATATTGGTATCATGGCACATATTGACGCTGGTAAGACCACTCTTACAGAGCGTATTCTGTTCTATACCGGCCGTAACTACAAAATCGGCGATACCCACGAAGGTACTGCAACCATGGACTGGATGGAGCAGGAACAGGAAAGAGGTATTACAATTACCTCCGCTGCAACAACTTGTCATTGGAATGAAAACAGAATCAACATTATTGATACACCTGGACACGTTGACTTTACAGTAGAAGTAGAACGTTCCCTGCGTGTATTAGATGGTGCTGTTTGTGTTTTGGATGCAAAGGGCGGCGTTGAACCTCAGACAGAAACAGTTTGGAGACAGGCTGATAACTACATGGTACCTCGTATGATTTTCGTTAACAAAATGGATATCATGGGTGCTGATTTCCTGGGGTCTATGAAGTCTATCGTAGACAGACTGGGTTGCCATCCAGTAGCTGTTACTCTGCCTATTGGTGCAGAAAACGATTTCAAAGGCATTATTGATCTGATGAAGATGAAAGCCTACTTCTATGAAAATGCAACAGGTACAGAAGTAGATGAAGAGGAAATTCCTGCTGATTATGCAGATTTAGAACAAGAGCACAGAGCAATTATGGTTGAAACTATCTGCGAAACAGACGAAGAGTTGATGGAAAAGTTCTTTGCTGAGGAAGAAATCTCCGAAGAAGAACTTAAGGTTGCACTGCGTAAGGCTTGTATCGCTTGCGAATTGGTGCCTGTTATGTGTGGTTCTGCATACAGAAATAAAGGTGTTCAGAAGCTTCTGGATGGCGTTATTGATTATATGCCAGCACCCACTGACATTGCTTCAATCAAGGGTATTGACCCTGACACAGGTGAAGAAATTGAAAGACATTCTTCCGATGAAGAACCCTTCTCTGCTTTGGCATTTAAAATTATGAATGACCCCTTCGTAGGTAAACTGGCATTCTTCCGTGTGTACTCCGGTACCTTGGATTCCGGCACATATGTTTACAATTCTACAAAGGGTAAAAAAGAACGTGTTGGCCGTATCCTGCAGATGCATGCTAACCATAGAGAAGAAATCGACAAGGTTTACTCTGGTGATATTGCGGCAGCTGTTGGCTTCAAGTTAACAACAACAGGTGATACAATTTGTCATGAGGATAACGAAGTTATTTTGGAATCCATGGTATTCCCTGAACCCGTTATCGAAGTTGCGATTGAACCTAAAACAAAAGCTGGTAGAGATAAAATGGGTATTGCATTGGCAAAATTGGCTGAAGAAGATCCCACATTTAAGACATACACAAACCCTGATACAGGACAGACAATCATTGCAGGTATGGGCGAGTTGCACTTGGAAATCATCGTTGACCGTCTCTTGAGAGAATTCAAGGTTGAGGCAAACGTTGGTGCTCCTCAGGTATCCTACAAGGAAACCTTCCGTAAGGCTGTTGATGTTGAAGGTAAATTCGTACGTCAGTCCGGCGGTCGTGGTCAGTATGGTCACTGTAAGGTTCGTTTCTATCCTATTGGTACAGATGCAGAACACAATTATGAATTTGTAAATGCAACAGTTGGTGGTTCTATTCCTAAGGAATATATCCCCGCAATTGATAAAGGTATTCAGCAGGCAATGCTGAGCGGTATCTTAGGCGGCTACCCAGTTTTGGGTGTTAAGGCAGAAGTTTACGATGGTTCTTACCATGACGTTGACTCCTCTGAAACAGCTTATCAGGTAGCAGGTTCCATGGCTTTCAAGGAAGCTATGAGAAAAGGTGACGCAGTTCTCCTGGAGCCTATCATGAAGGTTACAGTAACTGTACCCGAGGATTATATGGGCGACGTTATCGGCGATATTAACTCTCGTCGTGGTCGTATTGATGGTATGGAAGCTAGATCTAACGCACAGATCATTCATTCCTTCGTGCCTTTGGCTGAAATGTTCGGTTACTCCACAGACCTTCGCTCCAAAACACAGGGTCGTGGTAACTATGTAATGGAAGTAGACCATTATGAACCTTGCCCTAAATCCGTTCAGGAGAAGGTTTTGGAAGGCAAAAAGTAATTAAAAACCATCTTTTTCAACGAATTGTTTTGGTTAGAAAAAATGCCAAAATATCCATTGCATGGCTATTTTGGTATTGCAAAAACAAGGGAAGTCTAATATAATTGTAGTCGATAGGTGCATTCCAGTAAATGCACCAAACTCAATGGATTTCCACAAACCTAAAGGAGGATAATTTAAAATGGCAAAGCAAAAATTTGAAAGAACCAAACCTCATGTAAATATTGGTACAATCGGTCACGTTGACCACGGCAAAACAACTCTTACAGCAGCGATTACAAAGACACTGTTCGAAAGATACAAACTGGGACAAGAAGTTTCTTTTGATAATATCGATAAGGCTCCTGAAGAAAGAGAACGTGGTATCACAATTTCCACATCTCACGTTGAATATGAAACACCTGTTAGACATTACGCTCACGTTGACTGCCCTGGACATGCTGACTATGTAAAGAACATGATCACAGGTGCTGCTCAGATGGACGGCGCAATCCTTGTTGTTGCTGCAACAGATGGTCCTATGGCTCAGACAAGAGAGCACATTTTGCTTTCCCGTCAGGTTGGCGTTCCCTACATTGTTGTATTTATGAACAAATGCGACATGGTAGATGACGAAGAACTTCTTGACTTGGTTGAAATGGAAATCAGAGACCTTCTTTCCGAGTATGAATTCCCCGGTGATGATATTCCTATCATCAGAGGTTCTGCTTTACAGGCTCTTCAGGATCCTGCTGGCCCTTGGGGCGACAAGATCGTTGATTTGTTCAACGAAATCGAAGGCTATATCCCTAACCCTAAGCGTGACGTAGACAAGCCTTTCTTGATGCCTGTCGAAGACGTATTCTCCATCACTGGCCGTGGTACTGTTGCAACTGGTAGAGTTGAAAGCGGTGTTGTTAAGGTTCAGGAAGAAGTTGAAATCGTTGGTTTGGCTGATGAAACAAGAAAAGTTGTTGTAACTGGCGTTGAAATGTTCCGTAAACTTTTGGATCAGGCTGAAGCTGGCGATAACATCGGTGTTCTTCTTCGTGGTGTTCAGAGAACAGATATCGAAAGAGGTCAGGTATTGGCTAAACCCGGTTCCATTACACCTCACACAAAGTTCAAAGCTCAGGTTTACGTTTTGAGTAAAGAAGAAGGTGGCCGTCATACTCCTTTCTTCAACAACTACAGACCTCAGTTCTACTTCAGAACAACTGACGTTACAGGCGTTATCTCTTTGCCTGCTGGTGTAGAAATGTGTATGCCTGGCGACAACGTAGAGATGGAGATTGAATTGATCACTCCCGTAGCTATGGCTCAGGGTCTTCGTTTCGCTATCCGTGAAGGTGGTAGAACAGTAGGCGCTGGTTCCGTAGTAGAAATTATGGAGTAAGATTCATTTGAATGGTTTTGATATGCTTTTCTCATTAGGGAAAAGCGTAACAATTGTGCCTAATGGGGCACGACCTTCAATGGATACTGGGCATAAGCCCTATCAATAATAGAACCTTTTATCCTCGGTTTCTAAGGATATTTAGAAAGTGCACCCCAAATATTCAATATTTGGTGGTGCGCTTTTTTATTGTGTTATTCGCTTTTAAAAAACAGCAATACAGATGGCATGATTTGCCCTTTTTAGTTCATTATCTAGGGCTGTGCTTTCATATGGTGTTCACGAATATATCTTAAAAGCAACCGCCCTTTGCTGGAGCAGGAACGCAAAGAATGATGATTTATGTTAGGCCGGCGAGGTGAAAATGAAATGTACTTAGTTCTATATTAGATGGGGTGCCACGGTTGATATTTTGCTCAAATTACAGATAAATGAATAGGGGTTACGGTAGTATAGGTATCAGGAAAGATAAAATGGAAGTACCCAGAATGATTATTGTGAGACAGAGGATGATTTGGAGGTTAAGATGATTTTATAGAGAAGATTTGTATAGGGATTACATAAATTACAGCATTTTTTTCGTAAAGAATATACAAAGTATGGTGTTTTTACTTCCTATGGCATAGACTTCTCTTTTTTCGGAATACTAATATCAGGAAAATCGAAAAGGGAGAGGATTTTGTGAACGGATGGAACGTTTTGACCATAGTGCAAATACTGTTTTTCGGAATGGGTGCTTATTATTTCTTTACAAGAGTTCGGAAAAAGCAGTTAAAAGGAGAATTTTCACCGGCAGAAAATTCCAGGCAGCTGGAAGAATTGGATGGCATGCGGCAGCAAAAGCTGACAGTCCCATTAGCGGAGCAGACACGTCCAAAGGATTTGGCTGAAATTATCGGTCAGGAAAAGGCAATTAAGGCTCTAAGAGCTGCTCTATGCGGACCCAACCCCCAACACATTTTAATTTATGGACCACCGGGTGTGGGGAAAACTGCTGCTGCTCGTTTAATTTTAGAGGAAGCGAAGGAAAAAGAGGACAGTCCATTCTCGGAAAGAGCAAAGTTTGTGGAAATAGATGCGACTACCCTCCAGTTTGACGAAAGAAATATTGCAGACCCTTTAATGGGGTCTGTGCATGATCCCATCTATCAAGGGGCTGGTGTTTTTGGTCAGATGGGTGTACCACAGCCCCGTCCAGGTGCCATTTGCGAAGCCAATGGCGGTGTGCTATTTATTGATGAAATAGGGGAGCTCCATCCTGTACAAATGAATAAGCTTTTAAAGGTTCTAGAGGATAGGATTGCTCGTTTTCAAAGCAGCTATTATGGCAGAGAGAACAAAAACATACCCCCTTATATTCACGAAATGTTTCAAAAAGGAATTCCTGCAGATTTTCGCTTGATTGGGGCAACCACCAGGAACCCTGCTGATATTCCTCCTGCGCTTAGATCTCGTTGCACGGAGATATTTTTTGAAGGTTTGGATGAAAAAGCAGTGGAACAAATTGCAAGAAATAGCCTGAACAGGGGTGGCTTTGCCTATGAAGAAGGTCTTAGTAAAAAGATCGCATGTTATGCTAGAGGTGGCCGAGATACGGTAAATATTGTTCAATCATTAACATCGCTAGCTGCTATGGAGGGAAATCGAAAAATTACCTTTGCAGATATGGAATGGGTGGCGGAAACGGGGAGGTATCAACCGATTTTGCGAAGAAAAGTGAGCATGAAGCCTCAAATTGGGGTGGTCAACGGGATGGCTGTTCAAGGCGGCGGAGGTGGTGCACTCCTAGCCATTGAAGCAACTGTTCTAAAAGCAGAAAAGGGATTGCTGACAGTAACGGGTATTGTGGAGGAGGAAGAAATAAAAGGAAGACAGCGTTCCAGCCGGCGAAAAAGCAATGCACGCAGTTCTTCAGAAAATGTACTCACTGTTCTGGAAAAATACGGATTCAAAAAAGACGAGTATCAGGTACACATTAATTTTCCG